>PAAN01000014.1 GCA_002699365.1 Coraliomargarita sp. | reverse complement strand
AACATCAACCAACTCAGTTGGAGCATTTGTCATTTTGCCAGCCGATCCAAGACTACTCATTCCCGGAGAGCGGATAATAAATGGGACACGAGTAGAAATTTCATAGTTACAATGCTTTGCCCAAAACGCGCCATGATCTCCAAGGTGGAAACCATGATCACCAAATAAAATTACAATAGTACTATCTACAATTGAATCAACATTCGAGCCATCGTTATTTGGATCTTCAAGCGTATCTAGTACCTTTCCTAGTTGTTCATCAATAAATGACACACAGGCCATATAGCCGTGAATAAGGTGACGCGCTGATGCCTCATTAGGCATACTAGGATTATAGAATATATTTAAAGCTGGCTCGGTTATAGTTGGTAAATACTCATAACCATCTCCGTATGAACTAGGCTCTCCCCCATAGGGAGCAGTGAAGGAATTAGTACCTGCAGGCATGTTTCGTATTCCTAGGTAATTACTCATATCAAAAGAGGCTGGATCGTAATAGTCCCAATACTTTTTTGGAGCATTAAATGGCAAGTGTGGTTTCTGAAAACCTAGGCCAATAAAAAAAGGTTCTGGATCAGAAGCGTATTCTGCAATTTTTTCAATGGCTAACTGTACTGCACGGCCATCCTTATAATCACTGTCTTCGATTAGAGTTACACCATCTCTCTTAAATTCACCGACATCAGTTGCTGATGTAGAACCTGAATTGGTCCCAGCTACTTTATTCCAAGTGTTCCAAATGTTCGTGTTATCACCTCTTTCATAGAAGTTATAGCGACCTTCACTGGGATTGTCCCAACCCTCACTCCAAGACCTCGTTTCATCTTGCTTAACAGACGTCTGCCCATGAAATATTTTACCAACGCCGTAAGTTTTATAGCCGTTGTTCTTAAAGTGTTCGGGCAAAGTAGTTACATTGGGCATAACTTGTCGAAAGCGAGTTTCTAAATGCCAATTGCGTGTAGTATCTGGGCGTAGACCCGTCAAAAAAGAGGCCCGAGAAGCAGTACAAATAGCCTGCTGGCAATGCGCATTTAAAAAAGTCACCCCAGATGCGGCGAGCCGATCAAAATTAGGAGTGCCTGATTGTCCATTAATCTTTAAAGGCTTTAATGGATCGTCTTCACCATACACATTGAGCAATGGGCGAAGATCATCAATAGGGATAAACAGAACATTGTACTGCCCTATCGGATGGTGTCGATGACGTGAAGTAATAGCAGCACTCTCTAATATTTGCACGCTTACAGAATGATGCTCCACATTAGATAAGTTTTGCGAGTCTGCCATTTCAACTACAACGAAATAAGAGGACTTATTTGCAAACACTGGATCAGTATTAAATGATAAAGATCCGTTACTATTAATGGTAAAAGCGTCTGCATCTGCGCCAGATAAAGCATAGCTAAGATCACTCGAGGTATATGTAGTTGGAGTGTATAAACCTAACTCTTTACGCATCTCAAGAATCTCAACACTGGATGTAGTATATACTGTCGGATTAAATACCCCAGTAATCTCTAGATCATCCACTCGGATCTGCTTACTTTGAAGTTGAATTAAATCCGGGAAGGACCAGCGCAGTGTTACGCTGCTAGAATCCTCAATAGCTGTAATAGAGCTCAAATCAGCACTCCATATATTATTATAAGAAGTGTTGTTCAATAGATCTAGGTTTACAGTAGAAAAATCCGAAAAGTTACTGCCATCCAAACTATACTCAAAAGCACTGAATGCAGTGACTGACCCTGCGCTACTTTCGACTCCGTTTAAGCGATATTTAAGCCGGACATTAATATTTTCAATGTTAGTAGTATCTACTGTTATCTGAAAGCTATTGCCAGTTGAAGGTCCCGTGCTAACGGGCCATGTAATAGCACGACCTGGCACCCATTGATTTCCATTGTGGGCAGTGAAACTATTGCCATAATTGGCGGTATCTCTACCATTAGTGCCACTATAACTAAACTTCGGTATCCCAACAGGCCACGTATTCACGCTTACTAAGTCTGAAAATACATCATTTACTCCAACATTCTGATTCTCTTGAAACGACCAGTATGCGCCTACAGTAGATTGAGCAGAAGAAATACATACCGCAAAAAATACAGTATAGAGCAAGAAGAGGTAACGTAACATTAAATAATGGGCAATAATAGACTCAGCGTATTTTATGCACAGAATCTAAGTATATTAGCTTAATAATGACTAAAACACTAGTACAATAAATGACCAGATTACTTACAATAATGAAACAATGACAAAAGAGCTAAAAAAACGTAAATAAATCAATATGAATTACTTCGTCTTGTTGAGTATCGCGCTTAGTCCTTGCTGTAGTCCTAATATATCTGCTCTATAGTGAGGGTTATCGATTTGATTGGTCCACTCATTGGGATCTACTCTATGATCATAAAACTCTTCTTCACCATTTCGGCATCGGATATACCGAAAGTACATAGAGCGTAGGCTAAAATGCTGATCTTCTGCCCTTGCAGGCTGGTTGACTTCAACTGGCACTTTTGATCCTGATACTGCAACTGAAACGCTAGGACCAGCCCAAGCTTCAGCAACTGGATCTTCAAGGAGACTGCGTAAACTAAACCCATCTAAGTTATAAGAGGTCTTCGCAGATCCATAATCCATGCAAGTAGGATAGATATCGATAAGTGATACAGGACTGAAACATTCTAAACCTTTGGCAATACCTGGACCTGAAACGACTAGTGGAATACGTACACTCTCTTCCCAGGGAGAGAACTTAAACAAATATTCTTTTTCACCCATGTGATATCCATGATCACTAGTAAAAATCACAATAGTGTTATCTGCGTCTTCGCGAGATTCAATCGCGTCTAGAATCTTTCCAACTTGAGCATCTACAAAAGAAACACAGGCTAAATAAGCTTGTGTCCATTTGCGTAACTGCTGCTCGCCACCGTTACGCATAATTTTTTCATACTTGTGCCAACCCCAAGGTTCAGAAATATCGCGATCTTGGGTTAATATTTTAGCGCAATCCGCAGCATCGTTTTTTAAAATTGGAGTTAGTTGAACCGAATCTAATGGAAATAAATCAAAAAACTCCTGCGGTGCATACCAAGGAGAATGTGGGCGAGAAAAACCAACAGTTAATAGAAACGGTGCAGAGTGATTTCCTCCCAGAAATTCGACCACTTCTGCAGCATGCACTTCATCTGGCATAGGATCACGATTATGGCCTTCGCGATAATTCCACTCTCGTCCGCTATAAAATAGCGACCATCCATAATCGTCACCATATTTACTTACATCTTGTATTGGACCAAAACCATCTCCCCAACCGCCATTATTTCTATGAGAATCTGGCCACCAAGGAGGCAAGACTCCATGGCGTCTATTTTCCGGTAATCCATCATTTGGTAACGGTCCAAAATTCGGGTGGGAACCAAAACCATTGGAGCCATCAATATTTTTAAATATTCTTATTTGCTCGTGACCGTTATGATGAATCTTACCGGTAGCATAGATTCTATATCCACTTTTAGACATGGTTTCAAACAAGGTTGGCTTATCCTTAAGAACTGGATTATTGTACCAACGATTGTGGTGTTGTTTTCCACCAAACAATCCGGTGGTAATCGGATGTAGACCACTCCATAAACTAGCTCTCGATGGTCCACATATGGGACTATTGGACGCTGCGTTTACAAAACGTACACCTTGATCTGAAAGACGATCAATATTAGGGGTTAACGCCTGAGGGTGTCCACCCATCCCGGCAATGGAATCATTTAAATCATCACATATAATGATAACAATATTGGGCCTATTACTATCTGCTTCTAACGAGGCGCAGAAAAACAAGGCGCAAAGATAGACCAACATTATAAAGCGTAAACTGCGNATNATTTAACTAATTGTTTAAGTGCAGTATATGCGGGCTTTNCATCATAATTACGATCGAAAAGAAGAGGTGCTGCGGTGCGACCCTTTACTGGCCAGTCATTGATCCAAGAATACTGATCTAACATACCCCAAAATGTGACTCTCTCGATGTGATCACGATTGTGCATAAATAATTCAAAAAGCTCTCTGTATCGTACCGCTTGCTGAGCAAGAATCTTTTGGGGCACGCCATCGACATATGGGTTTAACTTTTTATCTAGCTCCACCTTTTTGTCGACATCAGCTCCTTTATAGTCGTCTATCAGCGGCAATATCCCAACATCTAGTTCGCTTATGCTAATCTGTGCGCCTACTGCTGAAATAATATCGATGGATTTTTGTAAACTTGCCAAGGAGGGATATTTTAAATGGTAGTGCCCTTGGAATCCAATACCGTGGATTGCAATGCCTTTAGATTTCAAATAGCGATACAAACCAGCCGCAAAACGCGCTTTGGGTTCTTCGAACATGCTNAAATCATTATAAATGAGAAGCGCATCCGGGTCGGCCTCATGAGCAAATTGAAATGCCATTTCGATATACTCAGGTCCAATAATTTTCATCCACGGCGACTCTCTAAAAAAGGCGACTTGCTTGTTTTTACCAGTTTTTGGATCCTCGATATATTTTGTGTCAATTGCTTCATTAACCACATCCCAGTATTTGATTCTACCTTTATAGCGACCCACTAATGTATAGATATGAGTGCGCATTCGATCGATTAGATCCTCACGACTAACCTCCTTGCCATTCTTATACTTAAAGATCCAATTTGGAACCATCGAGTGCCAGACCAAGGCATGGCCAACATACAGCATATCGTTTGATTCAGCAAAATNCACGGCAGCATCTGTACCCTTAAAGTTAAATACACCCTCTTCAGGCTGCACGAACATCATCTTCATATTATTTTCTGATGTCAGGCAGTTGTACTCTCTTGCTAAAATAGCTAATTCACGATCATCCTGCCGGTACGGTGGATCTTCAGCATGAAACCCACCAGCTATAATATTTCCAATTAAGAAAGCATCCTCATATGCAGACTTTAAAGTAGCAGAATCAGCCTTTATTNGGTTCATCGAGTATCCGGATAAAGTAGTTAAAGTAAGGCTTACTATAGTAATATATTGAAGCTTCATGGTATTTATAAAGTTAGCAGATGTTTTCTAAGTACTTTGCGCATTCCAGTAACTGTTTCATGATGTGCTGGATCATTTACAATNTTTATATTTTCGTCTGGATCCTTANTGTGATCATAGAGCATTTCAGCTCCACTTTTCCACAGTGTATATTGAAAACGTTCGGAACGAATACTGTCTCCGCCATGATATCGACCAAATATATAACTCTTAAACTCTGACTGTGGATCCAGCATTAGCGACTTCATGCTTTGTCCTTGTAAGTGANTGGGCAAACTTAGTCCTGCAAGATCGCACAAGGTAGGATAAATATCCACAAACTCAACGAGAGCTTCCACGCGCTGCGAAGAATCATATCCGGGCGCACGTAATATTAGAGGAGAGTGTAAAGATGTCTCAAATAAGGAATGCTTACACCANAATGAGTGCTCGCCTAACTGCCAACCATGGTCGCCCCAAAGTATAACGATAGTATCTTCGCGCATNCCAAGCCGATCTAATGCATCGAGTAATCTTCCAATCATAGCATCTGTGTAGGAAACGCAGGCGTAGTACCCATGCATCAAAGTTCGCGCTAGTTCATCGGATAGCGGGCCCTCCTTTGGTATGTTGCTGTACATGTTACGTAACTCATGCCAGCCGTGTATGGCTTCTTTGGGTGCCCCAACTGGAACGTATGGGTTATCAACTAGCTCGATAGAATCATATTCATAAAGGTCCCAATACTTTTTTGGCGCATTAAACGGTAAGTGAGGTTTTGTATATCCCGCTGTAATGAAAAATGGTGTACCCTCGGCCTTGGCGCGTTCTAAGTCTTTAATGATTTTATTTGTCATCAAACCACCTGCGTAGGCTTCATCGGCTACATCAGCTGCTTCATATGCAGGGCGCTTTCCTTTCGGAAGTGAAGCATTTTCAGGTAAATTATATATCCCAAANTCAGGNGGACGGTAAAACTCTGTCCACGAATCACTACTNTCATTCCACTCGTGGTAGATCTTACCATTAGAAATTGTCGTATATCCGTTTTGNTGTAACCATGTTGGTAGATCAGTAGTACCAGCCGCGTCTTTATCTGCTCTGGAGTAATAAGTAACAAAGCGCTTAGCAGTCGGATACATGCCAGTCATTAGGCTAGCTCGNGAAGCCCCACATACAGGNACTTGACAGTAAGCTCGCTCAAACAAGGTTCCAGAATTAGCAAGCTGATCAATATTTGGAGATAGTGCAACAGTGCTTCCATAACAGCCTAACTCAGGTCGTAAATCATCGACAGCAATAAATAAAATATGCGGTTTTTTAGCCGCATATGCTTGTGATAAAAAAGACACAACAAATGTCGAAAACAACAGGTACTTCAGTAGATTTAATAAAGTTCGTTGGGTAATCATAATTGGTTTTATACAGAAAATAAGAATTACGTAAAGAAATGCATTCAACGTAGTTTAGATGACAGCAAAGNAANAGAGTACGTTTACTTCGATTCGACCAATATCTGCATCGTCGCTTCAACAGGGGGGTTAGTTCCATCGGAAACGCTNACTACAAATACATTACTACCGATATTCTCTGCCTGTGGAATTCCTTCAAATCCGCCGTTTCTAACCTTGGTTAAAGTAAGCCATTGTGGACCAGATACCTTAGCATAGGTTAAATTATCATCTTCTGTATCAACGACTCGAAAATTAACATAAGTAATATAAGCATGCCCGACAGATGCACTTTTCTGGTTAAACCGATCTTTTTTCCAAGTAGGTGGAGAATTTGTTGGTACTAAGCTTGCAGAATTGGTGGTGGCTAAAGATGCAGTATGAGGTGTGGGTACATCCTGTATGATTGGACCGCCTTCAGCAGCTTCAACAAGTACTTCCATCGTCGCTTTCACAGGTGCATTAATGCCGTCCGAAACGCTAATAATAAAAGTATTTGGCCCACTGTCGTGTATGCTTGGGGTACCTTGGAATCTGCCATATGTTTTATTTGTAAGCTCTAACCAAGCAGGCCCGGAGATTTTAGCATAGCTCAGTCCGTCTTGATCGACGTCGGTAGCGTTATAATTGACGTAAGTGCTGTAAGCTTCGCCTGCTTTCGCAACTTTCGGGTTAAATTTACTATTTTTCCATTTAGGCGGCAAATTACTAGATACCATTGCTACAGCTTAAGGAGAACTCAAATAGGCCTGATCTGCATCACTCACCTTTTGCCTATGACTCTTTAATAATCCAGAAAGTTTACTGACTACTATATTGTACTTAGGATTATTAATTTCATTGGTATTTTCATCCACATCTCGGGTGTGGTCAAAAAGCATGCGTGCTCCTGAAGACCATTCTGTGTAGCTAAGACTGTTGGTCTTAACTGTTTGGCCACTGCCATACTGACTGTAGGCAGCCATCTTGAAGCGAGCATTAGGATCTTCAAGAACACCCTGCATACTGCGCCCTTGTAAATGCCTAGGCAGGTCAATTCCGGATAATTCACATAACGTTGGGTATATGTCTACAAATTCAACTATGGAGCGACTGCGTTGGTCTCCGTTATATCCAGGAGCACTTATAATCAATGGAGCATTCAATGATGTCTGAAATAAAGCATGCTTACACCAAAGCGTATGTTCGCCTAATTGCCATCCATGATCTCCCCAAAGTATAACAATCGTATTATCACGCATTTCGAGTGAATCTAATGCATCTAAAACCTGTCCAATCATCGCATCGACATAAGAAACTGAGGCGTAGTACCCGTGTATTAAGTTTAATGCCATAGCATCAGAGACAGGTCCCTCTTGCGGCACAGTGCCATACTGACCACGCAATTCATTCCATTTATGGATGGCTTCACGCGGTGCATCTGGTTTCAGGCGGTAGTTATCCGGCAGGCTTAACTCTTCACGCTGGTAAAGGTCCCAGTACTTGCTAGGGGCATTGAAGGGCAAGTGTGGCTTGCTAAAACCAGCGGCAATAAAATGTGGACGGTTTGATTGCTTAGCTTCTTGCAAATTTCGAATGACTGCTGCAGCTATTTCACCATCTGGATAAGCGCTGTCTGGTACGTCTGCCTTTTCAAATGGTGGCTGCTGATTATTCGGTAACTTGATATTTTCTGGGAGAACATAGCGGCGAAAACCACCTGGGTGATTGAGGATATCCCAGGAGCGTGCAAAATCATCTCGTTGGTGGTAAATTTTACCATTAGATATAGTTTTATATCCGTTTTTTTTGAACCAGCCAGGTAAGTCATAGATAGCTTTTACTTCTTCATCTGCCTTCGTGTGATAGGTTAAGAAGCGTTGATTTGTAGGATAGAGTCCGGTCATCAAACTAGCTCGCGATGCACCACAGACAGGCACTTGGCAATAAGCGCGCTCGAATAGAGTACCTGTAGTCGCAAGCCTATCAATATTGGGCGATTGTATTGCAGCCTTACCATAGCAGCCTAGTTCAGGGCGCAAGTCATCTACAGCAATAAATAGAACATGAGGTTTATCGGCTGCATTTAATAAGACACTGGTGATCGTCCATGCCGTAAGGAGAATAATATGGTTTATATTAGGGAGTTGTTTCATAGTAGTAAGGGTGCGCTCATTACCGAACGCTTGATTTAAAAAGATGTAGCGCAGAAAGTAGCTTAGTAGATGTGCTCGACTAGTACACCAGTGTCTAGAAAATGCTTGTAAGGCATGCGATCATAGCTGCGAATCTCAGCTTCCACCTTTGGCTCATTGCGCTCAGGCCATGGATTGTGGTCCAGTACCGCCATGAGAGACTTATGCGCCGCACGAGCTTCGGCTGTGCTCAAGCTGTCAACTAAGGTGTATTCAGTGCGCTGGTGCCCTCCATGGGTTTCATACAAACGACCACGCGCATCACCGTACACTGGGTCAACTGCTTCAAGTATCCAGTCGCGCGTTCGAGCCATGCGAGCTGTCGCGATATAACTTTGTATCCATTCGCGGTGTTGGTCCGTCTTTCCTGTAAGGAAAGGCTTAAGGCTTTTACCGTCTAAGGCATAGCCCTCGGGGAGCTCACATTTGGAGAAATCCATTAATGTTGGAAAGATATCTGAATATTCAGCCATCTCAGAGGTCACCCCGCGCTCTTTAACGATGCCAGGAGCGCTAATCAATAAAGGTACCCGAGGACCGTTCTCATTTGCATGCATCTTCATGCCATGCGAAGAGCCATTATCGGAGGTGAAAATAACCAAAGTATTTTCACGCAAGCTGCAGTCCTTAAGTGCCTGTACAATTTCGCCAATCGTAGCATCAATATAAACTAACATATCAGCAACTGATCCACCTTTGTTAGTTCCTGGGCGCCCCTTAAATGGCATAGTCGGCAATCCCCCGCCCGCGATATCATGAACTAAGTTTAAGGGGTAATATGCCAAAAAGGGCTGTTCCTGATTTTTCTGGATAAAATCAATTAGATAATCTGTAAATATATCGGGTCCAAAATCTGCAGGCCCCGTCTCAAGCAAAGCTCCATTTTGGATGACGCAGGGATGCCAATACCTAGAAGGAATACGCTCTGCGCCAGGAAAATTATACTTGCCTTCATAAAGACCCTTAAATTCAGCACCTGCTGGTATGGCACTGGGTTGATCGGCACGGTGACAGTATTCATCAAATCCGACAGATTGTTCGACGCGTCCACCTAAAGCCATATTATTGCCGACTAGTACAGTGCGGTAGCCATTATTGCGCAGGGCTTGCGCAAAAGTAAGATGGCGTGTTGTCCAATTGTAGCGATCTCGTCGATTTTCATTAATACGAAGATCATTATGCCATATTCCAGTGCGATGCGCATATCGACCAGTAGTCAATAAAGCACGAGAAGAAGAACACATAGGTGTCGCCCAAGCGGTTTGAAATTGTACTCCAGAGCTTGCCAATTGATCGATATTTGGGCTCTGCGCCGCACTGCTATCATAGCAACTGAAATGTTCTGGGCTCAGATCATCTACCACGATAATAATAAAATTCGGTCGCTGTATTGCAGCAAAGCAAGTGCAGTAAAATAATAATAGAACGGTGATTTTTATGCAGAGCTGTTTCATAATAGTTTTAACATAATTATCTAGCACAGTTAGTGTACCGAGAGAAGTTTTCTTGAGCCTGTAGGTTAGCCGCTATGACAGCTTTTTGCAGTACTTCATATGCCGAACCGTCTTCACGCAAAAGCCCTTGCTTCAATACGCCTGGGTGCGGGTTAAAGCGATCGATATATTGGCAGCGGTGGTATCCGATTATATAGGGCTTTGCAACAGCTTCAGACAAATAATTCTTATACATATTTGCGACAGCCTGCTCACTATCTAACTGTTTCCACATTGTGTTCGCATATTCTGAAGTAGCGAAGCTACACTGGTGGTCACAAATAATAATTGGTTTTTTATAGCGAGCGTACAAATCATCAAAGTACTCTGACTCGAAGCAGTCACTTCCTGGCTGAATAGAAATTACATCGATGTACGGCATGGCTGCATCCAGTACTACTTTCGGATGGTCTTCCAACAAGTAGCGCTCTCCGAAAATTAGTGCCCCGGGATGCAATTGACGAGTTGCTTCACCGATGAGTTTGTAATGCTCTTGCGCGATTATGCTAAGAAAGCCTTCATCTGTTGCTGGGGTGTTAGAACGCTGACAATCACTTCGATAGTCTTCATAACGCTGACGACCAGGCGAGTCTTCGGGAAGCTTACGAATTTCAATCACCCAATTCGTGCCACGGGTACTCAAAGAACGCTGCAAATCCCACTGTGGGGTATCCGTCCAATAATAACCGATTAAATTAGGATTGTCAGCATGCCGACACATCGTACGAATTTTTCTTAATTTTTCTGCCTGTACTTCTGGAGCAAATACATCGGGATAATAGAATTCATCATTCGGCAAAAAATTCGAGTTTCTCTCTAAAAATGAATCCTCCATGTATGGCATGAGTGGGTAAATTGCTTCTGGAGAACCATAGCCTGCAGTATTATAGTTCCAGCGTTCTAGATCACTAACTGCAGAAAGTGAATATGCTTTCCAGTCCTGCTGAAACTGATCATCAAAAATATTAGGCGAAGCCTTTTCTTCGACAGCATTGATGTGATTGATGCCAAGTGAGTAGAAAGGCTTTCCCTTTGGGTCGATAAGTACGTGGCGATCATTAACGATCCCCAATCTGTAACGATCTAAATTCGCTCCTTTAGGTAAAGCACCTGTAGCATTAAATACCATAAAATTTCAGTTTGGGATAATCACTCAAGTAGATTTATTCTGCTCTGAATCCATCGTGTTTTTTAATTAATGCAACCATCCGATCACGCATTCGGATAAGTTCCTGATCGCACTCATTCGGTCTAAGTGAATGTGTTTCCATTTGATCATTATCAACATCATAAAAACTCCCATCACGATATAACTTATAGCGTTGATTACGGACAAAGGACATATCCACAATCCCCGGAAAGTTCTTTTTCATGAAACTTGGTATCTGGTACCAGCAATAAATAAATTCACGGCGATGATTATCATCGCCGTGAAGTTGAGCCAATAAGCTATGGCCATTGAAAGTTGACTCCTCGTTAATTGTAAAACCTGAAATCTCACAAAATGTTGGGAGAAAATCCGTAAAATCTACCAAGTCGTCATTGACTTGCCCGGAAGAAATCCCAGGACCTACAACAATCAATGGTACATGCGTACCAGCATTAGTCATTTTACCCTTCCCACCTCGTATCTGCTGACCATTTATCTGGGAAACAGTATTGCCCAAGCTGCCATTATCAGTGGTAAAGAATATATAGGTATTATCTGCAAGGCCAGCGTCCTCAATCTGCTTTATTATACGCCCTACCATCTTGTCGGTATATCGCACCATACCGTGAAAATAATCGGGATTCATACTGCCACGCTTTGCACCTTTACTTTTTGGGTTCCAATCGGCTGATTCGGGGTTCGGTACGAAGGGAGAATGCGGTAGTAGCATCGGATAATAAACTAGAAATGGTCCCTCTTTGTTAGCCTCAATGAAAGCCCCTATAAAATCAACAATGACGTCGGGACCGAACTCGCCGTTATTATATTCTTCCTTAACTCCATTGCGTTCAAGCTGAGGATTCTCATAACGCGTGTCAGTCCGTGTAGGATTCGTATAGTTTCCCCTTGTGTGCTGCCATAACAAAGACTGGTCGAATCCGAAGTGTTGAGGTGCATTAGCAACCTGACCCAATTGCCACTTACCTGCGATACAAGTAGCATAACCTGCATCTTTTAATAGATGCGCGAATGTCGTCTCACCACGTTTTAATTGAGCGAAACGTGTGTAATTATACACATTGTATAATCCAGTCATGATTTGAACCCGTGAGGGCGTGCAAGCTGGATTCGAATAGCAGTGCTCAAAGCGCATACCTTTAGTTGCCATTTGATCAATATTTGGGGTCGCGTATGTAGTGCCGCCATTGGCGCCAATACACTCATAGCCCATATCATCTGCCATAATTACAATAATGTTAGGCGAAGCAGTCGCACCACCAACAAGCAGGCAAGTGCCAGTAAGCAAATAGCCGACAAAAAGTAGCATAGCTCTAAGATGTGTCATTTTAACTTAAGTGTAATTTCAACTGGATCGGTATTACTGCGCGATAGCCGAAAATCGGCCATATACTCTTTGTCTGCGCGCGTAATACTTAATGAGTAAGAACCGTAAAACCCTCGTGCTTGAATACTACCATCATCTGTTATTTTTCCACGCAAGCGTGTTCGCCATTGATCATTAATAAGTTGGTCGAGTGCTTTATAGACTGGTTTTGGTACACCTTGAGCATCGAGTAATCCAGCTGGCATGCCGCGCCAAGGCTTTAAATCAGTAATCGTCCACCAAATTATTGCCTCCACTGCAGGATGGCTAAAGGCTAAAGTGTAGAAGTCCCGAGTCAGATCCGCCTGATAGAGCTCCAATTCTGGTGTGCTATCAAGTGTCGGCCGTGGATCTCCTCTAGCATCGCTTGCATTTACTTTATCCTTCCATGCATTGTAGGAATCCCAATCTTTAAAGCGCTCACAGCTTACAATACTAATTTCTGATAAGTGTAGTGGTTTTCCAAAGCGCGCGTATTTCTCTAATGCTCTCCATAGACGAGATTCATCCATTGAATCCATTTCTGTGAGCATGTGCGTTTGGATGCCGACCACTTCAAAGTCAGCTCCGACCTTCAAGCAGTGCTCAATTTGCTCCTCATACTCTTTGTCTAGATCGGTGTAATGATTTAAAATATAACGTGCGTCCGGGCGGATCAAGCGAGCCGCTTGTAGCATTTTTTCACTAACTGCGTTTACGCCACCCACAGATTCAAACCAACGGCGTATTCCCTCTTGCTTGTCGCGCCACTTTATACCGATCGCTTCATTATACACATCCCATTCATCAATCTCTGGATAGCCCTCCAATAAGCGGCGCACATGATGCATTACATCGCTTTCTATTGCTTTAATAGCACGCTCACTATCTGTTAAAAAATCTGGTAATACTTCATGCCACATGAGCGGGTGTCCGCGCAGTCGCATGCCCTGGCCGAGAGCCCAGTCTAATTTTTCGCGAGATTCACTATTGTACTGCCACTGCCGTCGCTTTTTCTCATGTACTGACCAGTAAAAATCTATTGTCGCGTAATTAAAGAGATTGGCAAATTGCTGTTTAAATTTTGGATACCACTCCTTTTTTGGCACCTCCCAGTCAGCCGCTAGAGAGCCTCCGAATTGAAAGTCGTGCTCGGTTTGTACCAGTTTAAAATCAGTGCCTACCGGAACAAAGATACCCTCAGGCAAGCGCACTCTTAGCTCTATATCTCCCATACGATGCGCTGCGATGCGTTCGCTAGCACCTTCTAATTCCCATGGAACATGCACTTCTGCTTGAAGGCAAAGAGCACTACTTAATAGTGCAGTTAATCTACTAAAATACTTCATACATACTGAAGAACAACCGCACAGTGACAAGAGAACTTTGGGATGGTGACGGACCCTAGACTTCCTTCCCAGCTAATCGGTAGTGAAGCGCCGCCTGGCACTAGTTTCGCAGAAGTAACCGATTGAGGTAGTTCAAATCGTAGTGGCACGTCATAGAGTGGTGGCATATCCTCTATAATCTCACATTCACCGCGCTGCATCGGTGGGGCGTACAGAAAGTGTGCAATGTAACGATGCTTCTGCTCTTGGTGCAAGAAGGCCATTCGTCCCGCGCTAGGCATTGCAGTAGTTACCATAGTATTTATGGGTAACTCTAGCAATATATTGACTAAAAGATCACGATGCAGTCGAGAGCCGTGTTTTAGGTACATCCAATCTAACTCCGGCGCGATATAAATAACGTTACCTTTGCGAATGATTCCAGAATGTTCGGCTTCTTCGGTAGAATAAGGAGTATTTTGATGAGAACAGTATTGCTCGTGCGTCCGACTAAAATAGGGTTCGCGAAGTGTCGACAGCACTGCTGTTTGAGGATGAGCTAAGAATCTACGTGACGCTTTGTAGTTTAGAAAAGGACTCGCAGCTATTCCTGAGTTATAAGGCTCTCTCACTACTAAATAATCGCAGTCAAATTTAGCATCTCCTAAATAGTCAGCACCAATATCTATTAGTACGGTCTTTTGGTCTGGAGCAAATACACCTGCCCCCAAAACAACCAGATAACCACCATTCCGGGCATAGGCATTCAGTCGATCTGCATCTTCATCGAGTAAACAAGCGGCGCCAGGGACTATGATTACACAATAATTATTTAGGTCCTCAGTCAGATTCGCGACCTCGAAATTCATCTGAGCCTCAAGAAGTATTTTTGCTAATCCTTCATCATGAGCCTCACTAAAGCTACGCCACAACCCAAGACGAGATACTGGTACTCCGCCAATTCCATATTCTTCAATCTTTTCAACATAAGAATAAGCGACGCCAATATTCTCATAGGTCGCCTGGTCCATTATTCCGCTGGGGTGTAATTGATCACCAAAATTACAAGCCGCGCCCCATGCCACCATCGAAGCTGCCTCATAGCGCAGCGCTTCTGGATGTTTAAAACCGCCAAACTCGCCCCATGCCGTATGGAACTTTCCACTCATCGCAGAGATCTTGTATCCAGACTGAAGAAAATACTTAGACTGTAAGGGAAGCTTATCGTAACCGCCCCAAACCGTTGGTAAATCCTCGAGGTCTTGTACGGTGTTATTTTCATACATACGCTGCCGAAAATTTACCCCCGTTTCAATAGATGTGGTTCCGTTAAAAAAGACCTGTGCTGTAGGGTGATGCTTGCGTAATAATTCACGAATAGCGACGCAGTGCCGTTTCATGTTATTCGCATTAAAAACCTCAACTGCTAAGTGGTCATCACTATTTACTCTCTGTTCGCGCATAGCTAATTGACACGCCTCACAGAAGCAATGCCGCTGCGCCTGATAGATATCAAACCAGAAACCATCTGGACTATAGCGAAGACATATCTCCTCGAGTTGCTCTAAAATATGTTCGTGATAGCCTGTGTTTGGACAAAGAAATTTCCAATAAAAGTTTGGTAGTGGGTCAGTGCCATTCGATTCAGCTTCGCGAGATCCATTGATCAAAAAACTGCCATCTCTAGCGCGCGCGCACCAATCAGGATGTGCGTCAGCATCATTTGCGGACCAACCAAAAGTATAATAAATCTGCACCTTAATACCGATCTCACGACAGGCTTCTATTTGCGCCCCAAGCAAATCGAAGCTCAAATTTGGGTGCATGCGCCCCACTACAGTTGGATAATAACTCCAACTATGATGACATTTAGCGAATAAATTAACCGCATCGACGTGGGCTAATTTTAGCGTGGACTGAAACTGCTCCTTTGAGAATTTATTTCCTATATCAAAAAGGTGTTCTGAAGTATGAAAGTCTAGGTGTACCTGCCTATTGCCAACGAGTTGATCGACTACTTGACCAGTTGCACTCATATACATACTAGCTAAAAAGCTACAAACTATGGCAACTTAACTAATCCCATGGAATCAATGCTCACACTATTTTGCTTCGACCATTTTGCATCTGTGAATAATTTAAGGTGACTTAGCGAGGTTGCACTAAAGTCAGTGATAACTTTTAACTGTGAACCATTTACCCGATAACTAACAGTATCTGTATCTAGGTTAAAGTCGATAATTACGCGAGTTGGTGCATTAGTAACAAGCGAACTTACATGTCCTGCATAATCATAACCTCTTCCCTCATAACCTGTAGCAGAAACTGCAGATAAACGTATTTTTGATTCCATTGCGCTTTCTGGATACAAGTGTAAAGCAACGACGCGCTTCCCACTTGTATCAACTACTTCAAAGCCAAGGGCCCCCTTGCTAGTTGAATCTAAATTCCATGCAGAAAATTCTATGATGAGTTGATAATGACCCGTAGTCTTCACTCCGGTAGCAAATCCACTTGCTGCAACTTTTCGATAAGCAGAACCAGCACCATTAATAACAAACTGACCCGTACCGTTAGCAACCATACCTGGAACTTTTCCATGATTCCACAAGCTAGCATGAGTACCACTGTTTTTAATACCACCTGTGCCATTATCAAAAGAGGCACCACTAAGATCTGTGTTAAAATCCCAATACTCTAATCGAGTCTCCGAAAAGCTTAAATGAGCAATAAAGAAAGGAAGGAAATAGAGTAAATAGCGCATGGGATTAATTATCGGGTAAAGAGTTAAATTATTATAGTATAGCAGAATGTATATTTCGACAACTGCTGTTAATGATAAATAATATCAATGCATATGAAAGCACTTGCAAGATTTGTATTTATAAAGATAAAATACAATATTAAGAAACTTACCCCACCATATGCTTCCGCATAAACACATAATGCTACTTCTCGATTGGTACGACTATCGTATTCACCGCGGTGTGTCCAAAGTAGCAAAAAAATTCGGTTGGCAACTCAACTGCCCTAAGAATTTAGCTGCACACGAAGGCATACTTAAAGGATGGCAAGGTGACGGTTGCATTGCGCTGCTCGACAATGACCAGACCTTGGAACATTTCAGTAAATTAAAAATACCATTAATTGATCTTGGGTTAAGAAATCATCTTTTAGAAATACCACGTATCATAACCGATAATTACAAAATAGGAAAACTTGCCGCAGAACATTTTCGCGATTACGGATACCGCGAAGTATTTGTCATCGATCACGGCAACAATGCTATGTACCGCGAACGATATGATGGACTTAAAAACTCCGTAGAGTCAGGGGGTGGTAAAATTACTCTACTTAAGCGTGCGAGCAATATCCAAAATGAGCTTATTGATGAGTTGAGACAAATTTCTGCTAATCGTGGCATAAAACTAGAAGAACAATCCATTGGATTTTTTGCCTATCATGATACGATGGCAGCAGAAATGATTTCACTATGTTTACGACATAAATTAAGGATTCCAGAGAACATAGCCATTTTAGGTGTTGATAATGATGATTTAATTAATGGCGGACTTTCTGTAGAGCTTAGTAGTGTAGATAGTGATCAGGAAGGCCTTGGCACAGATGCCGCAAGGTTACTCAGCGCCCTTCTAGACAACACAAAAAAGTCGCCTAAAAACAAAATTTATCGCCACAGCCCTAAGGGAGTAGTCGCTCGGCGCAGTACTGATTGTTACGCTGTACATAATCCCCTAGTAGCTAATGCGCTACACTGGATCCATAAAAATTTTTATAACGGTATACAAGCTACTGATGTTGCCGATGCCATGGGAATTACACAACAGGGGCTACAAAAAGCTTTTGCCGCTGCTTACTCACGCTCACCTGGACAAGAAATACGCTATCAGCGTGTTCAAGCTGTTGCACACTTACTTAGTACAACAAATGCAAAGTTGGATAATATAGCTAAAAATTGCGGATACTACTCAGTAAATTCCTTAATAAATAGCTTCCGGAAAAGATATGGAACGACTCCAGGAAAGTATCGGCAAAGTAAAAAATTAGAACGTAACGAACTAAGTTAATGTGCTTGGTGTTGCCTTAACTTATAAGCGTGAGTTGATTTAGATAAAATAAATGCTGCTCAAAAAGGTTTCTACTTTTTGCGTGTCTCTAAATCAGCCAAAATTTGACTGAAGCGCTCCCCATCTAATTTGTAGAAAATTAATGCTACAATACATGCAACGGAGCAGCCTGCAGGTACTATATTGTACAACCAAATAACAGCAGTTCGAGATGCGTCATTTAACTCAGTATTTGCGACATAGCCTGACTTCTGTAATACTAACATTGAAAATGCGCCACCCAGAGCCATGCCAGCTTTGAAAGCAAAGGAGAAAAATGCGAAAGGAATACCTTCAGAGCGTATGCCAGTCTTCCAATGACCATACTCAACAGTGTCTGGAACCATTCCCCATTGACAACAGGAACAAAACATCATCGCCGTAGAAGCCAACATCGAAACTGCAGTAAACGTCTGGAAAGCATCTCCAGGAAGAAAATGGCGGACTAAATTCGCAACGACTACAATCGCACTTCCTAAAATAAAGACATTACGCTTACCATACATTTTAGTAAGCATCGGGGTTAGGGCAACACCAACTACATTTGCTGGGAGCATATAACCAAAGAAAAGGGAATACAAATTTGTGTTACCTAAAATATATTTAAAGTAATAAAGTGCGACAGAGTTAGCGATCACCCAGATACACGTATTAAAAAACATCGCAGAACCTAAAATAAGAAGCATTTTATTTGAAAAAATAATTCTAAATATATCCATTAACTTATATTTTTCTGGCGTAAAATCCAAGCGCTCCTTGGATTTTATACCTACATAAATAAGTACTACGCTGGAAATAATTGCATAGAGCAGTGCTAATGCAAAAAATCCATTCGCTTCACTTTCTGGATAAAAACGATCAAGGAAAGGCCGAGTGCCAATATTCACGATACTCATCGCAATAATGACCGCAAAAAACATTCGAAGTGTTGATATTAGCGCACGCTCCTGCTGGTCCTGCGTCATGACTGCACTAATCGAAGAATAAGGTAGCCCAACTGCAGTAAATACCATTCCATGCAAAATGTACGTTACGTATGCGTAGACTACCTTCAATTCTATAGAAATATCTGGCACATAAAAACAGGCTACTAACATTAAATTAAGAGGAATAGCACCAAATATGACATAGGGACGAAAGCGACCCCATTTTGTTCGAGTCTTATCGGCTATGAAGCCCATCACAGGATCATTAAATGCATCCCATGCTCGAGCTGCTAAGAGAAGACCGGCCACGTGACCTGGAGAAATTCCAAAAACATCCGTATAAAAATATGCGAGAAAAAATCCTATTAATTGGAAGTTTAGATTGATACCAAAATCTCCAATACTGTAGTTTAAGATAGCCGTCTTTTTTAGTGGGGGTAACATGTAATACTAATGGTTGGGTGATTCATCTTTACGAGGTTCACAGTTTAAATGGTCGTAAGTGGATGCAAAAATAACTATATACTAGACTCTTGCATCCACAGCAGATTCGTAACAATTCGAGGATAGTAGAGACTACCAATCGGTTTTCCTGAGGCAAATTGATCGGAGCATGCCTGAAATTTGGAGCCCTCTACTTCCCACTGTACATGGGCTGCATCGGCAGCGGACTCGCCACCATAATGAATGCCTAATATATCGCGAACAATGTATTGGTTTAAGCAGATCTTGCTCATCCATGAATTATCCGCGCTACTGGACAACTTCCATCCCCCATCTGCATATAAACAAACTCCGGATTGCAGTACGTGATTCATGTGCTTTTTAAGCATTTTTATATATCCACCAAATTCGCCGGACTCACTTACGCAAGATTCCAGCCCCATCTTCCATGGGTAAATAAGTGCTTCTGCTGCTGGAATAATAGCACTAGTATTACCATCCTCCAACACTGCAGGTAGAAAGCCTAGTTCTGCATCAAAGGAATTCTCCAAAGTCTTTGCGCACCTGACTGCAGCAAAATGTGCATCAGAGGCCAAATGAGACTTTTCTAGATCGGTAAGCATTTTCTCTAAGGCAAGATAGGAAGCCCAACATTTTCCAGCTAGATAGACATTTCTACGTGCTTGTCCAAGTGAATGATCCAAAGAGTCGTAGGTCGTTATTTCTCCGCCGCCTTGGGTTCGAGAACTATCAAAGCCCATAAGACCATCTCGTAGACTTTCATTAGGATGGTCGCGATTGAGCAAACTTTGCAGGCAACGCTCCAGAAGATCCTGGTGGGTGACTAAGAAATCACTGTCAGAAGTATACGTGTAATAAAGGCCCGCACATAAAACCCAATTAGTGAGTTGCTCACAGGTCATATAAGAAAAGCACTTACGATCGATCCCTACGCACTCATAGCATGAATAGCCTGGAGGGCTAAAATGATTCGCTACGCCCATATCATGACTAAAAGAAATACCTCCATCAAATAATTGATCCGGCTTACCGGGAGCAAAGACTTTATCTTCATAGGCATAACGATTCACAAATTGTTCCAATACGTTACGAACTGTCCATGGATTGTACTTTAACTCGAAAAAAATCATATCTACCGTTAAATCCAAAGTATTTATCATCAAATACTCTCCTTCATTGACCAGCCATAATGGTTCACCCTTTTGATCAACTAGCCATTCAGTAGACCCATAGTAACTGCGGGTTGCGTGCGCTATTAGGAATTGTTGGTCCTTACTTAAGCCACTATTTACTAGCTCAGCATCACGCTTATCAGCAACTGCAATGTATGCATCTTGCTGCGCTAAAGCGTAACTAAAAACCTCAAAAATATCTTTAAAATACTTTGTATACCAGTAACTTGCCTCTAAATTAAAACTTGCTTGTCCTGCGATATAATAAGCCAGCACAATTCGTATCGTGCGACTCTGTCCAGGTTGCACTTGAAACGAAATTCCCGCAACTGGTCCTAATGAAAAAGTCGGCGTTCTTTTACTGCGCTCTAAGGCTTGTTCTACGCCAAATTCAACAAACTCTTCAACATCATCTCCATCACATCCAAATCCCATGCGCTCACGAGTGACCGCTCCCTTGAACGTACTTTTAGAAGATAGCGGAGTCCATGGGGTCGTGCTCTCATGAGCAAAAAAGCCCTCCCATAGCTCATTACTGTGATTAGTAATCGTTAACTCGAGAAAACTTGCCGGCGTAGAAGCAAACTTTAAAGCGGCCGCATCCGCACTAGTAGGATCTGGAATAGTATCAAATGGCGTTGCTATCTTTAGTGAAATTCCAGGAGCAGAAAAGCAATCATTCGCCCAACCATACTGACGTTCTATTTCAGATTCACCAAATATCACAGCCGAACTAGATTCATCTTCACCAGATTGGCTGTAGCGCTCTGCATCATTTGAAAGACCCTTATAGAAGGGCAAGGTATGCATTTTACCAGAGGCATTACGATAGCCAATAAATACAGCACTTTGTGCCGGACTACCCTTCTCTAGAGCAAGGCCACCCTCTGCTCCAAACATTCCAACGGTAAAGGATGCGTGAGCGCCCATCGGTGAATGATGCGCGTGAAACGATTTGGAAAAACTCATAAAAATAAAATAAGACGCATACTTAAGGAATCAAATGGCATTTATAGCAAAGTAATAAAACTAATTATATAGGTAAAAATGAATCTCTCTATATAATATTTATAGAGAATGTAACAAATATACGTTAACTATCGAAATTTTTTAAGGATTACTTTCTACGTGCTAACTGATCAACCACTGGTATAATAGATCTTCTATGTTCTAGATATCTACTACGAAGCGCTACGGCTATATCTGGATAGCGTTCCCACAAATTAAATGCCTCTGCTGGATCCATATCTATATTATAAATAGCTTTCAGCTTAATTTCACCCCTGTCGGAAGCTTCCCGATCAAAATGCCCCTTATATGCTCCTAAGCGAATCGCTTCGATGGTTTGGTGGCGATAATAAATCATTTCGTTACGCGGACTGTCTTGACCAAGAAGCAAAGTATTCGATAGATCCACACTATCCTCAATTTTTGCAGGCAAATCGATATTGGCCAAAGAGCAAATTGTAGCCATCAAATCTAAAGTAGAACCAATGCCATGGACGATCTTAGGTTCAATACTTTGGGGCCACCAAAAGATGGCAGGCTCACGCATTCCACCCTCCCAAGTAGTGCCTTTGCCTCCACGTAAAAGACCCGCGCTACCTCCTTGCGTACGAAACTGTAACCATGGCCCATTGTCCGACGTAAATACAACAAGCGTATGTTCTGAAATTTCTAACGATTCGAGGGTCTGGATAATCTGACCCACGGACCAGTCGATTTCTTCAATAACATCGCCATAAATTCCAGCTGTACTAGTACCTACAAAGTTTTCAGATCTAAATAATGGTACATGCGGCATACTGTGAGCTAAATAGAGGAAAAATGGCTTATCCGCATTATTTGTAATAAAATCTACGGATCGCTTGGTATACATTTTGGTCAGTAAACTTTGATCGGGGCTACGCTTAATAATTTGATCTCCCTGCATTAAAGGCACTCTCCAGTACTCACTCATTGGCTCATCCCAATGTTTACCTGTATGCCAAAGGCCAAGCTTACCGCCATTGAGTGTAGTTACGGTAGGGCGATCTAAATCCATGTCATTACTGTAAGGGATTCCAAACCACTCATCAAAGCCATGTTTTGTTGGAAGAAACTCTGGTAGATGACCTAAATGCCACTTACCCACCATAGCTGTGCTGTAGCCCGCCGAGCTTAGTAAATCTGCAATTGTAATTTCACTATTAGGTAATCCTCCTGTCGACTCAGGAAAAAGTACTTGATGAACTGCGGAACACATACCGTTACGAATCGGATATCGTCCGGTTAATAAACCAGCACGACTGGGAGTACACACAGAAGCAGCTGAATAAAAATTAGACCACTTTTGCCCCTCATATGCAATGCGATCTAAATGTGGCGTGCGAATGGTGGGATGACCATTACTACTCATATCGCCATAGCCCATATCGTCTGCAAAAATAATTACTACGTTTGGGGTACGTGCTCCTAAATTACAAGTAGTGTGAGAGCAAATAAATAAGAATACTGCTGCTACAGCATAGAATTTAGGGGGTAAGAATATCATTTTATTAAATATACCGTTACGCAAAAAATAGTACAATAATAATGGGGTGATAGAGGGGACTTGAACCCCCGACCCCCGGAATCACAATCCGGTGCTCTAACCAACTGAGCTACTACCACCATAAAGTAAAACCCACTAGATCGGATCCTACGAGCCGCTTATAATTTTTCGAAGGATCGTCATGTCAACAACGCTTTGTACGAATTATATACTTTTTTTGCAGATATACATTCTTACATAGACTAGCTTTGAACTTGCTGTAATAGCGAATATTTTAGATAATTAAGTAGATGATTAAAAGTCCTAGCTATGAATCAAATGATAAAAAATGCATCATTTTTGACCTAGATGGTACACTTGTAGATCATTTTGTAGCAATTACGCAAAGCATACATCATGTACAAAATATTCTAACTCTTCCGATCTCCACAAAGAATGAAGTCATAACTGCAGTAGGTGGAGGAATAGAGCTCACATTGGAGCGCCTTATAGGAAAGAAGCGAGTTACTGTAGCTTTGCCCCTATTTAAAGAACACATTGAAAAAAACCTTTTAAAAGGATTGTTTGCATTACCTGGAGCTAATTGGCTCTTAGAAAATCTTTATGCTAGCGGAAAAAAAATTGCGGTATTAACAAATAAGTATGGTCCTCATTCTCGGGCAATACTAGACCATCTCGAGCTATCAAAGTACATCACTGCTAATTTTGGTACCGGTGATACACCCTACCGTAAGCCGCACCCTAAGTTTACGGAACATTTATTATCTACAATCAAAGCTTCCCCTCAAGATAGCTTATTCATTGGTGACTCTCCGTTTGATTATGCTAGCGCTAATGCCTTGTCTATACCTTGTCATATGGTCACTACTGGGAGCCATACGGCAAAACAACTAAAGTTAGAACCCCGTGCATCTGGATATCACAAAGACTTATATGAATTAGGAAATCACTGCTTCAACTTACAGTTACCAGACCTAACACGATCAAATTAGTTTCATTATGAATGAATTAGTTCTACCTAGAGCGGTGCTATGGGACTTAGATGGTACGCTCATTGATCAAACAACAAGCATCATTGATTGCTACACTGAGGTGATATGTAGTCTCGGGTATACTCGCCCGGATCCAAATCAAATTCGTCGCAGCCTCGGAGGGCCGATGCTCTCTACTATGAAGCTTTTTGTAGAAGCAGATCAATTAGAACATAGTTGTAAGATTTTTCGTAAGCGCTTTCCAGAAATGATGCTAAATGATCTAATCGTTCTGCCCGGTGCAGAGAGCTTAATAAAATGGTTTGCAAAACACGACATTCCTCAAGCGATACTGACTAATAAACATGGAGAGACTGCACGTAAATTAAATGCTCACCTAGGATTTTCAAAAAATATCTCCCTATGTATAGGCAATGACGATACAGCTTGGAGTAAACCTCAACCAGAACTTACGCACTATGTGCTACAACAATTAAAATGTACAACAGATGCAGTCATAATAATTGGTGACTCGCCTACTGATATTGAGACAGCAAGACTAGCCGGAATTCTATGTCACTGCGTATCCACAGGCGCACACAGCATAGATGAACTGCTTTGCGCAGGAGCGATCACAGCACACCATTCACTTGAACAATTAGCGACTATTTTTGAATCAATATCTTCAGGCAATTAATGAAGGACATACCAAATTTTGATGCACCGAAAATACTAACTACTGCTTAGCTACCTGCCCATGAGCTACAGTTCCACCATTTGACACCGTAGGCAATACGATTGATCTTCGACCAAGAACTGTGCCAGGATTAAGAACAGCATTGCACCCTACTTCTGAGAAATCTCCTAAAAAAGCACCTAACTTTCGCAGACCAGTATCGTGAACCTTTCCTGAAAAGTCCTTAATTTTTACCTCAGCTTGATCGAGGCGAAGATTAGAGCAGACAACACCTGCACCCAGGTGCGTGTTATTCCCAAGAATGCTGTCTCCTACATAGCTAAAGTGTGGGACCTTTGCATTCTCCAATAATAAGCAGTTTTTAAACTCACACGAATTACCCAGCACTGAACCAGTTGCTGCGATTACATTACCACGAATAAATACCCCAGGGCGCAACTCACAATCCTCGGCAATATATACAGGTCCCTTAATACTGCCATATGCTGGAAGCTTAACAGAAGGGTGAATAAAAACAGGCCCTTCCATCTCTAATCCAATGGGACATTTTAAATCATCTTTGTTGCCAGATAGATCTTCTAATGCCACTGAAATAGATGCTATCCACTGCCAGGGGGAAGCACTGCCTGAAAAGGCCACTTCAAAAGGTAGAGAATCTGGTAAATCAAAAAGTTCAGAAGCTTCCATATGAACAGTGAATAGTAAATTTATAGCTGGGTGAACCTCAAAATACATGAATTGAGAATCGAATTTTTTCCTAATTTAGTCATTACATTTACAACTGTTATATGAAAGAACACCGTGCATGACGTTAAAGAGAAGCCTAAAATGGTCGAGCGGGCCATGCTTATAGGCATTACACTACCCGGCCAAGTAGAGTCTACTACGCGGAGTCTATTAGACGAACTGCGCGAATTAGTAACAACACTTGGAATAGGAATTTGCCATGAGAAAATGTTAGCTATTCGTAAACCACAGGCAAAATATCTAGTTGGCTCTGGAAAAGCGAACGATTTGATCGAAGAGGCACGTCTGCACGATTGTGATGTTATTATTTTTGATAATGAACTTACTCCTGCCCAGCAGCGAAATTGGGAGCAAGCAGCCGAGGAAAAAATATTAGTAATTGATCGGCAAGAAGTCATACTCGATATTTTTGGTACTCGCGCTCAAACAAAAGAAGCAGTTTTACAGGTGGAGCTTGCTCGCCTCGAATACAATCTTCCCCGATTAAAAAGCGCATGGACACACCTTAGTAGGCAACGTGGTGGTGGTTCGGTACAGCGAGATGCTGGAGAAACACAACTAGAAATGGACCAGCGTATGGTACGCACTCAAATCTCCAAAGTGAAACGCGAACTAAAAACTGTGATTCAACATCGTCACCTACAAAGAAAAAAACGAATGACAGTGCCCGTTCCAACTTGTGCTATCGTAGGATATACAAATGCAGGTAAGTCGTCCTTATTAAATAAACTAACAAATTCCGATATTCTCGCAGAAGATAAACTCTTTGCCACACTAGATCCTACCTCCAGACGCTGCCCTTTGCCGAGCGGACAACCACTTGTTGTAACCGACACAGTAGGCTTTGTTAGAAACCTTCCGCACCGACTAGTCGAAGCATTTAAGGCTACCTTAGAAGAAGCAGTAGTATCCAATTTTCTTATCCATGTTATCGATGTTAATAGTCCTGAAATCGATGCTCACGCGCGAACCACACTAGATGTACTTCGTGAGCTTGGAGCCGATAAAAAACAAATTATTACTGTTTTCAATAAGGTCGATGCTGCACTAAACGAAAACAAGCATGATGATCTACGCCTTCATTTCCCTGAAGCACTTTTTATTAGTGCTCACACAGGAGAAGGAATTGATATACTACTCGAGCAAATTGAAAGTATTTGTGAAGCTGAATTCTCACAATTGCGTCTATTAATTCCTCATAGTCGATACGACTTAGTCGCAAAAATTCATCGTGAAGGAGGAGTGCGAAAAGAGGAATCCAGAGACAATGGCACATATTTAGTCGGATCAATTCCAGAAAGATTAATTAAAATGGTATCCCCATTTATACTCAACGAAACAACTCGCTAAATTAGTTGGTAAAAGTCTACGAGTTATTTGCTAAACACAAATGAACAAATATAAGTAAAGCTTTAATTATTTTATAACTATGCGTACTTCGCCACATCTAGACCATAGTCATTATTTAGTAACTGCTCTTTGGGCGCTAATTTTTGCCAAGTGTTTCTTTTTTGAATACCTTATTTGCAACTATGCAATTCCCGTCAACTCGGCATTATTCATTTGGTCTTTGAGTCTACTAATGTCTACCGTTGCAACAATAGTCTACTTTAGTGTGCAAAATGGCGGGAAAGCACTACATACCATTTATCATTCACTAGGTAAAACCTGGAGCGTTTGCGGTTTGATTATCGGTTTTATTTCATCAGGTGCGTATTTCATTAATAGTATTCCTACAACTATTTTACCTGCCTGCATTGCATTAATCTTAAGTTTAGGCAATGTAGTGCAGTCGATACAAATTAGAAAGTTTCGCTTTGTATTTAGTGCACTAGGATGGTCTCTATGTGCAGCATCAGCACTACTTAGTCAACCGCCGCTACACCTGCTGATATTTGCTTTATCACTCACACTTTTTACTGCTGCCCCCTATTATTTTCTCTACAGAACAAGAAGATTAGAAATCTATCGTGCACTTCGAGCGCTGAACACCTAACTAGACACAATAAATGTGACTCGACCTATTCATCACTCACAGTATTTATATTCTTATGGTGGAAAATATAGATGCAGTGTACGAGGAGTTACTACGCTTAAAAAGTGAGGGAGTGGATCGTATTTTTATCAATTCTGACACGACAGAATTACTAAGTAAACTATCCAGTACTAGTGCTTCAAATGAAGCTAGAAATAGTGCAGAAAACGAGGACAGCAAACTAGCAAAAAGTCATACGGAGCAGCCCACGGCAAAGAGTGCAGAAAAGAAAGAAGGTTCAGATAATGAGTCAATAAAAGCCATATTACCTAAGCCCGCATCCATAAACCTACCAAGTGGCGACAAAAATTCACAAATCGATTGGCTACAAAAACAAATAGAATCTTGTTCCACATGCAATGCACAGGTTGGAAGTAATGAAAAAATTGTCTTTGGATCAGGTAATGTTGATGCCGATATATTTTTCTGCTGTGATGCTCCAAATGAAGAGGAAGCTATAGCAGGAATTCCATTCACTGGATCGTCAGGAGAATTAATGTTAAAAGTTGTGAATGCTATGGGGCTCAATAACGATTCTATTTACACCACTCACATTGTAAAATGGCGACCTAAGCATGATAAAACTAGCGTAAATAGAGCTCCAAATTCAGAGGAAATTGGATTTTGTGCACCTTACTTGCAGGCACAAATTGCCATCGTCATGCCCAAAGTAATCATAGCATTAGGAAAAACTGCAGTAGCAGGGCTTACAAGTCGAGATCCAGCAAATATCGTCCTTAAAGATGTGCGCGGTAAATGGGAAAGTGTAGAAAATATACCAACCATATTTACATACCACCCTACTTACTTGCTGCATAACAATACACTACGCGCTAAGCGACAGTTATGGGAAGACATGTTAAAAGTAATGCAAAAGCTAAACCTACCGATCAGTAATAAGCAAAAAGATTACTTTCTATCGAAGTAGCAAGATTGTGAAATAACTAGTTACTTTTAAGAAGAGACAGCATGTTCTTGTGCGAAAGTAAGCGCCTTACCATCTTCTTGTAAATCAACTTGTATCGATTCACCAGGCTTAATAGTTCCAGCAAGAATGGCCTCTGCTAAGGAATCCTCTAAATGCTTTTCAACCGCTCGTCTCAGTGGCCTTGCGCCGTATTTTTCATCGTAACCGCTCTCAATCAGAAACTCTTTAGCAGCATCGGAGAAAATGAATTCTAAACCTCTTTCTTTGAGTCGTTCACAAACACTACGAAGCTCAAGATCTACAATCGAGTGCATGTCATCACGTCCAAGAGATTTGAAAATAACTAAGTCGTTTAAACGGTTCAGAAACTCTGGCTTAAACACACGCTTAGTTTCATCGAGTATTTTCTCACGAATTTTTTCATATTCACTATCAGCAGACTTCTCTATTCCAAATCCCATGGAAGTATTGCGTTGAAGAATCTCTGCACCTACATTGGAGGTCATAATTAAAATAGTGTTACGAAAATCAATTCTACGACCTAAACTATCCGTCAATCGACCTTCTTCTAGTACCTGCAAAAGTAACTGCACAACATCTGGATGAGCTTTTTCTATCTCATCAAATAACACTACCGAGTAGGGCTTACGGCGCACTGCCTCGGTTAATTGTCCACCCTCTTCGTAGCCAACATAACCTGGAGGTGAACCAACCAAACGTGAAACTGCAAATTTTTCCATATACTCAGACATATCGATCTGAATAATTGCATCCTTGTCACCGAACATTTGTTCAGCAAGCACCTTCGCCAGTAAAGTTTTACCAACCCCCGTCGGTCCAAGAAACATAAAAGAACCAATGGGACGTTTAGGATCCTTCAGGTCGGCACGTGAACGACGAAGTGCTTTAGAAATTACCTCTGTTGCACGAGCTTGTCCAATTACCTCAGCTTGTAATTCACTCTCGAGCTTAAGTAGTTTTTTACTTTCTGCCTCCTCCATTCGAGATAAAGGGATGCCCGTCCAAGTAGCGACTACCTGTAACATTTCATCCTCATCAACAACAATCTTAATTTCCTCGCGAGACTTTTTCCAAGCTTCTATAGCATCTACCTGATTTTGTCGAAGCTGCTTTTCTTCGTCACGATATTTAGCAGCCTCTTCAAAATGTTGTTTCGCAATAGCATCCTCCTTACTACAGCAGACCTCATCGATAACTGTGCTCATTTCGTCAATTTCAGCAGGACGCTTGAGTGATTCAATTCGTGCACGCGCGCCAGCTTCGTCTAAAATATCGATAGCCTTGTCCGGAAGGAAACGAGTTGTGATATATCGCTCAGAAAGCTTTGTAGCTGCATCCAGTGCTGCGTCTGTAAAAGACACCTTGTGGTGCTCTTCATATTTTCCTCGAATACCCTTAAGGATTAAGATGGTGTCTTCAACAGATGGTGCTTCTACCTTAACCGATTGGAAACGACGATCCAAAGCACTATCTTTTTCAATATATTTTCGATATTCAGCTAGCGTAGTAGCACCAATGCACTGTAATTCTCCACGGCTTAGTGCTGGTTTAAAAATATTAGATGCATCCATAGCTCCTTCAGCAGCGCCTGCACCAACAATGGTGTGAAGCTCATCAATAAATAAGATAACATTCTTAGCGCGCTTGATTTCATCCATCACTGCCTTAATTCGTTCTTCGAATTGACCACGATATTTAGTACCTGCAACCATTAATGCTAAGTCAAGTGTGACCACGCGCTTGTCAGCAAGAATCTCCGGTACTGACCCGCTCGCAATTTCTTGGGCTAAACCTTCAACAAGGGCAGTTTTACCAACTCCAGCTTCACCTATAAGAACAGGATTGTTTTTAGTACGACGACACAAAATTTGAATCATACGACGAATCTCGTCTTTTCGCCCGACGACTGGATCCATCTCGCCCTTAACTGCAAGTTCGGTTAAATCACGCCCAAATGCTTTTAAGGCAGGAGACTTTGATTCTTTTTTGTCATCATCATTGCTTGAAGAAGCACCTGCAGAAGCTTCTTCTGGCTCCCCTGAAAAATTAGGATCTAATTCCGATAAAATCTCGTTGCGACAGCGCTCTATATCCACGTCTAAGGACTTTAGTACACGAGCTGCAACACCCTCACCCTCACGTAACAAACCAAGTAATATGTGTTCGGTTCCTACATAAGAATGATTCAATGCCTTTGCCTCCTTACCTGCTAGAGCAAGTACCTTCTTCACTCTCGGCGTGTAGGGAATATTGCCAGACGGCTTGCTCTCTGGACCGGTGCCAACCTGCTTTTCTACTGCGCTACGAACCGTCTGTAAGTCGAGGCCCATTTTTTGTAGTACATTAACAGCAACACCTTGACCAAGGTTGATAAGGCCAAGAAGCAGATGTTCGGTACCTACATAATTGTGATGAAAGCGATCTGCCTCTTTACGAGCAAGCGCCAGTACTTGTTGAGCGCGTGGTGTAAAATTGTTCATGGGTTCCATAATAAATATATGCTAATGTTATGATAAATTCTTAACCTTGTCAAAATCTAGAGATGGGAATTGCTTAAACTCTTCACGTAACTTGTCTGCGCGAGCGCTGTCGCGCAAATCAGAATCTATACCAGACTGCGCATCATATTGAACATGACCTGGCTGACACTCGATAAATAAACGATCAATCACTGCTCGTTTTTCTTCGGGTAATATCTGAAAGTCAACCGCTAGACGCATTAGTGAAAGAAGATTCATAGCCTCATTCGAGGACATAATATGTGCATGACTAAGTGCGCCAAATCCACGCCCAATTTGATCGAGTAATTTACTGCTATTTTCCTCTAAACACTTAAATCTAGCGTTCACTTCATGATCGATAATCGTCTTCAAAACATTACCTAATCGATCAAGAATTTGCGCTTCACTTTCGCCTAGTGTCTGCTGGTTTGATATCTGGAATACATGACCAGTTGCATCTGAGCCCTCNCCAAAAAGTCCACGAACTGCTATACCCAACTGATTTACAGCTCGAATGACGCGCTCCATGTGCTCGGCAATCACTAAGCCTGGCAAGTGCATCATCACAGAAGCACGAAGACCAGTGCCTACATTTGTCGGACAAGCTGTAAGGTAGCCAAAGTTTGGGTCATAAGCTAGATCCAACAAACCCTCTAACTCGGTATCAAATGCATCAATCTGCTTCCAAACAGACTTTAAATTAAATCCAGTCTTTAAGAATTGGATACGTAANTGATCCTCTTCATTCACCATAACTGCACATGTCTGTTCTTTGTTTATAAAAACACCAGTACCTTGATCATCATCACACAGTTCACGACTAATTAAATGACGCTCTAATAAAACTTGCTTCTCCAGATCATTGAGAGTGCCCAATTCATAAAAAACGCCCTTCTTTAATTTAGCTAACTGCTTCAGCTTTGATTGACACTTCTCTAACACCTCACCTCTTTGTGACAAATTGGCACGTTCAGGAAAAGGTGAGTCAGATAAGTTACGAGCTAATCGAATGCGAGTACTCAGAACAACGGGAGCCGCTTTTTTCGTGCTTTGCGTGAGCTCCGCACGATTGTTTTTTATGAGTGATTCAATCATGAGCTACCCAATTCTGCTTCTTGGCACTGTGCATCCTCTAGAGCCTTAATTTGGTCCCTGTATTTAGCTGCATCTTCATAAGCCTCTTCTGCAACAGCCTGCGACAATGCCTTGTTTAGCTGATGGAGTTCTTGTTGGGTAGAATGTCGACTAGACGCTACCTCAGGAATCTTACCTGTGTGCTCTCCTCCAGAATGCATATCCTCGAGGACAGGCTTTATTAGAGGCGAAAAGGCGGTGTAGCATTGCGCACAGCCCAAGCGACCAGTGCGGCGAAAATCGGCCGTCTCAAATCCACAATCAGGGCAAATAATATGTTTATCATTCATACCAGGAGTCATTGCAGATTGAGTTAACAAGTCGGCTAACGAAAAACCCTCTGGATTGGTGACCCCCTTTTTCTGGGCACACGCTTCGCATAAATCAACCTTGTGAATCTTATTATTAACGATCTGCGTTAAGTGAACGGTCGCTTCTTTGTCACAAAGAGAACATTTTAAATTTTTNGCCATTTTAAGTAATTATGCAGTATATAAAAGTAGTTATATAGTTGAGTCAAACAGTCGCAATTACGAATAGAAATTATACACAATATGAAAATAATGCAAATTCAGTGCCAATTGAGCATACGACTCCAAGCCATAACATTGGATTGTAGTAAATGCTAGCGCCTGTACGGCTTAAGAATAAACATAAGCGATCGGGAAAAGTCCACTAGTTCACATAAAAAAGCGTACTCTTATTGTTCTGATTGCCTACTTTTAAAACTTAGAGCATCGTACCGTCCTTGCAGACGAGTTTACGAAAACGCTCTAAAAATTTTGCGGTAATTAGCCCAGGTTTACCAGAACCTATTGGACGCGCATCCACCTCCACAATAGGAATTATTTCCGCTGCAGTACCCGTTAAAAACAGTTCGTCTGCCACCCAAATATCATAACGTGTAAGAGTTGCTTCCCGCCACGTAATACCGAGCTCGTCGGCAATCGATAAAGCTGTGCTGCGCGTAATACCTTTCAATGCTCCTGCACTAGAAGCAGGCGTAATTAACTCACCTTTGTGGATAACGAAAATATTATCACCAGTACACTCGGCCACATATCCTTGGTCGTTAAGCATTATGGCTTCATGATATCCAAGGTGTTGCGCCTCAATTTTTGCTAATATATTATTTAAATAATTTAGCGATTTTACAGTTGGCGGGAGCGCTGCAGCATTACAGCGCCTAGTCGGAACAGTTATTATCTTAAGGCCATTCTCATAAAATTCCTGCGGGTATAATTGTATGGTATCTGCTATGATTATTAGTTGCGGCTGGTCACAATTTTTTATGGATAAACCAAGGCTACCAACTCCGCGAGTTACAACCAAGCGAATATACCCGTCTGTTAAATCATTCGCGCGGCAAGTTTCGCACACTGCTTCTGCAATCTCTTTGCGAGTCCAAGGTAAGTTCAACATAATCGCCTTCGCCGAATACTCGAGACGCTCCAGGTGCTCCTCTAACTTAAAAATACAACTGTCATAAAGGCGAATGCCCTCAAATATGCCATCACCGTAGAGCAAACCATGGTCATAGACAGATACCTTTGCCTCGTCACTTTCCACTAGCTGATTGTTTAAGTAAATTTTCATATAATTAAGCTATACTCATTATTAGGTTATCGATGAATCGCAGTCTACTATTAAAATCAATTACCTTGTTGGAATTGCAATTGCAAGTTTTCGACGATACTAGGATCTGCCAATGTGCTAGTATTTCCTAGTTCACGTCCTTCAGCTATATCGCGAAGCAGGCGTCTCATAATCTTACCCGAACGGGTTTTTGGTAGATCGGATGAAAATAAGATACGTTCGGGTCGTGCGAANTTACCAATACTTTTGTCGACCATAGCCACTAATTGATTGCGCAAATTATCACTACAAGCTTGTCCTTCGATGACGGTAACAAAAGCAATTAACCCTTGGCCTTTAATTTCGTGAGGAACACCCACTACGGCTGATTCGGCAACTGCAGCGTGTTCTACAAAAACACTTTCCAACTCCGCAGTGCCTATGCGGTGACCGGATACATTAACAACATCATCAACTCTGCCTAAGATCCAAATATACCCATCTTCATCCACTCGCGCACCATCACCAGGGAAATAGTATTGTCCGCCCCATTTGCACCAATAAGCGCTTTCATAACGCTGCGCATCACCATAAATTCCCCGCATCATACCAGGCCAAGGCTTTTTAATAGCNAGAATACCAGCTTCTACAGATTCTCCNTCATCATTGAGTACATCTGCATCAATACCAAAAAATGGCAATGTAGCGCAACCAGGCTTGGTTGGCGTCGCACCAGGAAGTGGAGTCAACATATGCCCACCGGTCTCCGTTTGCCACCAAGTATCAACAATCGGGCATCGCTCTGCTCCAATTACAGTATGGTACCACATCCAAGCCTCAGGATTGATCGGTTCTCCTACAGTACCTAATAAACGCAGTGATGATAAATCTTTTTTNGTAACCCAATCATCGCCCCATTTCATAAAAGCACGAATTGCTGTGGGCGCTGTGTAGAAAATAGAGACTTTATAGTTTTCAATAATTTCCCAGAATCTGCCCTCATCCGGATAATTAGGTGCGCCTTCATACATCACTTGCGTGGTACAATTTTGCAAGATTCCATACACTATATAAGTGTGACCGGTAATCCAACCGACATCAGCAGTGCACCAATAGACATCATCTGACTGCAAATCGAAGGTATATTTAGCAGTTAAATAACTGAAAACTTGATAGCCTGCAGTTGTATGCATAATGCCCTTCGGCTTTCCGGTAGTACCACTGGTATACAATAAAAAAAGCAAATCCTCTGCTTCCATTTCTTCGGCCGGGCAGACAGCATCCACCTTTGCAGAAACGTTATTATAGAAAACATCACGTTCATTTTGCATCGGACAATCGATTGCTTCATCTCCTCCACGTTCAACCACTAGCACATGATGGACGCATGCACAGTCCCGCACACCAGCGTCCACGATCTTCTTTAATTCAAGAATCTTACCACGGCGATAACCCCCATCTGCAGTAATCACTAAACTAGTTTGACTATCTAAGACCCGATCACGAATCGAATCAGAGGAGAACCCTGCAAAAATNACTGAGTGAACAGCTCCGATACGNGCGCAAGCTAACAAGGCAACCGCCAATTCAGGAATCATTGGCAAATAGATAGCAACTCGGTCACCCTTATGAACGCCAAGTCGCTTTAATACATTCGCAAAGCGCGAGACCTCGTTTAATAAATCAGCATAAGTTAGCACCCTCTTATCGCCTGGTTCACCTTCCCACAGAATAGCTGTTTTATCTCCTCGTCCTTCAGCTACATGACGATCTAAGCAATTGTAAGATATATTTGTGCGAGATCCATCAAACCATTTATAAAAAGGNTGACTACTATCGTCTAGTACAGAGTCCCANGGTTTAAACCAGTGCAAATCTTGNGCNATTTGAGCCCAATAAGCCTGAGGATCTTGTATGCTTTTATTGTANTCCTTGCAGTAAGACTCCATACTGCCAATATGGGCATTTGCAGCAAAGCTAGCAGCAGGCGGAAATTTACGGTTTTCGTTAGAGATTGATTCGTATGTGTTGGTAGTAGACATAGTAAGTTAAAGTAGTGTTCGAGTAAAATGGGCATCGAAAATCCGCACAAGCAAGTAGCGAATAAAGCCTTGGAGTAAGGTCAATTTAAAAGCCAAATAGTAAAGATTGTATACATCGATTTTGAATCCTGTTGACAAGGTTCCAGTGCGCTCCCATTTAAACCAATTCTTTTGCGTGTATTCACGCCAAAATAATGGAAAATTTTGCAGATCAGTGTCTCGACATGGCTCGCTCAATTCTGGGCCATAACTTAGAATCTATAAGCGAACAGGGTATNATTGCTCCTTTTGCTGANGAAAGTTCTCGCTACGACGAACCAGGTCACGCAGTGCTAGCAATCGGCGAGTATTACAGGGCGACCAATGATGCCACTTTGGAGGGCTATGATCTTATAGATTTAGCAGCGCGCTGTATTACAGCGCAGGCATTTACCGAAGAAAAATTTGAGAATGGACTCGCCTACTCGGCCTTAGGACTTCTCTCCTTTGGTCCCTCAAAGGACAGAAACCCAGTCTGGGAGCGCTTAATGGACCCAACTCGGGATCAACTAGACAAACAACTTCTTGAGCGTAGTGACTACGAAAATCACTTCCAAAGCTTTAACATAGCAAAAGCGGTGACTCGTTTCAGCCTAGGACTATCTAAGAAAGATGAAACCGGACGCTTAATTGATCGCTTNATTGAGCGCATCGAATCGAATTCAAGTGGAGGGTATTTAGACGATGCCGGTGGTAGCGAATCTAGATTAGGTGGATGCTTTGATGTATATGGAGTGATGAGTTTTGTTTTTATACGTCAAGCCTTACAACTCCACGCCAATGTTAACTTNCGTGAGCGCAAGCTACCTAGCTTAAGAACACACTCAGAGAAATATTTAAAACTACTACCGGATATGGTTCGCCAAGATGGCACTGGCTTTGCCTATGGTCGCTCCATTGGCGCGTATGGTCAGATGCACTGCATTAGCTTAATCCTCCAAGCGCTAAGAGATGATTGGATCGCACCAACTCAGCGCGATCTGTACCTTGATACAGTGCGGCGCTTATTTGTNAACTTCTTTGCCACATATTTAGATCAAGAACATGGATACTTAGTCATTCGAGACGAACAACGAAGCACTGTCCCTTATCACACGACAAGGATGGCTAACTTTGACGCGGCTCGTTATCTATGCCAATGGTCACGTCTAGCTCGAGCTACGGGCGGAAATTCAGCACCATCAGCAGTTGTACCCGCGCGTAAAGTCGGACGATTTGTAAATTTCGATAAATCCCATCGCAAGGAACAGGGACTTTTTCTTTATCAAGATGCTGAGAGTGGACTCGCCTTCCAATTGCCTTTAATTGGGAGCGCTCCACAAGGTCGTAATAAGTCAGGCAACCTTGCCTTTCCTCACTCACCTGGAATCTTTGACTGGCCCGTGGATCGCTATCTACCTGTCATGCTTCCAGAGCTAACTTTTGGTAAATCAGTGATCCTTCCATCCTTTTATGGGAAAAACTGCACGACCAGTATAGGACTTCGAAATTCTTTAGTATTTAAATACGACCAACCAGAACTCATTACTACCGATGAAAATTTTGTGAATGGACTAGGAAGCTGTAAAGTNACTTGGACTTTTCAGGGCGGTAAAATAAGTTGTGAATTCTGCTTTAGTGTAAAACAGCAAGTGCAGCTGGATCGCATGCGCTACATTATGCCTATCGCAGCTCCACATAGCCAATATAGGGTCAGTACAACCCAAACACTTGGAGCTGAGGGGCACCGAACAAGTGTCACAAAAGANGATTTTCAAGCGCAGTGGAAAGAACTTGATACAGTTACAAATGATCCAAGTTTGCGCACCTATTACGGAAATATGCACTACCTGCAAATTCTTGAGCGCGATCACCCTCTAACAATGCGTCCTGGGGTACAATACCGCTTAGCCTTATCATTTGAGCCAGATATCGCTTTCGCGGATGAATAAATTTTAGTATTTTACTATTATTATACTTTGATAAGGTACGCTTAATAGTAATTTTTTGTATCAGGANTCTTCACTTCCTATAACCTTCATTCNTATCACGTAAAAATGTTATCCACTCGCATTATACCATGCCTGGATGTACATGCTGGAAGGGTTGTTAAGGGTGTTAATTTTGTCGACTTAGTCGATGCAGGCGATCCGGTAGAACAGGCAAAAGCGTACGAGCAGCAAGGAGCAGACGAACTTGTTTTTTTAGATATCACTGCATCCAGCGANCAGCGCAGCATTATGCATGAGGTCGTACAACGTACGGCTACAGAGTGCTTTATGCCGCTTACTGTGGGAGGCGGGCTACGAAATGTAGATGACATTCGTGATATGCTCAATGCAGGAGCAGATAAAGTTAGCTTAAATACGGCTGCTGTGCTCCATCCAAATCTAGTACAAGAGGCTTCCAAAAAGTTCGGCAACCAATGCATTGTTGTAGCGATTGATGCGAAACGTAATGCCAATTCCGATGGCTGGGAAGTCTATACACACGGAGGACGTAATCCGACCGGCCAAGACGCGGTACTATGGGCACAGCAAGTCGTTCAATTCGGAGCAGGTGAAATTTTATTAACAAGCATGGATGCTGATGGGACGAAGGATGGTTATGATTTAGCGCTCACTCGCGCAATTAGCGATGCTGTAGAGGTGCCAGTCATCGCTTCAGGTGGGGCTGGAACTTTGGATCATTTAGCCGATGCAGTTACTGAAGGTAAAGCGAGCGCAGTGCTCGCAGCTTCAATTTTCCACTTTGGCACGTATACAATTACTCAAGCTAAAGCCCATTTAAAACAGCGCGCAATACCAGTAAGGCTATAAAGGATGCGAACGGATGCGCATATTTTTGGGATCCTATCGTTTACTCGCGAATTAAAAGGCAGGTAAATCACTTTACTGTACGATTATTAAAGGTGAGCGCTCCTTGTATTATTGATTGTCATACGCACTGCTTTTCAGCCGAACTGCAGGAGGATCCACGCGCTTGGGCGAAGCGTAATAATGAACCTCATTGGTGTGAATTAGTAGCGCCTAAATCGAAGCCCTCTATCCAAGGTTGGGCTTGCGCGGATGATCATGTAATAGCAATGGATAAGGCTGCAGTAAAACAGTCGGTTTTACTAGGCTGGTACTGGGAACAAGAAAAAAACTGCCGCTGGCAAAATGACGTGACTGCTAGTTGGGTCAAAAAGTACCCAGAACGTTTTATTGGCTACGCAGCCATTCAACCAAACACATCTTCAGCTGCAGTAATTAATCAACTAGAATACGCCAAAAGCCTCGGACTAAGTGGTGTTGGAGAGTTACATATGGGAGTTCAAGGCTTTGACTCCAATCATGCTGGGTGGATCACACTAGCTAATTGGTGCTGCAGTCATCATTGGCCCATCAACTTACATGTAACTGAAGCTGTAGGATCGAAGCAAATTGGTAGTNCTCCTACTGCGCTTAATGAATTTATCGCTTTCGCGGAAGGTCACCCACAGTTATGCATGATCCTCGCACACTGGGGAGGCGGACTAGCATTTTATGAGCACAATCCAAGAATTCGAAAAATACTAAAAAATGTCTACTATGATTGCGCTGCAAGTCCCCTACTATACGACCCAACAATTTTTCGTAGCATTATTAAAAGCGCAGGGTCGCGCAAAATTTTGTTNGGTTCGGATTATCCNCTAAGAGTNTATCCTAAATTACAAAAGACCCCTAAAATGACCGATTTTATTGAATCTATACAATTAGATGCGCAATTAACCGAGACTGAATTAGCTTCGTTATTTTACCAAAACTTCAAAGACTTACCCGTTCCATCGTGAAGTATGAAAACCTATTTAGATTTTATATAGGTCACCGCTTCGTGTTGAATATTATCGAATGAACCATTCGTAAAAAACACGAGTAATCCATTAGAATTTGTATCCAGCTCCTCTTTTAGCGAATCTAGTAATTGCTGATTACTCGAGAAAGTTGCTGCATTTCGTCCCTTCATTATTAAGGCCTTTGCCATAGTATCTGGTTTCAATCGGTTCGATTCTTTTATTGTGTCTGCTCGGTGNACAGCACCTAAGAAGATAGTATCTGCTTGGCTTAGCGCAGCAGTGAACGCATCCTGAAAAATAGCTGTAGTAGCGGTATTACTTCGGGGTTCGAAGCAGGCGAATAGTTGCCGTGATGGATATGCTGCTCGAAGTGCTTGAATTGCCGCATTTATTGCGGTCGGATGGTGCGCAAAATCTTCAATAATGATCCAATCATCACTGAAGAACAGTACGTCTTGCCTGCGCTCGACTCCACTAAACAGAGATAACGTATCTAAAGAATATGTAGTCGGGTCGTTGTAACCACTGCTCAGAGCTGCTGCGAGGGCAGCCATTGCTGCGTTACGCGCATTAAAAAGACCATGCATCGACCAGTTAATCTGCGCCCAATGTACGCCTTTCCAGTGTAACACAAAACTAGAGCCATCAGGTCCGTCTACAAAACCGCTGACGATTAAATCATTTTTAGGGCCCTCTCCTACTCGAATCACCTGCGTCCATGGTGCAGGCAAAAGTGCAGTCAAATTGTCGTCATCACCATTGATTAACACATATCCTTGGCTCGGTATAATACGTAATAAATGCTGAAAACTTCTTTGGACGTCCTCTAAATCACGAAAGATATCGGCATGGTCAAATTCAAGATTACCTAGTATCGCGATCTGTGGACGATAGTGGATAAATTTGCTTCGCTTATCAAAAAAAGCACTATCGTACTCATCTCCCTCGATCACAAAAGTTGGTCCTTTGCCTAGTTTCGCTCCGGAGTGTAAATCGTTTGGAACTCCGCCAATAAGCCAACCTGGATCAGCGCCGGAACGTTCCAATAAAAAAGCTGCTATGGTAGCGGTTGTTGTTTTACCATGCGTACCGGTGACCACAATTGATTGGCGATTCATTAAAATACTATCACTAAAGAGCTGCGGCAATGATCCATAAACAAGCTTTGACTGATTCAGTAACCACTCGACTTCCTCATTTCCGCGGCTAATAGCATTGCCGACGACGACATGGTCTATCTCAAGTTTAGATAAGCGCTCCGCACTAAAGCCTTCAAATACTTCAATTGCTGCCTGCGCTAANACTTCCGACATTGGTGGATATACTCCTGCATCAGAGCCACATACATCATGCCCCTGCGTTTTGAGTAAGCGCGCTGCATTACCCATAGCAGTGCCACAAATACCCATAAAATAAAATCGCATAAGTGTTCATCACTCCCGAATTGAAAAATTTCAAGCGGTAACTGACCTGTAGTATCTAGTAAGATGACTGGACCGCAGAAAATACCTTTACCTCGTATACGATTTTCTGTGAACTTTCCTAGATGGCAGATACATCTCAACTAAATCTACTGGTTATTGGTTCTGGTGGTCGTGAGCATGCACTCGTTCAAAAGTGCCTACAAAGTCCACTAACGAAACGAGTCATTGCTGCGCCTGGTAATGGGGGCATAGCAAAGCAAGTGGATTGCTTTGCTATCGAAGTGGATGCGATTGAAGCACTTGTNAATTTAGCGGTGCNCGAATCAATCGATTTAGTCATTGTGGGCCCAGAAGTACCTCTTAGCCTTGGATTAGTAGATGCGTTGGAAAGTGCTGGGGTAGCAGCTTACGGCCCCAACAAGGCCGGCGCAGAGCTGGAAGCTAGCAAGGCATACTGCAAGGACTTTTTCGCAAGGCATGCTATTCCGACNGCTGCATATGCAAAATTTACTTCGGTCGAACCTGCACTAGAATATTTAAAGGACCATCCTGCCCCTATTGTCATTAAAGCGAGTGGTCTAGCAGCCGGCAAGGGTGTCATTATGGCAGAGACTCAGGAGCAAGCGCAGGATGCAGTAAAGGATATGCTTGAGGGTGGCGCCTTTGGTTCCAGTGGTAACGAAATTGTAATTGAAGAAACCCTATACGGTGAAGAAGCTTCCATACATGCAATTGTGTCTGGGGAAAGTTTCGTGTGCTTGCCACCAAGCCAAGACCACAAGCGTGCAGGTGAAGGGGACTCTGGACTTAACACCGGCGGTATGGGAGCCTATACTCCGACAAGTACNATCAACGCGCAGTTACAAGAGCAAATCGAGACAACTGTAATACGTCCGACTTTAGCCGGACTAAAAGCAGATGGCATCGACTTTCGAGGCACACTCTACGCTGGCTTAATGCTAACAAAAAATGGTCCAAAAGTACTCGAATATAATGTACGTTTTGGAGATCCTGAAACACAGATTTTATTACCAATGATTGCAGATGATATTGTGCCGATCTTGCTCGCTTCAGCAAGGGGTGAAACACTGCCAGCTAAATTAAATTTCCATGAAGGCGCCGCCATTGTAGTCGTGCTCGCTGCTGGCGGTTACCCTGGTAGTTATACTAAAGGAGAAGTAATTACCTATCCAAAATCACTCCCGCCATCGACCGCTATTGTACATGCAGGCACGAAGCGTACTAGCAGTGGGGAAATTATTACGAACGGTGGACGCGTTTTGGGTGTTAGCGCGCAGGCAGAAAGTTTGGAAAAAGCAGCTGAAATCGCCTATTTGTTATGTGATCAGGTAGAATTTAAGAGCAAATTTTTACGCCGCGACATTGGACANNGAGAGCTCAATCGCTAATACAATCTACATAATTNGTCGTCCATGTGCTTAGAAATTAACAAACTAATCATTACTCTTTGTACTGGCAATACATGCCGCAGTCCAATGGCAGAACGAATGCTGCAACAGGCTCTAGATGCAGAAGAAGATCCTCTAAATACATTTACTGTGGTTTCCGCAGGAGTTTCTGCAGGTAGCGGTAACGCGGCATCCAAAAATTCTATGGATGCAACAAAGCGTATAGGAATTGATCTGAGTAATCATTGTAGTCAACCGTTGACCGATGACTTGCTGAGCCAAGCATACGCTGTGTTTGCGATGACAGAAGCACATATTTTTGCGCTACATTCTTACTATTCAGTACTACCTAAACGGGTACATCTATTTCGCGAATTTATCACTGATACAGCAAATACAGAAATTCCAGATCCATTTGGCCAAAATATTCAAGCCTACAGCCAATGCCTAGACTCGATGTCAGAAGCTGTGCCTTCCATTCTTNANTATTTAAGAAGTGAANGCACGACCAATAGTTAAGGAATCCGCTAGCTTGGCTAAGAATGCGGACTACCAGCGCACATGATAGCCGTGGCTAAATAAAGTACAGCACGAGGTGCAAACAACAGCATGCTGCGAGCGCAGCAGCTAGATCATCGACTACGCACCCAATTCCACCTGGTAAATTTTGCAATCGAGCGATCCCAAATGGCTTTAAGATGTCAAAGATGCGAAATAAAATGAACCCAGCTAATAAAACTGGCCATCCGCCATGCTCTGCAACCAAACCAGCACTACCTCCCATCCCAAAGAACACCAGTGGCATAGCAATGCACTCATCGAGCACAATCATACCAGGGTCACGCATTCGTAAGCGACTCTCNGCAGCATCACAAATTGCCATAGCTAAATAGCTAAGAATGGCAGAAAATAGCAGAAATTCNATCGGGCCAGCTGCTTGAAATAGCACGGCATAAAGAAGTAAGCCTGCGGCGCTACCGACTGTTCCTGGAGCTTTTTTTACACGGCCTATGGGTCCAAGCGTGGCTACATTGACGACTATTCGCGTGGATAAAAATTGTGTCCAAAAAAAGTTTAGGCGCATATTTTGGTCAGTGTTTATTGTCAGACTCTTGCCCCGAAAAGACCGACCAATATTTAATCATATACAAAGTACCCGATGACACTGTTAATANTGTNGCGACTATAAAAAACAGTAAGCCTGCTAAATGAAAACATTCACCAACNACTGCCGGAATACAGGAACTAAAATCATTTTGTAGCGCGATGGTAGAAAGTAAAAGTACCGCTGCAATGATTTGNGATACTGTTTTATGTTTTCCAGATTTTTCTGCGGCTAGTACTATGCCCGAGCTTGCTGCGACGAGGCGTAATCCAGTAATTAAAAATTCACGACTTAATATCAGGAGAAGTAAAAATAAGCCCCACCCTTTGTAGTCCCATTGCTCTGGGAGCACATCGAGTACTAGCAAAGTAATAAAAAGACCCACCATAAAAACTTTGTCCGTTAATGCATCCATTAGCTTACCAAAATTTGAAACGAGTCCCTGCTTACGCGCCACATACCCATCCGCCCAATCAGTTAATGCGCCAATAACAAATAATACCAAAGCACCGGTGCTCGCCCCCTTCACTGGATCTGTCCCACTACTAAGCATTAGTAGCGCAGCAATACCAAAAAGTATTGGGATGCGAGAAAGGGTCAGTAAGTTAGGTAAATTCACATTTTCTATAGTGACGATACTATGCTAGCTGCGCTAGCATAAAAATAACTATCAAAGAAACACTATTTAATCACCACTGGTTCATAGGATTCCATGCGTGCAATCCTTACAGTGACCGTTACAGTAATGAGCGAAAAAAATGGCAGCATCCAAAAAAATACGTCTAGATGAGCTACTAGTGGAGCAAAGCCTAGCGGATACTCGCACTCAAGCGAAAGCACTGATTCTTGCAGGAAAAGTACTCTGTGGTACCGAGCGGATGGATAAGCCAGGGCGTACTATCAACAAAGACACTGTCCTCACGGTACAGCAACCACCCCGCTTTGTCAGTCGTGGCGGCGAAAAATTGGAAGGCTTTTTAGACGAGTTTTGTATCGATGTACACGGCCTACGTCTGCTTGACGTCGGCGCCTCAACAGGCGGATTTACCGATTGTTGCTTACAGCGTGGAGCATCTCAAGCGACTTGTGTGGATGTTGGCCGCGCTCAGTTACACAATAAACTCATTCAAGATGAGCGTGTCACGAACCTAGAGAAAACCAATGCACGGCATCTTACGAGTGGTTCTTTACCGTTCGATTCCTATCCACTCATCGTCATGGATTTGTCCTTTATCTCTCTAACCAAAGTACTACCAGCAGTGTGGAATTTTTGCGCAATGGGCGGTTACTTAATTGCGCTTATAAAGCCACAATTTGAAGCACAAAAATCAGAAGTCGATTTAGGCAAGGGAATCATACGCGATGAGGCAATTCATGAGCGCGTCGTCCAAGAGATTCAGAGATTTGCTTGTAATGAGCTTACTGGAGCCCAATTAGTGGGTACCATGGTGTCACCCATTAAGGGAACTGATGGCAATGTAGAATTTTTAATTGGGCTACAAAGGCAGAGCTAATAGATAAACAAAGCTCTACTCAATCAATAAGAGAGCTACAAAAAAAGTGTTACTGTGTACTATTTTTCAAGTTCCACTATGTACCCTTGAACTGGCGGAACACTGCTCGGTTGATATTTTGAAGCAAGTCCACTATTTGCGCGCGAAAGCAATCCCCATCGCTTCATTATAT
>PAAN01000007.1 GCA_002699365.1 Coraliomargarita sp. | reverse complement strand
TCATAAGTAAGAAACTGATTGTGATTGTGAAAAAAAACCATAAAAAAATTATGGTTATTGCGGTTTAAGGAATCGAACCCTAAATAATTGCCTTGCCGCATTAATTACTTAATAGGATCTATTAAAGTAAAAAAAATGATCATTTCACGCGGGCTAATCAGTGCCGAGACTCAATTTATAGTTTGAGTAATTTATATAAACACTTACGTTTTATTCAGTGTTACTGTTGCCGGTTTGCAGCGGCTGCGGCTGCGGTTAAGTATTGAGAATAAATTAAAATATATAGTTATATCTATATTACCCGATCGATCCTATTAAGTACATATTAATTATTAAATGATTATATATTTTTATATAAACCTAGTTATATTCTGAAGTTTTGGAAGCCGACAGGTCACGCAAAAAACAAGGATAGAATACAAAAAAGTTACAAAAAAAATAAAAATTATGTAATATTGCCCCATATCCCAGTAATTCGCGGATGTTTTATAAACATAATCGTTTACAAACCGCGAAAAAGGCCACCGGGGGAGTCCTTCCTTAAACGTATGTGTATAAGGACCTCACAAAATTTTGTCAAAAATTAACGGAGATCCCTTTCACGCTCACGATATAACCTTGCTTGCTCTGCTTTAAACTTATCTATTTCACTATCCAAGTTTTGCTTGACGCTAAGGTTTATATATTCATCCTCTACACCTACTAAGAATCCTAGAATCAACCAATTTAATGGAGTAAAAGGTGTTTTTAGTAATTTATACAGTTTTTTAAATTTACCTGTTTTTAATTTGGTCATTTAGGTCGTTTTTCTATAATTCGTTCTAAATAAGCTTTTTTTAACTCAAGTCTTTGAGCTTTTGGATCTAAGAGTGGCCATTTATGAAGTTTTAAATTGTACTTTATTCTTTTAATTACTTCTTTTAACCTCTCCTCATATATCCTGTGGAGATAGTTTTTCATACTTTGTATATATATTATTAAATAGGATTTAGGAACCCTAGAAAAAAGAATTATTCATTCACCCGCTCGCTTCGCTCGCTGAGAATAATAAATAGAGGAAGATTGTGTCTTCCCCTATGAGGGGCGAGTCCACCCTTCTCTCCCCTGTACAGGGAGGGGTTGCTCAAGCCCAGGTATTATTGTTATCTATTTCTTGTCCTCTAGACTCTTGTCTTTGCTTATAATTCATTCCCATTACTAGGTGATTAGCTGATGCTTGAGGATCATCTAAGAACCCCTGGATCATGTCATCCCACTCAAGTTGTTTTCTTAACTTAATCTGTTCTAGTGCTGATACAGCTAGACAATCTGTAAAGTATTTAACACCCTGGGCAAGACAATCAAGCCTATCGTCATGTCTTATTGCAAACTTAGCCCTGGTCATTTTAGACATTTGTCCAAACAACATATAACCGATACGTTCTTCTGGAGGTAACTTAGGATTACTAGCGAAGTCCCATTCGATTACCTTACGATCAACAACTAATCTATGTTGGTTCATCACAGGTTCTAGGGCATCTATAATCCTGTCTTCTTTACGGACGTTAGCTCTAACTTCTTCTATATCTATATAGTTTTTAGTTTGTATACAATGCTTTTTGACAAGTTCAGAGACTATACCATCTCCGAAGTTTGTCTCAATAACCATCTTTGTAACTCCAAATTTTTGGCATCCTCTAAGGATATCAAGCAAGGTAGAGTCTGAATAACCATCTCTGTAGGCTCTAATTTCATGCAGATAGATGATACCATTTTTTTCTGAAAGGTACGAGACTGCTGTTTCATCGGATCCACGGCCGGATGGATCAAGGCTGGCGATAGTCTGGTTATATTCTGACCACTCACCTTTTGTTTGCATAGGGGAGTAGAAGTAGTCTCCAGGAAGTCCAACTGTTGGCAAATCCTTGATGACATTGCTTGGATCGGAGCACCATATGATAGCTTCTGGAGCGGTTGTAGGGTTAACAGAAGTAACAATAAGATCAGCAAACTTAAGAGGAAACTTCGAAGCATCGGATAAGCTTGTATCGAGCATAAATTGAAGCATAAAGTTGCTTTTACCCATTGAAGCTTCTCTTTGTAGTAAGTCTTCATCGTCAAATCTATCTGGGTCAGTACATTCACCTGGTTGTGCACCTTTTTCTATATCTTCATAAAGTTGTGGTGCTAAGAGTCCTCCATAAGACTCTGTTTTTCTTGGATATCGGGCTGGCCAAACAAACGGTTTATAATTCCGCTCTGCAAGGCGAGTATAAATACTAAAACTATTCTGATAAGTCCCAAGAAAACAAATACGCGAATCATCCGAGGGGGTAAGGATACTTTCAGTCTCCGTGCATAATTGTAAAAGTTTTTCACGCATCAACTCGGTCATTGAATTTCCAGGAATCTCCACATCGTCTAGCAAAATAAAGTCTGCCCGGCTCCCGGTTAACTGCGAAGTGATACCAAGGGATTTGACGGAAGGTGCTTGGTGCGGAGGACAAGCTACATCGAAGCTGATCCTGGACCATCTTGCATCTTCGTTGGTTGGATGTAGGTGATTTAACCATTTTGTTTCTACTATTAGTTTTTGTAAAAAAATCGACATGTTATCTGCTCTATCCTTAGATGCAGAAATAATCATTATCTTTTTTTCGTTATCTTTAAATAATGTCCATAAAACAAACCCGGCTGTTATCCAGGATTTACCAACACCACGAAACGCTTGGATCTGTAATCGTTTAGGTCCGTGTTGTAAATAATCTGCTATGGCATATTGTGCTCTTGTTGGTTCGGGTAGATCAAGCTGATCCCACAAAGCCTGTAGGAAAAGCTTAAAATCACCTTTCAACTCTGCTATGACATCTGTCATTACATACCGTCTATTAATTTTTTAAGTCTTTTATTTCTGTCAGTCATTGATTGCATAGCTTTTGCAACTGGTGCAACATTTTTCTTATTAAGTAAAAGACGTTTAGCTCCATCTAATAATGGATTCTTTTTTTTCTTTTTCTTCTTACCAGGACCGGCTGGTTTCTTTATAAGGAGAGAGTCCCTATTCTGATACATCTGTTCCATTATTTTTTCTTAGCTGCAATACGTTTTTTAGCCATTTCTTTAGCTCTGTTTTTAGCTGCCTCTCTATTTTCTGCTCTTCTAGCAGTAACAGTTCCACGTTTAGCTAATCTACCTTTTTTAGTTTTTATAAACTTCTCATTAAACCTTTCGCGTTTAGTTTTAGGCTTAACTGTTGTTTTCTTAGTTTCAGAGACAGGCTTAGTTGTTTTATTTACAGCTGGAGTAACAGTGTTCTTAGTTTTATTAACTATAGGAGTTACTTTTTTATTTACTACAGGAGTTACTTTTTTTTCTACTTTAGGTTTTCTACTATCAAAGTTAGATGCCTTGATTTTAGGAATATTATTCTTAGTAGGAGTAAAAGTTTTTTTTACAACTGGTTTAACAACTGATTTATTTTTTGTTCTACCGCCAGCAGAAACTATTGGAGTTTTAGTTTTAACTTTTTTATTTTTTAATGCATTGAGTTCGCTACGACTCATGCCTTTTATTTTTTTAATTCTAGCGTTATATTCCTTCTGAGTTTCTGTATTTTTACCTTGACTTTTTCGTATTCTATTACTAATTGATCTACTTAATCTTCTAGTACCTACATCAGCTAATGCATTTAGAGCTATACCAGCACCAAGGGTTTTGATACTGCTAAGATTTTTCAAATTTTTAGGATTTAATACACCTCGTAGGCTTCTTGCTCCTCTAGTTATTTTTGCAGTTCTTTGTGCTTTTTCTGTAGCTTTTAAGATTTTACTTGGATTACCTTCTCTCAAAACCTTATTAGTTTGGCGAAGTCTATTTAATTTATTTAATCTTTTACCAAGTCCTTTTGCAGATTGTTTTTGTTGGGATGTAACTCTATCTACAAATCTACCAGTTCTAGAAGTTTTTCTAGTTGATTTAGATATTTTAGGTGCTTTATACTGTTGCCCCTTAACACCTTTTCTACCCTCAAGTAAACCTTTTACTGACTTACCTGGTTGACCTGTTCTTGTACCTTTAGCGGTAACTTTATCCCTAGAAAAATTGGCTGTTTCTGAGATAACTCCCTTGTTATTAGGTGTTTTAGCTAATTTACCTTTTACGGATTTAACTATTTCACCTTTAGGGGATTTGACTAATGAAGATTGATACTTTCTGTATTTTTTCATTAGTTCTGCATATTTGGCTGCCTTATTAGGACCTTTTATGCTTCTTAAATTAGGTTTTTTCATTTAAACCGATGATGTGATTAAAAATTAATTCTTCTCTTTGTGGATTTACTCCATGAGCTTGTCGCATATAAGTTTTCCATTCTTTACTACCTTTGTCCTTATTACATTTACTACAGGCGGGGACGAGATTTCTAAGCGAGCTATCGCCTCCTTTACTTCTCGGTGTAACATGATCAATCGTAAGTTCGTTTCGTTCATAATTTTTTCCGCAATAAACACATGTACAGTTAAAATGCTCCTTTATAGCTCTTCGCCATAGCTTTTTTGCTTCGGGACTTGTCATGGTTATTAAGTTGTATAAGTAATGTTTGGGACTAGGTAGTAATGGGGTCATGCTTTGCCTTTCCTAGCTCTGTTTTTTGATTGTTTTTCAAGAAATACACTGCCATTTTTTCTATGAGATACGTCTTTGTTATCGCCAACTTTGCCCATCTTCCGATTAAGCATGGCTAACTTTGTTCTATTCCTTCTACGTTCTGGTTTTTTTTCGTATTCGGTTTGTTGTTTTAGACGTTTCTTTCTTGCTTCTGGATTTCTTGCATAATATCTAGCGGTTTTTTGCATACATCCTTCTCTGTACTGATTCTGGATCTATNGATGGCATTATTTTTGCCAATTCATCTAATGCTGTNCCTTCATGAGCTACACCATTNATNTCATTTGTTTTTAACCAATCACAAGCTGCTTTTAAATCTTGAGTAGTGGCTTCTCCGCTTTTNATNCGGCTCAAAAATTCTGTAGTAACTAAATTATGCAACTCGTTGAATTGGTCTTCGGTTGCTTTTTTATTCATTCGATTTCTAAACCTTTCTTGACCATAGCTAGTGCTTTGTCGTCCAATTTATTTGACGATTCAGCTACTAATTTTTCTAGGATATCNNCGATAAAANATTTAAATTTATCNCTTTTTAAAAAGGTTAAAACGATTGGTTTTAGGAGTGCTAACATTGTTTTTTTTTAAGTATGAGCTAATTGGAATAATGTCGTTACACAAATGTGCAACTCTAGAACCAGGGCGATGCATAAAGCCTTTTGCATAAATTTCTGTACATTTAAGACTTCTTATAAGCTCCATATCTAGACGAATTTTGTCTTCTTGACGTTTCGCTAGTGATAAACATTGATCTATAGATTTCCTTGATAACGGAACCATAAAATTTATCTGGAAGCCCCAGTTTTCTGATATGACGTAACCATCTTCATTATTTGGTTGTGTATCATTGCCCATATAAAAGGGTGAAAACGTCATAGTTGATCCGTTGCAGCTGTAGCCATTACCAAAATATTGTCTGGATGGACCGCCATTATTATTAAATTGAACTGATTGGTTCGTATTATTAGACGTTGCAGCTGCTACTGGATTTGATTGATTTGTTGTTTCTGCAAACAACGGATTTATTGCGAGAAGACTGATAATGAAGTGGTAGTAGATTGAGTATCTATAGAGATTACTGAATCTATTTCTTCTATTAGCCCTGCCGCTCTGCTTGTTGTCTCTAGTTGCCATGCNTGGGTGTTATCTGTAACNGAGAATGTTGTAGCTGNATCAGTAATATCTCCTGATGCAGTTACGTTTGTTCCACTCCAGGTNTTTAATTCAGATCCATATACTTTNGTGGCTCTGGTTTCCTGGATTTGTTGTGAAGTAGTAGTCGTAGACTGCATACTTCCCTGACTCCACTGGGGAGTTACTGTGTTTGCTCTAGCTATTGCGGGTGATAATAGAGCTAAAATTACTATGAATTTTTTCATGGTTTTTTTGTACCGTTTCCGTTTCCGTTTCGACTTGTACCACCTATACCTTTTACACCAAGTGCATAAGCAGATGATGAAAATATTGAGGCAATAAATGTTGAATCAAAATCTAAAATTTTTTTATCGTTAATCTTGATGTAATTACAAGATAATAAAGCCATTGACCAAAAAAGTATAAATACAGTCATAGCTTCTTTTAACCATTCTCTTTTTTCTTCGTGGTCCATATTTTTCCTATCGCTGTTTTAATTATTGGTTTTAAAACTTTTACAGCCCATTTAAAAGCTGTTGTTGCGGTTAGGGTGGCTGCAACTGATACCGCTGCTGTAGTTCCCGCTGTTATAAGTATTTCCTGTTCTGGCACAGGTACTTTTACATTTACTATAGGTATGTTTATTTTTTGCATACCAGGATCTTCTTTTTCTTCTGTCTCCATCTCTACCCCTTCTGGTGATTCCAGATTATTAGGAGGAACCACAATAGGTTTATAACTAGGTAGATCTGCTTTAGGTAAAGGTATTGTTTGTTCTGGTATTACTAAAGGTTCTGGTAATACTATGGTGGGTATTTCCACTAGCTAGGTTCAGTTGGGTAAGAAACGTTATTATAATCTGATGTACTAGAAGGTAAATCTCTTAAAGCTTGCCTGTATGTAGCCCATTCTGTTTTTTTAGAATCACTTAGTGGTGAGTCTGGTAATTGTGTCCAATCAGATCCTTCTAATAAACTATCTCTTTTGTCTCTAAAATCATATTCCGTTTCCGTTTTTGCAGATGAGTTTGCTGCAACCCATGTATCAAATTCAGTTACGAAAGCATTGTATGGAGAAATATCACTAATATTCTCTATACTAAGGTCGTTTTTTTCAACAGTGCCTGATGTGCCATCCCATTGAACAGCCCATACATCTGAAGGAAAATCTTTAAAAGGTAAACCTTGTACACCTACGCCATCTTTGATGACGGTTTTATCCTCACGGATTAGCGTTAATTTCATTTGTATCAATAATTTTAAGTTTTTCTGTGGGTTGCATTGTAACAATTGGAGCCATGTAACTTAATACTTCATTTCTAAAAGTTTCAACGGCTGCTCCTTGTTGATTAACATGTTTAGTATTATCCATTTGAAGAAAGGGTATCCATGCAACTGCACACCCCCACTCTTCTACTGGTTCTCCGTTTTGAGGATTAACTCCAGCAACCTTGGTGTACCAAGAGCATTCTAATTTTCTACAATCTTCTCCGATTAAAGGACAGAGTTTACCTTGTTCAATTTTTGCCATTAATGTCTGTTTTATTTTTAGTGTGCATCCAGCCTGTCATTATATATTTAGTTTGTTTTGGCGGATAGCCTTGATGTATGTAAGTCCAGGTAGCTGGAAAAAATATTAATCTTCCAGCTTTTGGAGATATTTGATCACCGTTATAAAATTGTGTCCAACCTTCTTCTACTGTATTAAGATATAAAATAAAAGTTAAATATCGCATTCCACCAGAATTTAATAAAAAGTCAGTATGCCAAACATAACCCTTTCCAGGTTTTGTCCTTTGAACTTGATAACCAGTATCAAACAATTCTAAATTATTATCATGATGTGGATCATATTTATGTTTGAGTTGTGGATTAGTAAAAAAATAAAAATTACTTTTGTTATTTAGATGTGCGTAATAATTTACATGTCCTTCAGTAATTATTTGAGCGAACAATTTATCTTCTTCTGACCAATCTTGTTCAGCCGTTGATACGTGCATATCTTTGCTATTTTTTACATCAGTATCTACACCAAGACCAGTCATACCTTGGTAATGTTTGTCGTTTTCAAATTTATCAATAATTTCCTTACATCTAACTTGAGATAAAACATTATCCTCTAGATAAATGTAAGGGTCGGTTATTAGAGTGGAATCAATCATTAATCTTTAGCTGCAATTATTACGTCTAAGTATTGAGCTTGTAGGTCTAAGTTAGTCACAGAAATACTGTGGTTGTGTGCACTACCACTAAAACTAGCGTTGTGGTTGTGAGCAGTTCCACTTAATGATCCGTTGTGGTTGTGTGAACTTCCACTAAATCCGTGTGAGTGACCACCGCCTCCACCTGTTGAGGTTGTGTTAACGGCATTATAAAATCCAGGACTACCTACGTTTTTAGCACCTACATTAGCTCCAAAACCTCCACCGTAATTACTAGGATATCCAACAACAACATTAGTACCGTGTGAGTGCGAAGGCATTTCGTTAGAAGACAGTGTATGGCTGTTTACGTTACCACTCGTAGAAACACTAGAAATATTAACGTTACCGCCAGCAGTTGTATTAGCAACTGAAACGTTACCGCCTTGAGTTGTGTTACCAGCGTTAGCTGTAATTCCTCTGTCTGCAAAAACAGTTGTAAATGCAACGTTACCTCCAGAACCAACTGTCCCGGATACAACTCTAAGAGCTTTGTTATCTACACCACTTGTTACCTTTGTCCATCCTGTAGGAGCAGATGTCTGTTGAAACAACATTTTTGTTCCTGATGGAAAGGCATCAGCGTTAGCAATAGCAGTTGTTACAAACGCAGTTGTAGCAAGCCTTGTAGTGTTGTTTCCAGCAGCCTGAGTATTTGTAGTTACGTTGTCAGCTATTACACCAGAACTAGATGTTAGACCACCAAATAATGTGTCTCTAGTTGCTATGTCTACACCGTCAACTGTTCCTGTAACTGCAATATTACCCGAAACAGTAACTCCAGATGATGTTGTATTTAACTTTGTAGCACTAAAAGCATTTTGACCAGCGTTTGCTGTTACATAGTTTAGATTTACAAAACCGTGTTGACTTGCACCAACAGCGGCACATTGCACTCTCATTACTTCATGTACTGCACCATCAGAAGTTCCAAAAGTAATCTTATTTCCTGATGATGTTAACCATATATCTTCAGTAGAACTAAGTTCTAAAGAGTGTTGCCTAACGTGTTGAGTAATACCACTTACTACAGCATTTGTAGCTCCTGTTTTTCTTCTTACTTGACAGTCTGTATCTAAAACTATATTTCCACCTGTAGTATTTATATTTCCTGTTATGTCTACCCCAGCATCATCAACAACAAGTCTAGCCGTACCAGATCTTGTTGCTGTAATGTCTCCGTTGTTTGCTACTGCTACGCTTGATGTTCCGTTTGCAATAGTTGTGCTGTCAATCGCAGTTGTTGAAGCTGCTGTTACTAGACCTTGAGCGTCAACTGTGACGATAGGAATAGCAGAGCTAGATCCATAAGAACCAGCGGATACTCCAGAGTTTTCTAATTGTGTGCCTTGTATAGCCCCTGCACTTAATCTTCCAGCAATGGAAGCTGAAGATACGTTTGACATATCTTCTCTTGCTAGTGGTCTACCACCAGCTTGTGCACCGTCATGTACAACAGCTGTATCTTTTGTGGTATCTATAGTTACTTCGCCTTCAGCACCAGTAAATGATGCGTGTTGCGTTGTAGTACCACGCCTTAATTTTAATAATTTTGCCATTTAAAGTGTACCGAAATCGAGTTGTAAATTATCGCCAGCAGATCCATCTATCGTTGTTGCTGTCATTAGTCCTGTTATTGTTGCTCCTGTAGCTGTAACTTCTACTTTTGTAGTTCCAGCATTTTGGATTTTTAAATTACCTGTACCAGATTCATTAATAATCGAATCATTAGTATCGTGAAATATTAAAAGATCTGAATCTGTACCTAATTTAAGTTTGATATTATCGTTATATTTGTTATCTCCTGTAAAGGTAGAACCAGATACCTGAGATAAATCTCCAGTAGCTGTAACACCGCCTTGCCATTGAGTACCATTCCATATTCTTAGTTCATTAGCTGAACTGTTAAAAAATAGATCTCCGGGAGCTAGTGCATTACCACCACCATCTGTTGATGGGTTAGAAGTAGCTATTTGATATCTATCTTTAAAAGTATTTACGTCAGTAATATTTGCAGAAACAGTATTAATGTTAGAAATATTAGTAGAACAATTACTCATTGCTGTGATATTGGCTGATGTAGCCAAATCATTCATATCACTAATGACATCAGATGTTGCTAACAAATTCATATCTGCTACCGCATCTGACGTAGCTAACAAGTTCATGTCAGCAACTACATCTGTAGTACCAAGTAAAGCCATATCTGCTACAGCATCAGCAGTTCCTAATCTGTTTATTTCAGTTGCCTTAGCTGCTACGGTGTTAATGTTTGATTCATTTGCTTGTACTGCGTTTATATTGCTTGAGTTGTCAGCAGTAGCAATAATTTTAACTACGTTATCCGATACTGTTTTTATTGGATCATCCTTAACAGTAATGGTGTTACCCATGCCGCTATGGTTTGTGCAATAGTATTGGAAATTAGCTAACTGTGTTTCTGGAATTTTAATAGATACCTTTGCTCCAGCATTACCCCCAGTACCAGTAACAGTTACGTTAGTTGAGTACTGCGAACTGTTTGCATAAAAACGTAATGGATGACCATTATTAGAACTATCACTTACATCAAATGTATATGTCCAAC
>PAAN01000013.1 GCA_002699365.1 Coraliomargarita sp. | reverse complement strand
GCGGTGCCATTAGCTGTGATGGATATAATCGATGGGTTCCAGAAAACTAGTGCGCTTGAAGGACTCGTTAAGGGTGTCATATTAATCGCTGCCTTGTATGTTGCTAGCGAAGCGTTTAATTGCCTGCGCATTCGAGTTAACAACACTCTAGAACAGCGCGTGTTAGTGGAAATGCGGCGAGATTTGCACCTAAAATTACTACAGTTATCCGTTGCATTTTACGATCAACGAAAAAGCGGCGAAATTTCTTCACGGGTCATTGAGGACGTAGCGCAGGTAGAAAGGGCTCTGCTTGATGGAACCGAGCAAGGCACCCGAGCAATACTCATGATTCTTGGAATTACCGCGATCTTATTTATAAAAGAACCTGCATTAGCATGCTGCGTTTTTTTGCCAGTTCCTATCCTTATTGGTATTGGAAGTATTTATGCAAAACGCTCCCGAATAATATGGAAGGGTGTACGAGAAAGCTCCGCTGACTTAAATAGCTTACTGGTAGAAGACATACAAGGCAACCGATTGATTCAATCCTTTGGCTTACAGAAGCGAGAATCCAGGCGCTTTGAAGTTAAGGCTGATGACCTGCGCAACAAAACATTGCGGGCTATGTTCCGCTGGTCGATTTATCATCCAATTACCAATTTAGTGACTAAATTGGGTTTTCTTAGTATCGTGGGAGTAGGTGGCTATCTAGTTCTGCAGGACTCGACAGATTTTAGTATGGGAAAGCTAGTTGGATTTTTCTTGTACGCTAATATGCTATACATGCCAATTTCTCAAATACACGGACTCAACCACTTGCTTTCTGCTGGCAGGGCATCAGGAGAGCGTGTATTTGAAATCTTAGACACTCCTGTCGAAGTAACTGAACCACCAAACCCTCAATACTTAGACGAAGGGTCCATTCAAATCGATTTTCAGAAAGTGTCGTTTCAATACAACGGTCGTGCATCTATCATTGAAGGTCTCGATCTGCATATAGCTCCAAACCAAGTGACTGCTGTCGTCGGTCATACAGGCGCAGGGAAGTCAACCATCGCGAACTTGGTGATGCGCACTTATGACGTAACAAGTGGCAGCCTTCGACTGAACGGCATTGATATTCGCAAGCTGAGCCTAGAGCAACTACATGAAAAGATTGGATATGTCGCCCAGGATCCATTCTTGTTCGAAGGGAGCATACGGGAGAACTTGCTACTTGCTAAACCAGACTCTAGCGAACCCGAACTTATTGAAGCTCTCGAGCAAGCCTGCGCTTGGGATTTCGTATGTGAACTACCTAAAAAAATTAATACTAATATAGGGGAAAAAGGTATTCGCCTTAGCCAAGGCGAAAAACAACGCCTCACTATAGCACGCGTGCTTTTAAAAAACCCGCCCTTAGTTATTTTAGATGAAGCTACTGCCAGTGTGGACACAATAACCGAGCGTAAAATACAACAAGCCCTCGATCGCTTAGTGCGTGAGCGCACAGTCCTCGTGATCGCTCATAGGATGTCTACAGTTCGCCAAGCTAGCTCTATTGTAGTGCTCGAAAGGGGTAGGATCATTGAGTCCGGCACACATGAATCACTCATTACTGCAGGTGGTCACTATGCAAAACTATCACAGCAACAAAATGATATACTCTCAAAAATGGAGCAAAAGTACTGAAATATAACCTAAATCCATCTATTTTTACACCTTGACCCGGAAAAATACCCGTCAGTATTATACATTGTGGTGTTTGTTACACAGCATGCGTCACTTCCCTAGATCAAATCTTTAAAGATATGTGAGGGAAATTATATTTATGCCAAATTCCGAATCCAGCGAATCACTAAGCAAGGAACTCATTGTCAAAAACAAGATGGGGGTTCATGCTAGGCCTGCAGCAATGTTTGTACGCATTGCGAACTCCTTCGCTGGAGAAGTATGGGTAGAAAAAGATAAAGAACAGGTTAACGGAAAAAGTATTATGGGCTTAATGATGCTTGCTGCCGGTAATGGCTCCAAACTAGTTGTCCGTGCCGAGGGATCTGCCAAAGATGCAAAAAAAATGTTAGACGAATTAGAATCTCTCTTTGAGCGACGCTTTGAGGAGGTCTAATTAACTTATACTAAATCCTAAGGTTTCAAATCTGCGGGATTGATTCTTAATATTAATACGCTCATGGCTACGCCTGCTATTATAACTATATTATAGTTTACTTAGCTAAATTATTTTGTAGATAACGCAGCCCGTTTCGTAAGGTTTATGGCTGTATAATCGATAAATAGTATATATTATGATAAAGAAAAATTGCTGGCTCACAGCTGTTTGTTAAAAGTAAATGCGACTATTTTTCTTACCTGGACTACTATTGGTCCTACTACTCTTAGTAGGGTGTGCCTCTGCGCCTAAACAAATGGAAACGCCTATTTCGGACTTGCCGAATGCATGGTCGAACTCAATTAGTCCAAGTGGCGCTGTAACAACCAACTGGCTATGCGACTTTAACGATCCTACTTTAGAAGCAATCGTTACCGAATCGCTAAAGCATAATCCGAACTTGATCGCTACAGCAGCGCGTCTAGAGCAGGCCCTTGCTGAGGCGAAAATTGCAGGCGCCGATCGCGCTCCAACTCTTGCAGCTGGCCTTGGAGGAACTCGACAAAGAATTAGTAGTTTCGGACCACAACAGACTGGAGGAATTTACTATAACAATAATAATATAGACTTAAATCTTAGTTGGGAGATTGACCTATGGGGACGCCTAAATAATTACAGTTCAGCTGCTCTTGCAGAAGCGGAAGCTAGCTCCGCTGACTACGCTGGTGCTCGCCTATCTCTTGCTGCACAAACTGCCAAGTCATGGTTTAATTTTAAAGAAGCTGCTGCCCAAGAAGAGCTCGCACAGAGTGATGTAATTAATCATGAAAAGAATTTAGCCGCTTTGGAGTCGGGATACAAATCTGGAATACACACCGGNATTGAACTACGCGAGATACGCACTTCCGCAGCCATTGCTACGGCAAACCTACTATCGCGNAAGCGCCAACTAGATCAAGCTTCCCGCAGGCTCGAAATTCTACTAGGACGCTATCCTTCTGCTAGCTTGGCAAAGATGACAGATCTGCCTGCCTTGCCTGCATCTATTCCTGCAGGCCTGCCCTCAGAGCTACTTTTACGTAGACCTGATTTAATCGCAGCAGAGCGTCGCCTTGCTGCAACTGATCAAACTCTTCGCGCTGCAAAAAAAGATCGACTACCAAAGTTAAGTCTAACTAGTAGTGCTGGCACAGCCACAAGTGAATTTGATGATTTACTTGATAGTAATTTTCGAGTNGGTGCAGTAGCCGGAAACTTAATAAACCCTATCTTTCAAGGCGGCCGTATACGAGCTAATATAAACCGGCGAGAATCTCAAAAAGAGCAGTCTNTTGCGAACTATCAAAACACTGCGTTACAAGCTTTTCTTGAGGTTGAGACCGCACTGGCTGGAGAAAATTTACTCCGCGTAGAAGCAGAGCACTTGATGCTCGCAACCAATGCTGCAAAAGATTCTCTTCAACTTGCTAGGCAACAATATCGTAGTGGCTCGCTTAGCTTTANAAATATGCTTCAATCTGAAAGGAACGCCCTTNCCATGCTAAGTCGCTATTTAGTGGCACATCGTACTCTTCTTAATAACCGCATCGACCTTCACCTCGCATTAGGCGGCTCTTTTGGTAACGAACAATGAAAAATCGATTTATTGCATCTATCATTCTAACTGTAGCAATTTGTGTTACAGCGCTACTTATATTTTTTGAGCCAACACCAGAAGCGAAAAACCCCGAACGACCAAAGGCTAATGTAGAAGTCGTTATTGTAGAGCCTCAATCGGTGTGTTTAAAAATCCAAAGCCAAGGAACGGTACTGCCTAAAACTGAATCTACTCTNGCAGTACAGGTCAGTGGTCGCATAATAGCAGTCGCTGATAATTTTCGACCCGGTGGTCATTTCAATGCGGGTGATATTCTCTTTAAAATTGATCCGATCGACTACACAGTAGCTGTAACAGCTAGGCAGGCAGAATTAGCACTNGCAGAACTTACGCTTGCTCAGGAAGAAGCCTTATTTGCCCAAGCTGCAGCTGATTGGAATGCGAATGGAAATACGCAAGCTCCGAGCGCTCTTACCCTACGACAACCACAACTCAAGCGTGCAAAAGCAGTACTTTCTAGCGCACGTGCTCAATTAGGTCTTGCTCAGCGAAATTTAGAGCGCACGCAAATAATGGCGCCCTATTCAGGTCGTGTGCTAACAAAGAGCGCGGACCTAGGGCAACTAGTGAGTGCATCCTCTAGTGCACCAGTCGCACAAATCTATGCAACCGATTTTGCAGAAATTCGTCTCCCACTTTCACAAAAACAGGCTAGTTATTTAGATAATCTAAGCCTTCATCCAGCAAAAGTTATTTTAAGCGATAAAATCAATACTTGGGAAGCTCAGTTAGTTAGACTTGAAGGAACTATTGATGTTAAGAGTCGGCTATTATATGGCGTAGCCCTCATTTCGAATCCTTTCCATGGAGCGAATCAATTGCGCCGCGGTCAATTTCTGCAAGCAGAAATCGAAGGTCGTACTTTAGATGAAGTCTATGTGATTCCACGCCTCGCTCTGCGTGGATCCAATACAGTTTATGTACTTACAGAAGATAATACGCTTCAGCGACGACTCGTAGATGTCGTAAAAAGTAGTACAAAAAGCGTCATCATTGACGGAGGATTAGAGCCTGGGGATCAAGTAGCGATCAGCCCAATTGCTTATTTCGTAGAAAACATGCCGGTTAAACTAATTGAGCACTAATATGATCCGCTGGTTTACTAGTAATGGCGTCGCTGCCAACTTGTTAGCCGCTATCGTTATAGTGGCTGGCTTATTTACAGCTACAAGTATCAAGCTCGAGCTCTTCCCCGAACTAGACCTAGGCATTGTAAATGTAGGAGTTGTCTACCCAGGAGCAGCTCCAGAAGAAGTGGAAAGTGGAATTGTTGAATTAATCGAAGACCGCATACAAGACCTCGATGGTATAAAACGTTTACGAGCTACTGCAACTGAGGGTTATGGCGCCGTAACAATTGAAGTAGAACGCGGTTTCGATGCTAGAGAACTGCGCGATAAAGTAAAAGCTAGGATCGATGCAATCACTAATTTTCCAGAGGAAGCAGAAGAGGCTAACGTAGAAGAAGCGTTGATCCGAAATGAAGTCATCTCACTAGCCATTTACGGCGACTCGGATGTTCGTACCCTTAAAAACATTGGTGAATTTACCCGAGACGAATTAAATGTGAGGGCTGGTATTTCCCAAGTAGATCTCAATGGTGCTCCGCAATACGAGATATCTATTAATCTATCTGAACAATCTTTGCGAGAATATGGCCTNTCATTTGATTTTATTGTTCAAGCAATTAGAAATAGTTCCGTAGATATTCCCGGTGGCGCGATTAAATCTCAAGGTGGAGAGATACTAGTGCGTACCACAGCGAAGGCATACACGGGNCCTGAGTTCGAGAAAATACCAGTACTCGCTAGGCCTGATGGTACGCTTGTTACTCTTTCAGATGTGGCAACCATTGATGATGGTTATATCGATGTTCCCTTAATAACTAAATTTAATGGGCAAAGAGCAATACTACTTAATATCTATGCGCTTGGTGATGAAAGCGCACTAGATGTCGCGCAGCGGGTGCGCGAGTTTGCAGANGGCCTCCAAAGTGAACTGCCATTAGGTATTACCATTGAACCCTTTCGGGACTTTACTTACTATTTAAAAGGGCGCCTGCAAATGCTTATTGAAAATGGTATTTTTGGACTACTGCTGGTCTTTCTAGTACTTACCTTATTCTTAAGGCCCTCCCTAGCATTCTTTGTCATGCTAGGAATCCCAATCTCTTTTCTAGGAGCAATGCTATTTTTGCCCTTCCTTGGCATAAGCATCAACCTTGCCTCTCTATTTGGATTCATTTTAGTTTTAGGCATAGTTGTCGACGATGCGATAATAGTTGGAGAGAGTGTCTTTACGCAGTTTCAAAAATATGGAGGCCCCGGAATCGACGCATCTGTGGCAGGTACCAAACGAGTAACTATTCCTGTAACTTTCGCAGTTCTAACTACGATCGTGGCCTTTATCCCAGTACTTACAATACCAGGGTTTCTTGGTAAGTTTTTTTATCCAATCCCAGTAGTGGTTATCGCAACCTTAATTTGGTCACTTATTGAGTCAAAACTGGTGCTGCCCTACCATCTCACATTATGTAATGTTGGAGCGCGCAGACGTGAGACAATGAATTGGCTTAGTCGTAAACAGCGTACGATTGCTGATAGTCTCGAGTATTTTATCGAAAATCATTACCGGCCATTTTTGGGCAAAGCTATTGAAATGCGCTATGCGACCGTAGCACTATTTGTCGGCATCTTAATCCTTATGGCTGGCATGCTTTTAGGCAAACACATGCCCTTTGTATTTTTTCCTAGTGTACCTTCTGATTATATAGTTGCGCAGCTTGTTATGCCAGAAGGCACGCCGGTAGAGCTTACCGAAGATGCGATAGCTAAAATGCATGATGGATTGGAAGACTTACGCGCAGAAGTTCGAGAACAAGGTTACGGAGAGCCCTTTGATAATGTAGTAATTACTATTGGCAGTCAGCCATTTGCTGCTAGCGGTGGACCTATGGGGAGCATTACCAAAACTGTGAGTACTAATAAAGCAGAGATCGCGGTAGAGCTTATTAAACGTGAAGACTTAGCTGATGGCGGCAACATTAAAGAACTCTCCGCGCCAAACCTAGCCAATCGCTGGCGCGCGCTCATCGGACCAATCGCCGGAGTAAAAGAACTTAGTTTCAACGCAGATGCTGCTGGTCAAGCTGGTAGCGCGATCGACGTACAATTAACGGGTCGCGACTTTAATCAGTTACGAGAAGCGTCTGAATTCATCCAATCCAAGCTCGCTACCTACGAAGGGCTATTCGATGTTCGCGATAATTACTCAAGCGGCAAGCGAGAGATTAAGCTAACGCTCAAGCAATCAGCACAAAACTTGGGCCTAAAGCAAAGCGATCTTGGAAGTCAGGTACGAGCGGCATTTTATGGAGTCGAAGCGCAACGTATACAACGAGGTCGTGATGATATAAAGGTGATGGTTCGTTATCCAAAAAATGAGCGAGCATCCGTCGAAAATCTAGAAGAACTGCGCATTCGAACAAGGAATGGAGATGCGATTCCTTTTGAAGCAGTTGCCGACTTTGAAATAGCGAGTGGATTCTCCACTATCAATCGAATCGATCGTAGACGTGTGTTAAATGTTACTGCAGACGCGGACAAAGAAGTTGCTAATCTAGAGCTAGTCAAAAGTGATTTGATCGGCAAAAAAGGCAAAAGCGGATATATGGATGACTTACTAAAGAGCTATCCCGGCGTAGCTTGGTCATTTGAGGGTGAGGCGCGCGAGCAGTCAGACATATTCAAGAGCCTTGGGCGCATGTCAGTGATTGCCGCATTTATTATTTATGCACTACTCGCAGTTCCGCTAAAGTCATACCTTCAACCATTTATAGTCATGTTTGTAATACCATTTGGATTGATTGGAGCAATTTTAGGTCACTGGATAATGGGTCAAGCAATGAGTATTTTATCTATTCTTGGATTTGTTGCTTTAGCAGGAGTTGTGGTCAATGACAGCTTGGTTTTGGTCGATTTTATAAACAGTGAAAGAAAAAATGGTGCGCCTATTCGNAAGGCGATTGAATCGGCAGGAGCGAAACGCTTTCGGCCAATCATACTTACCTCTCTCACTACATTTGTCGGTCTTTTACCGCTGCTTTTTGAAACTAGCTTACAGGCACAATTTCTCATTCCAATGGCGACATCTCTTAGCTTTGGAGTATTATTTGCAACCTTCATGACCTTGCTCCTTGTACCGGCTTTCTATAATATTTTAGAAGATCTTAAAGATTTTTGTANGGCGCTTTATAAAGCGCCATAAAATAGAAATTAATCCGAACAACTGACGCTTGCAGGTAGCTAAGAAGTCTACAATTGTACGCAACTCATGCACTGCACTGCGTTTTATATAATATATATCAGCTTGGTCGTAAGCACAGCGCTTAGTTATGGACAAGCCCAAGCTGCGACCCAGCGACTATTTGAGATAGCCGCTAAAGAAGAAGCTATCTACAAGCAAATTGCCGCAGATCCAGACTTTTATAGCGATGCAGACATTGAGAGGCGGGTCATTGAACTAATTGAAGCTTACGAAAACTACTTAGAGAATACTTCGGATGATCTTGAAGCGCTCATCTTATATGGTAAATTATTGCGACGCGCGGGAGACCCAGAAACTGCATTTCAAGTATTTTTGCGCGCAGACCAGTTAGACCCCAAACTTGCCGTAGTGAAGCAACAGATAGGAACCTACTTAGCTGAAAAAGGCAAAGGGAAGGCCGCACTTTTATATTATCAACAGGCCGTAGAATACGAACCGGAGTCTGCAGTCTATAATTTTAGCCTAGGACAATTACTCTATCAGTTTTGTGATGAATTTGTTAATGCAGAAATTTACACGCGCGATGCAATCGACCGTGAGATGATCAAAGCATTTAGTAAAGCTGTCCTACTGCGCCCAGACAACTATGATTATTACGTAAGGTTGGGCGCTGCCTATTATGATCAGGCTAGTCCAGACTGGCAGACNGCGCTCCGTCATTGGCAAAAACCAAACCAGACTTTCAANGAAAGTTATCAGATAGAAATCATCCATTTGCACACTGCCCGCGTGCTAGGCAAATTAGGGCGGCATGAAGAGGCGCGTAAATTGGCAGAATCCGTCAACCACACAGCCCTACAAAAGTCCAAACAAGAAGTATTAGATGAACTGGTGCAGTTCTAAATGAACAGCAGATNGAANCAATAGATGCATACAATAATTAGTAGGCTACTAGCTTAGGGCTCCTTTGACAAATCATAGATCGCATACCCAGACATAAGGTTAGGGAAACATTGACAAGTCTTTCGCCAGTCGCCCCGCAAATAAACACGGTCCATTACAGAAATTTTACGGACTNCACAGAAGTCCTCAAACTCTTGAATTGAAAATGGATTAGATGGATGTGATTCATACCATGACTTTGGATATACCTCGTTAATAGCCCGGCGCCCATGCATGAAGTAATTGAAGCGATTTTTCCAAAATCCGTGATTTACAAAGCCAACTGTAGCTCGTTTTCCTACCCTTAGAGCTTCACCCAAAATTGCATCTGGGTCATTGATTAGATCAACCGAACGACTAAGAATAACCCGATCAAAACTGTTTGTTTCAAATCGAGAAAGAATTCTTTTTACGTCACCATGATAGGCAATCACTCCTCGCTTAATACAGCTAAGTACTTTTTCAAATTCGTTGTCGACACCCACTGCGTACGCTGACTTTGTTTGCTTTAAGTACTCGAGCAAAACACCTCGACCACAACCCAAATCAAGAATGCGGTCTTCTTGCTTTACCCATTCGGCAATGAATTGAAAGTCTACATTACGTTTCTTGGTGTTGGTATTCATAGTACAATTATCGCTCTAGGTAACTGCGAATCAAAGCATCTAGCCTAGGGGAGCACAGCAAGAAAGAGTCGTGACCCGCATCCATCTCCAGTTCTACATAGGAGGCGTCTTTACCTAAACGAAGTAAAGCTTCGACGACATCCCGGTTACCCTGAGGAGGATACAACCAGTCGGAAGTGAAGCCAACGACCAATCCCGGTGAGTTTACGTGATGCAATGCCTCATCGAGCGTGCCTGCTGCACCGTATAAATCAAAACGATCCAAGGCTTTCGTTAGGCACAGGTAGGTGTTGGCATCAAAGCGTGAAACAAACGCTTGTCCTTGGTAGCGCAGATAACTCTCCACTTCAAATTCAACATCATAATTTTCAAACGGCTCACGCGCGACAGTTTCTCGGCGCTTTCTACCAAACTTTGCTTCCATTCCTGCTTCAGATAAATAAGTAATGTGTGCCATCATGCGTGCAACTGATAGGCCTTGGGCAGGTTGCTCTGCGTCAGGATAATTGCCTTGTCGCCAAGAAGGATCGCTTATGATTGCTTGGCGTCCAGTGTCGTTGAATGCNATTGCCTGCGCATGATGACGAGCGCAACAAGCGAGTGCAATGTAACTGCCCACCCGATCAGGATGTGCGATTGCCCACTGCAAGGTCTGCATGCCGCCCATGCTACCTCCGATAACGCAGTGCAATCGATTAATACCCATTTGGTCAAGTAATAGCGCTTGAGCCTCCACCATGTCACCTACCGTTAGCTTTGGAAAATCTAGATTATACCGCTTACCCGTAATTGGATTAATTGATTCGGGGCCGGTAGATCCGCTACATCCACCCAGTACATTAGAACATATAACAAAATATTTTGAGGTATCTATTGGCTTGCCTGGGCCAACCATAAAGTTCCACCATCCTTGTTTACGCTCCTCCATACCGTAAACGCCAGCAACATGGTGATTCCCGGTCAAAGCATGGCATATTAATACAGCGTTATCTTTTCGTGCGTTTAAGTGACCGTAGGTTTCGTAACGCAGCGTCAGCTCTGGTATCGTCCCACCAGACTCAAATACAAAAGGTGCAGAAGACACAAAGTCTTGGGATTCAACTATCCCTACCTCACCAACTGTGGTGATCTGTTCTGCCTGCTCGGAGTCATTCATAGAAGCACCCTTATGACTTCGTACAGAACATAGAGAGTCAACACTTATCCTTGCGCTACGAAATCGTAGACTTTTGAGACTATAAGAACTGTTGCTTATAATCTATTAACTAAAATAAGACAGCGCTCAGCTATCACNAAACCCGTTTGGGTTACTCTTATGCCATTTCCAAGCGCTCGCGATAATACTCTGAATATTTGTATGCTGAATCTGCCAACCAAGTTCTTTTTGCGCCTTAGTTGAGTCGGCAAACAATGCAGGTGGATCACCAGCACGACGNCCTGCTTCTATTATGGGGACATTAAGCCCAGTAACAGCTTGAACCGCATCAATAATCTCTCTTACTGAATTGGGTCGTCCAGTGCCTAGGTTATAAAATAACCCTACGCTGGGTCGCTCGAGTTTATCAAATACGGCAATGTGCGCGCGCGACAAATCATCCACGTGAACATAGTCTCTTAGGCAAGTGCCGTCAGGTGTCGAATAATCCGTACCAAATATCTTAATATTTTCACGTCGCCCAGTAGCCGCATCTAAAACCAATGGTATTAAATGTGTTTCTGGGTCGTGATCCTCACCAATAGATCCGTCCTCAGCTGCTCCCGCAGCATTGAAATAACGAAATGCAGCAAAGCTCAATCCGTAAGCTTGTGAAAATGCTTTTAGGCAATTCTCTACGTCCAATTTAGTTTGCCCATATGGATTAATTGGCGCCTGCGGCAAGGATTCGAGCATTGGTAAAGTCTCTGGCTCCCCGTAGGTCGCACACGTCGAAGAGAAAACGAACTTCTTAACACCATTATCAAGCATTGCTTCAAGTAGGCGTAGAGTTGCGACTAAATTATTTTCATAATATTTGCGCGGTTCGGTGACAGACTCTCCAACATAGGCAAATGCGGCAAAATGCATGACCAAATCAATTTTTTCATTTTTTAAAATATGAGCGACACTATCGTAATCGCCTAAATCACAATCATAAAAAGGTATATCACTAGCAACTGCCTGGCGATGGCCAAAAACTAAATTATCTAATACTACGGGCTTGTGACCGGCATCTCGCAATTGACGTACACAATGGCTGCCAATATAACCTGCTCCTCCAACGACTAAAACTTTCATACTTTTTAGTTATGTTCACTCATTAAGCTCTAGGAAAGAAAATAGCGCGCTCAATCTGTTTATTTTAATGATTCTTTATTTGCAGAATCTCTATGTTTTTACAAGGTTGACAGGTACACTTTTGACCGCGCTACTCCTTGATCTTTATAAATGCTTAGTCGTATTGTCATAACAGGCGTGGGCCTGACATCTCCAAACGGTAACACCATACAGGAATATCGAAACAACCTTTTAGGTGGGATCGCAGGGGTGCAACTAATTGATATGCGCTACATGGGTAAAGTACCTGCTGGAGTGTGTAGCTTCGACACCAAAAAATATCAATCTCGTAAAGAATTACGAGTGGGCACTCGCGCCGGCAGCATTGCAATCTATGCAGCCCATGAAGCTATACTAAATGCAGGAATCGCCTTAGAATCAATCGATAAGACGCGAGTAGGCGTTTATGTAGGTACAACTGAACATGGAAATGTAGAGACTGAAAACGAGGTCTATAATATTTCTAAGTTTGATTATGATACACGCTACTGGACACATCATCATAATCCACGCACAGTAGCAAACAATCCTGCCGGAGAGATTACCATTAACATGGGCATCACTGGACCGCACTATACTATTGGTGCGGCCTGTGCCGCTGGTAACGCAGGGCTTATTCAAGCCGTACAGATGCTGCGTTTAGGCGAAGTAGACCTCGCTCTAGCTGGTGGCGTTAGTGAAAGTATACAATCGTTTGGAATATTTGCTGGGTTTAAAAGTCAAGGCGCGCTAGGCAGCCATGATGATGTGAGCAAAGCAAGTCGCCCATTCGACAAAAGTCGTAATGGCATTGTTGTGTCAGAGGGGGGCGCAATCTATACATTAGAGCGACTAGAAGATGCCAAAGCTCGAGACGCAAAAATACTGGGCGAAATAATTGGCTATCGAATCAATTCAGACGCAAGCGACTACGTATTGCCCAACCCAGAACGTCAGGCAGAATGTATGCATGCAGCACTAAAAAATGCTGGATTATCCGCCAATGATGTCGATTTAGTAAACACGCATGCAACTTCAACGCCACAAGGCGATATTCAGGAATGCAAAGCCATTGAAACTGTATTTGGATCTAGTCCGAAAACTTATATTAACAATACCAAGAGCTTTATTGGTCACGCCATGGGAGCTGCTGGAGCGCTCGAATTAGCTGGAAACCTTCCCTCCTTCCAAGATAATATAATACATCCAACTATAAACATAGAGGAACTCGACTCTGAATGCGCACTAAAAAATCTTGTAATAAACGAACCTCTCAAGGTTGACGCGGTCAAAGTTATACTCAACAACTCTTTTGGTATGCTTGGTATCAATTCTGCACTAATCGTGCAAAAATTCGAAAATTAAGTTACTTCTCATTCTATTTAGACAAAGCGACCCACTAAAATGACAAAAGATCAGGTAAAACAAATCGTAATCGACATAATCAACGAAATTGCTCCCGACGAAGACACTTCGGATCTAAAGGGTGCGATTAACTTACGCGAACAAATGGACCTAGATTCTATGGATTTCCTTGATATAGTCATGGAGCTTCGTAAACAGCACGGGATCGAAGTACCGGAAGCCGATTATCCTGAACTCGCTTCACTGGATAGTTGCGCCAACTATCTAACGCCTAAATTTAACGATAAATAATTCGTAGAGTGATACAATTCAACCATTCGGCTGATACCTTAGAAGTGTAGTATAAACATATGTATCGAGGTAACTGAACTCGATTTTCTAGTTGTAAGAATCAATGACCTCAGAAGATACCGACCAGGAGCATTTTGAGACTGTTATAGTAGGTGCTGGTATGGCTGGACTTGCAGCTGGAATTCGACTCGCGATTGCAGGAAAAAAAGTAATTATTTTAGAGCGTCACAATGCAGCAGGTGGGCTCAATTCTTTCTACAGTATCGATGGCCGAAAATACGACGTGGGATTGCACGCAATGACCAACTTTGTCTCCAAGGGCACTAAGGGCACTCCTCTGGCTAAACTACTTCGGCAATTACGCATTCCTTATGATTCTCTAGACCTTTGTCCACAATTTGGCTCAAGAATTTCTTTCCCAGAGCACGACCTTAAATTCTCCAACGATTTTGGCTTACTCGAAACCGAAGTAGCTCGTTCCTTCCCGCGACAGATCGATGGATTCCAATCACTGGTGGAGGAAATTCGTCATCTAGATGCCTTTAATCTTAAAGCGCCCCGTGTTTCTGCTCGGTTAGCAGTAAAGCGCTATATTAACGATAGCACCTTAGAGGACATGCTCTTTTGTCCTGTGATGTATTATGGAAGTGCGCAAGAGCATGATATGGATTTTAATCAGTTCGCAATTATGTTTCGTTCCTTATTTTTTGAGGGCTTTGCTCGACCCTTCGAAGGTGTGCGAGTTATTATTCGTCTACTACAAAATAAATACCGCGAATTAGGCGGCGTGCGGCGCATGAAGTGTGGAATTCAAAAGATTCATACTGATGGAAATCACGCAACTGCTCTCACACTTGATTCAGGACAGACAATCCACGCTGATACAATCATTTCGACTGCAGGAATTGTTGAGACACTCCGGCTTTGTACCGATAAACAAGAGGACAGTGCAGTAGATAACATTGGGAGACTAAGCTTTGCTGAAACCATTACAGTGCTTGATGACCAGCCGGTAAATCTAGGCTGGGAAGACACTATTATTTTCTTTAACACGCGCAACCGCTTCCGATATGCCGAAGTTAAGGATGGATTAGTCGATCCAACCAGTGGAGTCATTTGCTTNCCCAATAATTACGACTACGGCGAAAGGCAATTGAGCGAAGGATTTTTACGTGTCACTGCTATGGCAAATCACGACCGTTGGTGTGCACTAGAAGAATCTGATTACCAAGCAGAAAAAGCAAATTGGTATGAGCAATTACAAAAAGTAGCCCTAGAAATTTTGCCAGACCTTCCCAATGACATTGCGAACACTCAACTTAATGCCCTTCGTATCGCTAAAGATATGTTCACTCCTCGAACTGTAAGAAAGTATACGGGGCACTTAAATGGTGCCATTTACGGAGCCACCAACAAGTCAAAGCAGGGTCGTACACACTTGGAAAACCTTTTTATCGCAGGCACCGATCAGGGATTTCTTGGAATAGTAGGTGCTATGCTAAGCGGCATTTCAATGGCAAATCTACACATACTCAAAGGCCGCTAATTTATCCTGGAGGCCACTGCATAGCTCGTCCTGCTAAAACGTGAACATGCAGGTGCGGAACGCATTCACCTCCATCGGGACCATTATTAATGACGATACGATAACCTTTGTGTAGATTCATAGAATCCGCAATACTTGCAGCAGTAAGTAATAAATGCCCTAGCAACTCTTGGTCGCTTTCTTCAGCAGCCCCGATACGAGGTAGGGCTTTTTTAGGAACAACTAGTAAATGAGTTGGCGCTTGTGGATTAATGTCATTGATGGCAAAGCAGTGCGCATCTTCGAAGAGGATCTTAGCTGGCACCTCACCACTAATGATTTTTTCAAATAATGTAGTCATGGAAAAAATTCATTATAATATAACGACTTGAAGCTTTGATTCTCGTGAAGCCCATGCACAAGCTAGTTCATTGATCCAATCACGCACACGATGAAACTGAGACTCTCGAGCATTGGTCCATCGCTTACCCTCCGGACAAATTGCTTCGCGCAAGCCAGTTACTAACAATAAAGCAGAGCGGCGACCCGCGAGTTTTTTCATTTCGGCAACAATCGCCTGACGAATCCATAAGGGACTAGTCGATTCGGTGCCGGGTATATGCCAGTGACAGTAAGCAACTTCGCTAGTGGAGGCCTGCCCTAAATGTAATTGGGCGAGCGTTGCAGCGCCAGACTCCAACGAAGGATTACAATCAGCATTATTTTTCTGCTCACTTCCATAAAAATCAATCGCTTTACGAGCATGTTCTGCTTGCTCTGCATTAGAAGATCCAGCGCGAGCAAATATTTCATTCAAGCTGCGTAGCTGATCAAGCGGATTAGGTTTGGCCATTCTCAGTAGAATCCTTGAGTGCATTCACCTCCTGTGCCAATGCAGAAATATCACGAAAATCCTTATACACAGACGCGTAGCGAACATAAGCGATTTGATCTAAATGTTTTAAGCGGCTCATAATTTGCTCACCTACTGCTATAGAAGGTACCTCATGGTCATATTCCTTCTCCAATGCCACCAAGACATCGGCAATCAGCATTTCGATTTGCATTACATCAATGGGGCGCTTCTCTACTGCTTTTTTCAACCCCCCAAGCATTTTGGCGCGGTCAAAATCTTCACGGCGACCATCGCGCTTTACTACCTGCAAGTCTGATCTTAGAACCTCCTCAATGGTGGTGAAGCGATAACTACATTGAAGGCACTCACGCCGACGCCGAATGGATGTCTCATTTTTACTAGTCCGAGTATCTAGAACTTTCGTATTATCGGATGTACATTTAGGGCAACGCATAATTTGTAACTAATCACAACATATAGTGTAAGGATCTCTGTAAACACTATATTTAGTGATTCGACTGTACTCGGCCTATATCTAGTAGAGGTAGTTACCCAAGATTCAGAAAATTTTCCAATATTCGCATTCCTTTTTTTGTAGCGACGGACTCTGGATGAAACTGGACACCCCAAATAGGTAATTCCTTATGAGCAATTCCCATAATTTCACCCTCTTGAGTACTAGCAGTTACTTGCAAACAATCTGGCAGACTATTTGGTTCAATAATGAGAGAGTGATAGCGAGTTGCCTCAAAAGGATTAGGCAAACCTTTAAAAAGGTCCTTTTCTTGGTGAAGTACTGGACTTGTCTTACCGTGCATTAGACGGTTCGCGCGTACGACCTTTCCGCCAAAATGCTGGCCAATGCTTTGATGACCTAAGCAAACACCAAGCAAAGGTACTTTACCTGCAAAAGATTCAATAATTTCTAGACTCACCCCTGCCTCGTTAGGAGAGCATGGGCCAGGTGAAATCATAATTCGCTCTGGTTGAAGATCGATTGCTTGCTCCACGCTAATGGAGTCATTGCGGTAAACTTTTTGCTTCACCCCAAGCTCGCCAAAATACTGTACCAAATTATAAGTGAAAGAATCGTAATTATCAATAACTAGTAACATAGCTTCCCTTTAAATTCTTAATGTGCGTTCTCACCCAGTACTCTAGCAGCCTCTTGGACATCCTTATCGCCACGCCCGCTAAGATTACAAATTATAATCTGTTCGGATGAAAGTTCTCGTGCACGTTGCATAGCATACGCTATTCCATGCGCAGTTTCGAGCGCAGGCACAATACCTTCAATTTTACAAAGGTCTTGAAAAGCTTGTAGCGCTTCGGCATCGGTTGCGTAGCCAAAGTCAATTCGACCCTTCTCGTTGTAAAAAGCATGCTCTGGACCGACTGCAGCATAATCAAGGCCTGCTGAAACAGAGTGAGTCCGATCAATTTGCCCATCGCTATCTTGCAAAATCCAAGTCTTCGCACCCTGTAATACACCGAGACGACCGCCCGCGAAGCGTGCAGCGTGATGGCCTTGAGAGATTTCGCGACCACCGGCTTCCACCCCGGTTAGGCGTACTCCAAGGTCTTTTAAAAATGCAAAGAAAATACCAATCGCATTGGAGCCACCTCCAACACACGCAGTCACTTCATCTGGCAAACGACCTTCTAATTCTATTATTTGCCGCTTACACTCTTCCCCNATCACACGATGAAAATCTCGAACCATCATCGGAAATGGATGCGCACCAAGAGCTGACCCTATAATGTAATGCGTTGTGCGGACATTGGTGACCCAATCACGCATGGCTTCATTTACAGCTTCTTTAAGTGTTTTCTGCCCTGCAGTAACGCCACGAACTTCAGCACCGCATAATCGCATGCGGAAAACATTAAGAGCCTGACGACGCATATCTTCTTCACCCATGTATATGACACACTCAAAGCCCATCTTGGCGCAAATAGCAGCTGTAGCTATGCCATGCTGCCCAGCTCCAGTCTCAGCTATTATGCGTGTCTTGCCCATACGCTTTGCTATCAGAGCTTGACCAATAGCATTGTTTATTTTGTGCGCTCCGGTATGCAGCAAATCTTCACGCTTTAAGTATATTTTAGCACCTCCACAGTGCTTTGTTAAACGCTCTGCAAAATATAAGTTGGTCGGGCGACCAGCAAATTCGCGTAGTTGAAAATTAAGCTCCTGCTGGAAATGAGGATCTTTGCGTGCCTCATGATAAGCCTCCGTTAATTCAAAGAGTGGAGTCATAAGAGTCTCCGGAACGTACATGCCACCATACTTGCCAAAGTGCCCACGGGCATCTGGTAAGTCTGTGGGATCTACATTCAGTTCAGGACGAGGATTTTGCATTTATAAATACGGCTCTGAGAGTGTCGTTTTGTCAAGTGCTTGAGAGCCTTGTTAGTACACTAGATTTAATTATAGCACACATAACGACCATATAATAACTTTTGGTATAAATCCTGCGTACCTAATGGCAATAAATTAGTATGGATTCGCTCAATACACTCGTTGCATTTACTGGAAATACTCTATCACAAGTCATTGGCCTATTTTTATTAATACTTGTTGGTATTGGCACAGGGATGCTCCTTAAAATAGCTCTAAATAAGCGAGCACTGCTTATTAAAGACGAGCGANTCATCACTGCATCTATTTTAAATGCAGGATCACGAGCGGCGCCACTTATATCATTTACAATTGGTCTTTTAGCTGGCGTAAACCTAATCGAACTAGGCGCTGCCGAAAACTTCGTAATGACCAGCATAGAAGTGCTACTTACCGTTTGTGCTGCCATGACTGCAATCTTCTTTGTAGAAGCTCCAGCTGCTTGGCTTACGCAGCGCGCGGCTAAGACTCCCAGCAAAATGGATGATATGCTAGCTCCCATACTTAGCAAAAGCCTTAAAGCAACTGTTGTGGTACTGGCGATTGTTCAAGTAGCGCAAACACTGAGTGGCAAAGAAATTACATCTATTTTAGCAGGTCTTGGCATTGGAGGACTTGCAATCGCACTAGCTGCCCAAGATACGATAAAAAACTTTTTTGGATCCATCGTACTACTTGCCGACAAACCCTTTACTATTGGCGACCGAATTAATGTAGACGGACACGACGGCCCAGTTGAANCGGTAGGAATGCGCTCTACTAGAATCCGTACTCTAGATGGTCATTTAGTCACAATTCCTAACGGAGAAATGGCGAATAAAACTATTTGGAATATTTCTAAGAGGCCCTACATCCGGAAAATCTTTAATCTAGGACTGCCCTACGATACCACGCCAGACAAAGTTAGAGAAGCAAAGGCCATTGTTGAGGAACTACTGCAAGACCACGAGGGAATGAATCCCGAATTTCCTCCAAGGATTTATTTTAACGAATTCGCAGATAGTACATTAAATTTAATTTGTATCTTTTGGTATCATCCGCCTGCCTATTGGGACTTCTTAGCCTTTACTGAGAACCTAAATCTGAACATTTTAGCACGTTTTAATTCTGCTAAAATCGAATTTGCCTTCCCGACGCAGACAATTCATCTAAATGATTCACGCACTGAAATCGCTGATCTATAACGGGGCTCTAATCNTGAATCAGTGAATTGACTAAATGAGCGCTTCAAAAGTAGCAACATCCTCGATCGTATCAATTCCCACTGTGGGCAGATCAGTAATTGAAACATGAATTTTATAACCATGTTCTAGAGCTCTAAGTTGCTCGAGCATTTCAATCTGCTCATAAACTCCTGGCTTTAGCGCAGAAAAGGCTGCTAAAAAGTCAGATTTATACGCGTACATTCCAAGATGACGATAACAAGGGTTCGTCGAAAGCCACTGTGCGTCGATCCGTTCTCCAATATCTCGCGCGTTCGGAATCGGAGAACGTGAAAAATACAATGCATTCTCTAAATAATCCCTTACAACTTTAACCTGAGAAGTATTATTGTAATCCGCAGGTGACTTAAAGCGAGTCGCGAGGGTGGAAACGGCAGCTTCACCGACTAACCCATCCGCCAAAGCATGAATCTGAGAACCATGAACTAATGGTTCATCACCTTGCACATTAATGACTTCAGCCGCACCAATCTCTCGATTAGCTTCCGCGATACGATCTGTTCCACACGAATGGCTTTGTTTCGTTAGAATCGCTGAGAAACCAGCGGACTGCAAGCAATGTAACAGCTCGATATCATCCACTGCAAAATAAAGAGGGAATTCAGGCACCTCCGATCGAATACGCTGTGCTGTCCAAATAAGAATCGGAACTCCATTAATTTCATATAAAAGTTTACGAGGAAAACGAGTAGAACAAAGCCTAGCTGGTACAATTATTGAAGGCAACTTTGACATATAAAAATCTATAAATAATAAAGTTTAACAATGGACAAGGAAATCAGTGCAGTCGATGCCGCAAAGTCAATGCAGCAAGAAAAAGTAGTTCTACTAGATGTACGAGAACATTCAGAGTTAGCTATCTGTAAGATTGAAGAAGCAATTCACATTCCCTTGAATGAAATTCCCCAAAGAATTGAACTTTTACCGCGTAATGTGCCACTTATCATCTACTGCCACCATGGTATGCGCAGTCGCAGCGTCGTCGACTACTTGCGCACTCTTGGATTTGATAATGCACTAAACATGACAGGCGGTATACATAATTGGTCTATGCAGATTGATCCAGAAATGCAAAAGTATTAATTTAAACATCATTTAATTAGCAGAGTATAATTTTAATTTGTTCGTAGTTAAAATAATTCCAGTTCCTCCACAGTTAATGGCTTCAGTGCTCCTCGATAATGTTCTACAGGTTGAGGTCTAGGGACATACTCAATAACCATAGGTTGTTTTTGTTCACTCAATGTAGCTTCGGAATAAATTAGCTCTTCGGTCAACGCCTCTTTGCGATACATTTTTTTCATATAAGACTCTAATCCTACCATTTCATCCATACTGATTATGTTCTTTTCTAGCACCGACTCAAATCTTTCAATGTCGATTTTCATTGCTGGTAAGGCCTCAGAAATTTCAATCATTGGAGAATCAAAAGTGCCCACTCCTATCATCCTTTGCCCTTGGAGAATGGAGTAAGTTGATCCATCCATGAGAGCGTAGGTAACAGTCCCCTCTNCGCAAAGAAAACTAAATTTTATAAGCTGGTTTTTTGTGTTCTGGTTTATTTTGAGACAGATTAAGGAATTGTTGGAAATTAGCCGCCCTATAGGAGTCTCAATAATTAAATTAGAGTCCTGTAACTCAGAACGATTATCTATTAGTAGAACTCCTGAGCGAAAATTAAGAATTACATTACTCGGCCCAATTGTATTGGAATTTGCTCTTTTCAACTGCTCAAAGCGCTCAAACGCTAAATCTCCTAAGCCCTCAAAATAGAGACTAAGTCCATTGGATGCACTCAGAAATATTGACTCGCCTTCATTTGCACTGAGTTTAATTAACCCTGAGGCATAAATCGGGGTTATTGCCTCATCAAAGTTTATTTGCTGCCCGCCTAACAATTGGGCATCTATTCCTTCCGTATATTTGCGTATTATAAATGCACCTTGCCACCATTCGCTAGCAGACAGGGCGAGTCCAGGAACAAAGACTAAAAGCAATAAGATCCGTTTACATCTACCGATAAACTCATTCATAACAATAAGAGTTTTTGCCGTAAACGGCGAGCTTCTTGATTCTCAGGGTTTATTTCTAGGGAGCGTTGCACCGCTGATATGGCTTCGGCACGCCGCTCTGGGAAGTGGCTCAAAAATGANCCCCACTGGTAATTAGTATTACTATTATTGGGAGCAAGCTCTAACGCTTTTTCAAATGCATTCTCCGCGTAAAAGTAATCTCCACATAGCGCATAAGCGACCCCCAATTGCGCCCATCCGCGCCAATAATCTTGGCTCAAAGTAGTTGCATTAAGTGCATACTCCTTCGCGATTAAACCAATTTGAGACGCTTCTTCTGGTCGCTGATACACTTTCAGTGACTGCGNCACACTTAGTCCGACCCAAGCATCTACATGCCCAGGGCAAAGCATTGTAGCCCAATTAAACTCCGAGAAGATCGAATCGAGAAGTGCCACATCGCCAGATATATGTACTCGCTTGGTTACAATCTGATTAAGCCTCTCTGCTGCTATCGCTTCATGCGCCTGCGCAGCAAGTACCGCGCGCCCAGTAACAGCAAAACTTATCCCAGAAAACAAACCAACTAGTATACAAAAATAAGGAACTCTGTGACCTTGTGGCATAATAAGCGTGCGAGTAAAAGACAGCTTTACTAAAATTCCAACCGCCAAAGCTCCGATGAGNAGAAAAGCAGGCAAGACAAAAACCTTACTTATGANACAACAGAAAAAAAGAATACAAACACTAGATAACGCCATGGATAGAAACATTCGATTCATCGGCATCCATTTGCCGCGCCTACTCTTNAGTCGATGCCCTACAGATTCTTGCTTAAATCGCAGATAAGCCCTTGAAATAATCCACCACAGGGGGAGCGCCAGGCAGATAACTCCTATTAATCCATGCTCTAAAATAAACTGGATTACGTCGCTGTGAGGGGTCTGCCAGTAGTTCACTGTCGATAGGCGCGAGCTTTGCTCTAGCTCACTGGAAAAGCTCCCTGCGCCCTTCCCTGAAAAAGGACTACTAGCAGCAATACGCAAAGACTCTACCCAAACCTCAAGTCTAGTGCCCTCTATGCTTTCAACTAATGAACTCTCTATATTATGAGCGAAACTAGGCGTTAAATTAATAAACGCTGACGCTAGACNAAGAAATAATGTCGATGAGATAAGGGCGAAATAGATTCGCACCTTCGAACGTTCAAAACACAGCCATGCGATTAAAGAGAAAACTGGGATGCAGGTAAAAATTGCCCATAAAACTTGAGTAAAAATTATACATGCCAGTAACATGACAGAAATATAACCAAAAAGAGCTCTAAGGAGGTATGGAAATCTCCGCACTACTGTTGCGATAATTGCAACGGGAAGTAGTATTAATACATAAACAGCAAAGCTATTTGGATCCGCAAATGTTCCTGTGGCTTGCCCATGATACAATTCACTCAAAGTAATAGTGACACCTCCTAGTGCGCCGACAATAGAGGCGGGATTGTGAAAGAATTGATAAAGCCCATTGAGGGCTGCCACCAAGCTCATCGTAAATAGAGCAGTTATAATGAATGCCAAGTGAGCTCGCGTACGCACATTATTAACAAAAACCCAAAAAAATAGAAATCCCTCTAATACATAAATTAGAGATTGCCAACCGCGCCAACTCACAGAGTTCCAAAGCAAATTGCCTAAAACAAGCCATACAATGAAAGGTAGAAATAAAACAGGAATTAAGCTAATACGTCTCGAAGTATTTTTAGTAAGCGCTACCCATAAACCATGCAGAAACAAAAGTGCCCCATAAAGCGGTAAGATTTTAAGGTGCGTTTCTGCACGGATTCCGCCCAACAAAGTAGTCATTGAAGCAATGATTGCGACCAAGCAAATAGTGACGANCCAATCGATAAAATTTGCCCATGAAACTTGCCCATAAAAGGGAATAGAAGCAGATCTATTTGTTAAAGAGGGCACGATGCTAGAAGTAAGTGCTGAAATAAGCTAAAGGTACGAAAAATCTATAGACTAATTAACGAGTACTAACATACACTACAAAATAGTTGGTGCAAATAATAAAGACCCTCCCTATGCCATGGCTTCGAATTCACAATATTTAAGTAAACAAGGAATCCTTAGTCTTGATAAATGGTTCATTACACTTACAAATATTAAGCCTAAGAAATGAAATTATTTGTATTAATTGCCGGTACGTTTTTGCTACTGTCTGCGGTTTGCCTAAGAGGATACTTTGCTCTAGTACCCCCACCTGAGCCTACCCATAACGGATACCTATCCGACATATTACCACAATCGTTACCAGAATGGTCCGTCGTGGATCATGACATGGCAGAATCTCCTGAGTCCAGCGCGCGCATTTCAGAATTTCTCAACTTTGATGACGCATTATTTCGCACTTACTCCAATGGGCGCATTCATGTTGGAGTGTATGTAGCTTATTGGAGTCCAGGGAAAGCATCCTACCGCTGGGCAGGAGCACATACTCCAGATACATGTTGGGTACAAAATGGTTGGGCGTGTAATGAGCGGCAGTATAGTATTCCATTTAGTAACAAAAATGTCGCATTCGAACTTGCGGAGTTTGGAGTATACGAAAAAGAAGGAAAAACCCAGCAGGTATACTTTTGGCATTTAGTAGGAGGACACGCCTATAGCTATAAGCAAAATGACGGTCATAACATTTTCGCAGCTCTAATTGATATAAAAAGTCACGGACTTAACTTGCGTAAAGAACAGTTTTTTATACGCCTATCCAGTAATGCCGACATTGTAACATTAAAAAAAATGCCGGCCTTTGGAACTATACTTGAATCTCTTGCATCGCTTGGCTTAACCAAAAAAATGCAAGCATCAAGCACGCTGCTCTAAGCCAAGCTTAAATAATTGATCGAGCAGGATTACCAAATACTCGGTCCTCTGATTGTACAGATTTTATTACGACAGAAGCCGCGCCCACATAAGCATTTGTGCCAACTGTCTTGCCTGGCAGTAAGCGTACACCAGAAGCTAAAAAAGCACCTTCGCCAATTGTACACCCACCGGTTACATCGCAATGACCGCTAATCGTTGACCAGGCTCCAATATTGACGTCATGCCCAGCGCTACTGTGGCAATTAATTAAAGAAAATGTACCAACTTGAATATCTGCAGTTAAAGTCACGTGNGGGCAGATAACTACGCCNTTAGCTAAACGTACATTCATACCCATTACTACAGTGGGATGAATTAGAGATATAAATTTTGCGGAATGGGCAATTAACCTTTCGCAGACTAATCGTTTGATTGCAGGATCACCAATTGCGCAAACTAGCAAATCGTCTGTACTAGGAATATAATTAGATATAGAATTAACTACCTTTACTGGATAGCGAAAATTATCCAATGCAGTCGGATTATCATCGATAAACCCCGCAATACTCCAAGCTTTTCCGCAATCTGGATGGTGACTAGCCCATGAAAATACTTCACGACCAAGTCCACCTGCTCCTACTATAATTAAACGCTGCATATTTATTTTGCTCGGTAACCTCCATCCACGGGAAGTACTGCTCCGGTTACCCAGCGCGATTGCTCACTAATTAAATAAGTGGCTGCATCGGCTACATCTTGAGGATATCCTGNACCTAAAGGATAAAGATTCATATGTGCTTGTAAAATATCTTTTGAGATTTGCTCGCCCGCCTGGCTTGCCATCTGACTTTCAATCATACCCGGAGCAAGACAGTTCACTCGTATTTTATGGGGCGCTAATTCCACCGCCATACATCGTGCCGATGCTTCCAAAGCGCCTTTGCTTGCAGCATAAGCACAGTAACCGGAAGCACCTCGTGAAGCGATTAATGAGGATATTAAAACAATTGAAGCCGGTGTATTAATCTTTTTTTGCCTTAATAAATCACGAATTAGCAGCAACGGTGAAACAGCATTTATTTGCAGGCAATTACTTATATGCTTCTCCTGCAAGTATTTAACNGGTGATAGCGGCGCAACCCCAGCCGCATAAACTATGCCATCAAGCGCATCTATTTTATCAACAGCCGCATCAAAGCTATCTATCTTAGCTAGATCTATACTAATTGTAGTAGCGTCCAATTCGGTAGCAATTACCGCTAACTTGCTTACGTCTCTACCAGCAAGGAAAAGTTCCGCTCCTTGAAAAGAAAACGTTTTAGCAATCGCACTACCTAAAGCTCCTGTTGCTCCAACGACTAAGATACGTTTGCGCGCAAATTCTTTTTTATTGGTCACTTATTAACCTCCGCAGCTACATGTTCATACAAGCACTTTACTGAAGGAAGCGCCTTTAGCTTGGTCGCACTAAGATGCACTCCATACTCTGCATCAAGCATCGNAATTNTAGTTAAAAGAGCTAAAGAATCCCAAACCTCCAGCTCCATGTAATGAGTCGCCCCGTTGATTGAACCGGGAATGACGTCTTCTATGGCTTCTTCAAAATGCTCTAAAAATGTATCCAAACTAATCATATAATTTTATTATCATACGCTCCTTATTGGTGGCTACAAGTTCCTATTCAGAGGAGGGATACTCTATTATTTCACAGACCTTGATAGCATTGGTCTCAATAATTGCACTAGCCCATGAAAGACCAACTCCGAATCCNGAGAGTAGAATCTGCAAAGAATTATCAGAGGTAACAGCCTCTGCTAATTCGCCGCATAGAGCGCAAGGAATTGAAGCTGAACTTTGATTGCCATACTTCTCAACTGTACGCATAGGCACTTTCATTCGATCAATATCCAGGCGCTTCGCAATGTTGCTAAGAATGTACCGATTGGCTTGATGAAAAACAAAGTAATCCAATGCGCCAAGATCAAGCTTAGCATATGCTATGAGATCTCGCACGGCTTGCGGCTCAACTTTAATTGAAAAGTTAAAAATCTCTGCTCCATCCATAAAAAGATTTTCAAGACTTCTAATGTTACCATCTACACCGGCTGTCTCTACTTTTGAGTGCTCCGTACTGGGCTGCCTAAAGCCACCCGCTGGTACGATCAAATTCTTGAATCCCTTGCCATCAGTATTTAAGCTAAACCAAGATGAAATAACTGCAGAAGAGCTAGAAATTAATGTCGCACTTCCGCCATCGCCAAAAAGAGGTGCNAGCGATCTATCCCTTGGGTTAACGATTCGGCTGATCGTGTCTCCAGCTAACAATAATACATTCTTACAACCACCAGTGGCTACCATCATATGGGCTAACCACAATCCATACACATATCCAGAACAACCTAAATTAACGTCTAAAGCCGAGCAATCTGTGGACAAGCCCAAGCGCCCGTGAATAACNGCTGCATTGCAGGGCTGCGGGTAGTCCGCATTTTGTGTCACACATACAAGCGAATCAATAGCAGTAANATCTATATCTAATCTTTTTAATAAATGATCGGCAGCGTTGTAGCATAGGTCTGCTGCAGTTGTNTGACCATCCACGACACGTCGCTTATTTAAACCTATCGTCTTTTTTAGCCGATCGATTTGCTTGTGATTTCCACCAAATGAACCAACTTCATCATCAATACATTTCTCGATAGTTGGTACGCAGGTTACTATGCCTCGGATTTCGACTTGGTTAAATGTACATTTTGACATAACATTAAGATGCCTTGCAATGAAACGGAGTGAAGCTCATTTTTTTACCTTATTAATAGTAACTAGTTAAGAAACAAAATAATTGCGCACACTGAAAAGCTCGACTTACATGTAATTATTACAGAGATAGTACATTTAACAATTCTCAAAAAACAGCCTGAAGAAAGGAATCACCTTGGACTTAAAAGAAATCAAACAAGTTATTGATCTTATGAAGCGTGCCGAACTCACCGAGTTCGATCTCGAAAAAGACGACTTTAAACTTCACTTGAGCCGCTTAGCTAAAGATATAGCTCCTCAAATCATACAAGCCGCACCGATAAGCGCAACACCCGCAGCAGTTGCTGGATCTGCGGCAGTTGCCTCTAGCGATGCTACTAATGCAGCCGCAAACCAACCTGTTGAAGAAAAAGGCATAGAACTAATTAAGTCGCCAATGGTGGGAACTTTTTACAGCGCACCTTCTCCTGACAGTCCAGCATTTGCTACAATCGGCAGCAAAGTATCCGCAGATACAGTTGTGTGCATCATTGAAGCGATGAAGGTTATGAATGAGATTCAGTCTGAGATAAGCGGCAGTATTACAGAAATGCTAGTTGAAAATGGGGATGCTATTGAATTTGGGCAGCCGCTATTTAAAGTAAAGACTACTTAATTTGATCCCATTTCTTGATGATACAAAAGCTTCTTATCGCCAATCGTGGCGAGATCGCCCTACGAATTGTTCGAGCCTGCAATGAGCTTGGTATAAAAACTTTAGCAGTTTATTCCGAAGCAGATGAACAGTCGCTTCATGTACAGCTTGCAGATGAGGCGATATGTATTGGCTTAGCCGCCAGTAATCAAAGCTACTTAAAGGGCGACCGCATCATTGCCGCAGCTGAAATAGCTGATGTGGATGCAATACACCCAGGCTATGGGTTTTTAGCTGAAAATGCGGAATTTGCGGAGCAATGCGAACAGTGTCAGATAAAATTTGTTGGACCTAGTTCCAATGCCATCATCAATTTTGGCGATAAGGCCAAAGCCCGCGAAATGGCGATCAAAGCAAAAGTACCGGTTATTCCAGGTAGCGAAGGTACTGTTGACGATGAAATTGCCGCTCTTAAAGTCGCAGAGAAGATTGGCTTCCCCGTCATAATTAAAGCGGTCGCAGGCGGAGGGGGCAAGGGCATGCGGACTGCGCACAATTCAGTTGCTTTTAAAAAAGAGTACAACAGTGCACGCAATGAGGCAGAAGCAGCATTTGGTAATGGCGAAGTATATATAGAAAAGTTTTTAGATGGCCCTAGACACATTGAAATCCAGGTTCTTGGCGACCAGATGGGCAATGTGATTCATTTAGGTGAGCGTGATTGCTCCGTGCAGCGACGCCACCAAAAAGTTGTAGAAGAAGCCCCATCGCCTTTCATAAGTGATGAAACTCGAAAAAAGATGGGTAAAGATGCGGTCAAATTGGCAAAGTCGGTTAACTACGAAGGCGCAGGTACTGTAGAATTTCTTATGGATGAAGAGCAAAATTACTACTTCATAGAAATGAATACTCGCATCCAAGTAGAGCATGGAGTCACCGAAGAGGTCACCGGCGTAGACCTAGTCAAAGAACAGTTACTAATCGCGAGCGGTAGAAAGCTAAGTTATGAGCAAAAAGACATCAAATTCTTAAGACATGCAATCGAGTGCCGTGTGTGTGCAGAAGACCCCGGGCGAAACTTTGCCCCCTGCCCCGGAGAAGTNGACCTATACTATGCACCAGGTGGACATGGAGTGCGAATCGATTCACATGTTTATGGCGGATACACGATTCCACCTTATTATGATAGCATGATTGCCAAGGTAATTACATACGGCCGCGATAGAGAGCTTGCGCTAGACCGAATGGATCGTGCGCTTGGAGAGTATATTATTCGTGGTATTAAAACGAATATTGCTTTCGCACGTGCGATCATCCGCGACCCTCATTTTCGCGAAGGCAAAGCAACGACTAAATATGTAGAAGAATTTTTTGAACGGGTCCCTAAGGATCTTTACACCTAGTACGATAAGTGCTACACAAAAATAATTATGAGTAAGGCAACGAATCCCTCCACAGAATCTAGCATTCCAACTGTTTCCGAGGATAGTAATTCTCTCGGTGACATTCGCATCAATCATAGTGTCGTAGCTAATATCGTACGACTAGCAGCACTTGAAGTTTCAGGCGTAGTCGCAGTAGGCGGTAGTTTTGTCGATGGGATCGCTGAAATATTTTCTAAAAAAGGCGGCGATGAGCGTGGCGTACGAGTCGATGAAGACGAAGTTGGCGATTATATGATCGAAGTTCGAGTCATCCTACGCTTTGGCGTAGAGTTGGCCGCAGTAGCAAGTCAAATTCAACAACGTATTGCTGAGCAGGTTGAAAAAATGACCAGTAAAAATGTCGCTCGAGTCAATGTCATTATAGACGGGGTACGTACGCAAGAAGAAGAAGAAAAGAGCGCAGACGATTGGGAAAATCACCCACACACCGACTAAACCCATTATTTAGTGAGTGAAATATGGATAGAGTTACTCAAACTATGCGGTGATAACCTGCAGTTTTGTGTAATAGGTCTCGGGATTTTCGTACTTCTAGTAATCACTTTTATAAAACGGCAACCCAATCAAGTCGTGGCTTTCACAACAGAAAGTGGGAGCGTTACTGTCAGTCGTACTGCGATAGTTGAATTAGTTCAGAGCTCCTGCGCACAAATAGAGGCGGTTTCGAAACCGCGAGTTACAATAAAAGTTAAAGGACACACCGCACATTTTAAAGTACAAATCAAGCTAGCTAGTGGTGGCAAGCTAAGAGATGTCGAACACGCACTCCAGAATCACCTACGCAAATCTCTTAGTGATAATTTAGGCATCGAGCATTTAGGCAAAATTGATATAGTAGCAACAGGCTTCAAGGGTGACTTTATTATAGATAATACGGCGCCTAGTTTAGGGCAACCCGACTACGAATCACTTCATTCTGACAGCAGTTATGATTCATATGANGAAGATGGGACTGGTGATAGCAACAATACGCGTTTGCTCTAATTTAGTTATCGCAAGTAATTGGAAAGTCTCCGGGGGAGCCCAAACAGTCGATATTTTAGCTGCGCGTGCTTTGGCTATAGTGAGCATAAGCGTAATTGGATTCCTCATAACTGTTTTGGTTGCTTGTAGTCCAGCAACCCTCGATAACCATTCTCTGGATGATTTTGCCGCTGCATTTCGTACGGCTAACCAAGCTAAAAATCTTAACCCAATGTTACAACTATATGCCACCAGTGGGGCGGATAAAGAACAACTAACTGCTCTAAAGGGTGCCTTGGAGTATGAACTTGGACTACCCATAGAATCTATTCAGTTCCATAAATATACTAACGATGCCGATGCGCAAATAGACTACACCTANCAAGGCGTGCACTATGGCCCAAGCTTACCACCAAAATTATTGATGCAAGTCCAGTATAGTACGANCGATCGATTCATGAGTCGTTTTACGCTCGGCCAAACAGAAGCCGGCAGTTGGCGCATTATTTGCGCAAGGCCGACACCACCAACTATACATACAAAGAATCCCTAATCGCTTGGAATAATATCAGCTAAGGAAACATAAAATTCGTTAGTGTTAAGGCATTCGCCGTGTTGACAACGCTTTAAATTATCACCACTTAANCTGTATGAAAATAATAGCATACTTAAAACCAACTTGCGGCTGGAGCATGGGTGTTCGCGCGATTATGAATAAATACGACCTAGCTTATGAAGATCGCGACATTATTAATGATCGCAACCAATATGCAGAGATGGTAGAAAAATCAGGACAATCNCTATCGCCCTGTGTTGAAATCAATGGTCACTTACTCGCAGATGTGAGTGGAGAAGAAGTTGAAAACTGGATGCTCAGCCAAGGGCTAATACAAGCAAATCAGAGAGCTGCAGATGTACCAACTAACGCTCCTTGCACCGATGAAGAGCACGAAGCAATGCGCTCGAAAACAATTCGTTTCTTCTAACTTTGCAGCGAGCGAAAGTTCGATTAAATAATCAAAGTAGCTACTATTTGGCCTGTAAGTCATAAATAGATACATTTTAGGTCCGATTAATACCTTTGTAACTGCATTCGATGCGGTAATTTTCTAGACAGGCACGATTCTCCTACTAAATTCAAAGTTCTTTTTGATTTTTTGACATCTGGCATTTATTGCTTCTGTTGTCTATAATTCGTTACTTGTTATGCAATGTATTCGAAAAATTCAAAACAGTAACCATGCAACACACACACAGACATCCCAAGGCGCAAGGTCTCTACGACCCACAAAATGAGCACGAAAATTGCGGCATTGGACTCATTGTAGATATGAAAGGACGCAAGTCCCATGATATCGTACAAGGAGCGCTCGAAATCTGTGTAAACCTCGATCACCGTGGAGGCTGTGGATGCGACCCTATTACGGGTGATGGTGCTGGCATTTTTATACAACTGCCCCACAACTTTTATGTAGCAGTCACCAAAAAAGACTCTGGCTTTGAAGTTCCCGATGAGGGTGATTACGGCGTCGGCTTTGTATTCTTATCTCAAAACAAAGTAGAGCGAACCAATGAAGAGACTATTATTGAAGAAATTATCACTGAGACGGGATTCGAACTAATTGGCTGGCGTGATGTTCCTGTAAAGAGTGAAATATTAGGAAAAGCCTCGAAGGCATGTGAACCGGTCATGCGCCAATTCTTTGTATCAAGAGGCGAAACTTGTCAGCGTGGCCTCGCATTTGAACGCAAGCTTTACCTAATTCGTCGCATGGCGACACACCGCATTCGCTATAGCGGGGAAGATGAAGATTCACTTTTTTATATCAGCTCGCTNTCNAGTCGTACGATGACCTATAAGGGCATGCTGACTACAGAACAATTAGGGGATTATTTTCCTGACCTTGGTCATGCATCCATGGACTCTGCTCTCGCGCTAACGCACTCGCGGTTCTCGACCAACACTTTCCCTAGTTGGCCACGAGCACAGCCATTTCGCTATCTTTGCCATAATGGCGAAATTAATACTGTACGTGGCAATGAAAATTGGCTCTACGCGCGACAAATGCAACTTGCAAGCGAAGTATTTGGTGAGGACCTAAAAAAGTTGCTACCCATCATAAGAGAGGATGGCTCGGACTCACAAAAATTTGATAATTGCTTAGAATTCTTAGTACTATCTGGGCGTAGCCTAGCTCATGCGATGATGATGATGGTTCCTGAGCCATGGGAGCGCCATAAAAACATGCCACAATACAAACGTGATTTTTATGAATTCCATGCTTGCATGATGGAACCGTGGGATGGCCCTGCATCGATGGCCATGTCGGATGGCGTTCAGGTCGGTGCGACACTTGATCGTAATGGTCTGCGCCCTTCTCGTTATTATGTTACAGCCGATGATCGTGTAATATTAGCCTCCGAAGTTGGTGTTCTCGAAGGAATTGAGCCAGCTAATGTGGTAAAGAAGGGCCGCTTAGAGCCGGGACGTATGTTCTTAATCGATATGAAAGAAGGAAGAATTGTTGGTGATGCAGAACTCAAAGAGCAAATCGCTTCCGAGCACCCATACGGAGAATGGCTACAGCAAAAATTAATCAAGTCTGAAGACTTGCCCCGGTCACAAGCAGAACCTTCCGATGATTTCGATTCTATCGAAATTCGCCAAAAAGCTTTCGGTTATACCTTTGAAGACATGCGCTTTATAATTGGACCAAGTGCCGAGGCCGGCAAACAACCGCTTGGCTCCATGGGTAACGATGCCCCACTTGCTGTTCTATCGGATCAATCACAACTACTTTACAATTACTTCAAGCAGCTCTTTGCGCAGGTAACCAATCCTCCTATTGATCCGATCAGGGAAGAACTCGTGACTGCTAGCATTTCTTTCATTGGGTCTGAGGGTGACCTCACCCGCCCAGGCCCCAACAGTTGTCAATTGATTAAATTTGAGAGTCCATTGATTGACAATCAGCAACTCGCGCAATTGCGAAGTATCGATATTGATGGATTTAAGGCAACTCGATTGCCGATAACTTTTGAATCTGCAGTTGGTGGACTTGCCGAAGGGCACAACAACGTCCCTGAGCCATCTATCAGCGGAAAGGGTCTTGAATCTGCATTGAGCAAACTCTTTGAAAATGCAGATTCTGCTATTCGTGACGGTAAAAATATTCTAATTCTATCCGACCGTAAAGTTGACTTAAAGAAAGCTCCAATTCCGGCTTTGATAGCAGTTTCCGGCCTACACCACCATTTGGTTCGTCAGGGTACTCGCACAAAAGTTTCCATCGTCCTCGAATCAGGAGAGCCAAGAGAAGTCCAGCACTTCGCCCTTTTACTTGGCTATGGCGTNAATGCGATTAANCCATACCTTGCGCTTGAAACAGTTCGCCATCTAGTAGACCGCGGGGACATCAACCAAGCTGCTGAAAAAGCATGTGCTAATTTCCTAAAAGCGAATTTAAATGGAGTGATTAAAACAATGTCAAAAATGGGCATTTCGACTGTGGCATCTTACCGAGGTGCACAGATTTTTGAGGCCATTGGTTTAAATCAAGCGGTTATAGACAGATACTTTACAAAGACTGCCTCACGCATTGAGGGAATTGGGCTTAACACAATCGCTGAAGAAACTTTATCTCGCCATCAGAAGGCTTTCGCACCACGTGATGATGAGCGTGATGCTGCACTNGATACTGGTGGCATCTACCAGTGGAGGGCAAACGGTGAGCGACATTTGTTCAATCCTGTGACNATTCACAAATTACAAATGGCTACTCGNTTCGGAGACTATGCTGTTTTTAAGGAGTACTCCGATGCGATCAATGATCAGTCTAAAGAAATGTTTACGCTACGTGGTTTAATGGATTTTAAATTTGANGAGTCACAAGCCATACCGATCGAAGAGGTGGAACCGATTGAAACNATTATGAAGCGCTTCAAGACTGGCGCNATGTCCTATGGNTCGATTTCAAAAGAAGCACATGAAGCAATTGCTATTGCAATGAACAGGGTCGGCGGAAAATCGAACACTGGCGAGGGCGGCGAAGAAAGTGCTCGCTTCAAACCCGACGCCAACGGTGACTCCCGTCGATCAGCAATAAAACAAGTTGCATCGGGACGCTTCGGAGTAACTAGCTACTACTTAGTAAATTCTGACGAGATACAAATTAAGATTGTTCAAGGCGCTAAACCAGGAGAAGGGGGAGAACTACCAGGACACAAAGTACTGCCGCAGATCGCAAAGACCAGAGGCACGACTCCTGGAGTAGGATTAATTTCTCCACCTCCACATCACGACATCTACTCTATCGAAGATTTAGCAGAACTTATTCACGATCTTAAAAACTCAAACGTAAAGGCACGAGTCAATGTAAAGCTAGTCTCTGAAGTAGGTGTGGGAACAATTGCTGCAGGCGTCGCTAAAGCGAAGGCAGACGTTATTCTTGTTTCTGGTTATGATGGCGGTACTGGCGCATCACCTCGCTCCTCTATTCAACATGCAGGAGCGCCTTGGGAACTAGGCCTTGCAGAAACAAATCAAACTTTATTACTCAATGATCTCCGCTCTCGCGTCGTCGTTGAAACTGATGGGCAATTAAAGACTGGACGTGATGTAGCTATCGCCTGCTTACTTGGAGCGGAAGAATTTGGTTTTGCAACTACTGCCCTAGTGACTCTTGGCTGCCTCATGATGCGTGTTTGTCATAAAAACACCTGCCCTGTAGGGGTTGCGACTCAAGATCCAAAATTGCGCGAAAAATTTAATGGAGACGCTTCTGCTGTTGAAAACTTCATGAAGTATATCGCCGAGGAGATCCGCGAGATTATGGCGCGTTTAGGCTACCGCTCTATAAATGAAATGGTAGGCCAAGTGCAGCGCTTAGAAATGCGCCATGCTATTGATCACTGGAAAGCAAAAGGATTGGACTACAGTAAGATCTTACACAAACCCGACATGGGCCCAGAAGTGGGAACTTATTGCCAAATGTCGCAAGATCACATGCTAGAGAAGTCTCTCGATATGCGCGAGATTCTTCAGCAAGCACAACCTGCAATTGCTGAGGGTAAAGCAGTTGAAATCAACTTACCCATCGTTAACACAGATCGTGTCGTTGGAACAATTACTGGAGCTGAAATATCTAGAAGGTATGATGCAGAAGGGCTACCAGAGGATACTGTCAAAATAAACCTTACTGGATCTGCTGGGCAATCGCTTGGCGCATTTTGCCCGAAAGGAATGACTTTCACAGTCACAGGCGACACTAACGACTATCTAGGTAAAGGCTTATCTGGAGCTAAGATTGTCGTTCGCCCCTCAGAGGACTCTCCATTTATAGCTCACGAGAATATAATAACTGGTAATGTATGTTTCTATGGAGCGACCCAAGGCGAAGCCTACATTGCAGGCATGGCAGGAGAGCGCTTCTGTGTGCGTAACTCTGGCGTCGAGGCTGTTGTCGAAGGACTCGGTGATCATGCCCTTGAGTACATGACTGGTGGCATGGTCCTCAACTTAGGCTCTACGGGGCGTAACCTCGGAGCGGGAATGTCNGGTGGAGTGGCATACGTTTTCGACGAAGTAGGCGATTTTGCACAAAATAGCCTGAATCCAGACATGGTGAATGTTTACCAGCTAATTGAATGTGGTGATGATGAAATCCAAAAAGTCCAAGCAAAGATAGAAAAACATGTTTCCTTGACTGGATCCAAACGCGGTAAAGCAATCCTTGCGAATTGGCCTGCAATTGCTGAAAAATTCTTAAAGATTATGCCGCAGGACTACGAGCGAGTCTTACAAGCACAAGCGCGCGCTGAAGAGCGCGGACTCAAGGGTGACGATGCCATTCTTGCTGCATTTGAAGAAAATGTGAAGGCTGGTCACTAGGCTATTGAGCCATCATAACTTTAAACAAGAAACTTTTACACTATGGGCAAAGCAACTGGATTTATGGAAATTGAGCGCAAAACGATCGCCAATCGTGATCCGCTCAAGCGCTTAAAAGACTGGAATGAGATTCATAAGGAATTTGATCCAGAAGCTGTGCAAAGCCAGGGTGCTCGCTGCATGGACTGTGGCACTCCGTATTGCCACACAGGGATGACTTTAGCCAATATGGCGAGTGGTTGTCCGATTAATAATTTAATTCCAGAATTTAATGATTTAGTCTACCGTGGCAAATGGCACGATGCCTATACACGGCTTTCAAAAACAAATAATTTCCCTGAATTTACTGGTCGAGTCTGCCCCGCTCCTTGCGAAGGCTCTTGTGTGTTAGGCGTAATCGAACCACCGGTGACCATAAAGAATATCGAATGTTCGATTATCGATAAAGCATGGGATGAGGGTTGGGTCACGCCAGAGCCGCCAAAAGAGCGTACCGGCAAGAGTGTCGCCGTTGTTGGATCCGGTCCTGCTGGGCTCGCGGCTGCCGACCAGCTTAATAAGGCTGGGCATCTTGTCACCATTTACGAACGAGCCGATCGTCCTGGTGGTCTCCTCATGTATGGTATTCCAAATATGAAGCTCGAAAAAGACACGGTTACACGTCGTACCGAGCTCATGGAAGCCGAAGGCATCACTATCCAATGTGGCGTAGAAATAGGTAAAGATATTAGCGCGAAAAAGTTGCTCAATGACTTTGATGCTGTTGTCCTTGCGTGTGGGGCCACTAAGCCACGTGACCTGCCCATAGAAGGCCGTGAGCTCAACAATATACGCTATGCTATGGAGTTTTTAGGGCCTAATACAAAGGAACTATGGGACATCAAAGATGGTAAAGCTGAGCAATTCAGTGAACTAGCTAAGGACAAAAATGTCGTTATCATTGGTGGTGGTGATACTGGAACCGATTGCGTAGGCACTTCTTTGCGTCATGGATGCAAGAGTGTTTGCCAACTCGAAATCATGCCCAAACCTCCAACCGAGCGTGCTGCGAACAACCCATGGCCCGAATGGCCGAAGACTTATAAGATGGACTATGGCCAAGAAGAAGCTGCTGCAATTCAAGGTGAGGATCCGCGCCAATATTTAGTCAGTTCGAGTAAATTTGAAGGAGACGAAGACGGCAATGTGAAGGCTGTGCACATTCACGATATAGAATGGGTCAGTGACAACGGTCGCTTTATGCCCAAAAAAGTGGAAGGTTCAGAGCGTGTTATTTCTGCTGATTTAGTGCTTCTTGCCATGGGCTTTCTAGGGCCTGAAGCAACTATTGTTGAAGAACTAGGCCTTGAGCAAGATGCGCGCTCCAACATCAAAGCACAATACGGGGAATTTCGTACCAGCGTGGACAAAGTATTCGCTGCAGGTGATGTGCGTCGCGGACAATCCTTGATCGTTTGGGCGATCAATGAAGGTCGTGCAGTCGCTCGCGAATGTGATACCTTCCTTATGGGTAGCACCAAGCTTCCTTAAGAAGATCACCATATATTTCAAAACACAAGGAGCGTAATAAGATCAATAATCTTAACCTAAAAGTCACACGTTTAAGATTGTCTAGCCAGTTGAGTGAAGTTAACTTCTGATATGTGAATTATCACTTAGTAAGTGAAACATTTTATCCTGAAACTAACGGTGTATCAATGACACTCCACCGACTGCTCCTCGGTCTCCAGAAAAAAGATTTTGAAACAACCATTATTCGCCCAAGGCAAAAAAGTGAGCAGGCGAACCAATTTNCTTACAANGAACATTTAGTTACTGGCATACCCATACCGTATTACCCAGAACTTAGGTTTGGTTTAACCACCACCAATCACCTCAAAAAGATCTGGGGAGATGAGCGTCCCACTGTTGTTCATATTGCAACTGAAGGTCCGCTCGGTTTATGTGCCTTACGNGCGGCCAAAGCTTTGGAAATCCCTGTCATTTCAAGCTTTCATACTAATTTTCATCAGTACGGAAAATATTATAAGCTTCCTTTTCTAATAAAAGCCGCCTTTGCCTACCTTCGATACTTTCATAATCGCACCCGAGCAACCTACGCTCCCTCGAATGATCTTATCGAAAATCTCAAAGCTGCAGGATTCAAAAATTTGCGAAAATTAGAACNCGGGGTGGACGCTCAACTCTTTAATCCAAGTAAACGATCAACCGACTTAAGATTATCTTGGGGGGCAAATAAAGAAACTCCGGTGTTTGCCTACGTAGGAAGAATCGCCTCCGAAAAAAATATCCCCTTCGCGCTTAAATGCTTTCAAGAAATTAAAAAACAATTACCGGAAGCAATCATGGTAGTTGTTGGAGATGGACCACTGCGCAAGGAGCTTGAAAAAAAATATCCTAAAGTCATTTTTTGTGGTCTGCAAAAAGGTGAACTACTCGCTCAACACTACGCCAGTTCCGATGTGTTTATATTTCCGAGTATCACTGAAACCTTTGGAAACGTTGTCACTGAAGCAATGGCAAGCGGCTTGATCGTCGCCGCTTATAATTATGCAGCGGGCAAACTATTAATTGAAGATGGTATCAACGGAACCGTTGCATCGTTTGATAACGAGGAGCATTACCTCGCAAACTTAATACAATTAATCAGTAAGCGTGCAATGTGGCCTATCATGCGAGAGAAATCCCGAGCATGCATCGAGGATGTAAGCTGGGAATCGATTACAGATAATTACATCGCAAGCTTGAGAAAGGATTTATCGTGGTAATGGGCACAGACAAATTTCCGGTGAAGGCTAAGGGAATTGAGCGTGTTTTTAAAGCCTTCTTAAATTCCATCAATGGTTTACGAGCAGCGCTTCGTCACGAACAAGCGTTTCAGCAAGAAGTAGTCCTTGGATTACTGTGCATAATTGCCATTCCATTCCTACAGACTCCAGCTCTTGAATCTGCAATACTTATCTTTGCCGTAGTTTTGGTTTGGGCTACCGAACTCCTAAATTCAGGTCTTGAGTGGACTATTGATTATATTTCAGAAGAACAACATCCCTATGCAAAAATAGCTAAAGATATGGGAAGCGCAGCGGTCTTGATTTCACTGATAGGAGCCGTAGCAATTTGGCTTGTCATACTAACTCCTTATCTAAATTAACAAACTTATGGCTAAGAAACTTGAATGCAAAACGTTGATTCTCTCCGATTTACATCTCGGTACGCGCGACTGCAGAATCGCAGAGGTAAACCATTTTATCTCTAACATTAAGTGTGATAAACTCATTCTAAATGGTGATATCATCGATGGGTGGAGCTTATCGCGCAAAGGCGGGTGGACAAAGGAGCATACCTATTTCATCCGTCGAGTCCTGAAGCTAGCAGAAAAGAAAGATACTGAAGTTATTTATCTTGCTGGTAACCATGATGATATGATCCGTAATTTTCTTCCCGTATTTTTTGATAAGTTCAGCATTCAAGAGCAGCATGTGCACACAACACCAAAGGGGAATTATCTGTGCCTTCATGGTGATGTCTTTGATGCGATTACCACACACAGCAAATTTATTGCAGTAATTGGGGATATCGGGTATCAAAATCTGCTCCGCTTGAATCGTATCTACGCAAAATACCGACAGTGGCGCGGCAAAAAGTATTTCTCTTTGAGTAAAGCGATTAAGTCTAAAGTTAAGCGAGCAGTGAATCACTTAAGTAAATTTGAAAGCCATCTTAAAAAGATTGCAGAACAACACAACTGCGTGGGAGTGATCTGTGGTCACATTCATACGCCAGAAAATAAAAAAGTTGATGCTATCCATTATTTAAACTCTGGCGATTGGGTAGAATCTTTGTCCGCAATTGTAGAGGACTTTGATGGGAATTTTAAAATTATTGAATACAGTGACTTTTCTAAAATACATCCACCTGAAATAAAGGAAGGTATAAAAACAAATAAGAAAGACCTATTCGCGTGAAAGTTCTCTTAATCTCTCAAGGCTCAACGGGAGACATCTATCCCTTAATTGCCTTGGGTAAAGCACTCCAAAATGCGGGGCACTCAGTTGCTTACGCTACAGCACCTCTATACAAAAAGGAAATAGAAAAGGCAGGTATTCAATATCAGCACACCCCTCCTAATTGGGAAAAGCCAGTGTTTGTTGATTGCATGCGTACGCTAGACCGGCAACCGAACCCAATTGCCTTACTTAAACAAATTTATCGCAGTGGACTCTCCTTTATGGGAGAACTCATTGATACGATTGAAGACTTAATTCAGGAGTGCGATTTAGTCGTCTGTTCCTATATTTTCCCGCATTTTAAAGTACTGTGCGATCGGTATAAAGTACCCTTTGCTACCATCACTTTTTGTCACAGCGTGATTCCTGCTAAAGATGTTACTCCCGAACTTGTCCCAAAGCTTCAGGCATTCCCTGCTCCGATCCAATACTTATGGAACTCCTTTTGGTGGCGCCTAATCAACAAAGTTGTTGATCGCTCTGTGAACTCGATATCAGGGCCGATTTTTGAATCGCGACAAATCCCTCCCATTAAAAATTTTATTACCGCGCCTGCGGATTTATCAATTGTCTGTGTCTCCAAATCACTGATGCAACAAAGTCGTTTTCTGGATAGTCGTTTTGCCTATACTGGTTACTTGCGCTGGCAATCTGATACCAACGACGCCCTAGAGGAAGAATTAATACAATTCTGCGAGGGTGATCCCGTACCAATAATAACCTTTGGAAGCGTTTCCTTTGATCATATTCAAGATATCATGAGTCGGTTTGAAAAAAACTGGCCGAAAGGTCAAAAAATTATCCTTCAATCAGGTTGGGCAGGATTATCTATTCAAATTAACCGACCCGAGATAAAAATTATTGATCAGGTTTCGCACGATCAACTTTTTAAACATGCTGCCTGTGTTATTCATCATGGTGGCGCAGGCACAACCGCTTCAGTATTGCATGCGGGTATTCCCCATATCGTAGTCCCGCACTTGGGTGATCAAGATTTCTGGGCAAAAGAAATCAAACGCCTAGGTACTGGCATTCGACTCCCTAAAAAACACTGGCCCGAACGCTTGCACAAGGCAGTTCAGAAAGTTACGAACGACCTTCAATACGCTGAACGCGCACGATTCTGCGCGGATCAATTGAGCGAAGAGTCCGGAAGCACACATGCTGTTTCTATCTTGGAATCCTTTGTGAAGGGCAAGTAATCCCTCCCTTATGGGTAGCACCAAACTTCCTTAAGAAGATCACCATATATTTCAAAAAAAAAGTGTTTTGTGTTCATTTGGGTCGAACGCTGAGTGTAAACAAGAGAGAAATTCGCGGAGCAGCTGTATCGTATTTTCTCACACGATATGATAGATTAATTTTTTTACTATTTCAGAATAAAAGTCCCCAGTAAGATTAGAAAGAAAAATAGACTTCCTATAATAACACCAAAGATATTGAAACTTGTAAATTTCCTATTTCGATCATGGTTAGGAGCCACTATACTATTGATTTCATTAGCCATAGCCTGAGCTGGAAGAAGAAACAGCACTGAGGAGTATGAAATCAACCAATATGGTTCTGGTAACTTCCATAGCATAGATACTACCACCCAACCGGTGCTTAATAGAACAGGTGAGATGCTTTTTTCAAGGGGACTATCTATTGTGGTGCTATGGAACTTCTTAAACAAAGAATAGCAAAAGAAATAGCTAAAGAAGGCACGCCAAAATGGCATGATATCCACATTTTCCCTTTCTTTAATGAGACCCCAGTTTTTATAAAACCAGTACAGTTCGTAAATCCCGCCGGTACACACTGACATGACGATCAACTTCAACGGGGAAACGGGAAAGTACAATGGTAAGCTCGGTGCAGTTTGGGGCAATTCCCTATTCTCTTGATTGTTCATATTTGTCAAAGAAAGGTTTAAAAACACCTCATAAGTTATTTACTGTACATGCGTTGATGATAATTTCGTTATTAAAGTAACTATCCTAGAAAAAATATTATTTATATTCAATTAAAATTTTGCATGTAATTATTTAAACCCCTCTATAGCTATTCGCAAAAAAAGACCCGCCACTTCTTTCGAAATGACGGGCCATAAGACTGGCGATAACCTACTCTCGCACCCCAGCGTGGGGGCACTACCATTGGCGCTTATGAGCTTAACGAGCGTGTTCGGGATGGGAACGTGTGTTTCCTCACAGCTATAGTCACCAGAGTGGGTCTCATCGGATGGATGTGGTTATCAGTCACCCAACCTCAGTCGAGAAAAATGTTAGCTCATCGTCATAGCTTTGAAAATAATACAGATACTGCATACGGCGTAGTTCTTATCCATGTAAAGAAACAAGGCAGAACAAACACAATCGAGTAATTAGTACCGGTTTGCTCAATGTATTACTACACTTACACATCCGGCCTATCAACCAGGTGGTCTTCCTGGACTCTCAAGGGAAATCTTATCTTGGGAATCGCTTGGCGCTTAGATGCTTTCAGCGCTTATCGGTTCCGTGCTTAGCTACCCGGCGGTACTGCTGACGCAATAACCGGAACACCAGAGGCACGTCATTCATGGTCCTCTCGTACTGGTGAATGAACCCCTCAAATTTCCTACGCTCACAGCGGATAGAGGACCGAACTGTCTCACGACGTTCTGAACCCAGCTCGCGTACCACTTTAATCGGCGAACAGCCGAACCCTTGGGAGCTTCTCCACCCCCAGGATGTGATGAGCCGACATCGAGGTGCCAAACTCCGCCGTCGCTATGAACGCTTGGGCGGAATCAGCCTGTTATCCCTAGGGTACC
>PAAN01000012.1 GCA_002699365.1 Coraliomargarita sp. | reverse complement strand
TTTTTTTCAAAACCGCCGATTAATTCGGCGGTTTTTTTGTGCCCTGTCATTGACCTTGGGTGAAGGCAATTATTGTATAAGTAATTGAGTCACGACTTAACTTGTNTAACAGAAATGACAAACGCNGCAAATACGCAGACCCTNACTGGGGTGCTNGAGCGCATTATCTTCTTTAATGAAGAAAATGCTTACTGCGTTGCGGAAGTCGCNNTNGCTGAGGGNAANCAGCCAATNACCGTNCTTGGCAACCTGCCCGGAGTACAGTGTGGCGAGACGCTAAAGCTTAATGGTGAATGGACAAGGCATGCCAGTCACGGCGACCAATTTAAAATTGGCAGCTTTCAATCACAATTACCTGCCTCTATTCACGGCATTCGCAAATACTTAGGTAGTGGTATGGTTCACGGCATTGGAAAATCCTATGCCAAAAAGATTGTTGATTACTTTGGCGCTGACACTCTGCGCATCATTAGTGAAGAATCTGGCCGTTTACACGAAGTTCCGGGTATTGGTAAAACTCGGGCAAAATCGATTAAGGCGGCATGGGAGTCGCAAGTCGCAGTTCGAGATGTAATGGTCTTTTTGCAAACCTACGGAGTCACACCTGCGCAGTGTGTACGCCTCGTAAAAAAATACGGTAGCGGCGCCAAGCGTATACTACAAGATGAGCCCTATAAGCTCGCCGAGGACATCGAACGCATTGGTTTTAAGACCGCGGATAAACTTGCGCTCAATCTTGGCTTTCCAACAAACTCAAAGGAAAGAGTCGATGCAGGTATCCTTCACACCATGCAAACCTTAGAAGACGCAGGGCATACCATCGGCACCCAGCAGGCTATTTTAGAACATGCCCTCAACCTCCTCCATGTAGATTCGGTGCTTATACAGCAGCGTATCGGCGCACTTTTACAGCAAAACAAGCTCTACGGCGTAGAAGCCATGACCGCCAACCAAGAATCCCTCGGACCTGCTTGCCAGCGCCCTGCTCTAGCAGGCGCAGAAAAACGCATCGCAGATGCCTTGGAGCGGATAGCGCGAGCCGATTCAGCAATTCCAGCCATAAAAATTGAGGCGGCTATTGCTTGGGCGCAAGAAAAAGCGGGCTTCACTTTTGCCCAGCAGCAAGAAGCAGCGCTCAAGCAAGCCCTGCAGTCAAAGGTAGCGATCATCACGGGTGGGCCAGGTACCGGTAAGACCACTATATTGCGCGCCATTGTCGACATCGCTCGAGCCAAGCGAGCTCGCATACAGCTCGCTTCGCCTACTGGGCGCGCTGCCCAGAGACTTGCAGAAGCAACTGGATCCTCCGCTAGCACAATACATAGGCTGCTAAAATATGACGGCGCTACGCGTAAATTTGTATACGATGCGGACAATCCACTACCTTGCGACCTACTCATTGTGGACGAAGCTAGTATGCTCGATAGCCGCCTAGCCGCTAATTTGTTCGATGCCGTGCCTAGCGCCGCACATCTTTTGCTCGTTGGTGACGCAGACCAGCTACCCTCCGTTGGCCCTGGCAATGTGCTTGGAGATTTAATGACGGCGCCTCCCGCGCAAGTCACGNGCTTAGATACGATCTTTCGCCAAGGCGAAACTAGTGGAATCATCTCCACTGCTCATGCCATATTAAAAGGAGAATCCCACCCTGGGANGACACACACNAGCTTGCGCTCTCTCGACACTGCCCTCGACTTTACCTTTATCGAGGCCGATGACGCGGAGCAGTGTGCGCAAGCAGTCAGCTACCTTGCGCGCGAGTACCTACCAAAAGCACATGGCATTGACCCGATNAAGGATGTACANGTTCTTTCGCCNATGCACCGCGGAGTAGCCGGCATCGCTGCGCTCAACGCAGCGCTACAAGAGGGTCTTAATGATAGCGCGAGGGCACAATCACGCCTGCGCGCCAATCCTGATTACACGCCTGCAAANCAAACTCATTTNCGCGAAAAAACCCGTAAANCNCTGCCCGCNGAGCTTGCTTATGGCGCGAACACCTATCGCATCGGCGACAAAGTTATTCAAACTCGCAATAACTACGATAAAGGAATTTTTAANGGTGATACAGGCATTATAAAATCCATTAGTCCGGACCGCTCTGGGCTGACTGTCGACTTCGCTGGAGAATCCGTTGAGTTCACCAAAGGCGAGCTTGGTGAGCTACAACTTGCTTATGCGATTAGTATCCATAAAAGCCAAGGTAGCGAATACCCAATTNTAATTATTCCTTTGCTAAAGCAGCACTACATGATGCTGCAGCGTAACTTAGTCTATACTGGCATNACNCGTGCGCGCACNAANGTNTACTTAGTCGGATCAGTCGACGCCTACGCCATGGCAGTCAATAATCACAAGACNGAAGTGCGCCGCACACACCTGCCCACACGTTTGAGGCAGGCGCTGGACAGTGAAGCAAAAACAGACTAATTGGTAAGTTACTTGGTCTCCCTACTATTTATCAAAGGGAACACACCATCTTGAACTTACGTCTACTATTTGGAGACCAACTCTCTACCCAGTTATCCAGCCTCAGCGATCTAAACTCGCAAGAAGACTGGATATGTCTTTTTGAGGTGCGTGAAGAGGCTACTGTAGTAAAACATCACAAAAAGAAACTCGCTTTTCTTTTTGCTGCAATGCGCCATTTCGCAGCAGAACTTCGCGCGCAGGGCTATCAAGTGCACTACAGCCGGCTAGATGATCCTGAAAATACAGGCAGCTTTTTTGNTGAACTGCAGCGCAAAGTTGAGCAGCTGCAGCCAGAAAAAATAATCCTCACCGAGCCCAGCGAANATCGTGTTGAACAAGAGGTCGNCACCTGGGCAAAGCGGCTAGGGGTCGAGGTCGAGCAGCGNGAAGACAACCGTTTTCTAGCGACGAGATCTACATTTCAAAGCTGGGCAGAAAACCGCAAACAACTTCGCATGGAGTTTTTCTACCGCGAAATGCGCCGCAAATATGGTATCTTAATGGATGACGATCAACCTATTGGTGGTCAGTGGAACTACGACAGCGAAAATCGCAAGCGGCCGCCAGCAGACCATAATAAGCCCGAAACGTACGCCGCGACTCCTGACGCAGTAACTAAAGAAGTTATCGAGCTAGTCGAGCGCGAGTTCGGCGATCATTTTGGCGACCTGCAACCCTTCCACTACGCCGTCAATCGCGCGCAAGCAATGCAAGCTTTGGAACAATTTATTGATAAGCGGCTAACCAATTTTGGCGACTATCAAGATGCGATGCTAAGCTCCGACCCGTGGATGTACCACAGCCACATCGGTCTTTATTTAAACTGCGGCCTGTTAGTCCCACTCGAGTGTATTGAAAAAGTAGAACAGGCCTACCACTCTGGCACTGTTCCAATAAACGCGGCAGAGGGCTTTATTCGGCAAATTCTCGGCTGGCGAGAATTTGTGCGCGGCATCTACTGGCTCTACATGCCTGAGTATTCTCAGTGCAATGCCTTGGAAGCCAAGCGCTCACTACCTGCGCTCTACTGGGACGCACCAACAAAGATGAATTGTATGCACCAATGCGTTCGCAGTACAAAACAACATGCTTACGCCCACCACATTCAACGTCTCATGGTCTTAGGTAACTTTGCTTTACTTGCAGGCCTTGACCCCGAGGAAGTCAACGAATGGTACCTAATTGTTTATGCAGATGCTTATGAGTGGGTGGAGAGGCCAAATGTGAGCGGTATGGTGCTGTTTGCAGACGGCGGCAAGCTTGCTTCAAAGCCCTATGCTGCCAGCGGCGCATATATTAATAAAATGTCTGACTACTGCAAAGGGTGTCNCTATACAGTAAGTAAGAAAAATGGACCCGATGCCTGCCCCTTTAATTATTTGTATTGGGATTTTTTAATGCGTAACCGTGATCATTTGGGGCGCAATCCACGGCTTGGCATGCCCTATCGCACTTTAGATAAAATGACGGCAGAGAAAACTTCTGCTGTCCAAAATGATGCCTCTCGTTTCCTTGCCGCTATGGACGCTGGCGTCCCAGTCTAACTTTGCCACGATAACCGATGCTTCCTTCTATAGATCAGCGGATCGACGCGACAACTAAGCCGCTAAAGCGTAGCGTTATCATGCGCCAACAATGGCGCTCTTTACTCTACCTACATTGGGATTTTGATCCAGCGCTACTGCAGGCCATGCTTCCTGAAGGTCTAAGCATTGATACCCACGAAGAGCGCGCTTATATTGGCGTGGTACCTTTTTATATGCATGGCCTGCGCCTACGATTTGGTCCACCCGCACCCGCCATCTCCTATTTTCCAGAACTCAATCTGCGCACCTACGTCTATGATAAAAATGGCCGACCAGGGGTCTGGTTCTTCTCGCTAGATGCGCAGAGCTATCTCTCGGTCTGGATCGCGCAACAAGCCTTCAGCCTCAACTACTACTATGCAAAAATGCACTACAAGTGCAGCCCATCTGGTGAAGTGAACATGACCTGTGCGCGCCGCGGCCAAGAAGAGCAGTGTTACAATTATCGCGCTACAAAACCGCTAGGTCCTGCTCGGGCAGGCACACTAAGCTACTTTCTAGCAGAGCGGTACTACCTCTTCGCTAAAACAAGANGCGGTAGCTTGCGGATTGGAAAGATTTACCATGCTCCTCATGAATTGTACGATGCTGAGGTAAGCACTTACAGTAAGAAGCTTTTTTATCTAAATGGGTTTTCGGAGCCACGAGCAGACTATATTCACGCAGTGATAAGTCCTAAAGTGGATGTATCCATTTATTCATTACAAAAAATTTAATATGCAGTACAGGTATATGAATAAGTGGGCGGGCGATTTTCCTAAGATCGGCATTGATCTCGGTTATAGCGCCAAGCAGCCCTCTTGTGGATTTGCTTGCGAAGGAGTACAAGAAGCCCGTGCCCTGCAATTTGGTGTCTGCATAAATGCAGTAGCTGATCAAATCATCCGGCAAGGCCCTCACCACCTAATCGTTGAAGCAGTCCTTTCCACTTACCATCAAGCGGACGGCAANCCTGATCTGCGCGGTTCATTTGAGAAAGGTCGCGGCTGGTATCACGGACCTGGCGTCAGTACCTTTGCTGCAGCACTTCGCTTCCTAACTGTACTAGATACACTACTTCCATTAGGCATACAATTGCCAGTTACCGAGGGCTTTCTTAGCTATAAAGCAGCGCGCACTACGCACACCGATGATGCGCGACGCCTTATTGTTGAATACAGTAAAGCCGAGAGCTTTATCCCTTGTGAGGGCAGCACGCCGATTTGTACCTCAATTAATGCAGCACCTGAAATTCGTCGGTATAATCGCCCAAAATCAGAGCTATGCTAAGCCTTGAATCCACTTGATTTGGCGATTGTATCCTATCTAGTTGAGACTGTTATTGCTTAAGCTCTATTACTTTCGTGCCACAAAAAAAAGAATTCATTCGTCTTGAAGGCATACGCCAAAATAATCTAAAGGGCTTTGACTTAGATTTGCCTTTAGGAGAATTAACCGTGGTCACTGGACTAAGTGGCGCGGGTAAATCCTCGCTNGTTTTTGAGACGCTCCACGCCGAAGGTCAGCGCCGCTATGTAGAAACGTTCTCTCCTTACACGCGCCAGTTCATGGAGCTACTAGATCGCCCACAGGTGGATAGTGTAAAAAATATCCCGCCTTCAATCGCTATACAGCAATCGAACACTATCAAGACCTCGCGCTCAACAGTCGGCACTATCACCGAGCTGTGCGATTACTTTAAAGTATGGTTTGCTAACGCCGCCACGCTCTACGACCCAGCGACAGGAAAAGCCATTCGTGACGATAGCCCGCAGAGCGTTTGGCACGATCTACACCAATCAAACCCCAATAAAGAGCTACTGATTTGTTTTGAGATACATAAGCCAGAGCAACTATCTTGGAAAGAGGTCTTACGCTCTCTCAATTCCCAAGGGTATACGAGGGCACTACGTCATTCGAACTCTTCAAAGCTGCGCAAGATCGAGCGCATCGATACTTTCCTTAAGAACGTGTCAGTTTTAGAGCCTGAGAATCGCTTGCTGATTATTCAAGATCGTATAACCAAAATTAATAGCTCCGCTCGCGCACGTGCCATTGACGGCCTCGATCAAGCATTTCATTACGGCAATGGTCACATTACTATCTTAGATGCAAAGCTAAAAATCATTAGCGCCTTCACGCGTGGACTAAACTCCCCGAAAACTGGAAAAGCCTTCCGCCCGGCATCCCCTTCTTTATTTTCCTTTAATTCACCAATTGGAGCGTGCCCAGAATGTCGCGGCTTTGGCCGTATAATCGAAATTAATGATCAACTGGTAATTCCTGACACCTCACNTTCCATCGATGGAGGGGCTATTCGCGCCTTTCAAGGAGATGTTTACAGCGAGAGCCTGCGTGACTTGCAGCGCGCCTCGAAGCGACACAAAATTCGCACCCATATTCCTTGGAGCGAACTGAATGCAAAAGAGCTCTCTTTTGTTCTTGATGGCGAACCCTACTACCAAGAAGGCGCCAATCAGTGGTATGGGGTGCGTCGCTTTTTTTCCTGGCTAGAGAGCAAGGTATACCGAATGCACGTACGGGTCTTTCTCTCAAAATTTCGCAGTTATAACACTTGTCCATCGTGTAAAGGCGCAAGGCTGCAGCCTGAATCACTCTACTGGAAGTGGCAAGAGTACACCCTACCAGAACTTTACCAAAAAAGCGTTAGTGAACTCATACCCATCTTAGAGCAGCAAGTCAAAAGCAGTCAGAATAGAAAGCAGCAAACCGAGCAAGATTCCGCATTAGAGGGAATACTAATGCGCCTATCTTTTTTACGTAATGTAGGCCTTGGATACCTAAGCCTAGATAGAAGCTCTCGAAGCCTGTCTGGAGGAGAAACCATGCGAGTTAATTTAACTGCCTGTCTAGGCTCTTCGCTTGTCGATACCTTATTTGTCTTGGACGAACCCTCCGTCGGCTTGCACGCCCGCGACATCAATCAACTTGTTCAAATTCTACGTCACTTAACTAATATGGGCAACACCGTTGTAGTTGTGGANCACGATGAGTCGGTCATGCGCGCCGCAGATACTATAATCGAGATTGGCCCTACACCTGGTACTAGGGGCGGAAAACTATGTTACCAAGGAAATTATAAAAGTATCCTTAAATCGGATACAATAACAGGTCATTATCTATCCGGAAAAGCGACGATCCCGACTCCGAATAAACGGCGAAACATCGCAGCAAATGCAAGTAGTCGATCGCATCTACCGACTCTCAGCGTTTACGGCGCTAATAAGCATAATATTAATGACCTGACTGTGCACATTCCCCAGCAGCGCTTTGTCTGCTTAAGCGGTGTTTCTGGATCGGGGAAAAGCACCCTGCTTAACCAGGTGCTCTACCAAAACCTACTAGCACTCAAAGGTCTCACTGTCGAAGACCCCGCAGCTATTGAAGACCTCGATTCAAGCCTTCCTGTCTCTGAAGTAGTGCTCGTCGATCAGAGCCCAGTGAGCAAAACCCCTCGATCTAATCCAGCTAGCTACTGCAAGGCATGGGATGAGATACGCAAGTGCTTCGCGCAGTTGGATGCCGCGCAGTCTGCAGCAATGGGCCCAGGCCACTTTTCCTTCAATAGTGGCGAAGGGCGCTGCTCCGCTTGCTCCGGACTCGGCTATGAGCGCGTAGAAATGCAATTTGTCTCGGATTTATTTGTCCCCTGCGAGGTATGTTCTGGTAAGCGCTTTAAGCCAGAAGTACTCGAGATTGAATACAATAAACGCAGTATCGCGGATATATTAGACCTCGATATTATTGATGCGGTGCAATTATTTAATTCGCATAGCAAGATCATACGTGCTCTGCAGCCCCTCATCGATGTTGGACTTGGCTACTTAAAATTAGGACAACCGCTAAATACGCTCTCTGGAGGAGAATCGCAGCGGCTAAAATTAGTCCGCTATTTAGGGAAGCTTACTACTGCTAGCACCAACACAAAAAGTATTTGCCCACAGTCGGACTTAGCACATGCAATGATCTTAATTGATGAACCAACTACGGGCTTACACCGCGATGATGTAAAAAGGTTAATTAATGTTCTACAAAGTCTGGTCGATTCCGGTCATTCACTTATTGTCATTGAGCACAACCTCGACGTCTTAAAGGTGGCCGACTGGATTATTGAAATGGGCCCGGAGGCTGGTTTAAGCGGCGGCAGAATTGTCGCTGAAGGCACCCCGGAAAAACTAGCGAAGAGCCATTGCCCAACCGCAGTATATTTACAAGACGCACTCAATAATAAGTCTACTCTACAAGCAGATACTTTACACAAAACCCCTCGTAAAAAGAGGAGCAGCTCCAAGTATGCTGGCAACACCTTGCGAGTGCGCGGAGCGCGCGAGCATAACTTAAAGAATATTGATTGCACAATTCTCCACAAGAAAATGACTGTCGTCACTGGCGTATCCGGCTCGGGGAAATCTTCTCTCGCTTTCGATATTATTTTTGCTGAAGGACAACGACGCTTCATGGAATCGATGTCGGCTTATGCTCGGCAATTTGTGGAGCAAATGCCACGAGCTGATGTCGATGAACTTATTGGCATCGCGCCCACAGTGGCCATCGAGCAGCGAGTTACTAAAGGCACGCGAAAGTCTACCGTAGCGACAATTACTGAANTAGCACAATACTTACGCCTGCTGTTCGCCCGCATTGGCGTTCAACACTCTCCGGCTACAGGAGTCGCTGTGACAACCCAGACAGAGCCTGCGCTGGCAAAGCGCCTGCGACAGCTACTTAAATCCTACCAAGCTAGCGCATCTACATTTAAAATTGGACGGCATTCATTAAATGCACTGTACCTGTGTGCGCCGCTAATTCGTGGTCGTAAGGGGCACCATGAACCGCTTGCTAATTGGGCCCGCGACCACGCCTACCATCTCCTACGCATCGATGGACAAGTNANAGAACTTAGCGCATTTCGCAGACTCGATCGCTACATCGAGCACGATATNGACCTTATCGTCGGCGAAATAGCACCGTCNACTAGTGTACCTANCCAAACTCTCAGNGAGGCNCTGCGACTTGGCAAGGGCAGCGCATTTTTAATGACTCCTAGTGGCGAACTACTTTCTTGGTTTTCCACCAAACGTACCGACCCAACAACAGGAGAAGCGTTTCCTGAGCTAGACCCTAAACATTTCTCTTGGAACAGCCCNCGCGGATGGTGTCCGACCTGTCGCGGCTACGGACGTCTCTATGACTGGATGGCCAAGGAGGAAGAATCTGCCTTTGACCGTATGGATGACTTTGAGGATGGCGATATTTGCCCGGACTGTCGGGGAGCACGCCTCAATCAAGTCAGTTGTGCAGTACGATTACCACTAAAGAACATTCAAGCGGTGACTCAAGTGNTCCACCAGCAAGGCATTATGACTACACGCTCGATCTGCCTGCCCGATCTTTTAAAACTAACTCCAAGCGAATTGCTCCAGATCTTGTCAGCGATTCGTACCACCTCCCGCAGTCGTCCAGTAGTAGANGAGCTATTACCCGAAATCCAAGAGCGGATGCGCTTTATGGACAGCGTCGGCCTAGGCTACCTTCAACTGAACCGAGCGACAGCGACGCTGTCTGGCGGAGAAGCGCAGCGTATTCGCTTAGCTGCGCAGCTTGGCTCCAATCTTTCTGGCGTGCTCTATGTACTAGACGAGCCTTCTATCGGACTACACGCGCGCGATAATGAAGCGCTCATTCAAATGCTCGAGCAACTACGCCAGCGCGGCAACACCTTAGTGGTGGTTGAGCACAATGAGGCAACCATGCGTCATGCAGATAGTATCATCGACCTGGGCCCTGCTGCGGGAATTCATGGCGGTGAGATTGTAGCGCAAGGAACCTTATCGCAGCTAAAGAAAAGTGCTTCGTCTGTAACAGGTAGTTATCTTCGCCAGTCAATGCAACACCCTCTGCGTAGCAGTTATCGAGATCTGCCGCCAGTATGGTCAGCGCGCAAAAAATTAAGTAATCGGCAGTGGATTACTTTGCAGGGCGCCGCACTACGTAACCTCAAGGGTTTTGATCTGCACATTCCAAAGCAGCGTCTTAGTGTTATTTGCGGTGTTTCAGGCGCAGGCAAAAGTACGCTAATCAGAGATTTGCTGAAGCCGCTGGTTGAAACTGCGATCCAAAAAAAATCTACGAAACTCACGGCCAAAACAGCCGAGCTAGAGCACCAGTGCAACTCACCAAGCTTTAAAGCAATTCATCATGCGGATGATCCACGCAAAGTCATTGAAGTCGACCAAAGTCCAATTGGAAAAACACCGCGATCGACTCCAGCCACTTACATTGGTGCTTTTGATACCATTCGGCAAATATTCGCAGGCTTACCAGAGGCACGTGCACGCGGATACACGGCAAGTCGTTTTTCATTTAATACCAAGGGCGGGCGGTGTGAGACCTGTAAGGGCGCAGGTCGTGTGAAATTAGAAATGAATTTTATGCCAGATACCTATGTGACTTGCGAAGATTGTAACGGTCGACGCTACAGCAACGAGATCGATGACCTGCGGTGGAATGGCAGAAGTATTGCAGATGTACTGGCAATGAGTTTTGAAGAAGCTGCCGAGTTCTTTAGTTTTCACACTCAGCTAAGCCACCTTATGCAATTGATGGTTGAAACTGGTTTAGGCTACATAACTTTGGGGCAATACTCACCAACCCTTTCGGGTGGAGAGGCGCAAAGAATGAAATTAGTAAGTGAATTAGCTAAGGGCCAGCCAACCTATAAAGAACGCCAATACAACCTTGGTCAGGGTAACCTCTACTTACTCGAAGAGCCTACGATTGGTTTGCACCTAAGCGACGTGGAGCGACTCATTAAGTTACTCCACCGCCTCGTCGATAAGGGTCATACAGTGGTCGTCATCGAACATCATTTAGATGTAATCGCCGATGCAGACTACTTGGTTGAGATTGGCCCCAAGGGCGGCGAAGCTGGTGGACAACTATTATATCAAGGCCCTGTCAATGGTCTGCATAAATGCCTAAAAAGTGTCACAGCTGCTTACCTCTAAAGCGCAACTGCTGCTTAGCGTAATTCCAAGGTATGCGCGGCTAACAATTACGCACNATGGCATAACTCTTTAACAATATGAGCAGCTAACATAAAGCCCATTGCTCCTGTCACGAAGGCAGCGGATCCGAATCCTTCCTCGCAATTTAATCGATAATCGGCACCACTCTCACGCTCCAACGCAACCGATCCATCTGCACGTGGAAAGACGGGCAATTCATCGGTATAAACACAATCAATCTTGAACTTCTGCCTCGATCTACGAGGGAAGCCATAATCACGCCGAAGTCGCTTGCGAACTTGTAACAGCAGTGGATCGTTAATCGTTCGAGCTAAATCCGCTAATTTCAATCGTGAGGGATCTAGCCTACCACCGGCGCCGCCACAAGTAACAAGTCGTAATCTACGCTTGCGGGCCTCTGCTATGAGCAAACATTTATTCTTAGTCGTATCAATTGTATCAACAATCATATCATAATCTGNCTCTAATAAAGACTCCGCAGTGGACTCGGTGAAAAAGCATACTTTTGCATGGACAGTACAATTCGGGGAAATACGAGCGATGCGCTCGGAAAGTACTTCTGCCTTCGATCGACCAACTGTCCCATCGAGCGCGTGAATCTGACGATTTACATTACTCAAACAAACCTCATCCATATCAATTAAGGTCATCTCACCTATACCCGAACGCGCCAAGGCCTCCACTACCCAAGATCCAACTCCACCGAGACCTATTACAGCAATATGCGAANACTGTAACCGTGCAAAGCCTTCATCGCCGTACAGGCGACTTAAGGCACCAAATCGTGTTTTGTAATCAGACATATTGACTAAATACAGCCAATTATGTGCGTGCTAGATGCAAGCAGAAAACGCTTCACTCTAATCTAATCGTGGGTTATTATCTGTGTTATGGTTAAATTAAAAGATGTTGTGAATTTTTGCGACCAACGCACCTGTCGCANAAAAATAAAGGACTANGATGGGGCCTATAATGGCCTNCAATTAGAGAATAACGGCATCGTCANTAAAGTCGCAGCAGCAGTCGATGCAGGGCAATTACCATTTGAGTGTGCAGCATCTGCTGGCGCTGACTTTATTATTTCGCATCATGGACTATTCTGGAATCAGCCGATTCCTTTAACTGGCACAAATTATAAAAAAGTAAAATATGCGCTAGATAACAATATAGCAGTATATGGATCCCACCTTCCCCTAGATTGCCACACGGAGATTGGTAATAACGTTTTATTAGCAGAATCTATCGGATTAAAAAAAATCTGTACTTTTCTGCCCTACGAAGGAACAGATATTGGTATTATAACTGAAGGGCCATCGGGCGGACGCGAAGAAATAACTTCTAGGTTAAAGTTGCAATTTCCTAAAACGTATCAATCTATCGAATACGGAAGTTCCTCACCTAAAAGAGTCGCTATTCTCACAGGTAGTGGGCAGAGTGCTATACCCAATCTTCTTGCGAACAAAGTTGACACATTAATAACAGGTGAGCTTCGGCAGCACCACTTTAATATGGCTCAAGAACTCCAACTAAACCTATATCCTTGTGGTCACTATGCCACTGAAGTTTTTGGCGTTCAAGCATTAGCTAAAGAAGTGGCTAATGAATTCTCCATTGAGTGGACTTTTATTGAGCAACCTTGCCCGCTTTAAGACATTGCCAGATGTAAATAATTCTTTCTTAACTAATAACTGATTCCTATGAAAAAAATTGTCATCATCAATGGCCCTAACCTTGACCGGCTTGGTATCCGAGAACCAGAAATTTACGGCGACCAAACACTTACAGACCTTGAGAATCTTCTTACACAAGAAGCCGCTTTAATTGGAGTAGATGTTAAATTCTACCAATCGAACCATGAGGGATTCATTATCGACGAAATCAATAATGAATGCGCTGACAGTGAGGTATTTGGTATAATTATTAATCCTGGTGCGTTAACTCATACCAGTCTTGCTTTGCGCGATGCTATTGCGGGTGCTGAGTTACCCGTAATTGAAGTACATATTAGCAACATCTATAACAGGGAAGACATACGTCAAAAGTCAATAACCTCAGAAGTCTGCATTGGTGTTATATCTGGATTAGGCTTTGATAGCTATCTTGCCGCGCTTCGCCACCTAGCCAAACTGGATTAAGTCTTTACTGGCATGAGTTTCGCCAGTTCCTCAAGATCAGAGAAATGATCACGTAAATCTCCAGCGCTTCCAATAGACCCAAGAGTGCTCTCGAATAGTGCTCGCTTTTCCTTTTTTAGTTGCTGTATACGTTCCTCAATCGTGCCCTGCGTTATCATGCGGTACACAAAAACTCGCCTATCTTGACCGATACGATGCACTCTGTCGACTGCCTGACTTTCTACTGCAGGATTCCACCAAGGATCTAGCAAAAAAACGTAGTCAGCGGCGTGCAGCGTGATGCCTGTACCTCCGGCGCGCAGGCTTACTAAAATTACGGCAGGCCCATCGATTTGCTGAAAGAGTTCTACTGGCTTTTGTCGATCGCGTGATTGGCCAGTCAACTCGAGTTGACTGACATTAGGAAAGGACTCTTCGATTAATGGCTTTAACCGCTTCAGCAATTGAACGAATTGACTAAATATAACGACTTTGCGTGATCCATTTCCCTGCAAGGCTTCTTCTAGGTGTATCAGAAGAGTTTGAATCTTACCACTCTGAGCAAGCTCGGCTTCTACTCCAGGAATTAGGCCGGGGTCGCAACAAACTTGCCGTAAACGAGTCAGTAATGAGAAAAAGCTCATTGCTTGATTTTGCATTGCTGACTGCAAATCATCTCCCAATTCATTGCGACCTTGATCCAGTAATCTTTCATACGTTGAGCGCTGTACATCTGTAATCGGGCATACCAAATCCATCTCTAACTTTGGCGGTAAATCTTTACCCACAGTATCCTTCTGACGGCGTAAAAGAAATGGTGCTATTTGAACCCGTAAGCGCTTCTCGAACTCCGCACGTCTATCCTGCGCCTCATGAGTTGCCGCATCCTCAAAACTGCGCCGGTTTCCTAAAAGACCAGGCATTAAAAACCTAAATATTGTCCAAATATCCAACAGTCGGTTCTCTATTGGCGTGCCAGTTAAAGCGATTCGACACTCTGCTTGAATAGCGCAGCACGCATGCGTGACTTTTGCATCTGGATTTTTTATTTGTTGCGCTTCATCCAAGGCGGCGTATCCAAACTCAACGCTATCTAATAAAATTTTATGGCGCCGTAATTGAGTGTAACTGGCGATCCAGAGCGTTTGTTCGTTGACCACCTTCGGATCAGTGAAATCTACGCCACTTCGGAGTATTTGTGTCCGTAAATTTGGATACCATCGCTTGGCTTCACTTTGCCAAACAGGAACCACACTCGCGGGGCAAACTATCAAGCTTGGCTTATTTACAATAGGATCATGCGCTAGCAAAGTTAGCACTTGTAGAGTTTTGCCCAACCCCATCTCGTCTGCCAGTAAGCCATGGCATGCATGTACTCTTAAATTTGAAAGCCATCGTACTCCCTCTCTTTGATAATCCCTTAGAAACTTAGGGAGCTGCATTTGCATTGCTGTTTCCTCACCGGTAGCTAGCGATACACCGTCGCGCCACTGAGCCATCTCCTCTTTAAGGTTTAATTGTGCACCATGCTGGCCAAAAAGGGAAAATACCATATAACGAGGCCATAGTAATGCTCCATCATCACTAGTTTGAGCAGCAGTTCTCCACTCAGCAAGTGCCTTGGATTGTTCTTCTGCAATATGCACTAGGCCAAGACCTTTAACAATATGCGTACCTCGACCTGCCTGAGTTAGTCGCTTAGAATCTTCAGCATTTAACCATTTGCGCCCAAGCTTCAAATGCCAGTCGACCTTCATTGCATTGCCCTGCTCCGCCTTGACCTTACCAACAACTTTAATTGGGCGAGCCCCTTTAGCCATTTTCTCTGCAAATGAATCGATATCAATATAGTCAAAGCGCTTCTCAAAGCGCTTTAACTGATGCGCAAAAAATGGGCCTATTTGCTTCGGGTCAGCCAATATAAAATCACTCTGCTCACTACGAAAATGAAAGCCTGCATTGCGTGCCTGAGCAGTTAGGCGGACTATCGACTCTCGCTCAGAAGAATTTAATGTCGAGCTCCCCTGCTGGAATGCTGGCTCTCTTTGAAAATCAGGGCTAACCCAATAGGCGGTCAATCGCAACCCAGTCTCCAATCCTTCTAGGCGCGGAGTTAAGCGCCGCAAAGGTCTAGCCGGCTTGCCCAAATCTGCCTGACGGTTGGCCTCTGTGTAATTAGGTTTCGGAGCCTGCTTTGTATTCTCAATTTGGCGATTATTATTGCGATGATTCAGCTTATCTCGTGACAATTTTTGCTGTGGGGCATATGGCAGTGGATCGATCTCATCAGCAATCAATTCCTCGATTTCATACATACCGGCCACGGCTACTGCCCGCCCTGTTTCGTTATCCTCAATAGATGCCCGAACCTTAGGTCGCTTATTGACCCAATCAATAACAGCATAACAATTATCTTTACGGGAAAAGGAACAATGAACGATTGCCTCCTGCTCTGTTAGCTCGATTTCTGTAATTTTTCCTTCACGATAAATTTGCTGACCGCGAGATAAAACATCTGGGCTAAAATGCGGCTCCCAGTCTATCTCAATACAAGAGAACCAGACCTCAAGGGCAGACTGATTATAAATACGACTAGATGTACGAGCTTGCATGCAAACAGAATAAAGCTCTCATGCTAGCAAAATTAGCTATACCGCCGCAAGTGTTTTTACTGCAAACAGATTACTCTGGTTTTTTAAAGCGTCGCTTCGGAAGGGATGAACTATCTGTCTGCTTTTTTGACTGTGAATTACTGCCAGGATTAGATCCTGCGCTAGAGCTTCTTCGCTTGAAAGGTTTAGCCGAGAATTTCTTATTCGCCTGAAATGTTCCCTTGGATCGTGACCCCTTCTCTGCTGAACGCCCATAACTCTTCTTTCTGAATCTGCCATGCTTGCCAGAGTTCTTGCCACCTCTAGCAGGACGTGGCGTCTCACTAAAGGGCTCTGTATCTTCAACAATTGCGACACTCTCACGCGCCTCTTGCTTGCCTAGTTGATCAAAAAGTGCGCTAGCAATGTCCGTAGGAGTATGTCCAGCATCCAGCAATCGATCTACCAAATGTTCATGATTCGAAAAACTACCTTGTTCCAATCGATCACGAATTTGGTTAAACACCTGGTCCGTACGACGGCCCTCCACCTCCTCAAGGGTAGGAATTTTCATACGACGTACGACCTGCCTAGTGTAGCGTTCGATCGCTTCTAATCGATAGATGTCACGCCCATAAACAAAAGTAACTGACTTNCCGGAGCGACCAGCGCGTCCAGTTCGACCGATACGATGGACATAATCTTCTGGATCGTATGGTAAGTCATAGTTAAAAACGATGTTTACGTCATCGATATCAAGTCCTCGCGCAGCGACATCTGTTGCTACGAGCATCTCCACAGATCCTTCTCGAAACTTCTTGATGACTCGTTCACGATTCGACTGGGTAATATCGCCATGAATGCGGTCCACTACATAGCCTCGTAATGCTAATGATTCGCAGGCCTCTTCGACCATCTGCTTGGTGTTACAAAAAACAATACCTCTCGGATCTGTCTCTAAATCAAGTAAGCGGCACATGACTTCTACTTTGGAACGGCTACGTACTTCGTAGTAAGTTTGCTCAATGGTATCCACAGTAAGAGATTTACGCTCGATACTAATTTTCTGCGCATCTTTGCTGAATGCCTTTATTAATCCAGAAACCCCCTTATTCATTGTAGCAGAAAAAAATAATGTCTGCCGCTCACTAGGTAGCTGATCGAGTATAACTTCCATATCCTCTCTAAATCCCATATCAAGCATGCGGTCAGCTTCGTCTAAAACACAAAGGCGAATAGCATCGGTCTTTAAAGTCTTTCTCTTTAGGTGGTCCATAATGCGACCAGGCGTACCGACTACAATGTGAGCTCCCTTACGAAGCCCACGCATTTGCCTGTCAATTGGAGCGCCTCCGTAAACAGGAATTGCGCTGACTCCCTTTAATGCAGTAGCCAGTCGATGAATTTCTTCGCAAACTTGTACCGCTAATTCACGCGTTGGACAAAGTATTAGTACTTGGGTTGCCGTTAGCTCTAAATCAATAGCCTCCAACGCCGGCAAACCAAAAGCAGCAGTCTTGCCGGATCCTGTCTGCGATAGCCCTACGATATCACTGCCGCTTAGTGCTAACGGGATCGTTTGTGCCTGTATAGGGGAAGGCGACTCAAAGCCTAGACGATGAATACTATCCAATAACTCGGAACGTAATCCTAGATCTGCAAATGTTGTTTCCATAATTTCAGTCGTCGCACTCTTGAATAAAAAATCCTAACTAGCTACCTTTAATAAGTAACCTTAAAATGTGCTAAAATTGGAGGCTGTACACAAATGGACGAACTAACAAGTAACGTTTTGAAAATACTTTTGCAGCAAAAATATTATTGAGGGGTGACAAAACACTTATAACAACGACTGCGCTGCACCTANACCATCTAATCTGGATAACTACCTAGCCACTTCACGAAACTACAATGCTCGTTGAGCTCATTTAGTGCCGCTTGTACTTCCTTGTCTTCGAAATGACCGGAGCAATCAATAAAGAAAAGGTAATCCCAAGCTTTTTTACGGCTAGGCCGAGACTCGATTTTACTCAAATTTATACCACGAGAAGCAAACGCATGCAGCGCTCGCTCAAGAGCGCCTACTTCATCCTTTAATGAAATTACCAAACTTGTTTTATCTCTACCTAATCCAAGAGGTTTTGCATGTGTTTTTCCAATGACAAGAAAACGTGTCACATTGTCCTCTCGGTCTTGAATACCTCTTGCCTGGATCGGTACATTGTAATGCATTGCTGATAAATGGCTAGCTATTGCGGCAGTCTCATGGTTTTCACTCGCGGTTCGTACNGCATCAGCAGTACTGCTAACATCCACTCGAACTGCAGTAGGCACATTCTGCTTTAACCAATCTCGGCATTGCCCCAATGCTTGATCCTTAGAGCGTACAGACTTAATAGCATCCATTTTAGAGTGCGAAATTAAGCAATGTTCGATAGGTAAATAAACTTGTGAGCAAATCTGAAGCTCCGATTCTACTAACGTATCCATTGAGTGGAAAACCACTCCTTCGGTAGAGTTCTCTATTGGGATGACTCCGTAATCAGCGCTTCCACTTTGCACTGNCGCAAATACATCTGGAATAGATCTAATGGCCTCATAATTAAGACTCACTCCAAAATTACTAATGGCAGCTTGGTGNGTGTACGTTGCCTCCGGTCCAAGATAGGCGATGTTCAATTTCTTTTCTAGCGATATAGACCCAGAAATAATTTCTCGATAAACTGAACGTAGCGTTGCATCTGATATCGGCCCATGATTGAGGACAGTTATTGCTTCCATTACCTGTGCTTCACGAGTTGGATCATAATAATCTGCGCCACTAGCATGCTTAATTTTACCAATCGCGCCAGCATGAGTGACTCGCTCATTAAAAAGTGTGACGATTTCAGAATCTAAAGCATCAGCTATAGAAGCTTTTACTTTAACCGCTTCTGGCGCTAATCCAGCGATCATTAAAGTCTGATAAATCGCCTGAAGGCTTGCCCCTGTAAGCGGCCCAGAATTGAGCTTAGCTATTTTTTTGAGTACCTCGCACTCGTCCGCTCCTGCGTCTTGTAAAACGCGCTGATTTAGTCTCTGCACGATTGCTTTATCGAGCCTATCAATCGCATCACGATTTACTTGTAACTGATTATTTATATTCTCCGGCATAGTAGTGAGTCAATTACGGCATACATGAATTATGTTTTTTCTGGTGAAGCGCCTTCATCGGATGGCAAAGCTGCTGCATCGTTTTCGACATTTTCTTTTTTCCACTCAATCGCAGCATAAGTAGCCTCTAGTGGCAACTCGTCGGTTTTTAATTCTTTTGCCAGTCCTACATCTTGATCGGAGATAGCCTCTTCAGGCGAATCGCTTTCACGCATCCAATCATCAATTTCGTGATTACTGAGTACATCGGAAGCTGGTAACTCGTCCAGCTCCTTGATTCCCGCAAATTCAAGAAATTGGTCTGTCGTCCCGTATTGTATAGGGCGCCCTGGTAATTCAGCGCGCCCGGTGACTTGGACTAACTCTAATTCTATTAAACGATTCAACGGCCCATCTGCACAAACTCCTCGAATTGTTTCAATTTCTGCGCGGGTAACTGGCTGCCTATAAGCGACAATGGCCATAGTCTCTAGAGCAGCAGAGCTTAGTTTCATCGGACGCGGCTCCCGCCGCAATAGTCGTACAAACTCAGCAAATTGTGGTGCCGTCACTAATTGATAGCCGTTTGGACCTTCTGTTATACGGTACGCTAAATCTTCAACCTCAGCAAAATCTGTCATACTAACTAATGCTGCGCGGATTTGCGCCTGTGTAACTAAATTAGATGTACTGCCTTCTGTAGCGACCGTATCGGTCGATTCAATTTGAGCTTCTGCTGCATCAAGTTGTTCCTGATGATGGCGCGCAAAAATTCTAACAATTTCTTTCAGTGCAATCGGTTCAGCGGTAGATAAAAGAAGTGCTTCCAAGGTCTTTTTAAGGTTAATTTCCATAATACTTTGTAAATAAAAATCATTACTGGTTACTTTGAACAGCAAAAAGGGGGTTGTGATTAAGAACTTAATGCATTCAATCCTGCGCAATCCGCAACGAGAAAGATATATAACGCACTATTTATTATGGCAACTTCACACACACGCTTGCACTCCTCAACTGTAGTCGACGGCCACGATCGAGCACCTGCACGATCGATGCTCCGCGCAGTCGGATTTGATGACGATGATTTTAAAAAGCCTCAAGTTGCCGTAGCGAGTTCTCCGAGTGATTTGACCCCATGCAATATGCATCTCGGCGAACTAGCCAGCCACGCGAGCAATGGCATTAATGCAGCAGGCGGCAAAGCTATCAATTTTAGCACGATTACCGTATCAGATGGGATTTCCATGGGCACTAAAGGGATGCGCTATAGCCTGGTATCTCGTGACGTTATTGCTGACTCAATTGAAACAACTGTCGCGGCTGAAGGCTTTGACGGGCTTGTCGCCATTGGAGGATGTGATAAAAACATGCCAGGTTGTATGATAGCGATTGCTCGATTGAACCGACCGGCTGTATTCGTTTATGGAGGGACCATATTGCCGGGGTTTCTGCCAAAGGATGCAGAGGAACAATGTGATGCAATGGATATTGTTTCAGTATTTGAGGCTGTTGGAAAACACGCTAAAGGCGAATTGACGGACGAGGAGCTCAAAGAAGTTGAAAAGTATGCTATTCCTGGAGCAGGCTCCTGTGGTGGCATGTATACTGCCAATACAATGGCTAGTGCAATCGAAGCTCTAGGTATGAGCTTACCTGGTAGTTCAGCGCAGATTGCAGTTGGTGAAGCGAAGCGTAAAGATTGTGAAATGGCAGGTGCTGCAGTCTTAAAAATGCTAGAAAATGACATCAAGCCGCGCGATATCATGACCCGCAAGGCATTTGAAAACGCGATCACTACATGTCTAGCGCTCGGCGGGTCTACTAATTTAATTCTTCATCTGCTCGCCATTGCTCACTCCGCACAAGTGGATTTAACTATCGATGACTTTAAAGAGATAGGCGACCGCATACCTCTACTTGCAGACGTTAAGCCTTTCGGACGTTATAACATGAGTCACCTAATAAGAATTGGTGGCATTCGGCCAATGATGAAGCGACTACTAGAGCGCGGCTTACTTCATGGCGAATGCCTAACAGTCACTGGAGAAACTATAGCGGATGCTCTAAAGGCGGAGAAGCCTTATGCCAACTATCCTTCGGAACAAGATATTATTCGCCCATGGGACGACCCGATCAAAGAAAGTACCCATCTTAGAATCTTGAGAGGAAATTTAGCTCCGGAGGGTGCGGTAGGTAAAATAACAGGCAAGGAAGGTCTGTACTTTAAAGGAACCGCTAAAGTATACGAGAGTGAAGAGGCAGCACTTGTGGGAATCCTGCGTGGTGATGTAGTCTCTGGTGATGTTGTAGTCATTCGAAATGAGGGCCCAGTAGGCGGACCGGGTATGCGAGAGATGCTCTCACCAACTAGTGCAGTTGCAGGACGCGGCTTAATTAAGGAAGTTGCCCTCATTACAGATGGGCGATTCTCCGGCGGTAGCCATGGATTCGACGTCGGCCATATATGCCCAGAAGCTGCCAAAGGTGGACCGATTGGGATTGTCCAAAACGGTGATTTAATCGAGATAGATGCAGTAAAAAATACAATAAGTTTACTCATTGATGACACTGAGTTCACCGAACGAACGAAAGCCTTCAAGCCTACAGGTGCTGGCGAGCGGCGCGGTGTCCTCGGTAAATATGCTGCCCTGGTAGCCACTGCTTCAGAAGGAGCTGTAACCGACAAATATCTCCCGTAGCGCTTAGTTGCTTTTTAAAATCTTACATTGAATTAGACCATAAATAATATGACCTGGAAACGCTTCTCACAATACTATCTAGAACTGCGCGAGCTCAATTTTGCGCTCGATATCAGTCGTATTAATTTTAGCGACAGTTTCCTACATGACATGCAGCACCGCATGAAAAAAGCTTATCGAGACATGGCTAACTTAGAGGCTGGCGCGATTGCTAACCCAGACGAGAATCGTATGGTGGGACATTATTGGTTAAGGAATTCATCTTTAGCGCCAACTCCCGAACTACGTATCGAAATCGATAACTGCCTAGAAAAAGTTAAGCAGATAACTGCAGATGTACACAATGGCGTAATAACTGGCGCGAGTGGAAATTTCAAAAATTTCCTCATTATTGGCATTGGAGGATCCGCACTAGGTCCACAATTTGTAGCGGATGCACTAGGGTCTCCTAAGCAGGACAAATTATCGCCTTACTTTTTCGATAATACTGATCCAGATGGAATGGATCGAACACTTGATTTGCTCGATGGGCAGCTTGGACAGACTCTAGTCATAGTGATTTCCAAATCAGGTGGGACTCCTGAGACTCGCAACGGCATGCTTGAGGTACAAGCGGTATATCAAAAAAATGGCATTTCATTTGCCCAACATGCGATTGCAATTACTGGGGTCGGATCAAAGTTGGATACCGTTGCTTTAGAAGAAAATTGGCTAGCTAGACTNCCGATGTGGGACTGGGTTGGTGGTCGAACATCTGAATTAGCAGCTGTCGGCCTGCTCCCTGCCGCTCTTCAAGGAGTTTGTATCGACGGATTGCTAGCAGGTGCCGCTCAAATGGATACAGCAACACGCATCCAAGATACCTCCAAAAACCCCGCGGCACTGCTTGCGCTCATGTGGTTTAGCGCTACAAACGCAGAAGGTAAGAAAGATATGGTAATCTTACCCTACAAAGATCGCCTAATGCTCTTTTCCAAATACTTGCAGCAGTTAGTGATGGAATCTATTGGTAAGGAATACGACCTTGATGGAGCGATTGTCAATCAGGGCATCGCAGTTTACGGAAACAAGGGGTCTACGGATCAGCATGCTTACGTGCAACAACTGCGTGAGGGAGTTCATAACTTCTTTGTAACATTCATAGAAGTACTCAAAGATCGTGAAGCAGATTCGATGGAAGTAGAGGAAGACATCACCGCTGGAGATTTCTTACAAGGATTTTACCTTGGAACACGTGATGCGCTGCACGAGAAAGGCAGACAATCGCTCACGATTACAATCCAACAAGTTACTCCGGAGTCAGTTGGGCAGCTAATCGCTCTGTTTGAGCGATCGGTTGGATTCTACGCTAGTTTAATCAACATCAACGCGTATCATCAACCCGGCGTTGAAGCCGGGAAGAAAGCTGCAGCTGCTATCCTCGACTTAGAAAAGCATGTACTGCAAAAACTTCGTGAATCTGACAAAGCACTTACTGTAGCTGAGCTCTCTATAAAGTTGGGTCTTGAACCACAAAAGGAATTGATTTTTAAATTATTAAATCGTCTGGTATCAAACAATCGAGGCGTCTATGCTAATCTAGATAATTCCATAGAAGACACCACTTACTGCCTAAAATAAATCATCGCACCCACTTTATTGATATGAAAAGCCTATCACTCCTTCTTAGAATTGTTGCCATAATTGCAGCCATTAGTGCCTCTGTTCTATTTTTCATCGCCCAAGGGAAACTAGAAGAGAAAGAAGCTGCGTTAACGCGCTCAGTTGAAGCTCAAAATGATATGCAAATAGAACTTAGTGCCGCGAACGATGAAATTCTTGAGCTTAATCAGAATCTGCTCCAGTCACGTGCTGACCTGGCTAGTAGTAAAGGTGCCCTAGATTCAATCCGCTCTGAAATGTTCACCGCTAAACAAGAGGTCGCTCGAAATCAGACCCAAATAAAACAGGCGCAAAATGAAATAAATAATTTGCAAGTCGATCTAAAAAACGCTCGGGGAAAACTTATCCAAGCAGAGCGAGAGATGGCGACGATCGATCAATCTGGAGAGCTTAATGCACTCACCGATCGCGTAGAAGAATTAGAAGAAGAAAAACTCAACCTAGAGCTTGCTTTAAAATCAGCTCTATCGAAAAATCCTAAACCTACCGCGAGGCTAAACCGAGCACCCGTCATAAGCAAATCATCCAGCAAAAATGCTCCAGGCATATTAGGCGAAGAACTAACAATTGCAACGGCTAGCCCTAAAAGTGGTATTATTATTTTAAATGCGGCGCCCGGAGTAACCTTAAACATAGGAGACAAGCTAAACCTGGTTAATGATTACCAATCTATTGCGAAAGTACAACTGACTAAGATTACGAATGACTATATCGTCGCTAATATTATGCCTGGTGCCAATAATAAGGAACTAAATCCTGGTACTGTCGTTAGAGTACTACGTTAACTTATTATCTTACATTACCATGAACCAACGCATATTTATTATACTCTTTACTGCATTTTTTGCCCTCTTTCTTACTGGATGCTTTGACAGTGATGTCGATGAGCAATCCGTTCCCTGGGGACGTCCGAAATCTTGGGAGCATGGTGCACCTGGATTTCGTTAATTTTCTGGGGTACCCGTTTTTGGTACAGATTTAATCTCTACAGGCAGCGTGAAATATTNCATCGATTCATTGTATTCTGTAATAGAATTTGCTGGGATCGATTTTAATTGATCGAGTAAACCTCCATCAAGAAATAGTGACTCGCTGTTTAATTTGAACTCGAAGCGAGTCGAACCGCCTGGAGCAGTCTCCATCAATGAATCTACTCTGGGCATGGTAAACATCCAAGAAATGAGTCCAGCATTAAACTGAACTTGTCTGAATCGTATAGAATGGCTCAGTTTTTCGTTGAGATAGACATCGTTACGGAACGCTACCTGCACGCCGTCGATAGTCCTATGGTCGGAATAAACCATCCGTTCGATTCTATCCTCTGAGGAATAATTCTGTGTTTCTTCGAGCAGAATTGATTGGCGCACGTCTATTGAATAAGTAATGCTTACATCGCCAGCGAGTGTTACCTGTATATCCCGAACCAATTGACCATTTTCTAATAGTCTAGATCCGGTAAATACTATTTTTTTGGTACTTAATTGAGGGAAAAGTAGCTCGTCCCCCATGCCAGAACTTGCGATAAAACTTCGCGCATTCTTTTCGGTCATTAAGCTAGGCCCATCCGATGCATGAGTATTCCATTCCCATGCATTATGACCATCGAAAGCTTGTAAGTAGCGCTTTTCAGACATTGGATTGAAAATAATCTTACATAGATTAGGTTTTTTCTTATACGCAATAAATGGAATCTTAGTATTATTAATAAATATTTCACCAATAGTTTGTAAGCTTTGGAGTTTTGCCCAAGTTTTAGATCCACCATAACTGTCTAAATAATAATCACCAAGAATTCGCTTTAGCTCCTGGTCCAGACTGCTCGTTTCCATTGCANGTAAGAGATTTCCTGAATCATTTGTATACCCTGCAATAAGAACGCGACTTAGGAACGCAAAACAGCAAATGAAAAGTAGAAAATGGCGAGGCATAACTATAGTTTNCGAACTTATATTTTATAATGAAGGTTAAATTCTTAGACTGCTATATAAAACCATCTAAAATACTTCAAAGAATATAAATAGCTCGTAGCATAATACTCCTAGCNCCTAACTCTTTTTCAAAAAACATGGAAACACTAAAAACTCCAGGAAGTCTAACACTAGTTGCCGTACCTATAGGTAATATGGGGGACATAACTAAACGTGCCTACGAAACCCTTAAATCCGCAGATTGTATTGCCTGCGAAGACACTAGAATCACTGGTAAACTGCTAGTAAAGCTATCTATTATTAATCGCCCAGACTTAATTTCCTACCGCGATGAAAACGAGTGTTATTTGGCAGAAAAACTAGCAGAACGAATAGATGCAGGCGAAGAAATAGCATTAGTTTCAGATGCAGGCACACCAGCAGTTAGCGACCCAGGTTTTCGATTAGTTCGTGAATGTCGCCGGCGTAGTCTAACTGTTACAAGCACACCGGGTCCGTGCGCTGCGATCACAGCTCTTTCGATCTCGGGCCTGCCCAGTGATGGCTTTTTATTTACGGGCTTTCTACCTCCTAAGCGAGCAGCACGCCTGCGATTTCTTCAATCCTATCAAGATTTTGACTACACAATCATCGCATATGAATCCTGCCACCGCATAAAAAAATTTATTAATGATTTAGTCGATTCTCTCGGCCCGGATCGCTGTATTTGTGTGGCTCGTGAGCTCACGAAGAAGCACGAAACCGTCTATAGCGGCCCTGCAAATGAAGTTCGTCAACTTATGGCGCAAGCCAGCCAAAAAGGAGAATTTGTCATCTGTATAGCTAAAGATGGATTTGTTCTTTAGGCATGGATAATTAGCTTTTTGAGTTCTCGGTGAAGAATCTTGCCATTCTCCGTTAACGGCAACTGGTCCACACGAAGCATTAATTTGGGACGTTTGTAGGCGGCCAAGTTGTTTCGCATCCAGCTTTCAAGTTCTGCATCAATCTGCACTTGCTTGCTTGAGGTATAAATAGCGACCAGCCTTTCCCCCCACTCTGCATCTGGCCAACCCACAACTAGTACTTCCTTAATTAAATTAGAACCCAAAAGTACGGATTCCACTTCCTTCGGGTCAATCTTCTCCGCGCCACTATTAATGATACGATCGATTCGACCAAGGACATGAAGCTTACCCTGCATATCCACAAATCCTTGGTCGTCAGTCAGAAAAGTAGTCGTATCATAATTAGAACTNTTGCAGTTTTGATAGCCTAAGAACAATGCTTGCGTTTGAACCTCGATTCTACCGATTGAGCCAACCGAACAAGTCCTACCATTCTCTGTAATCACCTTAATTGTAGCATGAGGTAAGGGTTGCCCAGAAGACAGCTGTCCCGATAGAAAGTCTGCGATTGGCAACGCTGTAACCATACCTGCTGTTTCTGTCATACCATAGCTAAGTACTATTGGTAAGCGCGACACATATGCTTGCTCGGCNAANTTTGCTTGTACAGCTGCGCCACCCACAAATATAGCGCGCACTCTACTCAAATAATCGTGCGCACTTGGATCTTGAACCAACCGATGCAATTGAGTCGGAACTAACGATAGACACAAAGTATGACTGTCAAAATCTGGGCGTTCTCCACACANAAAAGCTTTAAAAGATATAAAAAATAAGCGCCCGCCTGTTGTCCAAGNACGAACCAACTGCATTATTCCACTCACATGATATAATGGAAGCATACAGCATGCATGAAGGGATTCTTTNCCTAAAAATTGCGCTAAACCTTGACTGGCCGTCACGAGGCTAGACCAACTATGCACGGCAAATTTAACTGTACCTGAGCTGCCTCCGGTGGGAATAAGAATTGAATATGGGCGCATGCATTCCTTTGCTTGCCCTTCTGTAAGCTGACGTGGACATTGACCATAAACCACCGCGGGAGAAACTTGATCCCCTACTGCTTGCCATTCTCTTTTTCTCCAGTGTGGATTCGCCAAAATGATGGGGACTTCAAGATGTAAGGCTGCCATAAATGCCGCAGAAAACTTAATAGGATCTATTTCGGCAATCAATACACCACGTTTTAATTCCTCAGCGGAGCAAGCCGCTATTTTATCTATCCTTCGTGAAACTCGCCGGTAGAATGAGCTCGCTGAAATGCCATCAATCCAATCGCGATTTAGCTCACTCAGCTTTAATCTGCGAGTTGCTTCCATATGTAATCAGGTGAAATATTTATCCGGTCGGAAATTGTTAAGAGAGGTTTANNCATANTAGTATTNAGTTTGTCTAAAAATATTGAAGTATCAAAGCCGATTGCTCGATNCATCTCTGGCAAAGCATCCGCCAACTCTAAAGTATTTAACAGCCCGACTCCGGTCTCAAAAACCGAAGAGAACACTAGTTGCTTCGCTCGTGGGCGCAAACGCTCAACCAGACTATCTACATTACCCATAAGAGGTGCCTTTATAACTAATGGTCCTTTCCATTCACATAGCCAGCGAGCCGCCTGCGAGCCATTAAGTGACTCATCTAATGCAATCGCTATCCCAGATTGATCGACTAGNTCTGCCATAATTAGCTCCTTATTAAGTGCGAGTGGTTGCTCAATGAAGTCGATTCTATGTCGGTAAGGCTGCAAAAAATTTATCCATTGTATTAGCTCTTGCTCGCTCCAAGAGGCATTTGGGTCTAAACGAAACACCACTGTATTTGGAGTCTTCTTAAATAGATCATGTAAGATTGCCTGCTCGTCGACCAGATCAAGAACTCCCACCTTCCATTTTAAAGTACGATACCCACTTGCGACTTTTTCTATAGCTAATTCCAACGCCTTATGTCCAGCTGGCAGTAGACCAGCAATTGGGTAATCGCGGCGCTTTGCACTGTAACTATGCTTCGAACTAGACACTCCAAAACAACAGCACGGTAAGTTAATGGGCAACTCGATAGATGGGTCTTGGATGAACGCTTCCAAGAATGCTCTTGCAGTAAGAAGCGTTTCTGTTCCAAAAATTGGAATAGGAGCGACTTCTCCATACCCAAAACGACCGCCCCCTTGATCCATACGCACAATGTATCCCTCACGCTCTTTCCAAACATACCCAGATGTCTGATGTGGCGAGGGAAATGTCCGCCTGTAAGCCTTAAAAGAAAATTTGCCTAGCATAAGTGAAACGGTTCTTTCTACTTGAGAAAATAGAATCTTTTGATGGATTCAGTATATGAAAGCTGACGCATCCAAAAATTACGACGAGTATTATTTACCAGGGAACCGTTTTTTCTCAAGTAATTTACCGACGGGTCTCACCTACGACGACATCTCCTTAGCGACACTCTACTCTGAGGTATTGCCGAGAGAAACTAGCCTCGTAACGCGCTTATCTCCCTCACTTGAGTTACAGATTCCGATAATTTCATCGGATATGGATACTGTAACCGAATCAAAGATGGCAATACAAATGGCCTTAAATGGGGGCATGGGGCTCATCCATTATAATATGAGTGACGCAGAACAAGTGCGTGAGGTGGCGAGAGTGAAGAATCATATTCATGGATTTATACAAGAACCCATTAAGGCCTTCCCAAACCAACGAATTAGTGAAGTTCTAGACTACATAAAGGACCGCGGTTTTGGGTTTAGTACTTTTCCAGTAGTTGATAATACAAACAAACTGCTTGGCTTACTGCCCGGACGCGTCGTAAAAGCACGGTATGCCGATCGTCTTGTATCCGAAGCGATGACCCCGCGCGAACAAGTCTATACNCTTTTTGAAAAAGAAATAACTCAAGATCCGATACAAACTGCTGACCGTTTCTTCACCGATCACTTAGGCATCCATAAACTACTAATAGTGGATGAAGCAGATCATTTACGCGGTCTATTTACACTTAGCGATATCGAACGCATAGACGCTGAATCCCATCAATCGGTCAAGCCAGCGCGAGATGCTGACTTTCGCCTATGTTGCGCGGCAGCCATTGCAGCTCACAGGCAAGCCGATGGTTCACTCGACAAAAATCGTATTGTGGATCATGTCAGCGAGCTAGTTGAAGAAGGCATTGACGCTGTAGCTGTTTCCACGGCTCATGGATTCTCCAAGAGTGTTGGCGAAGCGATCAGCCTTCTACGTAGTCAGTTTAAAGACCTGACTCTTATCGCAGGAAATGTTACCAGCGCTGCTGGCGTAGAATTCCTTGCTGCGGCAGGTGCAGATACAATTAAAATTGGCCAAGGCCCAGGCTCTATTTGTACCACACGTGTCGTCGCTGGCGTAGGAATTCCGCAAATGACTGCACTCTATGTAGCGGCTCAAGCGGCTCACAAAAAAGGCGTCTCTATACTCGCCGACGGAGGTATCGCTAAATCAGGAGATATGGTCAAAGCACTTACCCTGGCAGACGGAGTCATGTGTGGAAGTCTACTGGCAGGCTGCAATGAAGCGCCGGGACAAATAATTGAAATTGATGGCAAGCTCTATAAACAGTATCGAGGCATGGGAAGTGCCGCTGCCATGCAAGCCGGATCTGCCGCTCGTTATGGACATGATCAAAAAGAGATTGCAAGTAAGGTCGCTGCAGAAGGCATTGAAGCACTGAAGGAAGCAGCTGGATCACTCTCTGGCGTCTTACGAGAACTCGTCGGCGGCATTCAATCTGGGATGGGCTATCTTGGCGCGGCGACACTCGAAGAATTGCGCAATAAAGCTCAATATATTAGAGTCAGTCCTGCAGGTCAGAGGGAATCAGCTCCGCATGATGTCATCACAGTCAAGACTAGCGACACTCTAAGAGATGAAAGTAAATGAGCTTTTATTTAATTGCACTTCGGTACAGTTTAATTGCCATTACTTCTGCTAGGTGNAAACGGNACTTTTAATTGCTTCAATAAATTAACAAATCTTTACATGCTGACNCCATTTAGTTCGCAACTGATCGCTGATACTGGAATTTCTACAGGAGATGAAGGTAAAGGCCGTGTCATCCTAGAAATTGTCAATGAGCTTCGGGAAAGAACGAATCGACAAGATGCTGTTGCCGCAGTAATGAAAGTTAATGGGGGATCCAACTCAGGNCATACGGTTGCTGGCTTGAAGCTCAATCTTTTGCCGGGAGGNGTTGCTGACCCAAATATTCCACACCTGCCAATCGGTGCAGGTGTCGTTGCCGACCCNCGAAAGTTTATTTGGGAATGTNCTTATGCCTCCGCGCACGGCTATGAGGCATTAAGTCGTTTATCCATTGACGAGCGCTGCCAGGTCTCCGACTTAAGCCATCGCCTGCTTGATCTAGGCTGGGAAGACTACCGGGTGCACACGTTAAAAAGTCAGGCTAGAGGATCCACCGGTCGCGGNATTACTCCTGCTTACTGCGATGAGGTCGGACAGTTTCAGATCTATTATGCNGATTTTCTGGGTACAAAGGACCGCTTCGCAAACAAAATACAGAGCCGGGTAACTCGCACGCTTAAAATAATGGAACATGTATGCGAAGTCGCGCCAGATCGCTGGGCTAGCTTCTTTGAAATTCTTAGTGATGCGGAGACTCGCGCCCATGCTCCTCTAATTGAGGCGGGGCAATTCAAGCCTGAAGAATTTGACTTCACGCAATTCATGGGGACGACCCCCTTCTCTATCGATACAGATCGATTGATTGATGTTTATTGGTCTGCCGGNCAGTCCTTAGCCAGCCAANTTACAGATGTGCGAGAACTAGTTCTTCGCGAACAAGATAAAGGTAATTATATTATTGGAGAATTTGGCCAAGCCTACTGGCTAGANAAGCGCCATGGTTTTGCACCGAATGTGACTGCTTCTCACACATTTACTCCAGAATTTTTCCAATCTGCAGGCATACCAACCCAACAAATACATAATGTCGGATGTTGCAAGGCTTACGACACAAAGGTTGGCACTCATGTATTTATATCTGAAATGGACCAAGAGCATCCCTTAAGCGCACAACTCAGACGAATCGAGTTTGGGGCAACAACTGGGCGGCAGCGAATGGTTGGGTGGTACGATGCCGTAGAAAAAGGCGATGCTCTGCGCTATGGAGGCTATCAAGATCTCGTGCTTAACAAACTGGATGCCCTCACTCATGGCGACCGCTGGAATGGTAATCTGCGAATTTGTACGGCCTATAAAGACGAAAGTGGCCAATTAGTACACCACGTCCCACGTGATGATGAATATCGACGAACCCTACAACCCGTCTACAAAGATTTACCAGGTTGGAGTGAAGATATTTCTAAGGTTCGAAAGTTTGCAGACCTTCCNATAAACGCTAAAAACTACGTAGCATGGATGTTGCAGTCCTTAGTATCCGTCGCCAATCACGGGGATAAAAATAAAATTCAGTTACCTAATTTGAGATACATTGGAGTTGGTCCAGAACCAAGCCAGATTATAAAAGACATTCCAGAAATTAGCGAGCTCTTAGCTATGGCCAATTAATAGTGACTAAGATACTTTAATTTTTGGACTAAGAGGTATCACCAGCCTCTTATGTGTAAGCTTTAATACAGCATATAAAGATAAGCAACTATGCCGATAATGGGGTTGATTACTCCGCTATTTATACAAGTGTTGTTTGGACTTCTAGAGTAATTAANGTAACTAGAGTAATTAAGGTAACTAGAGTAATTAAGGTAAACCAANTTTTAGGATTTGCTACTATCTAAAATTTAACGNAATTTACTTTACACGAATAATTGTTGAAAAATATTTATTGACGAACATTTGTTAACGAATATTTTTTGTTACTTAACAATTTGATAAAATACGCATAATTACTTACTATTAATAATGACTAATCGACAAATTAACTGCTGGATACAAGAAGACACTTATCAACTAATAGAAAANCGCGCAAAAAAGTCACACTTAAAACCATCGGCATATGGTGCCATGATTCTGAATAATTGGGCAGAGAAGCAAGATGCGATGACTCCAGTCGAGCAAGAGTTNAAAGATCTGCGCGAACAAGTTAAAAGTTCAAAGTAAATTGTAATTAAGCTAGCAGCACTCTTCACCTTAGCTAGCATACACTTCGCTCGGCGCAACTACTACTTCTCGCCTGTTTTAATGAACTGCTAAGTCTACTCAACTACAGGCTGATCTCTACATGCGCCTCCAGCGACTCGCTTGCGCGATACTGTACTGGTACTTGCGCGCGTGCTCTCGAATCAAAAATGGCGAATTCCAAGACTTTGCCAGTATTAATTTGGGCTCCAGTGACTTACGCAGCCCCAAAAAAGAGTCTTCTGCGCCATCGCCGAGCCAGCTTTCGCGTTTAGTATAGGCCTCTAACCATGTAAACGGGGTAGTGATGANTAGCTGACCACCAGGCTTGAGCAGATCGCTGAAACGATTCAGGAGCAAAGAAGGCTCGGGTAGGCGGCAAATTAAGTTACACGCTAAAACGAGATCAAATTTTCCCAAACTACTTCTTAAATGCTGCGCATCACCCTGCTCAAACTGAACGCGGGATCGATCAATTGAGGGATCAATGTTTATATCAATCTGCGTAACAGTAGAGCCTTCATCGAGGCGCTCCGCAGTGTGTACACCGTTCAGCTTAAGGTGATTTGCCGCATCAACAAAGCTCTGAGAGTAATCGACGCCAATTACTTCCTGGCATGTGCGAGCTAATTCGAAGCTAGAGCGTCCAACCGCACAACCAAGGTCCAGCGCGCGTGCGCCTTTCGGCAGCGCCGCATAATCTGGACCTTCGAGTGCACAGCGTTGAGGAAACCCTAGCGCATCGCTTGCTCCGAAAGAGTATGGGAACTGCTCCTCGGCACTAGCGTAGTGAAACACCAAATATTGGTGCAAGAGCTCATCGGATTCGTAAGGATTCAAAATGGTGCGGGTTTCATGCGGCAGATAAGAGAAAGTCTTGGCTGCCACAAAGCAAGCGTCCACTCACTCGTCGGTAGAGAGTTCAGACTCGAGGCACTCTACCATAAAAGCAGCTGGCTTATAATTCTCAATTAGTACTGTCGACTTGCCTTGTTTAAACATCCGCGCTTGCTGCAACCGAATCTCCGGAGTTTTATGAGGAGCGTACAGTACATCATCATGCGACGCATTAATATGCTCTTTAAAAAGGTCTGGAGTGATATTTCCTCCTAGGTGATCATCTCGACCAGTCGCTACATGTATAGTCCCCAATATCTTCTCATCTTGTATATCTCTACCGGAGAAAGGCAGCACCTGAGTACCAAAGCCTAATTCACCAATAGCCCCGATCATGGGATCATCGGCGAGTCTAGCATTATGCGCTTCAATCTCAGCATAGTCTCCATACACAAACTGTGATTTAAAAATTTTACCTTCTTTTACATGTAACAAGCCTATCGTGCTTTCATCATATTTAAAGGGGAATACACCATCTGCACTATCGGGAACGAAGTAAACCTCGCCCGCAGGTAAATTAGCTACATCTGGCTTGCCTGGAGGGCATAGACCATGGCTCTTCTGTGCCTCTTGACCATTTGTGTGCAGTGATAATGTGTAGGAAGATCCCTCCACTTCAAAATCAATTTCAAAGCGATCGGCGCAAGTTAGCCCCCGACGCAACTTTTCAGCATCCTCGCTTACATAATCATAATCTACAGACAATCCTGTATCCAAAATGATTTGGTTTAAGCCATGGAGTGTTGCGCCACGGAAACCAAACTCTTTGCATTTAGCAGTAAGCGGCGCGGTCGCTGAGAATGTCGACACCACTAAGATAATGTCGTACTGCGTATAAATATCTTTATCGAGGCTGAGCTGCTCACCAGCGGGATTATAACAAACATCTTCCATATCAAGGTTACTTCCTCCGGTTTCCTTATAAGCGAAAATTTCTCCACCCTTCCAGTTCATAGACTCCAGGACGCCTGACTTAAAACCTTTGTAAAAAACTTCATAGCCATAATTCTGGATCGATAAAGTAGGATCGCCCAAAAACCGAAACTCTTGGATGTCGGAAGGAGTTGGTAGATCTATAAGTACACAAACTCGCTCACCACTACCATTGCCGAAGCAAGTCGTTAGTAAATTTGTTAAACTAAAAGGTGGAAATGTGCGTTCGCTAGCGTTTAGTTGATACTTCTGTGCTGTTAATGTGTCGTTTTTCATAATGATCAGAAATCTTTTTTTTTGAATCGATGCAAGAACTGACTTAAATGTATAAGCAGTAGTTATTGTGATGTAGACATACGTTAATAAATAATCATAGCTTTTGCGAATTGAATGAAGCGTTTTATAGACATAATAATATCCATTAGTCTTATTAGTATGCTAGCTCCTACTATTATAGGGCTATGCGCCTTACAATTAATTATTTTTGGCAGGCCAGTATTTTTTAGCCAAAAGCGCGGAGGATATCATGGGCGAACCTTTAGAATTTTTAAGTTTCGCACAATGCATTTGGGTCAAGAAGCGGATGCTGAGCGTATTACTAGGTGGGGTCATTTTTTACGAAACAGTAGTCTAGATGAAATTCCCGAGCTATGGAATGTACTCAAGGGAGACATGAGCCTAGTCGGCCCTCGCCCTTTACCAATCCAGTATTTGGAACGCTATTCTCCGGAGCAAAAACGCCGCCATGATGTAGTCCCAGGATTAACTGGATGGGCACAAATCAATGGCCGTAATGGCTTAACATGGGAAAAGCAGTTTGAACTGGATTGCTGGTATATCGACCATCATTCTTGCTTGCTCGACTTAAAAATTATGGCTATTACTATTTATAAAGTTATCGGTCGTAAAAATATATCTGCTCCAGGTTCTGCAACGAGAAGTGAATTTTTTGGCAGTAACTCTCCCCCCCAATAAATCACTACAGTAAATGCCAGATCGTATCGAAATCGAAGCCCTTGTTTTAAAGTCTGTCAGTCAACTAGCTGAAGACTTTGAAATATCTGCCTTGGAGAACCCTCAGTTAGACAGCCCACTCTATGGAGAAGGTGGTGCGCTTGACAGTATGGCATTGGTCAACTTGATTGCTGATATCGAAGAAGTGGTAGCCGAAAGTCACAAAGCTAATATAGTGCTTGCAGACGATAAATCTATGAGCGCACAGCGGTCTCCTTTTCGCAATGTTGATAGCCTAATTGATACACTATTAGAACGCATTCAAAGTAAAAATAGATGAGGACGATCGTAATTACTGGCACTAGAAAGGGTATCGGCAAAGCAATTGCTGAGCACTACCTAGCTGAAGGGTTTAAAGTCATTGGTTGTAGCCGAGGCAACGCAAGTATTAAGCACGCCAACTATCAGCACTTCTCGCTCGATGTGAGCGATGAAGAAGCTGTGATAGATATGGCTAGGGCGATTCTAAAGTCTCACGGAAAAATTGATGCACTGCTTAATAATGCAGGGATTGCTTCGATGAACCATGCACTNTTGACTCCGGGCAAAACAGTGAATNGTATTCTTCAAACCAATGTAGTCGGTACGTTCCTATTTTGTCGTGAAATGACGAAGCTCATGCGTAGCAGTAGCGCACCGCGAATTGTCAATTTTACTACTGTAGCGCATCCCCTAAATCTTGAAGGTGAGGCTATATATGCTGCAAGTAAAGCTGCTGTAGAGAGCCTAACTAGAATTCTCGCTCGTGAGCTAGCTGAGCTAAAAATAACCGTCAATGCTCTTGGGCCAACCCCTATAGACACAGACTTAATCCGAGGCGTACCACCAAAAAAAATGCAGGCGCTCATACACCGACAAGCGATCACACGACTTGGAGAAGTCCGCGATGTCTGCAATGCTATTGATTTTTTCCTTCAAGCAGAAAGTGACTTTATTACTGGTCAAATCCTCTATCTAGGTGGGGTTAGCTAAAAGTGAACTGGATCGAAGAAAGANTGGTAGGGTTTATCGATCAAACTGCTTGCATTGAAGGAAAACGTAGCTGGCTTTACNGTGACCTACAGAAATACGTAGAGCGCTTAATTAAAACGCTTCGTTCTTGCGGGAATCAATCCGTCGTCGCAATCCGAGCGAGTCAGACAATTGAGGGCATCGCTGCTCTTTTAGCTATTCATCAACTCAATTTAATTGCTCTACCTCTAGGCNCTGGTTTGTCGCCCAATGATTGTTTTGAGTCAATGAAAGTCGCCGCNGCAGACTATCATTTAAGCTTTGATCGAGGTGTCGCTAAGCTCAAAGAGCGAGAACCTTGTAAGCGCCCTACTTTATATAAAAAATTATCTGGATCTGGCTTAGTTTTACTAAGCAGTGGAACTAGCGGTTCTCCCAAAGCTATGTTGCATAGCTTAAAAGCATTGCTAGATCGCTATAAAGATATCCCATCGCGCACTGAGCGCAGCCTGCAACTACTCTTGCTCGACCATATTGGTGGGTTCGACGCAGCATTTCGCTCCCTTTTTGCAGGCTCCACCCTAATTATTCCAGATCAACTGAATCCCGAAGCAGTAGGTCGCGCAATTGAAGCGCACAAAGTCACAGTTCTACCTACTTCTCCTACTTTTTTAAATCTACTTCTGCTAAATGGAATTCCACATCGATATGATTGTAGTTGCTTAAAAATNATAGCTTATGGCGCGGAGCCTATGCCAAGTGCTTTACTAAAGCGCTTAACGCATCTATTCCCTCAAGCTAAGCTTCAGCAGAAGTTTGGTACTAGCGAAACAGGCGCTATACAAATACGAAGTGTGAGTTCGGATAGTTTATTCTTTAGTATTCAAGATATGGATACAAAGTGGAAAATTATAGACAACGAGCTTTGGCTTAAATCTCCGTCTCGTATCATTGGCTATCTAAACGATGAGAGCTCTTCTCTGGGCGAAAACGGATGGTACCAAACTGGCGATTTAGTAAGTACAAATAATAAAGGTCAGTTACAAATTATTGGTCGTAAAAGTGCTTTAATTAATGTTGGCGGGCAAAAGGTACACCCAGCAGAAATTGAAGCGATCATTGAGCAGATTGCAGAGGTCGACGCCTGCCGCGTGTACGCCGAAGCAGGCGCGATCACTGGGTCCATCATAGCTTGCAAAATAACAACACAATCAGCAGACGACTTACGCACATGGAAACGGCGCCTCCGTAAACATTGCAGGCCATATCTAGCTGCCTGGAAGATTCCGTCTCAATTGGAACTTACTGATAGTATCTCTGTCACAAACCGCTTGAAAAGAACCTAGTCTGCGTATAGTTTATAAGTAGATAAAATGATCAATATAAAAGCCATACACACTATGCTGTACACTCTCGCCTTAGTTTCACTGCTTGTATTCTTCAGCGGATGTGTATCGCCCATCTTGATTGATTATGAGCAGGGCGCGACCGACAAATTTCTTCAGTACAATAGCTATGTAGTCGATTCACGTGAGGAGCGTTCTGCATATCAACATGTAGCGCTTAGTCCTATTGTTGATCGCCGCATTGCTCGCGCTATCAATTCGGTCTTGCTTTCCAAAGGATACCGAAATGACGCCACTAATATTGACTTTCACGTGACTTTTAGTACTTCAAAAAAGGAGCGTAGTAANTTATTAGATCTACGCNGCGGACCGCCCCCATTTCGACGTAAACCACATTTCGGCATGGGCGTTTACTCAAATATGAGTATTGATACTTTCGAGGAAGGCACCATTGTAATCGACATAATTGATGCGCGTAGCCAGCAGCTTGTTTGGCGTGCAGCGCATACCGAGCGGCTTGCAAGAAAAGCGCGAAGTGACAGTGAAATTCACACGATCATTAACCAAATTCTCGCTTATTTTCCTCCTGGCTTGCAGACCAGTTCTAATTGAGGTTGACTCAACCAATAATTAAATCGCACTTAAATTATGAATATAGTTTGTCTCGACTTAGAGGGAGTCCTTATCCCTGAGATATGGATCGCCTTTGCCGAAAAAACCGGCATTGAGGAACTGAAACGTACCACTCGTGATGAGCCCTGCTACGACACTCTGATGCGCTATCGATTGGACCTACTCGACCAGCACCAATTTAAGTTAGCAGACATTGAGGCAGTCATTAGTACCCTTGACCCGTTGCCTGGTGCAGTGGATTTCGTCAAATGGGTGAGCGCTCAAACGCGCTTTGTCATACTCTCTGATACCTTTAGCCAGTTTGCCGGACCGCTAATGACAAAACTCGGCAATCCTACTCTGTTTTGCCATGAGTTAATTATCGACGATAGCAACCGTATCGCGGACTACCAACTCCGCATCCCAGATCACAAGCGCAAAGCTGTTGAAGCCTTTAAAGCGCTCCATTTTTCGACCTTCGCTGCAGGAGACTCTTACAATGACCTATCCATGATCGATGTGGCNGACCACAAGTCACTCTTCTGCCCGCCTGAACGACTTACACTCGAGCGCCCCGAATTACCCGTAGCAAGCACTCACAATGAACTTCGCGCGATTATCGAGGCCTGCCTGTAGCTATCCATCACTCAATCCGCGGTTAAGCCGACTAAGACTAATGCTCATTCACACAGTGCTCTTCTGGTTACGTAAAGACCTCAGTTCCTCGGAGCGGGAGGACTTTAAAGCCGCCTTAGTCTCCCTCAAGGATATACCCTCGGCTGCCGCTGTTTATGTGGGCTCGCCCTCATCGACTCCTGCGCGCCCTGTCATTGACGCGAGTTACGACTTTTGCTTAACCGTACTTCTGGAAGATATGGCTGCCCACGACGCCTACCAACAAAGCCCGCTACATCAAGCATTCTTAAAAAACAAGCAGCTCTGGGAACGTGTGCAGATTTACGACGCCGATTAACGCTGCGGCGCTTTTTATATGTTAGAAAATGCTTGGCAACAAGTGGCCACAACAAGTTGGATCGAGTGGCTCGGCACGATTACTGGGATAATTGGTGTCTATTGTAGTATAAAAGAAAAAATCGCTGCTTGGGCGCTCTTTGTAGTCTGCTATGCAGTTTACATTTATTTAAGCTATCAAGCGGAGCTATACGCAGCAGTTGCTATGAATGCCGCGTTTATTGTAATTTCCGTCTACGGATGGCTTAACTGGTCGAGCGCCCTGACTACAAGAAAAGCCTCGGTCAACATTTCAAAGACTCCGAAAAATGGGCGAATTGCCGCACTCGCCTTTATCTTTTTTGGGACAATCGGCTTTGGCGGAGCTCTCCATTATTGTACCAGCGCATACATGCCTTATTTAGATGCCTTTGCGATGTGCAACGCTTTTACGGCGCAATGGATGCTAAGCCGAAAATATGTCGAGAATTGGCTCTTCTGGATTCTTGCAGATGTTATTTATNTTGGACTATGGTGGGCTCAAGGATACTTGGCTAGCGCCATACTTTTTACTATTTTCATAAGTTTAGCGACTCGAGGGTGGTTGGAGTGGAGGCGCCAAATCAAAGCACACAATCCGTGTCCATGACAACTGAAGTGCCTAGAATTAAACGCATCGTTCTTACTGGCGCTGAGTCCACCGGCAAGAGCACCCTAGCGAAATCTCTCAGCGAGCACTACCGCGCACCATGNTCCAAAGAGTTCGCCCGTGAATATGTTCACTCGGTCGGTCGAGACTTACTGGCTAAGGACATTGAACCCATTGCCACGGGGCAACTTGCGCTCGAAGATGCCGCGGCAAAAAAGGCACAAGGAATAGTCATCCATGATACGAATATTGTCTCTACTATACTCTATGCCGACTACTATTTTGGAGAAGCGCTTGATTGGGCTAACGCCATCGTGCCTAAGCGAGGATACAGCCTTTATTTACTCTGCTCTCCAGATATTCCATGGGTCGCAGACCCAGGGCAGCGCGCAAGTTCTAATGCTCGTACTTCATTACACCAGCTCTTTACGGCAAGGATGAAAAAGTATGATCTCCCTTATCAGAAAATCTCTGGAAGCCCTGCGAATCGCTTCAAACAAGCGATTCAGGCGATTGATTGTTGCTCGGTCACTTGATTAAATCACTGTAACCAAATGCTTCCTGAGATCACGACAACTAGGGTTGCTTAATGTGGTGCGCAGAAGGATGGGGGCGCCCTGCTAAAAAAAAAAGCCAGCCACCAACATTTGGAGACTGGCTTAGAATGCATAACATTCGCAAACTATTCAAAATTGTGAGGCGCAAGCTTACGCGCCACTTTTTCAAATTTAAGTTTAGCTAAAATTGGGACTCCATTCTCATAGGGTACTTCAACCTCACCTTGTATTAGTGGCAGAGCGTACTTGTAGAAATTAAAGCTCATACTGACTCCATCTTCATTGATCCAACCCTCCGGTAACTTCTTAACTCCGTTAGCTATTTCAGAGAGAGGCGCAAGGCCTGTTTCGCATACATAGTTTTCGCCATCGCTACGCAACAAAGTGACCATCTTATCAGTCTCGCCATTCACTGCAGCTTGTACGGCTGCTTGGCCAGCTAAAAACGCTTCTTCATTATCAGTGGCAGAAGAACAATGAGTTGCGCTTCGCTGGGCCATACCAAGCTTCACCGAGCGAGCCTTAACCTGAAGACTCTCTTCTGCAAGTTTTCGGAGATATTCCCCAGCTCCACCTAGCTGAGAATGTCCAAATGCATCCGCGCTTGCACTGTCTGTAGATACGTAATTGCCATCGTCATCGACGAGCCCTTCACCAACAACAACAACGCAATATTTCTCTTTTTGCAGTACACGTTGCACATCAGAAATATATTTTTCTGGAGAAAAAGCAACTTCAGGTAAATAAATAAGATGTGGCGCGCCACGAGGGTCATCGCGACGCTTGGCAAGTGCAGCACCTGCAGCTATCCATCCAGCGCTACGACCCATTACTTCAATGACTTGTACAAGATCGTGCTGCCCCATACTTTCGTTATCGCAGGCGATCTCTTTAACTGAAGACGCAATATACTTGATAACAGAGCCGTAACCAGGAGTGTGGTCTGTTGTAACTAAATCATTATCAATTGTTTTAGGTATACCAATTACACGTAAGGCATAACCCTTTTCATTCGCCAATTTAGAGATCTTGTCTGCAGTGTCTTGAGAGTCATTGCCACCAGCGTAAAAGAAATATCGGATATTATGAGCTTCAAAGACCTCAAGGACTCTATCAAANTCTTCCCCTCGTTTTAGCTTAAAACGACAGGTGCCTAAGGCTGCCCCTGGAGTATGCCGCAGCGCACGGATTGTTTGCTGCGATTCATCGGCAAGATCAACGAGTTGCTCGTTAAGAATGCCAAGAACCCCGTTAAGGCCACCGTAAATTTCTTCGATGCACTCGTGATTGAGTGCTTCGGTAACAGCGCCCGCTAGGCTCGAGTTAATGACGGAAGTAGGACCTCCAGACTGAGCAATTAAACAGTTCCCTTCAAGTAGTTCTGACATATTAATAGTGTGGTTGAATTAAAATCAATTAAGTGTGTGTAATTTGGCGCGCATCGATGGCAACCATTAAAGAATTTCACCTGGTTGATAAATTGCTGCCNCAGGAACCCTTTGCGCTTCTTCTCGAACGGCCTCGCAGAATCGCTGTACCTGATTGACTGATTGTCCTGTAGATGCAGCAGCGCGCTTTATCATTTCAGAAAGGTCTTCATGCCCTAAGCCAAGGCGCGGGTCGGAGGCCAAACGCTCCACCAAATCGTTGCATACGATAGATCCCTCCCTAAGATCACGAACTGTCTGTACGGCGTGTTGCTTAATCGCTTCGTGAGCCTCTTCGCGTCCTGCGCCAGCCTTGACCGCCTCCATCAATACTGTCGTAGTTGCCAAAAAAGGACCATATCGCTGATTCTCTTGATCGACCACTGCAGGATAGACCTCCATCTGATGGAGTATGGTTAAAAATGTTTCTATAAGCCCATCAATAGCATAAAAACTATCTGGCAAAAAGACACGTCGAACCACAGAGCAGGAAACATCTCCTTCATTCCACTGGTCGCCAGAAAGTTCGGCTGCCATCGATAAATGCCCTTTTAAAATTGCTGCAAATCCATTGAGTCGCTCGCAACTACGGCTGTTCATCTTGTGCGGCATCGCAGAGGATCCCACTTGGCCTTTAGCAAATCCCTCACTAGCTAACTCGTGACCAGCCATAATGCGTAAGGTCTTCGCAAAACTCGAGGGCCCAGACGCTAATCGTACAAAGACAGAGACAACTTCGAAATCAAGCCCACGCGGGTAGACCTGTCCAACTGAGTCGAGCGTAGCCACGACCCCAAGGTGCTCTAAGATTCGACTCTCAAGTGCATCTACTTTTTCACCGTCACCCTCAAATAGAGTTAGCAAATCCATCTGTGTGCCAACAGGACCTTTGAGTCCACGCACTGGATAGTTCTTGATAGTACGGTCTAACTCTCGCACGGCACAAAGCAAATCTTCTCCAAACATAGCAAGACGCTTCCCAAAAGTTGTTGGCTGCGCTGGTACATTATGTGTTCGCGCAGTGATCACTAAATCCTGCCACTGCTCTGCCCGATCTGCCAATTTGAGCAATGCTGCAAGCGCTTTAGTGCGCACCATCTCTATCCCACGAATGATTTGAAGCTGCTCTACGTTCTCGGTCAAATCACGGCTAGTAAGACCTTTGTGAATATGCTCGTGCCCCGCTAAAGCGCAAAACTCTTCAATGCGCGCCTTAACATCGTGGCGAGTCACCGCTTCGCGCTCTTGTATCGAAGCTAGATCAATTGTATTTTTTACCTTCTCGTAAGCGTCAATCGCTTCCTGTGGTATATCCAAGCCTAAATCTTTCTGAGCACGAAGTACGGCAATCCAATAATCACGCTCGAGTAAAACACGCCCTTCTGCGCTCCAAATAGCGCACATGGCCTCTGAGGCATAACGTGCAGCCAATACATTGGGTATTATTTTCATGGTTTATAGTTAATAAAAAAGAATAACAAAAAATACAGTTCCCCGCGCTTCATGCGATACAAAAACTAGCAAATTCAACTCAAACACTTCACTGCCAGCTCACAACAAACAGATTCCTGTTCATTCGGACGTTTAATAATGGCTTCAAACGCGGCAGCAAAGGCAATTTGAAAATCAACCAGTTTTTTCAATGGCACTTTTTTTGCCGTAGCGCCCAGTCGCCCCAAGTACCAAGGGTTCTGAGTGAATACATTTAAATTACTCTTTTCTGCAGCCTGACCAAAATGCTGACTGTAACTACGGGCGGCTTGCTCTAGATCACTTTTGCTAACGCCACGGTTGCCAATTTTTATCGCGCCAGAGTCAAGTAATACACGTAACTGTATAAGTAGTCGATTACGTGATTGCAGGCTACCCAGAAGGCCTCGGGCATCATTATTTGTAAAGAAGTGCCGCCGCAGCGACTCTAAGGTCCATGCCAAATTCAAAGAGAAAAAGGCATCCGCAGCCTCAAAAAAGTCTGCATCACCAAAATTAGGCACTAACTCCATAACTAAGCGCTCATCGATGGATTCCCCATCCGCTCCAGCATAAGTACAGAGCTTCATCGTCTCTTCAACGACTAAGCGAGTATTGCCATTTACCTTACCAATGAGGGCCTGAACGCCCTCACGAGAGATCTTTACATTTGCCTGATCGCAAGCATCTAGGATTAATCGCGCNCAGGTATCCGCTGTATCTTTTCCAGATTCCAGGATGGTAAAATCGCAAGCTGTCTGGATCCATTTATAAAAGCTTCGCCTCTTATCTACTGGTTGCGCCGTTATTAAAACGCCNACTGCGTCGGAATCGACTCCCTCCAAAAACAACTTTAGGTCATCCAGAAGATCAATAGTNCCCTGCGCACGCCCAGTAACTGAATCCGCCATAAAATTAACATTCTTAAGCCATACCACTTTGCGCTCTCCAAACATAGATAGAGTTTGAACTGCACTACGAAATAAGCCTAACGCTTGCTCCACCTCAGCGAAATTTCCTGCACGCCCATCAACCACCTCCTTAGAAAGATCGTCCGCCAAATCTTGAGTCTGCTCAGCAAACCACTGCTTNCCCTTTTCCGAGACCAAATAATCATCGTCACCGCAAATAAATGTGAATGGCTTCTTAGACATACAGGGAGGATCTAAGCAAACAACCTGCATTTGGGCAACCCCAAGCGTTACGAGTGCAAAATAAATTAATCGGAAGCGCTGTAGCTTAAAAACTCTTCGAACTTATACTTTCTGATTTTACGCCGCATCCAGTCAAGCGCTGCGTGGACTGCACGTGCTTTAACATCAAGGCGACCACCAGTGTAACGCACTGTTTTACACCAAACTCCCACAGGAGAATGGTAACCAATATGTATGGTACCAAGCGGATTATCTTTGTTGCCCCCTTCTGGGCCCGCAAATCCAGTAATACTAAGACCGTAATCCGCCGATAAACGCTCGGCTGAACCGGTCGCCATCGCGATAGCACACTCAGCACTGACTGCACCATGCTGCTCCAACAACGAATCTGGGACACCAAGCAAAGTTACCTTTACATCATTACTGTAACAAATAACCCCACCTAAAAATGCCTTGGATGCACCCGGAACATTGGTAAAAGCATCACCAAGTAAGCCCCCAGTGCAAGATTCAGCGACCGCTAGTGTGCGATCCAGGGCACGTAGCTCTCGATACACAACTGCGGCCAAAGAGCAGTCACCAAAACATACAAAATCTTCACCTAGTTGCTGGCGTGCAGCATGTCCGATTTCCTTCAACTTAGACATTTTAAGCGTTCCATCGCGACTACTTAAGCGTACATCGACAATACCATAGTGCACACAATATGCGATACTTAGGTCGAGGTGAGTCTCCAGCAAAGATTGTAACTTCGCTTCAATTGTGGACTCACCTGCACCGCAGGTGCGCAGTTGCAAATAAGCGGGCTCATCAGAAAGATGTCCTTCTAATTGTAAAATTGGCAATACTTGCCGCTCAAACATTGGTCGCAACTCATGCGTAGGGCCTGGCAGCATAATTAACATCTTACCGTCTGCCTGGTAGATCAATCCAGGAGCGGTTCCTTGGTCATTTGGAAGCACTAATCCATTTTTAAAACAGTAGCACTGCTTCCGATGATGCTCCGCCATTGTACGACCAAGCGCCGCGAAACGATCCCGTATGACTGACTCAATTGACGCATCATAAACTAATTCTATCTCTAAAGCTGTCGCAACAGCTTCTCGAGTGAGATCGTCGGACGTGGGCCCTAAACCCCCGGTAGTGATCACGACATCTGCACAAGCCCACGCCGCAGTAAAGGCCTCTTGAATAGCAGCGAGGTCGTCGGTAATCACTTGAGCTCGCGTTACTGGAAGGCCGTATTTAGCTAACTGCTGACCTAAATACTGTAAATGTGAATTCTCGCGAATACCAACAAGAAGCTCATCGCCTAAATTTATAATTTCTACTGTATGGGGTTGGGACATAATCAAAATTGCCTAAAAAACATACGACCATAGTAACATACCCATAACTGTGAAAAATACCAGAGCCAAGAAAGATTAACTCGACGAAAATTCACCAGAAGCAAACAATCTTAGGATTGGCAAAGCGAACGATCCAAAAAAAACACGCGCTTAGCTATTTAATTTCACAGCTTGCGCATACCTGTTCGAAAAATACAAAAATATCCGAGTATGAAATATTTACAGTTAATCGCCGGAATCACCTTACTTTTAGCAATTTTTTCTACTCGATTAGCAGGGCAGGAAAAAGATGCAATCAATGTTTTGTTTATAGGTAATAGTTACACCTTTAGGCATGATTTGCCGCAGCTAGTTAAAGCTATTTTTGAAGAAGGTCAGCCTGGCCTTAGGGTCGATGCCACTCGCATTGTATATGGCGGGCAGGATATGTTTAAGCACTCAAACTATTATTTTACTCAATCCTTTTTAGCTCAAAAAACTATAACCGATAAAACCCTGCTCGAGCGCATAAAAAAAATGGAGGGCTTTCTGAAGATCACAAATGCGCCACAAGAGTACGCAGATTATTACACGCGCGTCGCACGCTCTAGAGTCCCTGCATTCGTGGATAGCCATAAACATATTTCGCGGGCAATTGAAATGCACAGGCGACTACTAGAGAAGAATCCACGCACCAGATGGGACTATGTAGTTTTGCAGAGCTGGAGGGATGTTCTGCCATCATTAAATACAGGTTACGCTAAAAATGTAATGGAATTTGTTAAAATTGCGCGCACGCAAAGCACGAAGGTTATTTTGTATTTCACCGCACCTGATATACAAAATAGTATACCAGTCAAAGCGCCACTACTCCAGCAGAGGGTTAATTTGGAAGTAGCGCTTGCTGCAGAATTAGCCAAGGAAATAGAAGCGTATGCTGTGGTGCCAGTGCCACTCGCAATAAATATGATTCAGCAGAATGGGACCGCACTTAAATTTTGTTATAAAAATGACAAACACCCTAATCAATATACTGCATTTTTAACTGCAAACATGTTCTACGCCGCTTTTTTTAAACAATCCACTGCTGGCTTTAGGTTCAATACAGTAACTGAAACCCATTCAAAGGGACAAGGAAAAGAGAGGGACCCCGATGGAGGAAATGCTACTGTAGTATTTGATGGCGCGACTAAAAAGTACCTCCAGGAAATAGCGTTTGATGCAGTTTCTACATTTGATAAATTATTAAAATAAAAAGCCTATTGTTCTTGGATTGGATCCAGTAAAACTTGTCTACACAGACTTTTTACTATGCCAGTCAATGAACATAAATGTAAAAATGTCAGAGTCAGGTAAGATAAATTTAAAAGAGAAAGTGCGCCGTCTACCGCATCGGCCGGGCGTGTACTTAATGAAGGATCGACTCAAACAGACGATTTATGTAGGAAAAGCTAAAGATCTAAAGAAGCGAGTAGCGACCTATTTTCAAGCCTCGCGCAAGCTCACGATCGCACAGCCTAAGGTGAAGGCGATGATCGACTTAATTCATGATTTCGACATTATTTTAGTTAAATCTGAAGCAGAAGCGCTCCTGCTTGAANGTCAGTTAATTAAAAAATTCAAACCCCGCTACAATACAGACTTTACGGATGATAAGCATTTCTTGATGGTACGAGTTAACTTGCGCGAAAAACTACCACGCTTTCGCCTAACACGTAACCGGGTCGACAGCAATTCCCGTTACTATGGTCCCTTCGCGCACGCGGGGCATTTACGTAAAACTCTTGCTGAGCTACGAAGAAAATTTGGCATCCTGCTAAGCGATGCAAAACCCACCGACCTCGGAAACAATCGCTGGCGCCTGTATGACGATGCCCGCCAAGACATCTACACCCAAGCAAACGAAGTCACCGAAGAGGCCTACCGCAAGCGCATGGACGCTGCTTGTGCGTTTCTTGATGGCCAGGCTAGGGAGTGGCTTGACCACTTGCAGGCAAAAATGAAATCCGCCGCCGAGGCACGTGAATACGAGCNTGCGGCTTCTGTACGTGACCTCATTGAAGCGCTCAAGAGAACCGCGCAACGCACGCGTAAATTCGAGCGTAACCAAACCGGATTTAGTCAGCCCGGCGAAGCAGTTGATCGGCTACAAGAAAAGCTTGCGCTCCAATCAAGGCCGTACTCAATCGAATGCTTCGACATTTCGCACATCTCTGGCAGCTTTTGCGTCGCCTCCATGGTGTGCTTCAAAAACGGAAAGCCTGACCGCAAAAACTACCGGCGCTACAAAATTAAATCTTTTATCGGAAATGACGACTTTCGAGCGATGGAAGAGGTTGTTGGTCGACGCTACCGTCGACTGCGACTTGAGAAAAGGCCCTTTCCAGAATTAATTGTAATTGACGGTGGCGCCGGTCAAGTCACCGCAGCGCTGAAAGCTTTCTTCGGCCAGAACATAGAGCCACCGACCATCATCGGCCTAGCAAAGCGTAATGAAACAATCATTTTTAGTGATGGCCGCGAATCCATAAACCTCCCCCACTACGATCCTGCCCTACGACTACTCCAACACGTTCGCGACGAAGCGCACCATTTTGCTAACAGCTACAATGCCGACTTGCGCAGCCAGCGCCTAAGGGAATCAATTCTTGAAGATTTTAAAGGACTAGGGCCAACAAAGCGCCAGGCACTGATAAAACACTTCGGCTCTTTGGGGAAACTACGTAGTGCAACACTACAGTCGCTATGTGAAGTGGATGGCATCGGCCGCAAAACTGCCACCAACTTAATAAAGTTCTTGAGCAATAGGTAATAGAATACAATGGCTAACTTATAAAATATAAGTGCCTTAAAAATCGATGCTTATATCACCCAGTGCGCCACCTGTAGCAACTAACTGATTATCGTGACTATAAACGGTTATGGGATATGTTTCACCGGCAACTACATTTAGTGATTGTATTGGTTTGTCAGGTCCTACCAAGTCAGCAACTGCAACAGTATCAACTCCTTGTTGCAGGAAATAATGGTCCGCGAATTTAGCTATCATCCTTAGGTTCTTAGTTATCGCTTTATTTTGTGAAGTAATTCGAACTTTTTGGTAAGCCGGAACCGCCATGGCAACTAATAATGCGATTATAATTACAACGGTAATTAACTCAAATAATATAGCTCCTCTTATTTTTGCTTTCTTCATAACTTATTGTAGGTTAAATAATTTTATTACAGTCAAGTAGAGTACATTAAAAGTTTTAATCTTGGAGCAAATAACTGCTGATANGCGCAGGAACGGTCTACATCAAAACATATCATTTGCCGGGTAAGCAGATCACACAATTTTTATCCCCCCAAACAACCAAAGCAATAAAGGCGGCAGTAACATCATTATTACCATAATTGTAAGAATGATACGCTTTATCTGCTCAGTATTATGAGGGCTATTCTTCATTTTCTCATAAAAAAGCCTGCACAGGATCATACATTAGAATCCGTGGAAATCTTTATTACCGCACGAAAGCCAGTTAACCGGTTACGCCCTACGCGAGGCATCGAGCGCATAGGTACAGTAAAGATAACATCCATACGATCTTGGACATGGCCCCCAATATGATCTGCTTTTTCGGTCTCGTAGCGATTAACTGACTCGAGCCATTCGCTAACATTTCCGAGTAGATCGTGAAAGCCGTTACCCATTGCTTTCTTACTAGCTACTGCCTGAGGAGCTGTTTTGCCGTCTCCTGCTCCCCATGCATAGTCTTCCAAAACTAGGTATCGAAGGCGCCCAAGAGCCAGCCTATATTCCTCCTCCGTTGGCAAACGAACCTCACAACCCATAATCCATGATAANCGCTGGCAGAAGGTTTTTGCATCTTTCCAACTCACTGAGTCAACAGGGCTAAGGTCGCCTATGTTGCGGCTTGGGTTAGTGCCCATAATCAGACTATAAAGTGCTTGCGAAGTCTCCATGCGCATCATTTGCCAATCTGAAACTTCTGGAATCGGAAGTAACAAGTCATACATTCGATCTTGAACATAAGCTAAATCACCTTGAATTAGATTCAGATAGCGAATCTTCAGCTCTAACTCGGGATTATTTAAAGAACTACGAGGAAAAACCTCGCGCAGACGCTGAATAGAGTGCCTTAAATCAACAATTACTTCGGCTGCTTCGTAGGTGCGGCGCAAGCCTAGTAATTTCTTTAAACGGGTATTATCTGCTTCAATAGCAAGTCCGATATCATAACTCTGAGATGTCTGACTCTTACGTTCAAAATCGGAAACCAGCTCCGATGAGGCGTCTGGGCTTTCAGGGTATTGCTCATTTAGCTTACGTTGCATGCGTGCGACCTCTTCATACATATAAGCTGCTTCGAGCGTTTCCCCTTTTACCTGTAAGGCATCCGCCTGATTGGATAAACGAACAATCTTAAGCTTATATTGCCCAGAGCGTATCCCCTCTAGCTTTCTAGAAAGCTGCTCATAACGAGGCACACTGTCCTGCTTCGTTCCCCTAAAATCACTATTTAATCGCTCTTGTATTTGCATCGCTTTGGTTAGTGCCTGTTCGGCCTTCTTCCATTCCTCTAGCGCGACTAATGAGTCCGCCAACTTCTCGGCTTCTATACTTTCTCGCGCGAGAGGTTCTGCATCTAAGTAGCGAACCTCTCGTAATAATCGAGTTGCACGATTTGGATTTGCCAAGGAACTCAATGGATATAACTCATTTATTGTTTTTTGTATTTTAAAGGCTTTTTTAAGTTCGAGTGATGCCGACTCAAAATCGCCATCCTCTAAAGAATTTTGACTCTTCGCTTCGCAATCTATGCTATCTCCAATTAAAGCTTCTGCAGAATATTCATGAAATCTCTTCTTTAATGCCTCTAAGTGCTGTGTGGACTCAGTACTATAATTAGGTAATTGATCTAGGTACTGGTTTTGATACTCTATAGCTGCTTGTAGTAGCTTTAAGTCCTCAAAGTCAGGATCCCTTAATGCAAGAATCTCTTCAAATTGAGCTTCCATCTCTAAGCTTTGACTCTTTAAAATCCTAACTTCTTCAGACACCTCAAGAGCGGGGTCTAAGGATGAATAATCCACTCGCTTCGGACCAAGATTTGAAAGAGCCCAGAAAAAAAGCAAAACAAGCAGTGAAAGCACCCCGACTAATAGCGGGATGTAAAATCCATCACAGCGGCACTGTTGGTAATTGCGATTACCGCGCTCAGAAAACTTTTGTATAAAACTCATTTTATAGAATATAAATTAAATATAACAATTTAATGATTACAGCAATCAGTGCATTCAAGGTAAAAGCAATTAAACAAATAACGATCAGAAACTGAAACGATTTATTGCTCGGCTCATAATTATTACTAAAATTCAACTCAATTATGTATAAACAAATCACCATATTAGGGCCGGGGTTATTGGGCGCTTCGCTGGCAATGGCAATAAAAGATCGAATGCCTGAATCACGCGTAGTCGTTTGGTCGCGGCGTACAGAAACGAGGGCAGAAAGCTTACTAAGAAGGTGGTGTGATGCAACTTTTGATACGCCAGAAGATGCAGTTGTTGACAGTGATTTAGTCGTCATTTGTACCCCTGTAGACACTATTGTACCGCTACTTGAACGTATCGAAAAAAACTTAAGCGTGACTACTTTAGTTACGGATGTTGGAAGCACAAAAAATCAAATCTGCCAAGCGGCTTCAAAAATACTCGCAAAAGGTGCGTCATTTGTAGGTTCTCATCCAATGGCAGGATCTGAATTAAAAGGGATGAATAATGCCAAGGCAGATCTTTTTGAAAATGCGGCGTGCATCTTAACGCCAACTACTTCGAATACGTCGGAAGCTAGCATTAATTTACGTACTTTTTGGCAGGCCATTGGGATGCATGTCACCGAGATGGCTCCAGATAAACATGACCAGGTTGTAGCTCACATTAGCCATCTACCGCACTTACTTGCTTCTACACTGTGTAGCTATCTAGCAAATCAAGCTCCTGCAATTGGCGAATTATCTGGCCCTGGCTTAAGAGACACCACTAGAGTTGCAGCAGGAGACCCAGATTTGTGGCAACAGATTCTTCAGCAAAACAGTGAGGCAATACTGAGCGCAGTGGAAGGCTATGAAGTTGCATTACAAGCTTTCAAAGCGACTTTAAAACAATCCGACTCCAATAACACAAAACGTTTACTTCAACTCGGTAAACAATATCGTGACGGTCTTAATAAATGAGCGATCCGCTACCCATTGTCCCTTTCACCCGAGGTATTGATTCTAAAATTGATTTACCAGGATCAAAGAGCATCACGAATCGTGCGCTAATTCTCGCTGCACTAACAAATGGTCAAACCCTTATTAGAGGAGCGCTATTGAGTCGTGACACTCAAATTATGCTCCAAGCGCTAGAATCACTTGGGTTTAACTGTGAGGTAGATCCGTTAAAGCTTCAGGTTATTGTGCATGGAATGAATGGGCGTATTCCTAAAAAGGAAGCCACGCTTGATGTCGGTAATGCAGGCACTGCTGCTAGATTCCTAACTGCTCTACTTGCCATTGAACCAGGAGGAACTTATTCGCTAGATGGCGACGAAGCCATGAGGTCCCGACCAATGGCTGGTCTTTTAAATGCCCTAAGTGAGCTAGGAGCAGCAGACTTCGAGTTTGCTGGGGAGCCTGGGCATTTGCCATTCTTAATGAAGACACATGGCTTTAATGGAGGCACTGCTACAGTAGATGCAAGTACTAGCAGCCAGATTCTTTCTGCCTTACTATTAGCTTCTGGAGCGAATGCTAGAGAGCCCATAAAGCTTAGAACCAAAGGCGTCCGTCCAGCTTACGTAGCAATTACATTAAATATGCGAGAAGCGTTTGGAGCGCCCCCTCTGCCAACAAAAGCTGAAGATTTATATGAGATTCCCCCTGCCAACTACAGGGCTCCAGATAGCGGTCATTATACAATCGAACCAGATCTATCCGCTGCTAGTTATTTTCTCGCACTCACCTTGACGACAGGGGGGAAGCTTTCATTTCCGAGATTAACTGCCAATCCACTGCAAGGAGATGCCCTATTTTCTGAGGTACTCACTCATCATGGGCTACGCATGGACTGCTCTATCGATGGATGGATTGCTACAAATAAGCATCCAGCCGAGATTGAGCGAGGCCATCGAGAAATTGATTTTAGGCATTTCTCAGATACTTTTTTAACGTATGCAGCGATCGCTCCATTACTGGGGGGATCTGTACGTATAACCGGCATTGAGCATACGCGCAGGCAAGAAACAGATCGGATTGCGGGTATGGCAAACGAGCTCTCCAAACTCGGACAATTAGTAAAAGAGGAAAGCGACTCGCTTACCATTGCNCAAAAACCAAACGAGCTAAGAGCACGCGCTTTACAGGCCCGTCAACAGGGTAAGCTTATTGAAATCGAGACCTATGAGGACCACCGATTTGCTATGAGTTTTGCCATATTAGGTAGTTACGACCTTTTAAATGATGGTCAACCATGGCTTGCGATTAAAGATCCTGCGTGTTGCGGTAAAACATTCCCAAACTTTTTTGAAGTACTAGAAAGCTTGCATNATGAATGATACATGTGGATGTNAAGTCATCGCCATTGACGGCGGCGCGGCGGCAGGCAAGTCCTCNACTGCCCGCGCACTTGCAGAACAGTTAAATTTTATGCACGTCGATACAGGTGCACATTATCGTACTCTTACTGCAGCTCTATTACAATTAGGCGCTGCTCCCAAACAAACAGCTGAAATTACTGCTCATTTAAAACACTTGAATCTTGGCACTGAATTGTGCGGCCAAAGTGCGTTACTAAGTATAAACAATAAAACTCCATCTGATAAAAGTATTCGCTCTGCTAAAGTGAACGCTAGTGTATCATTATTTGCGGCGCTACCAGATATCCGTAAATTTCTTTTTGATTATCAACGAGGGCAATTGCTGGTTGCTGAAAAATATGGCTACAAAGGGGTTATTATGGAAGGTCGCGATATTGGCACTACTATATTTCCAGATGCTAAGTTTCGCTTCTTCTTGGAGGCAGATGCAAGTACGCGCGCGGCACGCCGTTCGAAGCAGGGAGCAAATGATTCCATTACTAATCGTGACACTCTAGATAGGACACGCAAAACCGCTCCTTTAATCTGCGCGGAAGGTGCAATACGCATTGACACCAGTAAAATCAGTCTAAAGGACGTGATCGAGCGCATTCTTACAATCATCAACGTCAAACAAGATGACTAAATTACAGCCCCAGATTCCCTTGCTATATAACATGGTTCGAGTCGCAGCTGACTGCTACTTTAGCACCCTTTATAATTACACTCTTTCCGGGCAGCAGCATATTCCTTATCAAGGGGGACTTATATTTGCGGCTAATCATATCAGCTTTTATGATCCGCCAGTTTTAGGCGCTCGAGTAAAACGACAAATCAGCTACTTTGCGCGTGACACTCTGTACAAAGGTCTGTTTGGCAAAGGTCTATTAGCCATAGATACAATTCCTGTCGCTCGCGAAAATGCTGATATCAAATCACTAAAAGCAATTTTTAAGACCCTTAAATCTGCTGGTGCTGTTGCTATATTCCCAGAAGGCACGCGCTCTATAGACGGCGAACTAGCCGATCCTAAACCTGGCGCTGGCATGATCGCATGCAAATCTGGAGCGACCGTAATACCTACACGAATTTTTGGTACTTATGAAGTATTTGGACGAACAATAAACCGTCCGAAAATTGGAGGTGACATTCACGTTACCTACGGCAAGCCAATACAAACAAGTGAACTTGATCTTGGTAAAAATCATCCAGATCGCTACCTGGAAGCATCACGGCTTATTATGTCCAGAATCGCAGATTTGGAACCACCAAAGAATATAGTCGTTTAAAGTAATGATCCTTCCTCTAATACATATCTTCATACATGAGCAATTCACAACGAATATCCTCTGACCGCTATGCGCAGCGCGGCGTATCTTCCTCTAAGTCGGAAGTACATGCAGTTGTCGATAAGCTCGACCGTGGAATCTTTCCTGGAGCGTTTTGTAAAATCGGCGCCGACCAACTGACCGGCAACCCGGATAAATGTAATATTATTCACTCGGATGGTTCAGGCACTAAAAGCACACTTGCCTATCTTCACTATCGAGAAACGGGCGACCCTCGCGGCTTCCGTAAGACCGCGCAAGATAGCTTGGTCATGAATATTGACGACTTACTGTGTATCGGTGCAATCGACGGCATCCTCATTTCGAGTACCGTCAATCGAAATGCTCGTGCCGTGCCGGGCGAAGCACTCGCCGAACTCATCTCTGGCACCGAAGATTTTCTCAGTCTAATGCGTAGCTACGGAGTTGGCACTCATAGTGGGGGCGGTGAAACCGCTGATGTTGGGGACCTAACTGGCACTGTAACGGTAGACTCCTGTGCAGTAGTGGTGATGGATCGCAAGCAAGTTGTGGATAACGCCAAAATCAAACCAGGCTTGGCGATCGTAGGCTTGGCATCAGCAGGCCAAGCCACTTATGAGACTTTTGAGAATTCGGGTATCGGCAGTAACGGACTGACCAGTGCTCGGCACGACCTACTTAGCCCTTACTACCTAGAGAAATATCCAGAAACCTGCGATCCCTCGACCGACCCGTCTTTTCTTTACTGTGGCCCCTACAAGATGGAAGATCCTCTACCAAGCTCGAGTATGAGTGTTGGCCAAGCACTCATGAGCCCAACTCGCACCTACGCTCCCATCGTCAAACAACTGCTCGAAGAAGACCGTAATGCGATCCACGGTATGGTGCACTGCTCCGGCGGAGGACAGACTAAATGTCTGCGCTTCGGCACTTCTGTACATATTATTAAAGATAACTTTTTGCCTATCCCACCGATCTTCACTGCTATCCAAAAGGCAAGTGGCACGAGCGATGAAGAGATGTTCCGAGTCTATAATATGGGGCACCGCATGGAGATTTATTGCGAACCCGAAGCCGCGGCTCGAATTATCGCAAAAAGTAAGGCTTTTGGAATACCCGCTCAAATCGTTGGTCGCACTGAAGCAACATCCAAGCAGGACGGAAAAAATCACCTCACCATTAAGCACAATGGCATAAGCCTTGAGTACATTATTGAAGACTAAGTGCAGCCTTCANATAGTCAGGATTTATATTGGCAGATGAAGCACTGTTACCTCTTACTAAATGTAAGCCCAACTTATTATAGCCATGCTAAGGAAACTACAGATTCATTCAATAGCAATACCGCTGCTGATGCTACAGAGCGCTATTGCCCAAAACCTTGAAATTCTGGGCGAGTATAAAATTGGTATAGTTGGGCAAGATTTTGAAGATGCCATTTACCAAGCGACTCATCTTGGCGCANAAGAAGCTGCGCGTGATTTAAGTCGACGCTACTCGATTGACATAGAGTTAATTGTGCTCACTCCAGACCTAAATCAAGGTGGCGATCAAGAAGTCTCTCTTGGGCAACTGTTTATTGGAGATGCAGATGGCTTCATTATTAGCCCAGTAAAGGGCGTGCGNAATGCCGTCGCTTTTGCGCAAGAGCAAGGTCAACAAATTATCTTTTTTGAGACCGCACTTGAAGATATCACGCCACTCGCATCCATCATTGCCGATGAATATACTTCGGGTGTTTTAGCCGGCCGCTATATGGCCAAACTACTACCTATCAAGGGGCGNGCAGCTATACTTATGGCCAATAATCCATCTGCGGCTATGTTAGAACGGCTTGATGGAGTTCGTGCATCATTGGGCTACAAGGGAATTGAAAAAATTGTAAGGTGTGAGCCTAATTATTCTGCTGCTATCGAAGCCATACGAAAAGCCGACAAGAACGATGTAAATGATTATATCGACGGCTGGGTCTTTCTCGATGATTGGCCTCTTTTAGGGATACCTGCCCTACCGTGGGAAGCAGGACGTCTGCCTTGCATTGCGATACAATCTTCGCCTTCCGCTTTTTTATACCTCGATCAAGGCTACGTTAGCGCGCTTGTGGTTCACCCTTATTATAAATGGGGCTATCAAAGTGTGGTCACAATGGTAGAAAAATTACATAAGAATCAATTACCAGAGCTACCTCATACTATAACCACACCAAAGGTAATTGATTGGCAAAATATGGAAAGTTACCGAAAAAGCTGGAAGCATTGGTTTAACTAGTCCGACTCATTCAATAGTAGATAAAGTGCCCGACTCATCTCTTTAATACGGTAAGGCTTGGGGATAACTGCATTAAATCCGGCTCCCTGATAGTCCGACATAACATCAGAATTGGTATATCCACTAGTGGCAATCGCTACTAAATTTGGGTCGTAAGCGCGCAATAGTTTACACGCTTCCTCACCACCCATACCGCCAGGAACAGTCAAATCAAAGACAACCGCATCAAACGGGTCACCAGATTCTTTGGCACGCTTATACGATTCGATGGCTTCTTCGCCATTGCTTGTTAGCACAGTTGCATAGCCAAGAGCTTCGAGAATCTCCCCGGCGACAAGCTTCATAGCCTCCATGTCATCCATGATCAATATTCGCCCACTCCCTTTTTGTATTGTATTATTGGATACAGAATCTAACGTATGGATTGGCTTTTCCTGCTCTGATCTAGGCAGATATATTNTAAATGTCGTACCCTTACCTAATTCTGAATCAGCGCTGATTATACCTCCGTACTTTTTGATAATAGACAATGATGAGGCCAACCCCAATCCACTTCCATCTTGCTTGGTAGTATAATATGGCTCGAAAATGTGTGTGATATCTTCAGCAGAGATACCCATCCCCTTATCAGAAAATTCAATACATATATAGTCCCCAGCTTTAAGTCCTTCAACCGCTTCGCTTTTTAGAGTTTTATTTTCTAAGCTAACTCGCAGGACACCCCCCTGCGGCATTGCCTGACGAGCATTGATTACAAGATTATTCACTACTTGGGACATCTGTCCTCTATTGACATGGGCAGGCCATAATTTCTCGTCTTTTTCAACCGAGTAAGTAACGTTTGTTCCTCTTAATATAAACTGTGCCCCCTCCTCGACTATCTCATCAATGGTGACGGCATCAGCCGCAGATGAACCACCTTTTGCTAAACGAAGCAACTGATCGGTTAATTCCTTCGCCTGCATGGNTGCTTTTTCTGCTAAAAGTAATTGTTCCGCTAGTGGGCCAGACTCTTGTAATTCAAGGCGAGCCATAGATACATTTCCTAAAACTACGGTTAATAAATTATTAAAGTCATGGGCAACCCCGCCAGTAAGCAAGCTAAGAGACTCCAGGCTATCCAGTCGCTGCATTTGGCTCTCTAACTGCTCCTTCGTACTTTTATCTTTTAATATCATGACCCAATCCTGCGAACTGCCTGCTCTGCTCGATATTTGACCAATAGTCACTTCGACACTCAGGCTTTGCTTGCCGGTGAGGCATAAATCTAAATCTTTTGGTTCATTCCAGCGCACGACATCCATTAAAGAATTTAGCGGAGCTAATTCCTCTACTTGAGGTCCTTCTAACATGTCATGCAATTGTATGACATCCATCCAGTTACTCCCCAAAACGTCTTCTTTATTAAGACCGGTTAATTGGCTAAATGCAGAGTTGCACTCGTAAATAGTACCATCTGTGGCTATGAAGGCAAAAGCGTCAGTCACCTTACTTAATAGAGTTTCAAAAAGCCTGTACTGTTCACTCTGGGATTTATGCATGCCTATTTACTCTGTCACGCGTTATTAAGATAAGTAAAAAAATCCCTAAATGAAAGAACCCTTAGCACCTATAAATTACTTCTACAAATAGCCCGTAGTACCATATATGGCGGTACTGACAGACTAGTCTATATTGGGAAATTCCTTATGCAATCGACCTTCAAGCTCCGTCACCCTAGTCGCTAGCTCGTCGTATTGATCTTTAGTCACCACATTAGCGCGATGTAATAATTCATTTAACAGCTTACCAGCTTCCGTTTTAGCTTTTTCAGTTTCTACGCGTCCTTCTTCAACGATTTTCTCCGAAAGTGCATTCGCTTCATCGGTGGTTAGCTTTCCCTTATCTACCAACTCATTAATTGACTCAAAAATTTTCTCTTTGGTGACAACTGCAAGCCCGACTCCAGCAAGCATTGTTTTTTTCATTAAATTAATCATANCGNNNNTNGTANAGACTCNCGTCATCTAGAGGCAAGATCGCAGTTATTGAATGATTTAAAAACAANCAAGGCCTGCATTAANCAGANCTTGTTTACACTGTAGAGAATTCTTAAGAATNTATAAACATCATTCAAGCACTCCAGTTCGGATGAAGCACTGAGGATCTGATTCGGTCTGTATTCGTAATTCATATCTAATATATCCTGCAGGTACATTGCTTTGNTCNCTAGATACNCTGGCATCCATTGCACTCCATTTCTCAAGGTCAGGAGAACAATTGATGCTAGCAGTCAAATCTGCAGGAGCCGTAGCCGGATCAAGCCGCAAGAAGCTTACTAAATAGTCAGCGCCGTCTTGAACAACAGTCAAAGCTGGCACTGTATCTGACGAATTGGTAGGATTAGATCCTAGCGCTAGCTCAAATAAGTTGGATTGACCATCGTTATCCGCGTCCGCTTCCGGGGCATTTGCACCTAGGTCGAAAACACCAAGGGCAGCCATTCTGCTCGCAACAAAACTACCTATGCCCTCTTGCGCATATTGGTTATAAAATAGCTCATCTTTTAGCATTTGCTCAATAGAAAATTCAAGTGTGCTTACACTGTAAGAAGCAACTAACGCATCACTCGACTCTAGATTCAGTAGTACACTTACAGCTAGTGCTAGAGGGATATTAGCGGAAGGGTCATTAGGGACAATATAACTCAGTACGCTGGAAAGTGGTCCCGATGGATGCTGATAGCCACTGAGCGAATTATCTGTTGCAAACGCAGCTGCGAATGCTGCCGCGTTACCTCCATATTCGCTGCCAGTAAGAAGTAGTCTTAATCGGTACAGATTAAAGGTAGATGGGCTTTCGCCGTGCTTGTTTAAGAACAGTTGACTGATAAGAGCAATGCCCGACAGATCGGACACAGTTACACTGGTTGGGAAGGTTCCATTAAGTACCGCATAGTCATCTTGTAAGGCAGTCACTAAAGCTTCAGGGTTTGCAGTTGTAGAGTTACCTGAATTAGAGCTTACCGACGTTAGAACGAAATCGCCTGCCCAAAAACTAATATTAGATAAGGTGCCAACAATTACGCTGTAAGTTCCTGACTGTGTAGCATTAAAACTAGACTCGGCGGAACCTGTTGCGAATGAAAAAACGCTGTAGTCAACTTGATTGCCACTAGGGTCTAATATCCTCAAAGTTGGATAAGTTATCGCAGATCCATTTGAGCTGTCCGGAAATACGCGCAAAAGCACATCGTCATTCGCGGTGTAATTGAACTGGTAAGTTTGAGGCCCTGATGCGGTTGAGCCACTTTTCGAGCCACTACCCGCGGTAGCACCATAGAGAGCAGCCTCCGCCACTGCCAATTCTGCAGCATTTGGCCAGCTTCCAAGCATTGTGCGATAGACCATCATTGCAGTTTTTGTATTACCAGATGCGGCCGAATTAAATAGGGCACTTGCCCAATTAGCCCTCGCACTTATTACATCAGCTCCAGATGTAATAGCAGCAAGGGCATCTGCAAGGGCTTCCTCAGTAATTGTTTGCCCTGTGGAGTTAAATATCATTCTGACAAATGCTTCATTTGAGTTAAGGGGTGAATTATAATCTACTATAACTCTAACTTCTGCTTGGGAAGTAAAGCCCCAGGCATTCGTGACGAGGACTTTTAGCATACCACTTTTTGCCGGAGTATAGCTCTGCGTGTAGCTCATAAGACCGGCCGTAATTGTACTTTCTGCAATCAAGATATCGCCGTAATACCACTGCACTGATTGTAAGAAATTAGTACTACTTAGGCCAGCATTTCCAGAGATCTGGACGGTGAAGTTTTGCTCTACCGGACCTGCATCACTACTCAAAATTAAAGACCCACTGGTTGGATCAGTAAATGCAATACCGAAAGAATCTTCTACCACTGTTAGCTGTAACGGTGCAGCGCTTGTAGCAAGTAATCCATTGTTGTCAGTTGCTACAATGCTTAAGTCATAAGTGCCTGAGGCGCTCGGCGCAAAACTTAAGGTGTAAGTATTACCATAGCTTAAGGTACCTGCACCTAGTAGAACGCCACCATTATAAAAATCAACACTCGCGATCGAACCATCAGTGTCGCCAGCGCTAGCGGCAAGAACAACCGTAGCTCCAATTGGCACTTCATCTGCAACCACCTGCACATTACCCGCCGTAGGCGCGGCGTTCGGCGAAACAGTTAGCGAAACTACGGAGCTGCTACTAGCTAATTGTGCGTTGTCTATTGCGACTGCAGACATGTTGTACACACCCGCTACGCTTGGTGTCCAAGCTAAGGTATAAGTGTTACCAGTACTTAAGGCGCCTGCTCCAAGCAGGTTATTGCCATTATAGAAGCTAACACTTGCGATGCTGCCATCGCTGTCGCCAGCCATTACGCTTAGCGTTACTGTATTTCCTAAGATAACTTTGCCTGTTGGTACCTGCACAGCATCAACACTTGGGGCACTATTGATTAATGCATCAATAGTGATAGATATTGCGTCTGTAATAGAAATATTACCACTGTCGTCGGTTGCGCGGGCGGTTAGCTCCATACTTCCCACATCGGATAAGCTTGTTGGTACTGTTAAGCGCCAAGTTGTTAGGGCTATTTTAGACGCGCTTCCGATTGAGGTTCCGCCATCGAAGATATTTACCGAGGTCACTTGACCGTCCAAATCTTTCGCAGTCACATCGATTGTAATGACTTCGCCAGCGGTGAAGGAAGGAAGCTCAACCACTTCTGCCGCGGTTTCGTCTATATCTTCGGTTTCTGGGTCATCTTCTATCGCTGGAGTGATGATTGGGGCTGGGCTATCAATACTTACAGTTGGGACATTTCCAGTTGTTACGCTTACTGTAGTTAGCGCTGAGATCGATACGTTCCCACGGTCGTCGGTTGCGCGGGCGGTTAGCAGTAGCTTACCAGGCTGATTTGCGTTATATATAAATCTGTAGCTGTCAGTGTCATAAAACACCGCATTTCCCAGAGATTGACTACCATTGAACACTGCTACCTGGGTGATTGCTCCATCTGTGTCATACGCAGTCACATCGATAGTAATGACATCACCTGTGGTGAAAGTAGGAAGGACGACCACTTCTGCCGCGGTTTCGTCTATATCTGGGGTAGCTGGGTCATCTTCTATCGCTTCTGTGATTATTGGTGCTGGGCTATCAATGCTTACAGTTGGGACTTTTCCAGTCGTCACGCTTACTGTCACAGGAACAGATGCTTTGGTATTACCTGCTATGTCTCTAGCGCGTGCCTCGAATTCAACTATACCAACCGCAGCTGGACTGTAGGAGAACTCATACTTACCAACCACAGCTGTGGAGCTAGCAACGCCAAGAAACTCTGGCACACGAACGGTTTGAGTGACCTGTACTCCATTAACAGTGGACGTAACCTGTTGAAAATTGTTATTATTAAATACACTTATTGACGCAATTCCGCCTTCCGCATCGCCTGCAGTCATCTGAATAAGTACTGGATCACCAAAGAATAACCCGCTGCCACTTTCCGGCGAAGTGATCGCAACAGTTGGCACTGCGTTTGCAGTGACGATGACTTGTGTAGGTACTGAGATAACAACGTTTCCGCTAGAATCGGTCACTCGTGCCTCGAAACTTAAGATTTGTCCGGCTTGCGATAGGCTTGTTTCATAATCTAGTTGGTATTGAGTTAGTATGCCTGTCGGATCCGCCTGACCGATAAAACTGCCAGTCGCGCCATCGAAGATATTTACCGCGGTCACTTGGCCGTCTGCATCATCCGCAGTCACATCGATCGTAATGACATCGCCTGCGGTGAAGGAAGGAAGCTCGACCACTTCTGCCGCGGTTTCGTCTATATCTTCGGTAGCTGGGTCATCGACTACCGCTGGAGTGATGATTAGGGCTGGGCTATCAATACTTACAGTTGGGACATCTCCAGATGTTACGCTTACTGTACTTAGAGCTGAGATCGATACGTTGCCACGGTCGTCGGTTGCGCGGGCAGTTAGCTCCATAAGACCGACGTCAGATAAGCTTGTTGGTACTGTTAGGCGCCAAGTTGTTAGGGCTACTTTAGACGCGCTTCCGATTGAGGTTCCGCCATCGAAGATATTTACCGCGGTCACTTGGCCGTCTGCATCATCCGCAGTCACATCGATCGTAATGAGATCGCCTGCGGTG
>PAAN01000011.1 GCA_002699365.1 Coraliomargarita sp. | reverse complement strand
AAACCACCTAGTCTCTGAACCTTCCTCTTAAGCGTAAGAGGCTCGGCTGCTGATTGCCATTTTAAAGGGTTCCAGCAATTCTTCCAATTTTAATTGACCCATTTTGTTAAGCCAATGTTTCGTCTAGCTCATATAAAAATGCCGAACTGATTAATAGGTCGTCAACAGTTATAGTTTTTTCTGCTACAGGAGGTGCTCCATCACTGTTTCCTAAGATGCTATTTCCTGGAACGTGAAATTCTGCCTTTGTTCTACCTGTGTAGATAAACTGTAGACTCTTACCATTTTTAAGAGTTCTCTTCATTACAAGATCTCTAGCAATTGTTTCATGCTGGAAACCTTTAAACATTTCCCCAGTTGCTAATTTTAGCAGTAGGGCTCTTCTATCACCTGTGCTATTACTAGCACTAGGCATAGTAACAGAAGCCTGATGGGCTGTACTCTGTTGTGCCATTTTTCTTTCCTAAAAGTAAAGGTATATATTGCTGTCTCTAGATCTAGAATTGTTTGAATCTCATTTAGTCTAACCTGAGACTCCTGGTTAGTAGTCTATTCCTACCGTCATGACGGCTAATAGGTATCCTCCTCGAAGGGCTAAAAGCCAAATTGAATAGGGAGGACTTGCACCTCCCGGATCGCTTAACCGATTATTCTTGTGTAAGCAACACCACGATATACGAAAGTAACTTTCATTGTTATCTCCATAAACTAAGCTCCGTTCCACGCTTAGTCGTCATGCGTCCCGAAGGATGAACGGACGGTGATAATTAGAATGAAGGTTCCCCTTCTGGTTCTTTGTATATAGGAACTTCCTTTTCAATTTTTTCGCTATTTTTATTTAACTTCTTTATAAATTCTTCATCAGGTGTGAAGACAATAGAACCCATAAGTTCATCGAAAAGATCGCCTGACATTATTTTTTACCTCTAGGTTTTTTTGCAGTCAATGCTGAACGTCTAAAGTTTGCAGCTGTAGGTGCTCCTTTAGATCCAGGCTTACGCATCTTTTCTTTAGATCCCGCTGCTATTCTTTTTCTTTTTGCATGAATGTTTGCATAGAGTCCACGTTTAGCGGCCATACTTCTTTCCTCCTTTTTTTCCTTTTTTAGATCCGCAAGATCCTTTACCTTTGTGTGCCATTTAACATTTCCATTTTCTAAGAGCTAAAGCCTTACGAGTAGGCTTGCCGTTTGGTTTTTTCATAGGACCTTTCATGCCTTTGAATCTTGCACAAAAAGATCTTTTTCTTGGACCTCCTCCAGGCTGTGGAGCCTTAAGGTTTGATCCAGTAGCTTTGTTATATTTTTTTCGACCAGCAGCTGTAAGGCCACCAGTTCTAGATTTATGTTTACCTATTTTTAGGCTTACGTTTTTTGCCATTTGTCTTCGTCTTTAATGATCTAAGAACTTTTAGATCTCCTTTGTCTATCTTTTTTTTATTACCAGACAATGCTGCTAATCCTTTTTGTTTAGGAGAATATTTTGAATAAGGCATTAACTTAAAATTTGTTTACTACAATCTTCTTTTACTTTTGTTTCAAAGAATTTAACGAGTCTTAATTGTGCAGCCCTGGGTAATTTTTCATTAGTCAAAACTTCAAATTTAACTCTAAAAAATTCACCGCAAGACATAGACCAATTAGAAGACTCCTGGGATGATTTGACCTGTTGTTGCATAAGCACCGATGGCAGCAATAATGCCAAGCATGGCAAGACGGCCATTAAGTTTTTCTGCATATTCCCAATAATTCATTACTTTCACTTTTTTTGTTGATGGATAAATTTGTTTTAATCTCAAATGTTTTGTCATGGTCCTGTGCCATATGAAGCTTTTGTAGGATTCATAGTTCCTGGACCATAAGGGTTATATTTTTGTTTTCTTTTTTTTGCGGGTGTTTTTGTACCCATTTTTTTTGTTGCTTTCTTAGCTGCTTTTGCAGCTGTATTTGCAGTTTTTTTTAAAGCTTCCTTTAGCTTTCTTTTCATTTCTGGAGTCATTCCAGTCGCTGATATTTTTGGAGGTGCTGGCCTCATTGGTGGCTTCGGTGCTTTACGTGGTAATGGTGGTCTACCTTTCCGATTTCCGTAAGTTCCTGGTCCCATTGGTGACATAATTAAAATTCCACATTTGATCTATCAAGTTTGTCAATAACGTCATTGCGATATGCTGGGTCGTTATCGTATCTTGGGTCAGACATAGCAGCTACTAATTCAGCTTGACTTCTGAATCCATCGCTTTGTTGTACAGGTGCTCGACCTGTTACTAGTTCTCCCTCATAACCATTAGCCATTTCGTATCTAGCTTTTAAACCTTCTACTGCTAATGAAATTGCTTCTACACTTCCTGATTCAACTAATTCATCGAAAGCATTTATCTTTGACTCTGGTAAATTATTCTGACTCCAGGTCATAATATTTTCGTAAGCCTGTTCACCACCTACGACATTCTTAACTGTATTAATATCTGTATCAGATAAATCAGGTGCAGCTTCCACTTCACCATCTTCTCCTACAAACTCAGACATTTCTACATATGCATTTACTAAATCTGTAGATGACATTCCTTGAAACTTAGCAAGTGTTTCTTCACTCAGTTGTCCATCATCTTCAAACTCTGCACTTGCCTCTGCTATAAGTTCTGCATTATCTGAAAGTTCAACTTCTTCTGTTTCTTCTGACTCCTCTTCATATTCTGCTTCGCCTTCTTCTACTTCTTCCTCATCAGATTCTCCAAGTTTTTTTTGTAGCTCTATGTATGCCTTTTCTAATTCCTGGGCATTTTCATATTTACCAGCTAAAAGTTGATCTTGTTCCTCAACTAATGCTTCGCCAACTTGTAGTGAATCTTGTTCCTCTTCTGTGAGAACTGTATTATCTACAGTGTTATCTATAGTTAATGTTTCTGCCATAATTTATTCTTGGGGTGAAAGTGCTCCCTGTGTTACCTGGTTAATTGTGTCCATAGCATCAGGGTTTTTCGATGGATCTAAAACTGGTGTTCCAGCAAGTTGACCAGCTTGATCNACAAGTGATTTATTAGTCATCATTTCCATCTGTTCTTGTTTCTCTGATTGCATCTGCTCTGGAGTCTTAACAAGATTAAGAACATCAATACCTTGTGCAGCTGCAAGTCTTTTAATAGCTTCCTGTGGATTTATATATTTCATCAACGCTTCTGGTCCAACTGTTTGTGCAATTGTTCCCATNAAAGTAGTTAGTTGCTGTGCATCTGATCCTCTTCCNAGTGCATTNATACCAGCTACAATCTGTGGCTGTACTAAATCTTTTGGTAAGTCAGGAATTTGTCCTGATCTAGTAAGAACTAAAAGTATCCTGGACAAATATGGTTTTANNAATTGTGTNGTNANCAATGAAAANANNCCACCAAGTTGTTGTTCNANNAGAAACTGTGTGGTTCTTATTTCTTCTGCTGTAACTCTTTCTGCCTGTCTCTGTGTATAAACNAGNAANGCTTCATTNAATCTNTTNTCTATATTTGCTATNTGNTGTGCAGCTGTAGAAAAGTCTTGAGTTTTTCCTACGGTAACAACACCTATATCTTCTGGTCTTCCAGAAACAATAGCTCCATTGCCACTAAGACTTAAATTTTGTGGCTTAAGTGGTGAAGCTGGATTTAACAAAAAGATAACTTTTGCTGCCGCAGCTGACCCTTCTACAAGAGCCTGGGTCAAAGCATCTAATGTTTCGAAATCTCCTATAAATTCTTCAACCCTGGAACGACCGTAAGGTTCTCCATCCGTATGATTAAATGTCAATAAAAGCCAGGGGTTTGCATCTTCTGGTGCGGCACTTTGACTTCCACTAAGGATTACATCTTCTGCTTCTTGATGCCAAGTATATCTTTTACCCTGGGCATCATATTTAATACATGTATATACTTCTACGTCATCATTACGATTCTTAGATTCATCAATACCTGTATTAGTTTTTTTTGGTGGTAACTTATCTTCTAATAATTTTCTACTTATTAATTCTTTGGTTACGCATTCGAGCCATTTACCATTACCATCTCTATTAACAACATAACGTGAAAGAGGAAAATTTTTTAATCCCTCTTTGCCCATAAAAATTAATGAATTACCACCAACAATTAAATGCTTAAGTGCTTGGTGTAATACAACCCGGTCATTAGATGCAGCAATATAATCCATGATAGTTCTTTCAATTTTTGAAAAAGAAAGGTCTAATTCACTTTTTATTTGCGGATCTATTTCAGTTCCAATCTTGTCATTTTTTATTTGTAATTTAAAAAATGTGGTCTGCACAGGTAGAAGGGCTAGCATGAGCTTTGCCGCCAAAGTGGTACAGCACTTGGCTCCNGTTGATTGGAAAGGTTTATTAATATTTTTACGATTATGGGTATANACGTTATCGTCATGTATGAGATAAGGGAGGGTAAGCTCAGAACAACGAACAGCCATATCTAGAAACTCTGTTCTATCACTAGATAACTGATCGTATCTTTCACGAGCTTTATACATTTAGTCCTCCGCTAGATCCACCTGTTCCTGTATTNAGATTTATTTTTAGTGAATCTGAACCTACACGTTTTGCTTTTTGTGAAGCTTTCTTGTTACCAGCATCACCATAACTAACTTTTTTAACGTCTTCAGTATCAGTNACTTTCTTTGCTGTTGGTACAGTGGTATCTACTGTTGGGTTTACAGCTTTTGCTGGTGGTAAAGTTGCAGCNGCTGGAGGGGGGCTTGGTGTGCGTCTACTAAAAAAACACATTTTATTCGTCCTTTAATTGATTTTTTATATACTCGATCACACTGGCTTGGCCAGCTTGATACATTATTTTTTCTATCGAATCCGAAGGAAGTATTGGTGATGGTCTGAAGTTGTCTTCAATCCTTTTCACCAATGCATCTATTCTTTCGTCTTCGAGCCTAAGCGTATTGGGGGAGATTTTCATTACTTGTCTCAAAGAAGGCTGGAACTCTAGCTGCCTTTGTTTGTGCTAGTTCTGGTGCTTTGCCTTCATACATCAATCTGTCTGAAGCATCTAACCAGAATTTTTTATTTAAATATTTATCTTCGTGATTACCTAGTGGCTGCATAATCCAGTTAATTGTTGCCTTCCTAAGCTTGTCCAGGGAAGGACTAGCAGTCAGTGAAAGCTCAGTGGTGACAAGGGAAGAAGTTCCGACATGGACTTGTTCATCACGGCTGATGTCCATTGCTGTCGTCCTCATACCAACGTCACCATTAAATCTTAAAAACGGTAAAAGAACGAAAAATATCGCTCTTTCCGCAGTCAAAGATTTAATTAATGTATGGTCTGGATGTTGTAACCAAGCATCTCTTAGTATCAATGCTTCTCTTTCTGCTTTCTCGTCTACACCATGTGCTTCTACTACATACTGTAGAGCTTTATCATGGTTTTCTTCATCTTTAACATTCGAGATGAGAAGCTTTCTAGCTTTATCGGGTACACCTTTCTCAAGAGCTTCAGTAACGAATGCTCCAACTGGCAACTCCAAACAACGTACTGCGAGTACACGCTTGAGGGTTTCTTCAGCACCTTCTTTTACCTTTCCTTTTGTGACCTGGACAGGTGTCCATTTTCTTTTTCTATTTAATAATTTTTCGTATGGGTTCATTGTTCACAGCCGTAGCATTCAATCTTGTAATTAGGATCGGGTGTTGCGTTTGGGTCGGGTTCTTTTGTAAACAAATCTGCTAAGTACTCTTCTACTTCCTCTTCATCAAGTGCAGAGTAGGCTGAGGTTTTATCCTGAGTATCACCACTAACTTGCAAACTGTAGTACAAACTTGTTTGTGGCGATCTAAGCCAATCTTCTATAAATGCTTCATCATAAGTAACCATGTCCGACCAAGAGTTAAATGAATAGCCATGAAGCAATCCAGTTCTCTCATACATAGTCATTANTTGATCAGCAACTTTCTTATAAACTTCCCATCCAACTTCTCTTGCTATCTCTACATCAGGACCATAGTTAACATCTATAACTCCTAGTTCTCCACTATCCCTGGATACAACCCTATCTATAGGAGGAGCTATCTCAGGTGTAGCTGTGTAACCAAGAAGATCTTTTGATCTATAACTACATGATGCAGTTGGGGCTATACAGAATGCTCTTTCCATACCATATAAATATGCAACATCAGTAGCCGCATCTATAGCTTCTTGAAATTCTTGAGCTAATACTCCAGCTGTACCTACTGCAAACTTACCCTGGTTAACTTGTTCTAGGGCATCACCAAATTCTTTGTATGTAACTTTGCTATAAGCTAGAAAATTTGCTAGTCCAAGAACACCTAAACCAACTTGCTTATCTTCTTGTGGTGTAAGGTATTCACCTCCGACACCTGTCTTGCTGTGCATCTGACATAACTCTGTCATTGCATCTACAAAAACAGTTTTTAACATGCCAACATGACATGCTCCTAAGTTGCAATGAGACAACAAACATGTCCCCCTGGAAAGGGTGTAGACCTCTAAACAAACGTTATTTAAAAGCCTTTCTCCATATTTATTATGCTTGATTTTGTTGAGCCAAATGTCTCCTCTTGCAATTCCTCCAAGTATTTCTTTCTTTGTTGTAGCTTCTGTAGCAAGCCACTTTGCTTCGGTAAGGTCAACGCATCGTTTAACCCAGGGGAGACTACTTCTGGTCGCCCGCACGAAGGTAACAATGTCAGGGTGATCAATGGAAAGATGAAGCGTAATCGCTCCAATTTTCTGAACACCACCGCGTCTGAGTGTTTCATTTAATGCTGAATATATTTTTGCGAATGACACTGGACCGCTTGCATACAATCCTTTGTCGTTTACTTCCCCTTCTGCTCTTATATCGTCCAGGGTAATTCCTACTCCCGCTCCATTTCGTAAACCCCATGAGGTAAATTTCCAGGATGCTTCTATAGAATCTCTTCCTTCTGTCATACTGTCTCCAACTCTAAAAGTCGTACAGCTGACAGGTAATTTTCCAACAGGATTATCTAGCCAATCCTGGACTCGACCCACTTTAACTATCGGGTTGGGCTTCCCTTCTGCTCTCAATTTCATTTTCTAAATAATGGATGGCTTTTTCTAAATCTTCTATGCCGTTGTCATCTTTGTGACCCGCTCTGCATACATATTTAATTACGTTTCCGAGGAAGTATCCCAATTGTTGTTGTCGAATAAAAGTCCAAACAGCAACTGGTCCTCGCTGGTAGTATTGTGGTCCTTTTGTTTCGGCCACTTGTCCAATAGGTTCGTTAAGCAATTTCCTAATATAAAATTTTGTTTTTGTAATGCAAGAAAGATAGTAATAATATCCTCCTTGTCTGCTGTGTCTTTCTCAAGACAATCTTTAATTAACCGCAACCGCAGATCTTGTTCTGCCGTCAAAGATGTGATCGGTGGTGGGGGTCCATAAGATTGGTTCTCCTTCTTTTTCGTCATAGTCTTCTGGTGTAAGAATTTTTGCTAGACGAGCATTGAGAAGAGCTTCTGTCTCATCCAATCCTTTGTCTGCGTATGCATCTACAACTGTTTTCCAGCTGTAACCGTTGTTATCAAATAATTGTGTAGCTTTTTTCAAGCCAAATCCAGGTATACCAGTGTATCCATCAGTATTATCTCCAGCTGTAAGCTGTAAAGCATGCCACTTTGCACCTTCTTCAGCTGTAATAGTAGTTGTTTCTTTAAAGTCGTAAAGTTGCCCAGGTATCTGACGCATATCTTTATCAGGACTAACAATTATGTTTCCGGGATTGTTGATACTGTAAATTCCGAGAGCATCATCTGCTTCCAGCTGTGACATCTTGATTACTTTGTATCTATTTTCTAATTCTCTGATAACCCTTTTATATCCACAGGGCTTTTTCCGTAAACGAGATCCCTTGTATAGGGGAAATATTTTTTTCCTAAAATTATTAGGGCTACTAAAAAACAGAATCATTTCGGAAAAATTACCAAATTCATCTTTTATTTTTTTTAATGCACGTTCTGTACATTTCATAGCTTCAGTAAAATCCGAAGTGACAACTATAACGTCATCACCAAAGTCCATTTCTGTTTCAGTAGCGGCACATGATTTATAAACAATATAATCACAATCGATCAATAGTTTTACCAAAAGTTTTCCCATCCCGCTGGTATCCAGCCTTTGATCCATCTAATCTCTTCTGTTTCTGGATTTACAAGTACATGGTGAGAACCAAATTTTTTTCTACCGCATGATTTCCAACAACCATTTTGTTGTCTCATCTGCTTGACATCTACTCGTAATAATTTGCCTTGCCATTCAAGAACTAGGTCGGTCTTTCCAGTTCTTCCTATATTCATGAATACTTCTGCACCTCTTTTCCAGGCTTGTAAAGCAACGTGATATTCCCAGAAATCTCCTTTTCTATTTGTATCAGTGGACTTCGCTCCAGTTTTCTCCGGCCTTTGCATCTGCTGATATTGGACATCTAAGTGTGTAATACTCTCCCGCTTCAACGGCAGAGTGTGTAAGGGTGAATTTAAGCTCATCTATATATTTTTTTTCGCACTCAAAATTTATTTCGTCATGTATAAACGCTAGTTGGTGAGCACGGATACCAACCTCTTTTATTGTTTGATTTGCTATTAGCAGCCATCTGCGAGCTAGAACTCCACTGGAAGACTGAAGCAAAAAATTTAATCCTTTGTGAGGACTATCTACATATATTTTTCGGCCATCTATTGCTTTGATGTGTCCCTGCATAGATTTCTGACGAACTTGTGCCAGTAATTCTGCAAACCCAGGAATAGCATTAATAAATGCTTCTTTAATTTCTTTTCCTTTGGTTTTTGCTTTGTCGATACATAAAGACTGATCATATAAATGTCCTAATTTTTGAAAACTTGCTCCATAAATAATGGCATAGGATATATTCTTTACTAATTTTCTAGTAACTCCTATGGCATCTGCATTTGTTTGATGGATATCTCCAGTAAGAAGAATATCTCTATAACGGCCACCGTCATATCTAGTTAAGTAATGAGCAAGCATTCTTAATTCGATACCAGCTAAATCTGCTGATACTAGTGCAAGTCCAGGAGTGGCTCTAAATAGTTCCCTAAATGATTTATCACTCGGTACTTGCTGGAGGTTTGGCCTATTTGCAGAAGTTCTGTGTGTAGCACAACTTACTGCACAGTTGTGATGTATCCGATCAGCAATCGTGCAACATTTCAGAAAGGCATTTTTTCCTTCTGAAAGCATGCCAAGCTGCTTTTTCAGATCCAAGATCCTTGCACAATTGTTTGAGAACGGTAAGTTCATCTCGCGTAAGGTCGTTTCTGTAATCTCCGGCTTCCCAGTTGTCGTCTGCTGCGGAAGCTTCTGTTTCAAATGTGTTTGTAGTATCCATGCTATGTGGTCCCTACTGGTAAAATTTGTATCCTTTATTCTTTGGATTTCTGCTCCTTCGACATATCCTTGTGACCTGTTGCTTCGTTTAGGTATGAACACCGATCCTGCAACGGTAGGGAATTGATCTCGAAGAATTCCATCAAGCTCTTCCATTTCGCTTCGGAGAGCTTGTTCGAGGCATTGTGCTTTTGTGACATCAAAACTCCATCCATGTTTATGTTGCTCCGAAAAGATCTCTGCAACATCATGTTCTAATTGGAGCCAATCAGGTAGGGGTGAAAATGTTTGCATAATTTTGTAGTTACTTTGACATCTTGGATGCAGTACTCTTCCATCTCTTCTGACCAAGTACTCCAATCTGTCGTTTGTCCAAATTCCCCTTTGTACTCTCCCAATCGATAGCCATAAGATGCCAGGCTATGTTTGCCATACATTTGTAGAGGCATATGTTGCCATTGTCTTTTCTTATCTATATCCATAATGTTTGGATGTATAAGTCTAGACATTAGTAACGTATCGATCTTGTAGCGTGGTGGGGTAAACCACGAATAAACTTTTTGTATTGCTGGTATATCAAATCCCAAAATGTGGTGACCTACAATGCACTCTGCATCTTCCAGGTATTGAACTCCTGTAATTAAATCAAAGTTCCCAGGCTGATCATTAAATGATTCAGTCTTACCTGTCTCAGTGTCATGCACTGCTAGGCAATGGATCTCGGTCAAATCTTGCAATAATCCATTAGTCTCTATATCAAAAATCAGCATTCTCTATATATCTACATTGGTCAGTGTCATAATTCAGCATTGTTGCTACTCCTGTACGACCAGTTCTACGGTTTTTCAAAACTCTTAGTGTAGTTGAACTATCAAAATCACCTGTCGCTTGTTGGTTTCTTTCCAACGCGAAAACTTGGTCACTTAGTTGCCCAATGCTGGAGGAGCCTTTCAAACTATTCAAAGTAACGCGAGCACCTTCTTCATTAGCATGGTCCGACATAGTTCTACGAACATGGCTTATCAGAAATAATGTTATGCCTGTACGCTCTACCAGGGAACGCAACTTAGTCATCACAATCGATATTGCTTTTTGCTCATTATCTAAAATTTGTCCACTCAGTAATATGGATAAATGATCGAGGAATATAATACGACACTCCAATCCACAGGCAAGGTATTCGATGCGGTTATAAATGATATCAGCTTCATAAGAACCAAAGCCATCAAATAGAAATAAATTCCAATTAGCAATTGTCTTGTCATATGCTTTCTCTAAATCTTTTTTATCGTGTTCACCAATATGAAATGCTTTACCCAGGGAAGTTGACATAAGTCCAAGTCCTGTTTGTTTATTGGATTCTTCCAATGCCAAATATCCGACTTTTACTTCTTTTTCTGTTTGTAATAAGTGTGCCGCTAGTTGCCTAGTCCAGGATGATTTACCGATTCCTGTGCCCGCACAAATTGTAATAAGGGTTCCGTATTCAATTCCTCCACTCATTTCCTGTAAACCTTTGAATGGATATTCATGGTCACATGGTTTTCCTGGAGTAGTAATTATTTTCTTGAGGTCTTTCCCCGAAACAATCCCATCAGGTGTGTAAGTCTTTGCATCCCATATTGCTTTTCGTACTGCCTGAGCATCATTAGCCTGTAAAGCATCAGATGCATCTTTGTATTTAGCATCCAATAAAGCGATCTTGACTTTCCCTGGCGGTAAGATCGATGCAACTTCCTCCGTAGCCTTCTTTCCATGAGAGTCATTATCAAAGAATAATACGATCTCGTGATAGCCCTGGAGATATGGAATCTGTTTTTGTATATCCTTCTTAGCACCCGCACAACCATGACCAATACTGCATGCAGCCCAGCCTGGCATTGCTTCAAATATGCTAAGAGCATCAAGTTCACCTTCTGATATGACAATCCTTTTCCCCTTGTCTGCAAAAAGATTTTGTCCGAAAAGAGTATCTGTCCGAATCCCTTCATAATAAAATTCTTTCTGTTTGTTCTTTACTTTAAATCCTTGAATTTTTCCACTGCCCGAATAATAAGGGAATCGTAGGGTATCTCCGTCTTTAAAGACTTTGTAGAATTCGCATGTCTTTTGGCTGATTTGCCTTTTACCGAGTCTGGTCGGTATGCCTTTGAGTTGTACATCGTTCATGTAATATTTTTTGTCATCGTTTCTTGTGGTGGTTTGACACGAGAAACAAAAAGTATGGCCATCTGTATAGACAGCCTTTGCATCACTTGAGCCACATACTTCACATGGCTCATGTTGTATAAATTCGGAATCAGTCATTGGAACCAATCCACTGGTATCAAGTAGCTTGCACACCATTTGATATTGTGGCGATCACACCAAGCTGCATATGTTGTTTTGCTTTTTTTGGAGATCTTGTTGTATGGATTCATAAAAACCATACGAAGATCTATTCCTGGATTTTGTTCAATAACCGTTTTTATTTTTTTTCGGTCTGCACTGTCCCAAAACCCTTTACATTCCCAATAAGTTCCATTGGTTAATTTGAAATCTGGAATATAATTTTTTTCTAAAACATATTTAAGTTTAGTTTCTTCATATTCATACTCCACTTGATTATCAAATAATATATCTGCTACTTGTTCTTCTAACTTTGATCTAAACATTAGAAGTCATCGTCAGATTCTACTGAGCATGGTGCAGTATCTTCAGCAGCTGGTACAGAAACTACAGAATCAGCAATCTTATATCCATTTGAAGTTCCAAATAGTTTTACAGCCTCATCCTGTGTAATATCTCCAGCATCAGTCCCCGCCTCGCTCTTCACAGAGACAATTTGGACAGCCGTTAATTTTAAAGTGGTTCCATACGTTACATTGTCCGGCAGAATGTACGGCTTCTGTGCAAAGCATATTTTGACTTTCGAGCCACTGTACAGCGGAATATTTACATCTGTTACAGGACAACCCTCGGTGTCTACAATAGTAGGTTTTTTTTCTTCCTTCCATTTAAATTTGACCATAAATTTTTCATCACTGACCTCTTCCCAAGGCTCAGGTTTTAAAACTGACCTTCGTTTGTTTTTCAGTTTTGATTCTGCCCACTTAAGGACCTCTTCTCTCTCTTTTTCAAGCTTTGATATCATGGTCGGATCGAATACGGTACTGAGGCAGTATCCATATTGACTTGGTTTTAATACAGCTTGAAAGCCTTCTAATGTAATAGGCTCTTTAGTTAGGTGGATTTCTCTCATTAACAAAAAAAATAAGTTGACTCTGTGACCAAAGAAGGGTCTAAATCTCCTACATATGGTGGTTCTTCTTCGGCATTAATTGCTTTTGCAAAATCTTTCAAGACATTGTGGTTAGTAAAGATTTCTTTATATGCTTCTCTGATGAGCTTTGACATCAATGTCATGTCAGTTGCTTTGGCAAGAATACAGTCATGTATTAGGCTTACGTCTACTCCCTTTGCTTTAGTGCATGCCAGGGCGAGCATCGATGAATCAATCGAATGGATTAAATTAGGACTTGTTGCATTCTTATGGTGGTTAAGATCAACTCCTAACTCTCCAGTTCCTACCTTGACTCGACATCTTCCTAGTAGTTTAAGTTCTACTGTTTCTGTATCCTTCTTCATCAGTCGTTGAACAACTCTGAAACCTGATGGTGTTACCCAGGAGATCTCAGTCATTCCACGTTTAATTGCTTTTGCTACCTCTTTTTCTATCCAGGCCATAGTTTTCATGGGTCCGGGAAAGATTTCCGACATAGCTTTTCTTACTGCTCTTACAGTTTGTGTGACTTCTTCAGTTGTTGGTTCTATTCCTTTTTCAACTAAACCTTCTCTTATATAAGTCAAATTGCTTTGGAACTTAGCTGAGTAGGGTAATGTCATAACTATTCTTTTAACATTTTTCCTATCCCATACTTTCCAAAATCGTTGTGGTATGTGAGGTTTAGCAGCTTCAGCTACTACTTTGTAGGCATCTTGTGGCCTATCGCTTGGTACGCAATTTGTAAGTTTGGCAGTTGATAAGTCAGAACTCATCCCTGCGAGCAGTTGTAATCCAGAACTAGTGGCATCAATACTGATCCATAATCCTGTAGTTGTTCTAGTTTTGGCTATTACTATTTCGTAGTATTCTCTAGCAGCTGCAAGAAATCTGAAAGGTTCTTCTGCAATTTCCCAGGCTGGTAAACAACCAATAGGATCTGTAGCTACTTGTTCTATTAGATTGTGATTATTTGCTGTCCAATCTAATCTTTCTTGCATTGGGCTTTTATCGAGGCCGTAGCATGTGGCTACCTCGAATTTCAGCCAAGTAATAGCGTCAGGAGTAACAGGAGATTCATCTCCCGCTCTAACTAATGCCTTTCCAAAGTCAGTATCTTGAGTTGACCCAACAGTAGGTATGGGATAAATCCTTCCTCTGTAGTCACAAGAAAAACACAAATAATAATATGGTTTATTTTTGAATTCTTTGACAAAATTCATTGTCATTCTTGTTCGACAAGACTTCCGAAATTCCTGTGCATTAGCATTGTTGATTTTAGTAGCATCCCGCTTCCAACGCTTCTTACTTTCAGCATTGGTATCAATGTCAGCTGGTTTTGGTGGTATCTCTGTGTACATGATGGGGCGAAATTTGCCAACACCACGTTGCAGCTGTTCCAGAGTTTCAGCTACCTCAACAATCCAGGGGTTCAATGTATACTTTACTTTTTGTATCCCATTGATAAATTCGTAAATTAATTTTCCCTGTACAGGGAGGGGTTGTCCTTTGCGTACAAAATCGTGACATCTTGTAAGTTGATTAAGTAAATAACCTCCCTCATTTGTAGGAGTCCAATCATTTGGTTCTATCAACATTGGCCAGCTGAATGGACTAAATAATTCAGCTATTTTTACAATCTCATCTTTATGTTTGATGAACTGTTCAGTTGGTACTAATCTGTTTTCTGTTCTATTCCTGGTGTAAAAAGGTAGAACCTCAAACCATCCAGAAGATTCGCATAATGCATCAACATACCAACCACCAACTTTTACTCTGGTAGCTGGTGTCCATGCAACCCAAGGATCTATATCCTGTTTTTGCATAAGCACTTGCATGCTTTTTCTTTTGGATTCCGTGCCTTTAGACATATGCCAATAGCTTTTCTTCAAAGCATTGAATAGTCCAGGCTTAATTTGTTCGTAATATCTCATCTGTAGTTCTGCCTCTATAGCTCGACCACAAGACTCTGTTATTTTGCAAACTGCACTCTCTTCCTTTCTATAAGAAAAGACCTTATCAAATACAATCTTGCTTGCAATTGCAGCTGCACTCTCCGGGTCTATTTGTAGTATGAAATTGTGTAATAAATGCAATCTATGACCACTTGCATTTTTTAATCTTTTTGCAGTTTTTTCTTTTATATATTTTATAAATATAGGTAGTAAGTTCTCGATTGAACTAGAACCATATACGGTAGCTGAGGCATATGAAGCCTTCTCTAATTTAAGAGTATCTTTTCTAAATTTTTCTAAACCACCGTCTATTAATTTCCGCTCAAACAAAAACTCCTCATCAATTTGTGAGGGAGTTGGCATGTATATTGGGTTGTAAATTTATTGACATCCGCACGGATGTATATTATCGATCCTTTAAAAATAACTAATCCTCTTGCGGATCGCTGTTGTCGATTGTGATTACGCTAGTTATAGCTTTCTTACGCAAATGTATCCAGGCTAAATTATCCTATTTCTCCATATAAATCATATACACCCGCATCATAAGATAAAACCAGTTGTAGTAATAGTTCTCAAGAGTTACGTTGTGCATGTATTAAATAGTTCTAAAAAAGGGGTTGTTAAATTAGCCTGGTTTGTATCGCGTGATAACTATAGACATCTAAAGTTAAATTCTTCTTTATAATATCTTTCATACCACAGTATTCTTTTTTCATTTATTGAAATACCTGGATTTTTTATTATTCTTTTGAAAATAAAATAAGGTAATTTTTTGACAGATACAACTTCCATAATTAAAGCCTCTTCCTGTGTAATTTTCTTTCCTGTTTTATTTTTTGTTTTTCTTTATCTGATATGCCTGGATCAATCATGATCTCTTTATATATGTCATAAGGCAATTTATTTATAGGAACAAATTTCATGATCAAAGCCTCCCAATTGCATTTGCTAAATCATTATCGGCTACATGTATATAGTTCATTGTCGTTGTTATTTGTGCATGGCCCATAAGCTTCTGCACTTTTGGTAGTGCAACATCAGCCTGGATTAGCCAAGTACAAAAACTATGACGTAAACAATATGGTGTAACTTTTGGATTTATTCTGCACCAAGTTTTTACTTTGTTAAACTCCCTTCGATGTTGATCAGCATTATTCCAATCATCACCAAATAATGGAATTTTAGTACCTACGGCATCTTCATATCTTTTCTTAAGAATAGGTATTAGATTGCCACCTGTTAGATCACCAACAAGAGGTATTTTTCTTTTCCTGGTGTTTCGTTTAACAGTAAAGTCTGGCCTGTTACCAACCCATATAAATGGAACATCTCCCCAATGTATGTCGCATGCTTGCAGCTGCGTCCACTCATCGTATCCCATGCCGCTGTAAACACTGATTGCTATTGAATCAGCTAAGTTGCCACCGAAATGTTCTCGTGCAACTTTTACCATTTGTTCAGCCTCATGCTTTTTAATTACAGGCTGTGGTACGCGGTCTTCGGGTTTTGATTCAAAATGAAACATCCCCTGGGCATTTATATGTGGCTCTCTTATATCAGTGAATATCTTTTTTCTAGATACACCAAAATTAAGAGCCGTTTGCAATGATGTTTTTGCTCTATTAAATAATGAGTTACTTGCATCATGCTCAACCATAGTGTCATAGAGATAATCCATTGCACTTTGGTCTGTTTTTCTTATTTCAAATTTAGGTCCAAGATGTTTTAATACATGTCTACTACAATTTTCCATACTCTTCCGAGTATTGTAATTGGTTTTCCATGTGTGTTTGTTGCTGAAACTAAATTTAAATACTTGTTCGATGTTACGGAAGTTCGTTGCCGTAGAACTAGTCATAAAGGATGGAAGTTAATTTTTCTACTAAATCTCTTCCTTTGCGGGTCAGGCGAAGAGTTGATTTCCTTCTATCAAATGGATCTACTTCTTTGCGTATCAGGTTTAATCCTGGTCTGCCGTTGTAGTGGGTCCTAGATAACCAATCAGTATTACGAGATGCACTGGCTTTGGACATCAATAAAGCATCCTCAGCACTTTGTTTATTGCAATTATTTCTAGACGCTATATATAGAAACAATGAAACAACCTGTATAGGCAGTTCATGGCTCTTAGATTCACGGTCTAGCTCTCTTATTACTCCGACCGCTTGTAGGATTTTGTCCATCTGCGGATCGGAGGGCTTGATTTGGTCCATTTCCATCAGATTTATTACTGGTGGAATCATAATGCTTTTCATACCGTTTGGATGGTTGCATGTATTCATACTCTAAACGATAGTTCCAGATATGGAACGATATATGTAATTGAGTTCGTTTATTTGTAACATTTGATGCATCATCATCATCACTTCCTAGATAGAAGTTGCCTTTACTAAAGATTGTTGGCATGTTTTACTCCTTAGCGTATAGATCCGATTGTGAATCTTGTTGTTGCTCGTAGATTAGTGCGAGTAATTGCTCCCTGTGTGGGTGTGTTTTGATCTCGGCACATAGTTTATCAACCACTACCTGTTGTGTATGTTCGTTCATTTGGGTGTTTATGACTCTGGATATAGTTGTTCAATGGCTCCATGATGACAAACTAAAAACTCTTGCCCCTGGTCCATTAATTTTAGGAATTTCTGCCTAGCTGCCCTTTCCGAGGTAAAGGTATGCTCTGTTACTTTTTTGCTCTTAGGATTCATTTCTCTAATGAGACAATAAACCGATGAAGGTAGCTGATAATTTTCTTTCCATTCAATAAATTGTTCAAATGGCAATGTTGGAAAATACGCGGGATCAGCATCTTTAATGGCTTGCCAGTTATTTGGAAAATATTTCATTAGGGATTACATCCAATAATTTAAGTGAGCGTTTTTTGCTGATTGCAATGGCTTCGTAGCCAGCTGCTATGTCATCCTCAGCATGGATGTTGATTGCTATGTTGATTCCGTCCTTGTGGTACGTTGCCTGATAGCACTTTGTTCGTTTGTTCATGAGTGTCAAATTCCAGAATGTTTACGAGCCGATACCATGTCTCGGATAGGTATGGAGTGGTGCTAAGTTGCGTGAGCAGCAACGTCCTTGTGTTATTGGGTAGATACATATACGTCCTTGTGTCCTTGCGTCCTTATAAAAAAATGTGTGTGTCCTTGCGTCCTTGGGTGCGTCCTTAAAGTTTTTACTTAACCGGATACGTCCTTAAACAAAATTTAATATTAAGCTGTATAAAAATTTACAAAAATGAATATATTTATAAATTCTACTAATCTATAAAACTAGGAATATAAATTTATTTTATTAATTCGTTAAGTTTGTTTTTTCTTGCAGAATGGGCCAAAAATACTACAATCTCGGATCGGTCCGGGATCTCGCATAATTTGCAACTTTCACAGGTAATTTTTCCGTTACTTGTTTGTTGTGGGCAAATTACTAGTTTGTTTCCAGCTGGTGAGCGGGCCGGGATTTTTTCATTACTGGGCCGGGTTAGTGTTGTTGGTAATCCCTTTTTGAAACTATCGTCTGCGGTTTCGTATGTTTCGTTGCTGGTGTTGATTGTGAAACCGTTTTTATTTGCAAATTTAAAAGAATTTAAATTGGTTTTATTTTTAATTGAATAATGGCTGTAAGTGTAACCTTTAGCTTTTGACTTGTTATTAGCTTTAACTAATCCGGCTATATAGTTAGGATCCGCAATATCTAGGCCGTTTTCATCGAATCCCCCGGGCATTAGATCCCCTGTAATGTTGAG
>PAAN01000010.1 GCA_002699365.1 Coraliomargarita sp. | reverse complement strand
TTTTGCGGAGCGACCTTTGCCCAAAGAATATTTTGAGAGGATGCGTAAGATGGCAGCTATTAATTTAAAAGAGTTGGAACGTGCTGCCAAGTACGCTGTAGGCTCTGAGTTAGAGGATATATGCGCTAGTATAGAGCAGATTCAAGAGACGGCGAAGCAAGACGGTGTCGCTGGTGCAATAGTATTTACCCCTCCTACGCATCGATTGTATAACTCAATGGATGAAACACAGTGGTGGCGAATTTTACCTTCCGCTAATTGGCGCTCGCCCAATGGCGAAGGCTCGTCGATCTTAGGACTAGAGGATCATCCTGTAGTTAATATCACTCATGAGGATGCTGAGGCTTATGCGCGCTGGTGTGGTAAGCGACTTCCTACCGAGGCAGAGTGGGAGCGGGCAGCTCGTGGAAATCTAATTCGTAAGCCTTATGTCTGGGGAGACTTGGTGACTCCCAACAACCGATGGATGGCAAATATATGGCAGGGCACATGGCCTTATGAAAATTCAGCTGAAGACGGATATTTAACCACAGCACCAGTCAAAAGTTTTTTGCCCAATGCCTTTGGTCTTTATGACATGTCTGGAAATGTATGGGAATTAGTTGCGGATCGTTATTGGTCGCAAACCTATGCTAGCAGGCAAAATCAAGTGGTGGTCAACCCCATTGGTCCTTCGCAACAAGAGCTTATATCCTTGGGCCAACAAACCGTAGCATATGTAACCAGAGGCGGTTCTTTTCTATGCTCGGATAATTGGTGCCGCGGATATCAGCCAGGCTCTAGGCAGTCCTTACACTTTGATTCTCCCGCAAATCACACTGGCTTTAGGTGCGTTAAAGAAATTAAGAACGATTAGGAATATCTTTTTTTAGCTAAGATAGGGCGAAGTATAAGCAGCATTGAATCCAACGCTTTATACGGCTTTGTTTACCAGCATTTTTACGCATGTGCCCTTAGGTTTTTTGCCGCCACGACTCTGCTAATGATGGCTTATTCGATGATCTATGGCTACTCGCCGTATTATTAGTGATGCCTATATCAATTAATAGTTAGCAATTAATTTTTAAATAATTGTTTTATAAACAGTTATATAACTTATTCGCAACTTATTAACAAAAATATCGATAGAAATCCACTTGACAAGTGGGTTAAAATGGGGCGTTTTGGGATGAAATGGTTGTTGCATAGTAATGAGTATCACAAAAACAGGCAGATTTGTTGGTAAATTTCGTCATAATTTGGACGAGAAAGGGCGTTTAACGATGCCTTCAGCCTGGCGACCGAATCTAACAAGTTGTGACAACGCGTTTTTAGCCTTACCCATAAGTGATGGCTCCATTGCTATATATCCACCCAAGATGGCAGCAAAGTTAGAGGAGGCGATTGCGCAAGTGCCTTTAGAAGATCACGAGGGCCAAATGGCTGTTACTGATTTGCTGGATGCCGCACAAGACCTTAGCTGCGATAAACATGGNCGCATCAAGCTAAGTGAGGATCTCATCGAGGGTGCTAGTCTTAAAAAAGGAGCAGTACTACTAGGAAAAGTGGCCACCTTCAGTATTTATAGCGAGGAACTGTACGAGTTGATGCGAGCTGGNAAAAAATCAGATAAGGAAACACGCGCGGCAATCTTCAAACGATTTGGAATATAACAAAATAATAGAAACTAACTATGGCCAATATTCTCCAACAAATCGCTCGCGAAAATTTCAGAAGTTCTGGTTACATAACTCAACCGAGTCGGGAGCGCACCGAGCCTTGGCAATTTACCGCTCCTCCGAAAAGTCCTTTCACTCAAACAGATACAGTGCATTCAGCATTGCAGCGACGCGAAAAAGTACAATCGCGAGTACCACAATCTAGTAGCTCAATCTTTAAAACTTGCCTCAATGCTTTGCTCCAAAGGTGAATTTTTAAATACCGCTGCAATGAGCGGGCATGTTCCAGTATTATTAAATGAAACTCTGGAACTAATCTCGCCTAAAGAGGGTGATACAATATTGGATGCTACTTTTGGGGGAGGAGGACACAGCAGAGCTCTTTTAAAAGATACAAATAACGTAACAGTAGTCGCTTTAGATAGAGACCCAGAAGCATCGATACGTGCAGAGTCTATGTATGGGCAATATGGAAAGTGCTTTCGTTTTTATTGTGCGAATTTTGGTAATTTATTAGACTTAGGTGAAAGCGAATTTAACGCAGTTTTATTTGATTTTGGACTTTCATCGTTTCAATTAGATACTGCTGAGCGTGGATTTTCATTTCGTATGGATGCTCCTGCTGATATGCGGATGAATCCGCAATCCGGTATGAGTGCTGCCGAATTTCTAGAGACTTCTGATGAAGAGGCGCTCATACGTGCAGTCCGAAATTATGGAGAAGAGAAGCGCTGGCGAANGGTTGTTGCCGCAATTTTGCAGGCGCGCGGGACTGGAACTTTACAGCGTACTAGTTCACTCGCTAATTTAATTGCAAAAGCGGTTGGAGCAAATCGTTCCGGGCGATCTTTTGTTCATCCAGCTACTCGAAGCTTTCAGGGTATACGAATAGAGGTAAATAATGAGTTGAGTGCGATCGAGCGCGGCTTGCCTGCTGCGTTTGATCGCCTCTTACCAGGTGGCGTACTTGTCGCGATTAGCTTTCATTCTCTTGAAGACCGGATAGTAAAGCGCTTTTGCCGTCGTATGGCGGGCCGCCCTGAGCATTCAGGAGATATGAGTGTGCAGGAGGAGCGTCATGAACAGGCAAAAATGGTTTCAACTCGTCCTATTTTGCCAAGCGAAGAAGAAATCAACCAAAATCCACGTAGTAGAAGTGCACGTTTACGTGCGATCAAACGACTCTAATTATACCGATGCGAATACAAATATCCACTATTAGAAGCAGTTTTTTAGTTCTTGTAAGTTCTATTATTTTTGTAGTTGTCGCAGGCGCTTTTTCAGTTGTCTGGTTGCAGCAGCAAATAAATCAGACAGCTCGTAGCAGTCTTATTTTAGAGAATCAACTAGGTGATACTATAGATAAAATCCGATATTTAGACGAGAAAATCTCTAAGTTTCACCAACCGGTTGTTTTACAGGGTAAAGTAGCTAAAAGCTTGCGACCTAGTAAAGAGAATCAAGTTGTTTGGATTAGTGAACGTGGCAGTTTACGAGGCCACACATATGCGCATGCAACCCCTTATAGAGGAGCCAATAATCTAGCATATTTCAATCTCAAATCACCCTAACTTCCCCCAATATTACTCTTATATGCAGCTTCCTAAAAATTATTTTAGCGCCGGCTTTGAGCCTCATAAAGGACAGAGCCAATTCGTAGAAAAATGTATCAAGAAACCAAGTTCAGTCGGTCACCTGAGTACAGATGCTCTATCCATAAAGCCCTTAAGTCCCTCGCATCAAACGCTTCGCCAGCTCGAATTACGTTATAAAAGTAATTAATATTTAGCTCACGTAATCCATAAATGAGTAAAGCTTTTGTCTGCAACCAACGCGCTACGATAGTATTCGCTACTATCGCAATGGCTTTTGCAGTTTTACTAGGACGATTAATTTATCTGCATACATGGGATCATACCGACCTACTTGAGCAAATTGAAAGTAGTCGACGTATGGTAAAAGTACTAAAGGCGCGACGCGGCAATGTAGTGGATTGTCAAGGTAACTTGCTTGCTACGACCCATACCACGGTAAATATAGGTGTCGATCCGCAAGCAGTACTCGAAGTTGATGCAGCAAAACTTAAGGATCTAGCAAAACTTTTAGGTAAGCCTATCGCTAGTATTGAGGACGCTATTGCAACAAAGACTAAATTAAGAGCGGATACTGGAGATCCATATTTTGTGCGTTGGGCGCCACTTGCTAAGAATCTAGATCAAGATACTGCTGATGCAGTTAATGCATTAAAGATTAAGGGTGTTTATGGAAATAATCAATTTTCACGTACTTATCCAGGTGAAAAACTAGCAGCTCATATTTTAGGTTTTATTAACAAACAATCGACTCCAGTTTTTGGAATAGAACGTAGTTTTGATTTTTATTTGCGAGGGCAAGATGGTTGGTTTGAGACAGAGCGTGATGGGCGTCGTCGTGAATTAGCTCAGTATAGAGAGCGTGAGGTACTACCTACAGATGGCCTTAATGTGCAACTTTGCATTGACCAAATGGTGCAACATATTGCGGAAGGAGAAATCGAACGCCTGGTTGGCCAATATAACCCTGAAAGTGTTAGTATCATTGTCAGTAAACCTGCAACTGGTGCGGTTATGGCACTAGCAAACTATCCAACTTATAATCCAAATGAATATTTTAATACTACAAAATATCCAATAGCAAATCAGCGCAACCGTGCACTAACCGATACTTTTGAACCAGGATCTACCTTCAAGATCGTACCAATAGCGGGAGCCATAGAGGAAGGTATCGTTAAGGCTGAACATGAGTTTGCTACCAATNTATCAAGTGTAACGTACAAGGGACGCAATCTTGGCTTACCCAAAGATAAACACATAAAAGTGGATCGCCTTAATTTGCACAACGTCATCGTTAAATCGAGTAATCGTGGTTCTGCTCAAGTAGGCATGCTATTAGGTGAGCAGAAGTTATACGATTATGCTACTGCTTTTGGGTACGGGTCCAAAACAGGATGTGACCTATCGGGGGAGAGCACTGGAATTTTACATTCTGTTAATAACTGGGATAGACTTACAATCACTCGATTACCAATTGGTCACGCAGTTAGTGCGACGCCATTACAAGTTCATTTTGCGATGTCTGTGATGGCCAATTACGGAGTATTAATGGAACCTTTACTTGTGGATCGAATTTTTGATTCTTCTGGCAATGAAGTAATACGGTTTAGTCCTAACCCTAAGCGTCGAGTCATTTCTACTAAAACAGCTGAAACAGTAATTGCGATGCTCACCGACGTAGTCGAGTTTGGAACGGCACGTCATTACGCTAGAATGAATAAGTATTCAGTGGCCGGTAAAACTGGGACGACTCAAAAGATCGTTGATGGACGTTATTCTGAGTCGCAGCATATTGCATCTTTTAGTGGATTTCTACCNGCATCAAATCCAGAACTAGTAATTACTGTCGTCGTNGATCATCCTAAAGGAGTTCGGGCATCAGGGGGAAAAATATGTGGACCTGCTTTTAAGAATATTGCCGAAGCGTGTATTGCGTATTTAGGTATTCGAGCGGATAAGCAACCCACATCTTTAGCCTTAAAGAAAGCACCTAATGGTCGGATTAGCAGAGTTGCAAATTAGTACTTTACTTGGCCCTTGCTTGGACAAAAATTTACATTTTTGTGGAACTTATCTAAGCTCTGAAAAGTCTCATAATAAGCAAGTTATGCTAAAGAATGTTAAAGAATTAATTCAGGGAAATGAGGTGCTAGAGTTTAATGGTGATGGCTCTAAGGTGGTAACCTGCTTGATTACAGATAGTCGTCGCGTTGTCCCAGGGGCTCTTTTCTTTGCAATGGAGGGCCTGCGCTCTAACGGTAATTATTATATTGAAGAAGCTGTGGATCGTGGAGCAGTTGCCATTATATCGGAGCAAAGTGTTGGTGAATATTTGCCCATTGATTATATTCAAGTAAACGATGTTCGTGTAACCTTAGCTATGGTAGCAAAGCATTTTTATAAAAATCCAGATGATGAACTTACTATAACTGGGATAACTGGAACAAATGGAAAAACAACAGTTTCCATGTTACTTCAATATTTTCTCGGTGGTGAAGAAGCTGTTGGTTTATTAGGTACAGTTCGTTACGATCTTGGAGGTAGAATTTTACCTTCATTTAAGACGACACCAGAATCTGTAGACGTGTATGCCTTACTTGCTCAGATGGTGCAAAATGGATGTAATGATGCAGTAATGGAAATTAGCTCTCACGGCATTGATCAAAAGCGAGTGCATGATCTAAACCTAGACGTAGCAGTCTTTCTTAATCTTACTCAAGACCACATGGATTATCATCAGTCTATGGAGTCTTATTACAAGGTTAAGAAAAAGCTTTTTATTGACGCTTCATCGAGGTCAGGACCAAAGTTAGCAGTTATAAATCAAGATTGTCCATACGGTCAGCGTTTGATAAATGAACTAAATAATTGTTTGGAGATATTAAGTTTTGGTTTTAACAAGGATGCATTTATTCGCGCAGAAAATGTAAAATTGCTAGCGGATCGTACAATTTTTGATTTGGTTTGGCCCGAAGGTAAAACCAAAGTTGAATCACCATTATTAGGACGATATAATATTAGTAATCTTTTAGCAGCATTGACTGTTCTTTATTCTAAGGGGTATCATTTTCAACATGCTTTATCTANACTAAGAAACTTTTCTGGTATACCTGGGCGCATGGAACGCATTGATGAAGGTCAGGATTTTAATGTAATTATTGATTATGCCCACACCGATGATGCTCTAAAGCAAGCTTGTGCTATGCTAAGTGAAATAACTAAAGGTGCTGTCATAGTAGTTTTTGGATGTGGTGGGGATCGTGATCGATCCAAGCGATTACCAATGTTAAGTGCTGTTATGGAAGGATCATCGCGAGCATTCGTAACGGCAGATAATCCTCGCTCTGAATCGATAGATCAAATTTTCTCTGATATGGGTTTTCAGCCAGGATCCAAAAATACATTACAATTAGTTAATTTCATACCAGACCGCAAGCGTGCCATATCACTCGCCTTGGATTGTGCAAAATCTGGTGATTGTGTTTTAATTGCAGGTAAAGGACATGAAACGTATCAGGAGTTTGATGGTACTGTCATCCCTTTTGATGACCGTCAAGTGGCACGTGAGCTACTTCACTTGAAGTCTTTTAAAGTAGGTGATTAATTATGGGAGGATTTGATTCGAAAAATCTCGCTTCATGGACAAATGGCGTTTGGAGAAATAATAGGCTTCCCAAAGAAATTAGAGAATTTTGTTTTGATACTCGTTTACTTAAAAATGGAGATTGTTTTGTAGCTTTAAATCTTACGGCACGTGATGGGCATAATTATATAAATGAGGCAATTGAGATGGGAGCTAGTTGTGTATTAGCTGAGCGCGTGACCGACCATTCTATACCACAGCTATTAGTTAAGGATTCTCTATTAGCCATGCAAGCAATNGGCGCAGCAAAACGCACTCAGTTCGATGGAAAATTAGCCGCAATTACAGGTAGTTGTGGCAAGACTACTACAAAAGAGATTTTGCGCATTCTACTAGGTACATCGCAAACACACGCTACTGCTGGAAATTGGAATAATCGAATAGGAGTGCCCATGACTCTGTTTGGTNTGAACAAATATAATAAGTACGCTGTTATTGAGGCAGGAATAAATCAGCCTGGAGAAATGATACACCTAGGGCAGATGATTCAGGCTGATTTAGTAATAGTAACCCACATTGGTCCTGCGCATCTAGAATTACTCCAATCATTGAATACTATCGCTGAAGAGAAAGCTAATCTTGTTCGACTTGCGCAGCCGAATGCGCCATTAATTGTTACTGCAGAAGTTTTTGAGCATGCAGCTTACCGCTGCTTTGCAAAGCAATCAATTGTACTAGTTAATCATGCAGTAAGTCTTCCTGATGAGGTTGGAAGAGTTATACCTTACACCTATACTTCTAACGGCATTCGACTNTTTAATATGAATTTTGAGATTGCTAGTCCTAGNCGTGGAGTACGCACGAATGGCGCACTAGCAATTGTTGCAGCATTAAACTTTGGGATCGAATTAGAAACAATTCAGCAAAGATTGGCCTTGTGGCGGCCAGATTCAAATCGAGGGTTTTTGTGGCGAAATACAAAGCAAATTTTCTATATCGATTGTTACAATGCAAATCCTAGCTCGATGATGGATTCACTGGAAGCATTTACACAGATAGATGTAGGTCAGGTCGCTCGTGGATATGTCATCGGTGCGATGAATGAGCTAGGATTTCAGGCTAATCAATTTCATCGTTCTGTTGGAAGAGCATTGAAATTAAATTCTACAGATCGTGTATGGTTTGTAGGCCCTGCCAAATTAACGAGCGAGTATTGTTTGGGTGCTAAAGAATCTGGGTGTTCTATGAATCAAATACGTTGCGAGGATTCAGTAGATAAATTAAAATCTGATATTGCTGAATTCGATGGGGCGCTTTTTCTTAAGGGGAGTCGAGTATATGAACTTGAAACATTGCTCCCTGATAATTTCAGTTNCACTTAATCCAACTAATAAATGCTAAGCTATCTTGCTGATTTTGAAGCCTATTTTGGTCCTCTTCGTCTGTTTCGTTATTTAACTCTACGTGCTGCGTTTGCTGGATTAACAGCTATGGGGATTGGTTTTATAATTGGCCCCTTTTTATTATCACAACTACGTCGCTTAAGCGCGAAGCAATCGCTAAGAGGTAAAGATGAAGTTGGAGATTTAGCAGCACTACATGCTTCCAAGGCACAGACTCCTACAATGGGCGGTCTGATGATATCTATATCAGTTACTATAAGTGTAGTTTTATGGGCGCGGCCTAATAGTTATGTGTATACAGCCCTTATGGTTTATTGGGGACTTACAATTATAGGTTTTTGTGATGATTACCTGAAAATTTCAAAAGCAAGTAGTGTTGGATTACTTGGTCGCTATAAGTTGATTGGTCAAGCATGCCTAACTATCTTTGCTTTACTTATGCTTTTAAGTTTTCCTGATACGGCACTTAAAGCGCGAGAATTATGGATTCCATTTTATAAAAATCTAGTGATTAGTGAGATGCCTTTATGGTTTTTGACACCATTCTTATTTTTAATTTTATCTGGATCGAGTAATGCAATTAATTTAACCGATGGCATTGATGGACTAGCGATCGGATGCACTGTTACTGTTGCTTTAGCCTATGCTATAATGGCCTACGCTGCTGGTAATGCAATTATAGCAGATTACTTATTTATTAGTTTTATTCCTGGCACTGGTGAATTGACTATTATTTGTGCCGCATTGCTTGGCTCGAGTTTAGCATTTCTGTGGTATAACTCCCATCCTGCTGAAGTATTTATGGGTGATACCGGATCCTTAGCATTGGGAGGTTTAATTGGCATTATAGCTTTTATGATACATCAACCATTAACCCTCATAATTGTGGGTGGTATTTTTGTCATTGAAGCTACTTCTGTTATTTTACAAGTAGGATCTTTTAAATTTCGTGGGAAACGAATTTTTAAAATGTCTCCAATCCATCATCACTTTGAGTTGAAAGGATGGCATGAAAACAAAGTGGTCATTCGTTTTTGGATTTTATCACTCATCTTTGCAATGGCTGGATTAGCCACTTTAAAACTTCGCTAAAATTTGAATCTTTGCTTTCCAGGATTAGATTATCAGTGCCAAAACGTGGCGATCTTTGGGGCCGGAAAGAGCGGTTTAGCAACTGCTAAGCTTTGTTCAAAATGGGGTTTAGATTACTGTATATATGATGAAGGCGGGCAGGGCGACAGCACTCTGTTCACTGAAGATGAAGCTAAAAAATTCGATACATTTATCTTCAGTCCAGGGTTCTCCAAGGAACATCAATGGTTAAGGATTGTGGAAAAATCTGATGGTCCTTGCTTTGGAGAACTTGGATTTTCCATATCTCAGTGGAGGGGAAAAGTAATTGGCGTTACAGGTACTAATGGTAAGACTACTGTAACAAGCTTATTGAAATCAGCACTTAATGCAATTGGAGTAAAAGCAGTTACGGCTGGAAATATTGGTCAGCCTCTAAGTGAACTTTGTTTTAAGCATGAAAATTGTGAGGATACATGGGCAATATGTGAAATAAGTTCATTCCAAGCAGAATTAAATTTAGGTATACAATTAGATGCTTTAATTTGGACGAATTTTGCTGAAGACCACCTCGATAGGCATGCTTCATTAGAATCTTATTTTGCGGCGAAGTGTAATTTGTTATCTTGTCTCAAGAAGGGTGGGCACGCTGTTGTGGGAGATTCAGTCATTGCCATGGATTCTGATTTTAAAAGCTTAGGTCTTATTTGTGAGCCTGTTTTAGCATCCGATCTCTCCGAGAAGTCACCCTTTTCTAGCTATCCACAACTCAATAATTTACAGTTGGCTGCACAACTGTGGGAATATTTAGAACTGCCACGAAAAGCATTAATTGATACTGCTAATCAATTTAAATTAGCACCACATCGTTTGTCGAAAATTTTGGAATGGAAGGGTGTTAGCTTTTGGGATGATTCGAAAGCAACTAATTTTAACGCTGCTTTAGCTGCACTTGATGCGATGCCAGNTCCAATTCATTGGATTTGTGGTGGTGCTTGTAAGGGAGGAGATGTTTCTGCCTTTGCTTCTAAAGGGGCATCCAAGGCGGTAGCTATATTTACTTATGGGGAGGTATCTAATGATTTATCCGAGGCGCTGCAGAAGACTCATTGTGATGTACAATCATATGTTGATTTTGAGCATGCAGTCCTTGCCGCCACACAATCAGCTCTTCTAAATCCTCCATCGGTAGTATTACTCAGTCCTGGTTTTTCTAGTATTGATCAATTTAAATCTTATACCGAGCGGGGAGAATTATTCATTTCTACAGTTTTAGGTTTGAAGAATGATATTGTTGTCAATAAATCTATTAAAAATTCTAATTTTAAACATTATTATGAAAGTTTCTAAAATATTCGGAGTCGTCCTATCGCTGCACTTAGGTGTCATTGCTGTTCTTGTCGTCCAACCTGGTTGCAGTACTCGGCAACCGCCCACAAAGACGTATCAGCAGCAAGAAACTCTTGGTTCGCAGGCGCAATCTGATCTTGATTTAATTCCAGCCGTAGAAGAAGTTGATGCTGGAACCACAATCGATGCATCGTTCAATGCCGATATCGGTGTCGGTGCTTCCGATTTAAATGACAGAGTCGAGCCAACAAGACCGACGAACAATTTAGATAATGCAGGTATGGCATCAATGGATGATTTTAATACAACCGTTGATATAGCTGGTCCCTCCTACGAATCATATACGATTCAGAAAGGGGATAGTTTATGGGCTATATCTCGCAGAAAGAATGTGTCGCTAAATGATATCTATACTGCGAACGCTCTGAGTGAAAAATCTGTCTTGAGTATTGGTCAAGAAATTAGAATACCAGTAGAAGGAAGTACTGCAGTTATTCAAACTCAAGTAGCAGACATGTACCAACCTTCAGCTTTCAATGCAACTACGACTAATTACAAAGTAGTCGCAGGTGATACATTGACGCGAATTGCTACAAAATTCGACACGACTGTTGGTGCGATTAAAGCAGCTAATGGTATGGCTTCGGATCTTATACGACTGAATTCTACATTGGTTATTCCTGTATCTGCAGGCATTAATGTAGCTCAAGGAGATAATGTAACTGCTGAGCTCCAAGCCGAAGCAGTTACCGAAGCCGTTGTAGATAAGGAGTCGACCATGCCTACTAGCGTTGAAGAAGAAGTTACTGAATTAACGCCTGAACCGGTCACGCTTAATGTCGTTTCGGCAGATGCTACTATTGAAGAGGAGGTAACAATTCAAGAATCTGATCCAAATCAGAAAGCTGACGAACTTTTTGAAGCTGCAGTCGAGATTCCAGTTGTTAGCTCACCGACCGAATAGTTTTTTGATAAGTCTTTATTATTCTACTGATAAGATTCGGTATGAAAGCTAGCACTGCCTCGGCTAATTCGTTGTGGCGGATGCCTCCGGCAGGAGTTTTTTTGAGCTTAATTGTTATCTGTTTAACTTTTCTTGGGTTGGTCATCTTATTTAGTGCCTCTCAAGCGATGCACGACAATCCTACAGTATTGCTACGTAAACAATTAATATGGCTAGCGATTGCTACTCTTTGTGGTGCATGTGCCATGCTAATAAATTTAGATGCGTTACGNCCNTATGTATATCTATTGGCGGGTGGTTCAATCTTACTTCTATTTGCAGTTTTAATTCCTGGTATTGGCGTTACAGTTAATGGGGCACAGCGTTGGATTGACTTTGGCCCAATGCGCTTGCAGGTGTCAGAAATAGGTAAACTTGGATTACTCTTTTCATTAGCGCATTACATGGCGACTAATCGTAGAATGTTAGATGATTTTATTCGCGGCTTTATGACACCAATTTTTATACTAACTGTGATTTGTGTGTTAATTATTCTAGAGCCAGATTTTGGAACTGCTTTTCTCTGTGGTGCGGTTGGAGGAACAATGCTTTTTTTAGCTGGAGTTCGATTACGATTTCTAATTCCTACAGGAATTTTTGCACTGACTTTATTCGCAATCGCGATTTATAATGATCCAGTTCGATTGGCGCGGATAACTTCATTTTTGGATGTTGAGGGTAATCGTTCGGACAGTTCGTATCAATTATGGCAAGGTATTTTAGCTTTTGTTGCAGGGGGCTTTGATGGGGTTGGCTTGGGCGATGGTCGTCAGCAGTTGTCATTTTTGCCTGAAGCACATACTGATTTTATTTTTGCGATTATAGGGGAGGAGTTAGGCTTTGTTTTTACTGCAGGCGTAGTGATATTATTTATGACGTTGTTTTTTGTAGGCGTAATGCAACTGAAGCGTGCTCCTGATTTATATCAATATTTACTAGTTGTCGGTGCCTTACTTCTAGTTACTTACCAAGCTTTGATAAATATAGGAGTGGTAACTGGCTGCTTACCGACCAAAGGCATGTCGCTTCCTTTCATTTCCTACGGTGGATCAAATCTAGTCTTAATGTTCACCTTAACTGGTATAATACTTAACGGTTTCCGTAGTTGGCGAATGCCTACCATAGTTAGGCAGCGGGGCGCATGAGTATGGTATTGATAGCTTGTGGAGGCACAGGGGGTCATTTAGCTCCTGGGATTGCCTTAGCAGAAACATTGCAAGAAAGAGGGCATCAATGCCTGCTATTGATCAGTCAAAAAGATGTTGATACTATACTTATTGAGAAATATCGACACCTGAACTTTTACAGAATGCCAGGGCAAGCTTTCAGTGGAGGATTTAGTGCTATATTTAGATCTTTGATGAGCTTGTTTTCGGGCTTTGTTTTGGCATATAAATTAATACGAGAACAAGAACCAGATGCAGTTATGCTATTTGGAGGATTTCTGTCTGCTGGTCTTGGACTTGCTGCTCGCCTTATGGGAGTTCAAGTGGTTCTGCATGAGGCTAATTGCAAGCCAGGAAAGGCAATTCGTATGCTCAAGTATATGGCCGATCGAATTTATTTACCCGATGGAGTCAAACTTGCAGGGGCGCCTATCAATGTTGTTCGTCACTTTGGGTATCCTGTACGTAAAGAAGTGAAGCATATTCTAAAAGCGGATGCATGGCTGCGGCTAGATATTAAAGTGCCTAATAAATTATTAGTCGTGATAGGCGGTAGTCAAGGAGCCGAAGCACTCAATGAATGGGTTATGAGTAGTTTTGAGCGATTAGCTAAAGCTGGAATTACAGTCTACTGTGTAACTGGCTTAGGTAAGTTGACCGCAGGTACAATCGCTTGCGAAAATATAAATGGGGATCAGATTACTGCTACTATGGTACCATTCTCAAGCCGTATGGGAGATGTTATTTCAGCTGCAGATTTAGTCGTCTCTAGAGCAGGTGCTGGTTCGATNGCTGAAATCATTTGCTGCCGGGCACCTGCCATATTGATTCCATATCCACATGCCGCTGATAATCACCAACAAGCCAATGCTTTAATTCATGAACAGCATGGAGCCGGAATCGTTTTGGACCAAAAAAATATTGGGCAACTAACCGACGAAGTCGAACAATTGATGTTCAATGATTGGTTATTAAATAATTTTAAATCAAATTTAGATCGTTTAGATCGATTTAATTCCAGTGAGCGAATAGCTGCAGATATTGAGGTTATCTGCGAGGATACAGTACAAAAAAAGGAGTGTGTCCATATATGATCAGGTCTACTAGTAGCTATCTTTTTTTAGGAGTAGGTGGCATGGGCATGGCTCCTCTTGCGAGTTGGCTGTCAAATTCAGGTATGAATATTTTTGGATATGATGACGCACTTCAAGAGCGTCCCCGAGAATTGTTAGTCGCTTCAGGCGTACAATTAATGGATTTTATATTTCCGGAGCATTTAGAATCCTATCATATAATAGTTTATTCTAGTGCGATTACTCCGACACATACTATTTTGCAAGCTGCACAAGCGAGGGGTATCCCAACAATGCGGCGCGGAGAAATGCTTGCAAAGGTAAGTCAGCAAAAGCGTTTAATCGCAATAGTTGGAAGTCATGGCAAGACGACAACGTCGGGTATGATCGCACATCTGCTTCGTCAAGCTAGCTATCAGGTAAATTATATACTAGGAGGATATTTTAATGAGCCGACTTTACTACCTAGCAATTATACATCCAGTGATTGGCTAATTGCTGAGATTGATGAAAGTGATGGAACGATCGATCAATTTCAACCAGAGGTTACTGTTTTACTAAATGCGGACTGGGANCATCCAGATTATTATACTTCGGAGCAATCAATTCATGATGCATTTGCTGGTATTATAGAAAGGACAAAATCTACCATTCTAGTGCCAGATCACTTACGTTCCGATTTTACTGCTCCTGCAAATGCTAGTATAGTAGCTATTCCATCACTCGAATCATATCAGGTTGAATCGCCAAAAATGTGCGAAATGAATGAAGGCAATGCTGCTGCAGCTTTAGCAGTTGTAGCTCATCTTTGTAATGCAAAGTTACCTCGATCTATTTTTTCTTCTTATCGTGGTATGCTGCGCAGACAACAGGTCTTACACCAAGATGTACAACTTAGCATTATTGAGGATTATGCGCACCATCCAAATGAGATTAACTCATTATTAAGTAGTTTGCGTTCGCTAGCCTCTGAGAAAAAATTGGTGGTGGTATTCCAACCACATAGATTCACGAGAACAAAGCAGTTTAGAGATGCATTTGCCTCCATTCTAGCTACCGTAGACCAATTATTTTTATTGCCAGTTTATTCCGCTCATGAGGCGCCAGTAGACGGGGGGGAGCTAAATGATTTATCAACAGCCTTTACTGATCCCTTACCCGAAATTTTATCGATGGATATAGCAGGCATGAAGGAACTGGCTAATAATTTATCGGAAGTGCCAACGATACTAGCATTTGTAGGAGCCGGAGACATTGATCAGTTTTCTGGAGCTTTTGTACAAATGATCCGCACTGGATTTGATGCACCTCAAGCTTTTATACAGTTTCTGCAATCTCGTGTATCAAAAGATTGTCGATTATTAGAGAATGAAGCTTTAGCAAACAAAACAACCATGCGAATTGGGGGTTCTGCACGTTTTTATGTAGAACCATCCAATTTAGTTGATTTGCAGGCGGTTTTAAGTGCTGCTAAATTTTTCCAGTTGAATATATTCTGTTTAGGAAGAGGCTCAAATCTTCTTGTTCCAGATGGATCATTTGATGGTCTTGTAATTCGTTTTAATACTAGTAAGTGGCGAAGTAAAGAGGCTCTCGGTCATGGGCGTATTTGGGTAACTGCAGGCGTTCGTCTTAAAAGTATTTGTGGATTGGCTGCTAAAGAAGGGCTTTCCGGATTTGAGTTTTTAGAGGGTATCCCTGGTTCTGTTGGAGGTGCTTTACGTATGAATGCAGGGGCTATGGGTAGTTGGATGTTTGATGTAGTGGAACGGGTCATCTTAATTGATAGCGATGGAAATCTCAAGGAATTACACAAGGATGAGTTTCATTTTGGATATCGTAAAGTTGAAGAAATCAGCACTGCTATTGCTTTAGGGGCTGTGCTAAAGAGCCCACTAGAAAGTTGTAATACGCAACTCATTCGTGATCGTATGGATACGTATTCTCATTCACGAAAAGCCAGCCAACCTCGTGAGCCTANCGCTGGCTGTATATTTAAAAATCCAGATGGAAATTATGCAGGGCGATTGATTGAAGAATATGGTATTAAAGGTATGCGAATTGGCGATGCAGAGGTATCCTCAGTTCATGGTAATTTTATCGTCAACCATGGAGAAGCGACTGCAAAAGATGTGATCGATTTAGTAAGAGAGGTGCGCTCTTTAATCTTTAAGCAGTCAGGCTACCTGTTGGAACCTGAAGTTTTATTACTCGGGAAAAATTGGGAAGATGTATTAGGACCAATCGAGGAACCTGTTGCTGATGTCTAGCCCAGATAAAATTATTGTCATTTATGGAGGCGTAGGAGCTGAACGTGATGTATCTTTGCGAAGTGGTACTTCAATTAGTAATGCATTACAGAATTCTTATTGCGTAGAACCATTACGATTAGATTCTACGCAAATACCTAAATCAATTGATCCTAAAAGGGTTATAGTTTTTCCTGCTCTACACGGATCTTTTGGTGAAGACGGTACTTTGCAAAAAGCAATGGAAGATTTAGGTATTATCTATTGCGGTAGTGACTCTATTGCTAGTGGTTTGTGTATGGATAAATATGGCACAAAGCAAGTGGCACATGAATTAGGCATTAAGACTCCTAAAGGTATTTATTTTTCAGGTCAAAAAATACCGCCAGCTGATGATTTTATTTCAGAACTAGGGCAGTCGCTTGTNCTTAAACCTAACAACATGGGCAGTAGTATTGGATTGTACTTCACCAATCATCGTTCCGAGCTAGGTGTTACTTTATCTCAAATAAACGAAGGAGATTGGATTGTTGAGGAGCGAATTGAGGGACGGGAATTAACTGTTGGTATTTTGAACGGTAAAGCTATGGGCATTGTTGAGGTAACCAGTCAAACTGGCGTGTATGATTATTCTGCTAAATATACTAAGGGTGCTTCAGACTATATTTACCCTGCTAATTTAGATGCACCAATTAGCAGGCGTATTAAAGAAGCAGCTGAACAGTTATTTTCTCAGTGTGGGTGCCGAGACTTTGCACGAATCGATTTTATATTGGATGGAGCCAATCCATATTTATTGGAGATCAATTCTTTACCAGGCCTGACTGAAACTAGCCTTCTTCCGAAAAGTGCAAGTTGTGAAGGATATGACTTTAATCAATTAGCAGTAGAGTTAGTAAGCTCTGCTATNGATCGATTCTCTATGCGCGAACTAGGAGCAATTAATTAATGCCATCGTATCAACATAAAGCTTCGTCGAATGCGAGCGGTGAACAAAGTTGGCATAATTTAACCAAACGCACTAAAAAAGCAGTCGTTTCACCTTCTTTTAAACGAAGGCGTATTCGCAAGGCACTTAAAATAGGGAGTATTATTTTTTTAATAACCGTTATTTTCGGGATGATAATTTTTTTAGTAAAATATAGTGCATACACCACGCAAAGATCTATTGCTTCGCAAACCCTACCAATTGAAAGAATCGAATTTAATACTAATGGAGTGCTCAACAATCGGTGGCTTAGTTCGGTTGTTCAGTTAAAGATGGGAACACGCTTAGCGGAGGCTGATATAAGTATTATTAAGGCTCAGTTAGAAGCTTTTGGTCAGGTGCATTTTGCTTCTGTTGAGCGCGTTTTTCCAGATGCCTTACGTATCGATATAAAAGAGTATGTACCAATAATGCGCTTAGCTGTCGAGGAGCCTAATAAAAACAGACAGCAACGAATNATTTCAAGTGTTGGTACGATTTATCAAGGCATTGGATATAACAGAGAAGAGTTACGTGAACTACCATTTCTGCGTCCTTATTTTCACCATGGAGGTGATTACCAGCCGCTTCAAGGTATTGAGCATGTTGCTAATTTACTAGAAACGTGTCGTCAAAAACATCCATCAGAGTATAAAAAATGGCAGGTGGTTTCGCTCAAGAGCTATTCAGGGATAAATAATTCACCAGGTGAAGTTATTGAAATTCAAGCAGCTCAGCCGGTNGGTAAGAGCCAAACATTAAGTATAACAAGACTAATTTTTTCAGTAACGACTGATTTTAATATTCAGCTCGATCGATTAGGGCATATCAGAGAAGTAAGTTTAAGTATTAAAGATCACTTAAAAAGTGTTGATCTTTCTTTACGTGATGCTGCTGCTGTGCAATTTAGTAGTGGTCGTACGAGTCTTTATTAATATCCTTATATAGTTTGAGTATGAGCCATTCAAGAGTCGTTGCTGCCGTTGAGATGGGAACCACTAAGGTGGTAGTATTAGTCGGCGAAATTATTGATGATTCTGAGCTTAGTATCATTGGGCACAGCGTCGGCTCTTCAGACGGAATTAAAAAAGGTGTAATTGTAGACTTACAAAAAGCCAGCGACTGTATACATACAGCAATTATAAGTGCGGAACGAAATTCACGGCGTCGTATCGATGAGATTTACTTGGCTCAAACTGGAGCTCATTTAGAGGGAATTTTTAATCAAGGTACAGCAAGTGTTAGTGCATCTGACAGTATTGTTCGTAACACTGATATTGAGCAAGCTAAGGAGGATGCCAAGCGACGCATGCTGCCGGAGGATCGAACCTACATCCATCACATACAAAACCCCTTCAATTTGGACGGTCAATTGATGGAAAGTCCACTCGGAAGAGAGGGTCNACAATTGCAAGTTTGGTATTGGTGCGTGCACGGCAACAAGGCGGTTGTTAGCGATTGTTTACGTGTTATCAAAGGCTTGGATTTCAAAGTCGAAGATATGATTATTTCAAGCATTGCATCCAGTGCGGTGTTACTCGAAGAGGCTGAAAAAGAAGCAGGTGCATTGGTGATTGATATTGGAGGAGGTACTACCGACTGGGTATTGTATCGTAAGGGCTATATTGTTCGAACAGGAGTTGTAGCTGTTGGAGGAGATCATATTAGTAATGACTTAAGTATTGGTTTACGCACGGGAGCGAAAAGTGCAGAAGAAATTAAGGTCAAACATGGTCGAGCTTTATATAAAGCGGAGGATAGGGATGAGAAAATTTGGCTAATCGGAGATCTAACTATAGGTGACAGGGAGTACCCTAAATCTGCAGTCACCAAAATTATTGCTGCTCGTGTCGATGAGATCTTTAACATTATTAAAGATCAATTAGTTGATGCAGAACTTTTTAACAGCAGCGATATTTCAAGTGGTGTGGTGCTTTGCGGGGGTAGTTCACGTTTAAATGGAATATCCGAAGCTGCACATTCAGTTTTTGGTATAGCAGCTAGATCTGCTCAAATTCAATCAAATGTAAAGTCAGAGTTACGCCAGCCTGAATACAGCACTGCTCTTGGACTATTGCACTATGCGCTAACGGGCCAAGAGGGGAAATCCGAACCATCAAAACCTAGTAATTTTATTGGTAGTATAATCAAAGTATTTAAGAATGCTTAATTTATAAATATTATTTTAGAATTGAATAAAATAGCTTAGCTGTGACTATTGAAACTAACAAAATTTTTGATCCTTCCTCGAACTCGAGCGGCCTGAAGATTAAGATTATTGGCGTAGGGGGCGCAGGCACAAACGCAGTGGATGGTCTCAAGCTGGATAATTTAGGCGATGTACGTTTGGCAGTCATTAATACCGATGCTCAAGCATTAGCTAATTCTCCTATTGCTGAGAAATTAGTAATCGGTCGATCTGTTAGTCATGGATTGAGCGCTGGAGGAGAAGTTGAAATTGGTCGGCGCGCTGCAGAATCTGATAGAGACGCTATCGCTCGATTGATTGCTGATATGGACTTAATTATACTGGTCGTAGGTCTTGGAGGTGGAACCGGTAGCGCGGTCGCTCCTATATTAGCTGAAGTTGCCGCCAAAACAGATGCTTTAGTTCTATCTTTTGCAACCCAACCATTTAGTTTTGAAGGAGCGCGTCGACAACGAATTGCGGATGAAAGCTTGGGCGAATTACGCAATCGAGTTCATGGCTTAATTACTCTTCCTAACGACGTACTTTTACAAGAGGGTGAAGAAGATACAAGTGTACTCAACGCATTTGCTGTAGCCGATCAATGGGTCGGGAAAGGCATTAATTCTATTTGTGCAATGTTACTTAAAACTGGGTTAATTAATCAGGATTTTAGTGCCTTGCGCGCCGTCTTTAAAAATCTTGGGGGTAAGACTTTGTTTGCTACAGGTAGTGGATCAGGTGAAAATTTTGTCAAAATTGCCCTTGAGGAATTATTTATTTGCCCGCTACTTCACATGGGAGATCGCCCGGCTAACTTAGATTGTATCTTAGTTAATATTATTGGTGGCGCAAATCTAGGAATTTCAAAAGTTAACACTATTGTTTCTCAAGTTAGCAAACGCTTCGGATCCAAAGAAGACATTGTATTTGGTGCAGTTATCGATGAGGCACTTGGTGATAGAATTGAAATCTGTATTTTAGCAAAAGCAGATCTTGAAGTGGTTCCTAAGCCTATAGATTCATCCGAAGAGGTAAGCTTAAAAATTGATAAAAGTAATGAAGGATCTCAACCGAATTTAGGAGGGATAGGATTAGAGACACAGATTTCTCAAAGTAATGAACCGCCTCGAGCGGTTCATAAATCAAAATTAAGTAAGAAAATGCCAGTAAATTCCAAACAGAATGAATTTACGTTCGATACTGAAGCACAGCGTGGTTATTTTGATAAAACTGAAAGAAATATGTATAAAGACGAGGATTTAGATGTACCTACATTTATGCGAAAAGGTATTAAGATAAGAATTAAGACTTAATATGATCATTCTTATAGTGTAAGCGTATTGTTTTATTATTAGAGATACTCTATTANGCGGTCATGCTTGCAGATCTCTATAAAAAGTTTAGTATACTATTATCAANTTAAACCTCCTATTTTTATTGCTTAGTAGCGCTTTGCTATCTGCCGATTATATTACTGGCACGGTACTTGATGCCGATACCTCAAAAAGTATTTTATTGGTAAAATTAGCTACTACTGGTGGAGAGTTTCAAAACAATGAAACGATTCGTTTTAAGGTGGGTGCAGGAGATCGAGAGATTGACTACAAAGATCGCTTAATTCGAGCTAAAGCAGTTTATTATGCTAACAATTGGCACTTAGAATCAGTATTTCCAGTTGATGGACTCCAGGCCGAAATAGCACAAGTTATCAATAATCAACTACATGAAGATACATCAACAAAAACAAGGCGCAGGGCACTTCGTGACGGAGACTATATACCCAATTTTGCATTGTTGGATCAAAATGGCCGTTTTTCTCAAATAAAACAATTACGTGGAAAGCCTTTCGTATTAAACTTTATCTTTACTCGGTGCATGGTTCCTGAAATGTGTCCAGCTGCGACTGCAAAGATGTCCGAATTACAAGTAGTAGCAGCGCAGAATAATTGGGAAAATTTAAATTTTGTNTCCATAACGATGGATCCAACATTTGATTCTCCTGGGATTNTAAATGAATATATGCAAGCCAATGATCTGAAACCAANCAATTTCCACTTGCTCACTCACTTTGACTCATCAGTAGTGGAAGATATTTTATATCAGTTTGGTATTTTAACTCGTGATGAGAATAATACGATTACCCACACGATGACTACCTTTCTAATCGATGCTAATGGTAAAATTATTTATGCAAAAGATGGTCCTCGGTGGTCAGTTGATTCGATAATGAAGGCTGCAGAGCCGCTCTTTAATTAGTAAATTAATACTAATTATTTGAATTTTCTCTCATACTTTTTTTGTATTCTGTAGTTTTAAAATGACTCTTAAAGATAAGTTTGTTATNTTTANTATTACAGTTTTTTTTGTAATAAGCTTTTTTCTACTGCGAGTTTTACCGGATGCGCAGTGTGGATTTCTTCATTATGAAGAGGTGACTAATGAGGATGGCAGTATTGAGTTTTGTGCTACCAATCATGCAGGATTTCTAGATTTAGAACGCATAAAATATCCGCTAAAAATGGAATTAGTATCCAGTAATGCTAATCAATCAGGGAAGTCTGTTACGGTTGATTTACTGTTAGAAACTTCTGGAGGTACAGCGATAGCCTCCCATGAACTAGCGAAAACACATACAAAAAAGATGCATCTTATGCTGATAGATCGATCTTTAGAGGATTATCATCATGTGCATCCAGATGCAGTGGATTTAAATGGGCGCTACCGCTTTAGCTTTTTGCCCAAGCGTCCTGGTTCCTATCGCGCCTTCGCTGAGATCGTTCCTCTGCGAACAAGGCGTCAAATGATTGCGTCGTCAATGTGTGCTATCTCAGGCACGTCAACTAAAGCCAAATTTAAGAATAGTCGAACTTCACTAACTGAAGGTGTTCGTTTCAGTTTACAGGGAATCCCTAAGAAACTTTATGCAGGTCGTGATTATAAAATTAATTTAGATGTCTCCAATGAGAATGGATCTGCCTTGCAGTTAGAAGACATTATGGGAGCCCCAGGTCATATGGTTGCTTTTGATGAAGCAGGACGCGGGTTTGCGCACATGCATCCAACTAGTAGCATTATCGGAGCAGTAAAGGACGATGAGTCATTAAGTTTTTTATTCAATGTGCCTAATTCTGGTTGGTATCGATTATTTGCTCAGGTGAAGGTTAAAGGACATGAAGTTTTTGGACGTTTCGATCTTTACCTAGAATGAATGTAGCATGCAGAGTTATATTCATTAGTTTTATATACATAAAAAAGGCCGACTGAATAAAGTCAGCCGGCCTAGTTCAAAAAAAGTATATTAGTAATTAAACGTTACTAAATATTGTTTTCCCATTAGAACAAAGATCTTCAGCTGCCTGAACTAAGCGGTCTGCCATNTTTTTTTCAGCTTTCTTTAAATAACTGCGCGGATCGTAAGTCTTCTTATTGCCGACTTCTCCATCAATTTTGAGGACCCCTTCAATGTTTTCGCAAAGATGAGTGACCACTGGGCGTGTAAAAGCATATTGAGTATCGGTATCAATATTCATTTTAACCACACCATACTCTAAAGTTTCACGAATATCACTAAGTTCAGAACCAGATCCACCGTGNAAAACTAAATCCATAAAAGCTTCAGTGCCGTGTTTATCAGTCACAGCTTTTTGTCCATCGCGTAGAATAGTTGGTTTTAGTTGTACAGCTCCTGGTTTATATGCCCCGTGCACGTTACCAAATGTAGCTGCAAATAAGAAGCGACCAATAGGTTGTAATTCTTCGTAGACCTCTAACATGTCTTCTGGAGTAGTATATAGCTTCTCAGCAGGTAGTCCCGAAGTATCATGTCCGTCTTCTTCTCCGCCAACGCATCCCGCCTCGACTTCGAGAATGATATCTAGTTCAGCACACTCTTTAAGTAATTCTTTAGAGAGTTCTAGATTCTGTTGTAAATCTACGACTGATCCGTCGAACATGTGCGATTGAAATAGGGGGCCTTTACCTTCAGCGATACGCTTTCGCGAAGCCTCCAGAAGTGGTTTCAAAAATCCTTCCACTTTTTCTGGGTGGCAATGATCGGTATGAAGAGCAACAAGTACGTCGTGCTTTTCTGCCAGTATATGAGTTGCCTCCGCTAAAACAATAGCTCCAAATGCTGCATCGGATACATTCAAGCCCGAGGCGAATTGCCCACCTCCAGTGGATACTTGAATGATTCCATCAGACTTCGCATCTGCAAAAGCCTTAAGGGCCGCATTGATAGTTGTTATGGATGTAATATTGACCGCCGGATAGGCATAGTTGCCCTTTTGGGCAGCATCGATCATTGCTTCGTATTGCTGTGGTGTTGCAACTGGCATTGTATTAATTAGTGTTGGTTATATTAATTTAGATTGATGTAAGCTACCCAGAGTGGGCTTAAAGTAAAGGCATCTCTTTGGGCATATTTTTATTAATTATAGCTTTATTTATTTTGAATATTCATAAGCAGATTGCACAGTATTATTCCGCTAAAAATTGTGATTGGTTAGCTAATTATCCGCGCCTTNTGACATTTCTTTTTCAATACGCTGGACGTATTCTGTAACATTACAAGTTAGCATGCGCGTACTTCCTGGAGCTACTTCTAGTACTTTATTGACCACTCCATCTAGAAAAGATCGGTCGTGACTGACTAGTATTACAGTTCCTTCAAAGGCATTTATGGCGTCTTGTAAAACTTCCTTAGATTTGATATCTAAATGATTTGTAGGTTCGTCAAGAATTAGACAATTGCCTGGTTTCATTAGCATTTTTGCAAGCGCAACACGATTTTTTTCACCACCAGAAAGGACAGCATTTTTCTTGAGCGCTTCATCTCCTGAGAAAAGTAGTGCACCGAGCGCTGCCCTCGGATTGGCATCTTTATTAGTAACCGCTGCAGCTTCAACCTCTTCAAGTACTGTATTTGTAGGATTAAGCTCATCTGCTTGTGACTGTGCAAAATAGCTAATTACTGTATTTAATCCTTTCTCAACTTCCCCTTTTTGATAGGGCTCGGTGCCCGCCATGATTCTAGCAAGCGTTGATTTGCCGGCACCATTTACACCAACAACTGCAATTCTATCGCCCTTATCAATGCGTAGGTTTAGTCCATCGAAAACTACATTATCTCCATAGGACTTATGCAGACCAGTCACATTAATTACTTTCGAACTAGATGGAGGTGGCTCTGGAAATCGGAAATAGATCTTTTTTTCATCACGAGGAATTTCAATCAGCTCGATTTTTTCGAGTTGCTTTATACGGCTTTGCACCATGCTCGCTTTTTTTACATTGGACCGAAATCGGTTAATCCAATCTTTTATATCTGAAATTTCTTTTTGCTGATTTTTGTGAGCCTTACGTAATTGCTCTAAGCGTATTAATGTCTCTTTCGAATAATAGGAGTAGTTACCCTTGAAGCTATTTAGCGTTCCTAGTTTCAATTCTAGAGTGCGGTTAGTAACAACATCTAGAAATGCCTTATCATGAGAAATCAATATAATTGCTCCTTGATAGTGTTTGAGATATTGTTCCACCCAGTTTTGTGAAATGATATCAAGGTGATTGGTTGGCTCATCTAAAATGATCAGTGATGGATTTTGTAGTAGTAATTTAGCTAAGGCGATGCGCATTTGCCAGCCACCAGAAAACTCACCGGTATCACGCTCAAAATCAGTCGATTGAAATCCCATTCCAATCAATATTCGCTCAATACGTGATTGCATCTTCTGTGGCTCGTAATTTTCAAGCTGTTGCTCCCATTCACCTATTGTATCAATTAAATCATAGTACTCCGCAGCCTCAGTATCCATATCTAGTAGTGCAGCATCGGCAGATTCTATTTTCTTTTGAAGCTCTAAGATGTCCCCGAAAGCACTTTGTGCTTCTGCGTATAGAGTCTTCCCAGAGACTTGGATGCCATCTTGAGGTAGATAACCGATAGATACATAATCTGGTCTGTCGAAAGTGCCTTGATCCGGTTCAAATTCTCCCATCAGCATACGCAGTAGAGTCGTTTTACCTGAACCGTTGGATCCAACTAAAGCGATTCTATCATGCGCACCGATGACACCATTAATCTTATTATAGAGAACCTTTTTTCCGAAATTGTGGGTAACTTGATTAATTGTAATCATGATAATCCTTCGCTTATCGCTTGCTCTTGAAGTTGGATAATTTCATTAACCCCCTTGGACCCTAGCTCTAGTAGCTCATCAAGCTGTTCACGGCTAAAAGTTGACTCTTCTCCAGAACTTTGGACTTCTACGTATTGACCACTACCAGTCATTACAAGATTTGCATCTACTGCGGCGTCTTTGTCTTCTAAATAGTTTAAATCGAGCACAGGAGTATCTTGATAAACTCCCACAGAGACTGCTGCTACTGAATTAGTAAAGGGATTTTCGGTAAGTTGTCCGCCGTCCAATAGTTTACCAATGGCTATTTGCGCCGCCACATATGCACCTGTTATTGAAGCAGTTCTAGTTCCTCCGTCTGCTTGAAGCACGTCGCAGTCTAACCATAATGTTTTACCACTAAATTTCTTTAAATCAAAAACGGCTCGGAGGGCGCGACCAATTAATCGCTGTATTTCTACAGTTCTTCCATCTGATTTCCCGCGAGATATATCGCGAGTTTTACGGTCTAATGTACTGTACGGTAGCATAGANTACTCTGCAGTCATCCAACCTCCTTCGACCCCTTGCGCACGCATCCAGCCGGGCACACGATTGTCGACNGAAGCTGCACAGATTATCCTAGTAGCTCCNAAGCTAACAAGTACTGAACCAAGTGCGTGTGGAGCGATTCCTGTTTCAAACTGAATGGATCGTAGTTGGTCGGTCGCTCGNTTATCTGGGCGTGAGAATGAATTTGAATGTTTCATAAGTATAACTTTTTAACTTTAAANGGATATGTTTCNCTTGTTTTNATTTATTGCGATACTTAATACGATTACATTGTTGAAAGTTTTTACTAAATTTATACTAACTTACTCCCATGAACATTGTTATTCGATTTCTTCTACTATTTAGTGTAGTTATCTATACGCCGATGCTACATGCGCACTGTCAAGTGCCATGCGGTATTTATGATGACCACAGTCGTGTGCATACAATGTTAGAAGATGCACAGACAATACAGAAGGCTTGTGAAATGATTAACGAATTGGCGAGTCTAGAGGATGCTCATTCGAGGCAACAGCTCGCACGATGGGTAAGTACGAAGGAGGATCATGCGACAAAGATTATAACTATGATCAGTGAGTATTATCTAACACAGCGAATTAAGCCTGCACAAAATGATTATTTAGAGCGTTTAAACCTGCATCATGCGGTTATTCTTGCTGCGGTAGGTGTAAAGCAAAATACCACTAAGCAGAACGCGGACATTTTAACGAATTCGATACGAGCATTGATGCGCTTTTATCCACATGTATAGGGAAGCTAAAGAATTATTAAGTTATTGTTCTTCTTGCTATGCAGATGAAAAGTTTTGAATCCTTTAAATCTTCGCGTGAAAAAGTAGATCCAATGTCGCGAAAGATGAATCAACACCAGTGGGAACAAGCTTATGATGCTTATTGTTCTTCGCGTAATCGTGTTAGCCAATCGTATCCTACAGATCGACTTGGCAATAATGGNCGCGGTAAGTCAAAAAGTGCTTCTCATCGACCTTCAGCACTTAGCTCAATCGGGGCTCTACGTAATCAAATTCGTGCAATTTCCGCTTACTCGGAAGTGCGAATAATAATCAACATACTCTGTTGGATTGCAATTGGTGTTACTTGTATATCTACGGTTCTTAAGTTTTTGTTTTATCCAGGCTTTGATTCTCAATTATTAGCCTTATTGAATGGTGCCGGTCGAGTGGCTTTGCTATTTGTTCTTAAATATTTATCTCAAATTCTAATGGATGCTTCCGATAGTAGTCTATTTCGATTGAATAAAATTGATGATCGAGATTCTATGCAGAAAGAATGTAAAGATTGATTAACAGCAGGACGTTTTAANAAGCCATTGCTTGTCAATTTAAGGTATTATTACTCCAATTAGATATGCATCGATTTTTTTACCTATTTTTAGTTATTCCTTTTGTAAGCGGATGCATCAAAAGTGATGCGACTACAGATTTTGTTCTAGTCGCCTATAATGTGGAGAACTTGTTCGATATAGATGGAGTAGCTATTTATAACGATTACAAACAAGATGAAGCGGACGATCCCTACACATATACACGGCGTAAATTACTAACTAAGTTAATCAATGCACGCCGAACACTTGCTCATTTTAATTCAGGAATTGGTCCAGAAATAGTGCTTTTCCAAGAATTTGAGGCTGATTTTACTCCTCAAAGTACTACTATGAGTTCGGAAGAATTCTTATTAAAATATTCGGGTCTCAGTGTAGAATCAATGCTGACTGATGGCTGGCAAACTCAGTTTGCTGACATTTCCTCTGTGCATTGGTTACTAAAAGCGCTCGATGATATTGGAATTAGTGGATATCATGTTGTTAGTTGCCCTGCCAAGCCTATCGAAGACAACATGGCACATACCAATGCGATCTTTTCAAAATTCCCTATCCGCTGGTCAAAAAGTCACCGTTTACATCGTGCCCGCGATATAATCGAAGCGGAACTCGATATTAATGGTCACGGTCTAGTGGTTTATTGTAACCATTGGAAGTCAGGTGCTTCTAATCCTAATATGGAAAATATTAGGGTTCAAAATGCACAAGTTTTACACCGTTTGGTGCAGGCACAGCTGAGCAACAATCCGCAAGCAGATATTATCATTGGAGGTGACTTAAATTCGCACTACAATCACTCCTCTATCTTTGCAGATTTAAAAACCGGCATCAATGATGTCCTTGGAGCGGATGGTGATGAGACATTCCAGAGTTCCCAGTGGTATAACTTTTGGTATGAGTTACCCATTGAGCTTCGTTACTCTGAAGTGTGGCGGGGTCGTCGTGGTAGTCTCATGCATTTAATTTCCTCTCGGGGACTCTATGATAATCAGGGTATTAGCTATANAGATGGGTCATTTAATCACCTGATACTACCTGAAATTAATGCGGATATTATTGGTCGACCACTCGAATGGAACTTTGCTGGTACACAAGGAGGAGGAACTTCTGATCATTTCCCAGTGTTTGCACATTTTTCTACAAGAGCTTTTGCTTCTACGTCAGAATTTAGCCTTGGAGAGCATACTCCATCAGTAGAAATTCCACATTCCGTCGTGGGACATCCTGCTGTTGGTTCCCTAAAAGAGGGGGCTTTTTTGAGTCGTTTAAGTGANGATGATTATGGTGATTATGTTGGTCGACTTTACCGGGTCGAGGCAACAATTGTTCAAATGAATCCATTGATGATAAGGGTAGGGGGCGTCCTTTGGTCAGCACATGCAGTAGAGCGTGAATTAATGGGGCCTAATGGGCTACAATCCTACTTAGAAAATAATGATGGTGAGGTAGAGCTAGTCATTAGGCTTAATATTTATCGTGGTCGTAAACAGCTGCTTATAGATGCTATCTTATAATTGCTAAGCTTGCACTAGGTATGGGTTTGCACCAACTTGGCTTGTTTAATGAGTAAAAATTTCTATATTACCACAGCAATTGACTATGCAAATGGATCCCCTCACTTGGGCCATGCTTATGAAAAAGTGCTGACCGATATCATCGCTCGCTATCGACGTTTAAATGGTCAAAAGGTTAAGTTTTTGACTGGACTTGATGAACATGGCCAAAAGGTCCAAATGTCAGCTCACAAAGCTGGATTGGAGCCAATTCAGATTTGTGATCGCATGGCAGAGGAGTTTCAATCGGTTTGTGAAAAGCTTGCGATATCTAATGATGACTATATCCGTACAACACAGGACCGTCATAAGTCTGTGGTTGGTGAGGTTCTCCAAAAGCTGCATGATAAGGANCTTATTTATAAAGCACAGTACTCTGGATACTACAGCTCCCGACAAGAGCAGTTTGTTACGGAAAAAGAAAAAGTGGATGGTCACTGGCCAGAGATTTATGGTGAAGTTGAAGAAGTTATTGAAACGAATTATTTCTTTAAGCTAGCGCAGTTTCAGGAATGGTTGATAGATTTTATAAATAATAATCAGGACTGGATATACCCACGATTTCGTACTGCTGACGTACTTCAATTTTTAAAGGAGCCTTTAAATGATCTGTGTATTTCACGCCCTAAGGAACGATTAGAATGGGGAATCGAATTACCTTTTGACTCTGATTTTGTGACCTATGTTTGGTTTGATGCACTAACTAATTATATTACAGCAGCAGGTTACGGAACTGAAACTTTTTCGCATAATTGGCCTGCGGATTATCATGTTATTGGAAAAGATATTTTAGTTCCTCCACACGCGGTCTACTGGCCGATTATGTTGAAGGCACTAGAACTTGATTTGCCGAAGCATTTATTGGTTCACGGGTGGTGGCTGAGCTCTGGGGCAAAGATGTCTAAGAGCACAGGTGAAGTGGTTAATCCACTGGATTTAATTGAGCAATATGGAGCAGATGCATTTCGCTACTTTGTCACACGTGAAATGAATGTTGGGCAAGATAGTGAATTTTCGACAGAATTATTTTTGAGTCGTTACAGCAGCGACCTTGCTAACGACCTTGGTAATTTAGTTAGTCGTCTCCTAAATATGGGCGCTCGATATACAGAAGGAAAGATACCAGAGGCACAAATTTTTGAAGCTCCTGAACAAGAATTACGCGAATTATGGGAATCGACTCGTGCGGAGATCATACCTTTGTTCGATGATTTTAAATTCCACAAAGCTTTAGAGCGAATTTTTATATTCATATCCGGAATCAATAAGTATGCAGAAACGCGCGCACCTTGGAAGTTAGCTAAATCGGCCGAAACAGGTGATCAGCAGAAATTAGCAACATCTTTAGCGACTATGGCTGAAGCAATACGGCTTAGCGTAGTTCTTCTAAGTCCTGTAATGCCAACTACTAGTGCGCAAATTCGAAGCTTAGTTGGAGCTAAGGAATTTACCTCCTTAGACGGGCAACTCGATTGGGGATTTACTCTTGCAGGGCAAGCACTTGGTGAAAAGACGATTCTTTTTCCACGGCCTGAACGCGCTTAAGAATTATTTTTATTACGGTAGTTACCGCTATTTTTTAAACGGTTTTTTTGCTGTTTTTTAAATACCGGAACAAATTTTTTATTTATCAATGCAAAGGCTGCATGAAGCCCCTCTTTTTGATAAATTTGTCCTATTTCTGCCTCCATTGCAGTTGGTTCACCAAGTGCGGATAAAAATTGATTGGAAGTCATTTGCACAAATGTAGTGGCCCTATTAGCTGCAGTAATGGATGGCTCTGATAGGATCCATTCACGCGCGAAAAGGGCGAGAACAGCATCTCCTATCCAAGCCTGTTTGCGTTTTTCACTTTTATCCATGTTTCTGTAATAGTAGCTTATTAAATATGATGTTACTGTAAAGAGGGTCAATGAGCCTGCAGCCAATTATCGCCTATGCCGATGTCTATCTCTATTGGGCACTCCAGCGCTTCTAGAGCTCCTTGCATGCCTTTAGTTATGATTGTACGTAAAATAGCTTCTTCGCTAGGGTCCATATCAAATATGAGCTCATCGTGAACTTGAAGCAACATGCGACTACTAAGCTCTTTTTTAGTGATTGTATTTTGTATGCGAACCATTGCGATTTTAATCATATCAGCGGCTGTTCCTTGTATGGGCATGTTGATGGCATTGCGCTCTGCAGCTGCACGAATAGTCCCATTATTTGAATGAATATCACGCAAGTATCTGCGGCGCCCGCATATGGTTTCAACATAACCATGCTCGCGAGCACTTGCTTGTTGCGCGTCCATATAGCCAGCAATACCTGGAAATTGAGCAAAGTAGCTATCAATTATATCTTGTGCTTCGCTACGTGATACGGTTCCTAGTCGCTGAGATAGGCCGAATGCTGAAATCCCATAAGGAATACCAAAATTGACCATTTTAGCAGTGCTACGTTGGTCACGAGTGATCTGCTGGGGTGGGCATTCGAAAATTTTAGCAGCTGTGGCTGTATGAATATCCTGACCTTTTCGAAATGCGCTAAGTAGACCATCGTCTTTTGTTAGAGCTGCTAGGATGCGCAGTTCAATTTGAGAATAATCGGCTGCTAAAAGTTTCCATCCTTTGCGCGCGATAAATGCTTTGCGAATATTTCGACCATGGGTGCTACGAACTGGTATATTTTGTAAATTTGGATCATTCGAGGTCAATCTGCCTGTTGCAGTTTGTACCTGCCCGTAGTGAGTGTGCACACGTCCACTTACTGGATCCACTGCCTTAGGAAGTGCATCTATATAGGTACTTTTAAGTTTCGTTAGTTGGCGATATTCGAGCAAGTTCGCTACGATTGTATGCTGTTTAGAAAGTGTCGAAAGCACCTGTTCATTCGTAGCATACTGCCCGGTTTTCGTTTTTTTTGGCTTGTCGACTAGTTGGAGCTCATCAAATAAAATTGTGCCAAGTTGTTTGGGAGAATTTAGATTAAATTCTTGTCCAGCCTCTCTAAAAACCGCTTCTTGCAAATGAGTGATTTGATTTTCAAATGAGGCACCAATATTTTTTAGTGTGAGTTCGCAGATCTCAATACCTTCGTTCTCCATTTCGACTAGTACTGGTAATAGTGGCGTTTCTATTTCATAAAAAACGTTTGCTTGGCCACTGGACTTAAGTTTTGGCGCGAATTTTTGCCAGAGTTGCCAAGTGATATCTGCATCCTCTATTGCATAGTTAGCAAGGGCTTGCGGACTGACTTCTGAGTAGTCGATGGGCTCGTCTTTTTTTGCATTCGGTAAAAGTTCGTTAAACCGTATAGTAGTATATTTAAGATGGTCTTCCGCTAGCGTATCTAGACCGTGTCTTTGGTTTGGGTCTATTAGTGCGTGCGCTATCATTGTGTCATAGCAAGGACCCATTACTGGGCATTTGTTGACTGCTAGTACAGCTAAGTCAAATTTCAAGTTATGACCAATTTTTACTAGATTTGGATTTGAAAAAATTGGGCGCAGTGCTACCAATGCTGCATCACTTACAGGCACCCACCAACCATTTGAAGCCTGTGAAGAAAATGAAATGCCTACTAGCTTAGCGACTCTAGGATTTAATGAAGTGGTTTCTGTATCAAATGCGAATTGGCCAGCTTTCGTTAAGTTGGCAACTAGTTCATTCAGTGATTTGGAGTCATTAATAATGCGATAGTTAGTCTTAATATCTTCAAGTTTTTTATACTTTAGATCTGGAATGAGCTCTAGTTGGCTCTTGTCGTTACGAATGTCTTCCTCCTGGCTTTGCAATATAAGATCATTGGTCGCTTTGGTTACGGAGAATTCACTTCCAAAGATTCGTTTAGCTAAGGTTCGAAACTCGAACTCATTGAATAGTGGCACAAGTGTATCACTAGATGGCTTCACTAGTGCTACCTCTTCCCAATTAATATCTATCGGCACGTCGAGTTGTATAGTTGCTAACTTTTTGGAGAGTCGTGCCATGTCAGCATGATCACGTACTTTTTCTTGTTGCTTACCTTTCAATTCAGAGATGTTTGAAAGCAGTCCTTCTACAGTATCGTATTTTGCTAGTAGTTTCTCCGCACTCTTAGGACCAATACCAGGTATACCAGGTATGTTATCAGCTGTATCGCCACAGAGTCCGAGCATGTCGATGACTTGATCGACTCGTGCAATGCCCCATTTATCTTTGATTTCTTGTTCTCCTAATATTTCGCCGCCATCGCCTTTTCGACCCGGGCGATACATTTTTATTTTATCGGTGACGAGTTGACCAAAGTCCTTATCTGGGGTGACCATGAATATTTGATCAAATCCTTCAGTTTGAGCACGATGCGCTAGAGTACCTATGATATCGTCAGCTTCATAGCCATCAAGCTTAAGTACAGGTATGCCAAAGGCTGAAGTGATACGATCTAGGTGAGGCATCGCTGCCTTTAGGTCTTCAGGCATAGCTTCGCGGTTTGCTTTGTAATCTGGGTGTAAAATGTGCCGCTGGGTGGGAGCTGATGTATCAAAAACAACTGCTAGATGACTGGGTTTTTGCTTGGTAATTAATTCTATGAGCGTGCTAGTGAACCCGAAGATAGCGGAAGTGTTGAAACCCTTGGAGGTATATATTGGACTGCGAATCAATGCAAAATGAGCACGATATGCGAGCGCCATGCCGTCGAGTAGATATAACTTTTTCATTTATAAGCAGAAAATAATAGAGTTATATTTTACTTTTGTGGACAGTCGTGCAACCTGATTTATAAATCTTTAATTTGTATACAAAAAAGCCCCTCCTTCAAAGGAGAGGCTATGCATAAATAGTGCAGTTTTATTGTGACTTTTAGGCCTCAGGCAAAGTTTTCTTTAGTCCAATTACTCGATCACCGTCTTTCCATTGCTCGCGCTTTTTAAGCAGATCCACTCGCTCGAAGCGCTTGAGTACAGTGCGATTTTTTTTACCACCTCCTGCGGAGGCTTTGAAACTGTTATGTTGTGTCATTTTCGGCTATTGTTAAAAGGGAAAGCGCAGGAATAAATGCTTCTACGCAATAAAGATCAAGGTCTAATTTTCTATCTTTATTTAAAATTCTAGTTGATTTGATCGCTTTACAAGAGCGGATTTTCTTCCAATCGTTGTCGGGTGTTAATTTTTTATGTCGCTCTAGGTTCTGCCTTCGGAGGAGTCGTTCGCTATCTTATCATTACTGCAGTATCTCGAATTTTTGGAGATGCTTTTCCTTTGGGTACATTAACAGTTAACATAACAGGAAGTTTTTTGCTTGGATTCATGATAGGAGCTATTTCAACCCAATTTTTAATTTCTCCAGCGTATTGTTTTGGCGTTGTTGGTTTTTGTGGTGGGTTAACTACATTTTCTAGTTTCAGCTTACAGAATCTCACTTTGGCTTCACAGCGAAGATGGCGGGTAGTTGCTTGGAATATACTCGGATCTACGTCACTGTGTATGATTTGTATACTAGGTGGCTATTTAATTAGAGAGGGGTCTCAATTTTGATGCAGATTCTATGGATTGGCTTCGGCAGCGCAATAGGTGGGTCTATTCGATATTTATTGGATATATCATATCTTCAGTTAGGTTGGAGCAACTTTCCAGTGATGACCTTGTGCATTAATATAAGCGGATCTTTTTTATTGGGTTACTTGACAGGCCTTTGGTCTGGGCTAAGGGATAAAGAGATTAATCCGCTTACACAGCATTTCTGGATAACTGGTTTTTGTGGAGGATACACTACTTTCTCAGCTTTTAGTTGGCAGGTACTTACTCTGCTTCAAGATGTTGGTGGACTACAGGCTGGAATCTATGCAGCAGCAAGTGTAGGGTTTGGTTTTTTGGCGGTTTGGGTGGGGCTTTCGATTGGTTCCAGAGGAAATGAATTTACCTAATTTATTTTTTGTTCTTTATTATTAGATAATGCCGTTCTTAAAAAAATACGATATTCCTATTTCATACTACAACCGTGCTAGTGGTATGATTGAAAAAGAGTCGGTTTATGGCGAAAGCTTTCTTCGCTGGGCATATGGTAATTGCTTGGGTCGTTTGACTGTTGCTTTGGCAGTTAAGAGATTATGGTTTTCGCGCTGGTACGGATGGCGCATGAATCGTCCGAAGAGCCGTTCTAAAATAGGGCCGTTTATTAGTGATTATTCTATAAAAACTGAGGATTTCGCCGCTTCAGTTGATAGTTACGCTTCATTTAATGAATTTTTTTATCGCCAATTAAAAAAATGTGCTCGCCCCATTGTTAAAGAGGATGGCATAGCGAGTTTCCCCGCAGATGGTCGTCATTTAGCAATTTCTGATATTTCGATATGTGATGGCTTCTACATCAAAGGACAGCATTTCGATGTAGCAAGCTTTGTAGAAGATTCTGCCATGTCCTCTGCCTATGAGGGCGGGGCAATGTTAATTTCTAGATTGTGCCCAGTTGATTATCACCGGTTTCATTTTCCCGTATCTGGTCAAGCTAGCGATTGCGTTTTGTTATCAGGTAGTTTGCGCTCGGTAAGCCCGCTAGCACTACGGCGAAAATTATCAATTCTTTGGGAGAACCGGCGCACACGTACAGTTATTAAATCCGAAGAATTTGGGGAGGTATTGATGTTTGAGGTTGGAGCGACCTGTGTTGGAGGTATCCATCAAACTTTTTCCTTAGGAACTATTGAAAGGGGAGAGGAAAAAGGATTTTTCTCCTTTGGTGGGTCTTGTGTAGTTACACTTTTCAAAAAAGGTACGATCCAGTTTGATGCCGACTTGTTAAAGTACTCCGAGCAGGGAATAGAGGTATATGCGCTTATGGGTGAGCGTTGTGGAAAAGGTACTTAGGTTGATTCTTTAAGACCTGATGGTTTCGAAAAAGCACTCATTAGTGTGTAGGCGAACACACCGATCACGATACCACAATCTGCAACATTAAATGCTGGGTAGCGTCCCCCTTCTAGTAAATAAGGAATATTTAAAGGTAAGTGTATATCGATAAAGTCAATAACATGACCGTGCATAATACGGTCGGTTAAATTACCGAGCACACCTCCAATAAGTAACCCAAAAGAGATCTGGATGATAGGTCGTTTTAACTCTAAGCTTTCTCGTAAGCAATAGATAGCTATCAGCGCTCCAATAGCGAAAATTGCCAGCCAATTTCCATGCCCAGAAAACATACCCCAAGCTGCTCCCTCATTTCCTATATGCACGATATATAGGAAACCATTTAATATCTCTATGGAGTTAGGCTGCCAATAACTCCCCAGCGGCAAAAGAGTACTTATCCATAATTTTGAAGCTTGATCGAGCGCATATGTAATAAGCGCTATAGCAAGTAGCCATTTGTAGGGACTGACTCTACTTTTAAAGGACATTAAATGGAAGACTGGAAATACTTAATAATTAGAATTAGGTTGGAATATAGATAACTTGGTCTACGATTTCATCGTCGATAATTACTCATCGTCATCTGAGGTAATTTTAGGTGCATCACTGGTATCTGTGAAAATACCACCTACAGTGCGCTCCGTTTTGCGGCGCATATTTTTCTCATATTCTTTTTGTCCTTCCAATGAGTATCGAGCAAAGGGGACTGCAGTAAGCCGTTCTTTTTTAATTGGTTTTCCGGTCACTTCACAAATTCCATATGTTCCGTCTTTTATGCGAAGAATAGCTTCTTCAATTTCATTTAATGCATCCTGTTCGCTAGAGACAAGGCTTAGGGCAAAATCTCTATCAAAGGTATCTGTGCCAGCATCTGCTTGATGATTTCCGTAGTTTGCTAGATCACCTGAGTCTTCACGACTGGAATGTTTTAATGTATCTGCTGTGTGTAGTTCGATTTCTTCTTGGACATGCTGGCGAAGACTGATGAGTAACTTATAGAATTTTTGCCATTTTTTAGGAATAGATTCAGTCTCTAAAGTGGTATCTCTTTTCTTTTCAGTTGGATTGAATCCAAGAATGTCTGCTAAGGATGCTGCCCCAAGAACTCGTTTCTTTTGTGGCTTCTCCTTAATGGTAGGAGAGCTTGTCTTTTTCTTAGGAGTTGCGACTTTTTTAACTCTTTTCTTTTGCTCAGGTTTTTCCTCCACCTTTCTAGAGGCAACTAATGCTTCAACATCATCGATTGAAAAAGCCACTAGAGCACCTTTTTTGTCATCAGTATTTGCTGTCTCACTGCGAGCCACAGAAGCTTTGTTTAGTTTTTCGACTGCACTAGGCTTAGTATTGGATCCTGCCTTCTTTTTAATTGCTTTTTTAGCCACCTTTTTCGGTTTTGCTTTTGTTGCTATTTTCTTAGTAGCTACTTTTTTTGTTACTTTCTTAACAGCTTTTTTAGCAGGTACATTTTTAACTACTTTCTTAGTAGGTAGTTTTTTAGCAGCTTTTTTTGTAGTTGTTTTCTTTTTAGCCATGATTGCTTCAAATGTTAGAGTTTTAGATTATTATTTTGATTCAAAATTAAGTGCTTCTGCGCAACGTGGTGATACTTTACCCCATTCTTTTGTGCTAACTAGTTTCGATACCCAGCGCCAACTACGAGGGCACCGCACGCCATCTGCATGCGCTACTGCCACTTGAATTTTTGGAGTATCTGGTGAATGAATTAGTTCAACTTGAGAAATTATAAAAAGTTCGGGCAGATCGGCTGCATATTTTTGTAGTAATTTGAAATCGGAGTCCGATTGGTTACCTGTAATTATGACTTTTGCATCCAGGCTTTGGCCAATAACTTTGCTTTGGCGTAGTGCTTCGAGCGGCTCGTTAATATTTTCGACTAAGAACTTTCTTATCGAATTAATGTCATTCGCAATTTCAGGATTATTCCATTTTGGGTCGACTTGTGGCCACGCTTCTAAGGCGATAGATTCTGTAGTAAAATCGCTATCATTTTTAGCATAACTCCAAGCTTCATCTGCGGTGAATGGAAGTAGTGGTGCGACAAGGCGAGTGAAGACATCAAATATGATGGCGATTGCGGTTTGTGACGAGCGTCTTAGTGGATCGTTTGGTGCGCAGGTATACAAACGGTCCTTGAGAATGTCGTGGTAAGTCGCCGATAGGGTGTTCGAGCAAAATGGGTCAATAAATTCTTTAAATGCGCGATGGTACTCGTATGCATCGTAGGCTCTCGTTACTTCAGTGACTAATTTTCCTAATTCATTGAGCGCCCATTTATCAACAGGGTGTAGCTCGTGCAGCGCAAGCGAATCTTTATTGGGATCAAAGTCATAGAGGCTACCAATTTGGTAGCGTAAAGTGTTGCGTATGTTACGATAATTATTGGCTACATTTTTAACGATATTATCAGAAACAGGCACATCGCCACGATAATCTTGAGAGCAAATCCAAAGCCGAATAATATCAGCGCCATAGACTTGAATCCACTCATTCAGTGGCCTCGCAGCACCATCACTTTTTGATAATTTTGTACCATCTTCTTTTACTACAAATCCATGAGTTAGTAAATTTTTGTAGGGGGCTGATTTATCTGCTATCACAGCAGTCCATAGTGAGCTTTGAAACCATCCGCGGTGCTGATCAGAACCCTCTAAGTAAAGATCTGCAGGCCAGCTAAGATTACTGCGCTTTTGCAGTACTGCTCGGTGCGAGCTGCCAGAGTCGATCCATACGTCCAGTGTATCTGATCCACAGGTCAGAGATGCAGCGCTCGGCCAATTACTGGGTACATTAATTCCTTTAAGTATCTCAGCTGCACTTTGTTTGAACCATAAGTTAGTGCCAACCGAAGCAACTTTGTTTGCTATTGCACGAATAACAGCAGCATCCATATAAGCAGTTCCATCGGTATCGTAAAATGCTGGAATCGGTACGCCCCAAGTGCGCTGGCGACTAATACACCAGTCAGGGCGGTTTTCTAGCGCAGCACGGATTCGGTTTTCACCCCAATCTGGGATGAAATTGACGTCTTCTAGGCAATCGATTGCTCGCTTGCGATCACCTCCTTTATCTAAGGAAATAAACCATTGATCCATAGCGCGAAAAACTACGGGTGTTTTAGACCGCCAACAGTGAGGATAACTGTGTTGAATTTTTTTCTTGGCTATTAAGCTAGCATTAGCGGCTAAAATCCTAAGTACTCCAATAGTCGCATCGGAGGGCTTGCCATCGCTATTATCAAGGACTGATAATCCAACTAGGTCGGAGGGCACTTGACCATCATCAATGTAGCATCCTTTGTCGTCGAGCGGACAATAAACTTCTAATCCGTTATTTATACCAGTGATGTAATCATCTAATCCATGCCCCGGGGCTGTATGAACGCAACCAGTGCCGCTTTCAGTGGTTACATATTCTGCACTTAAAATTGGTGATATTCTATCGATGAAAGGATGCTGTGCATTTAAACCAACGAGTTGCTCTCCAGAGAAAGTAGCGACTATTTGAACCTCCTCTAGCTGACATTCTTTAGTGACCTCTTCAAGCAATTCGGTAGCAATAATTAGAGTACCCTTAGAGCTATCGATTGCCACATATTCAATAGTAGGGTTGATCGCTACTGCGAGGTTGGCCGGCAATGTCCATGGAGTGGTTGTCCATATTAATATTGAAGTACTTGCTTCACTTAGATGTAGCTTTTGGCATGCTAAATCGCTTAAGGGGAGCTTAACATAGACGGAAATACTAGTGTGCTCTCGATATTCAATTTCCGCTTCGGCTAGTGCGGTAGCACACGGTATAGACCAATAGACTGGTTTTTTGGATCGATACACTAAATCTTGCTCAACAAAACTAGCAAAGGTTTCTAGTTCGGTGGCTTCGTACTGTGGGTGGATGGTCCAGTATTCATTTTTCCAATCAGCTAGAACCCCTAAGCGCTGAAATTGTTCCGTTTGAATTTGCCGATACTTATCTGCAAATGCAGCGCAAGCTTCACGCACCTCAACTGGAGTATAATCAGTGCGTCCTTTTTTTTGTAGTTCTCTTGAAACTTTATGCTCAATTGGTAAGCCATGGCTATCCCAGCCAGGCACATAAGGTGCATGGAATCCCTGCATTCGTTTGTAACGAAGGATTGTATCTTTTAGTGTTTTGTTCAGGGCATGTCCTAGATGAAGATCACCATTGGTGAATGGGGGTCCATCGTGCAAGATGAAGCTCGGACCAGCATTATTTTTTTGCTCAATTTTTGAGTAAAGATCACTATTTTGCCAATGCTGCATGCGCGCAGGTTCACGCTTAACCAGATCTCCCCTCATAGGGAAGCGAGTTTGTGGCAAATTAAGTGTATTTTTGAGATCCTTAGCCATGATTTAGTTCCGATACGAGACCGAAGCTTTTAGAAAATCGCGCGAGTGTGGTTTTTTGATCCTCTCTGTCAAGCAATCAGAACTTGGTTCAGGTCTTGCAAGTCAAAGTAAAGATATCAATCTGTTGGTCTAATCGTATTATTATTACCATGAATTCATTAGAGCGTAATGCTGGACAGCCACTGGATCTTGATTGGGTTCTATCGGTGCAAGCGAATACTTCGGCAATCGAGCGTCGCTGCAAAACTCTACCAGGTAGGCGCTCTATTAAAAAAAATCATCAAGTTGCATGGTTAGTCAAAGCTCTAAGCTGTATCGACTTAACCACTCTTTCTGGCGATGATACCCAAGCACGTGTCAGGCGTTTGTGCAGAAAAGCAAGTATGCCAGTGCGCCATGAATTATTAGATCGTCTAGATATTGATCCTGATATGGTCCGTACCGCAGCCATATGCGTTTATCATGAAATGGTACCTGCAGCAGTGGAAGCGCTAAGTGGAACTGACATTCCTGTGGCAGCAGTTTCTACAGGATTTCCGGCTGGGCTTTCGCCATATTCATTGCGTTTGGCTGAAATTACGCAGTCCGTTAAAGCGGGGGCAAGGGAGATCGATATTGTAATTTCTCGCCGGCATGTACTCTCGCAGGATTGGAAATCCTTATATGATGAGGTACAAGCCTTTCGCGCCGCCTGCCAAGGAGCTCATATGAAGGCGATTCTAGCAACAGGCGAATTAGGTAGCTTGCGTAATGTAGCTAGAGCCTCATTAATATGTATGATGGCTGGAGCTGATTTTATTAAGACATCGACGGGCAAGGAAGGTATTAATGCAACTCTACCGGTGAGTCTTACGATGATCCGTCAAATTCGTGATTACTATGATCGAACTGGTATTTATATTGGCTACAAACCAGCAGGTGGCATATCAAAGGCTAAGGATTCACTAAATTATCTTTCCTTAATTAAAGAAGAATTAGGTATACGTTGGTTACAGCCTGATTTATTTCGTTTTGGAGCATCTAGTCTACTTGGTGATATAGAGCGCCAGCTCGAGCACCATGCATCTGGCCACTATTCGGCCTCACATCGCCATGCGATAGGATAAGTTATGAAAGTTACTGATATATTAGAAACAATGGACTACGGACAAGCTCCAGAAAGTCCTCAACCAGCTCTTGACTGGGTAGCTGCTCACCGAGGCGATTTTGGACTCTTTATCGATGGAGATTTTATCAAGCCTAAAGGGCGTTCATCCTTTAAGTCGCACAACCCTGCCAATAAGGAGTTACTCGCTCATCTATGCCAAGCAGAGCAAGTGGATGTCGATACTGCTGTAGCTGCAGCTCGTGCAGCACAGGGTAGTTGGGAGTCAATTGGAGGTCCAGCGAGAGCTAAATATTTGTACGCTATAGCGCGGCTTGTGCAGAAGCATGCACGCTTGTTTGCTGTACTCGAGACATTGGATAATGGTAAGCCAATTCGTGAAAGCCGCGACATTGATGTACCTCTTGTGGCACGCCATTTTTATTTTCATGCAGGAGCGGCTCAAATAATTGCAGATGAAATGCCTGAATACAAGGCCCTTGGAGTTGCTGGGCAGGTGATTCCTTGGAATTTTCCACTATTAATGTTGGCTTGGAAAATTGCCCCAGCGCTGGCTATGGGCAACACAGTCGTACTGAAGCCTGCCGAGTATACATCGCTAAGTGCACTACTTTTTGCAGAAATTTGTAAAGAAGCTGGTTTGCCCAACGGTGTCGTCAATATCTTGACCGGAGATGGAACTGTGGGGGAGAAGATTGTTACGCATACTGGCATTGATAAAGTTGCGTTTACTGGATCTACTGCGGTAGGTCGCCACATACGTCAGGCAATTGCCGGACAAGGTAAGGAGATAACTCTGGAGCTAGGTGGCAAGTCACCTTATATAGTATTTGATGATGCCGACATAGATAGCGCGGTTGAAGGCTTGGTCGATGCAATTTGGCTCAATCAAGGGCAAGTTTGTTGTGCCGGATCACGCTTATTTGTGCAAGAAGGTGTGGCCGAAGTATTCCATCGAAAATTGCGGGCACGCATGGATAAATTACGTATGGGGGATCCTTTAGACAAATCGATCGATATAGGAGCTATCGTTGATCCTGCTCAATTGGACTCAATTCATCGTTTGGTTGATGAAGGTTTGAAGGAAGGCGGAAATTCCCATGTAGCAGCCATTAATTGCCCAGAAGATGGAAGTTTTTATCCACCCACATTTATTTCTGAAGTCGACCCTGCCTGCCGCTTAATGCAGGAAGAAATTTTTGGTCCAGTGCTGGTAGGTACAACTTTTCGTACTCCTACAGAAGCAGTAGCATTGGCGAATAATACTCGTTATGGTTTGGCTGCTTCGATTTGGACTGAAAATATAAATCTAGCCTTAGATATAGCTCCCAAAATTATATGTGGAGTGGCATGGATTAATACCACTAATCAATTTGATGCTGCTGCAGGGTTTGGCGGTCGCCGAGAGAGTGGTTTTGGGCGAGAAGGTGGCTGGGAAGGTTTGTATGCGTATGCNCGTAGTATACATCAGCCGTCGAAAAAAATTAAAGCGATCAGCACAAAGCGAATTGCAGAAGCGGTAGAGACAAACGAAGTAGGTATCGATCGTACCCCCAAGCTATTTATAGGTGGGCGGCAAATGCGACCAGATAGTGGATATTCAATGCCAGTTTACTCTTCTAGCGGTAAACAACTTGGATTGGTTGGGCAGGGTAATCGTAAGGATATTCGTAATGCGGTGGAGGCTGCACATGCTGCGCGCTCTTGGTCTAAATCAACAGCTCACTTACGCGGTCAGATCCTTTATTACATCGCAGAGAATTTATCGGCTAGGCGAGAAGAATTTGCAGGACGCATAGCGCTTATGAATGGCGTGAACAAGAAAGTAGCTATGGGGGAGGTAGAGCAGTCAATTGATAGGCTATTTACCTATGCTGCATGGGCGGATAAATACGATGGTGCTGCACATGGGGTTCCCGTAAGAGGTATGGCTATAGCGATGCATGAACCGGTAGGAATTATTGGTATTTTCTGTTCCGATCGATCACCCCTGCTTGGCCTTATCTCAATACTAGCTCCTGCTATAGCGATGGGCAACACCTGTGTAATTGTCCCCTCGGAGGCGTACCCACTTTCTGCAACTGATTTATACCAGGTGTTAGAAACTTCAGATTTGCCTGCCGGAGTCGTCAACATCGTTACAGCAACTCATAGCGATGTAGTGGATAGCTTGTCCGGTCACATGGAAGTGGACGCTTTGTGGTATTTTGGCAGTGATGACCACTCTGCTAGCATTGAGCGTGCATCTGTTACTAATTTGAAGCGTACATGGGTCAATAATGGCTTGGATAGGGATTGGACTGACCCAAAACAAGGCACTGGTAAAGTATTCCTTCGTCAAGCAACGGAAGTGAAGAATATTTGGATTCCATATGGCGAGTAATTGGTAAATCGTAAGCAATACAAATAAATCAAGTGGTAGTTAAATATGGCTAAAATATATTTCTATTATTCAGCAATGAATGCAGGTAAGAGCACCACACTTTTACAATCCGCGCACAATTATGAAGAGCGGGGTATGCGCGTCTTGGTCTTCACTCCGAAGCTAGACAATCGTGATGGTGTTGGCATGGTCTCCTCACGAATTGGCCTGACTCGTCAGGCAACTGTCTTTTCAAATGAGGATGATTTATATGATCAGGTGCAAAGCGCTCAGTCCAGTGATAAGATTCACTGCATTTTAATTGATGAGGCACAATTTTTAACACCCCTACAAGTATTACAAATATCTAGAGTTACAGATCGTTTAGACATTCCTGTTTTGTGTTACGGCATCCGCACAGATTTTCAGGGTGAGCCCTTCGAAGGGAGTAAATACCTGCTTGCTTGGGCAGATGAACTTATTGAAATCAAAACGATTTGCCGCTCTGGCAAAAAGGCGACGATGAACGCTCGTCTGGATTCTGAAGGTAATCGTGTATGGGCCGGTGATCAGATTGATATTGGTACCCACTATGTGGCGCTAAGTCGTAAAGAGTTTTGCTTGGATCGGGTATCTCCGATAAGCGATGTCGGTACTGAAGAATAAATTTCTTTCTACGCCTGATTACTCGGGTTGTGACGATTTAACTCGCTGTGCGAATTAAAGTTACTTTCTTGCTCTATTTTAAAGCATGCTTCTAGCAATAATACATCTTCCCGTAGTGGCTTCTCCGATTTGGCTGCTTATATTACTTCTTGTAGTTGGTTTTGCGGCGCTTGCATATGGCGGTGATTTATTAACTTCCGGGGCGGCGTCTATCTCGGTTAATAGTAATATCAACCCTGTTGTCGTTGGACTTACAGTAATATCAGTGGCTACCTCAATGCCCGAAATGGCAACCTCTCTTATTGCAGCAAGAACGAGTCCAGATCTAGCGCTCGGTAATATATTGGGTAGTAATATTGCTAATATTGGGCTCATCATGGGCATTGCTGCTATGATTGCTCCACTAAGTATTCAGCAACGCCTTATTCGTCGCGAAGTTCCTTTTTTAATTCTAGTGACAATACTTTTTACCGTATTTGCANTCGGTGGGTACAGTCAAATAGAGGGTATATTTCTGCTTTCACTCACAGTTGCTTATTTAGTCTACGTCGTGCGTGGTGCAAATCTTGAAAAGAGAAAAAATGCAAGTCTTTCCACAATTGGATCTCGCAAAATTTCAAAAGTTTCCACGCCTAAAGCAATACTACTAGTAGTTCTTGGGGGTGGATTACTTGCGCTTGGTGCCGATTTCCTTGTACAGTCTAGCGTGGTGATTGCTTCGCGCATGGGTGCTAGTGATCTTTTTGTGGGACTTACGATTGTTGCAATAGGTACTAGCTTACCAGAATTAGCAGCATCTGTAGCGGCAGTTCGTTCTGGGCATGCTGACCTTTGTGCAGGAAACATTATAGGGTCTAATTTATTTAATCTAATGCTAATAGGTGGAAGTGTCGCAACTATTAGTACAATCAAAGTTGATGAGCGCCTGTTTTTTGTAGAGTTCCCATGCCTTTTATTCTTATCTATTCTACTTTTGTGTTTGTTTAAAAACAGTTGCCTTGTAACCCGCCGTGAAGGGCTAATGTTGTTATTACTTTATGTTTTAGTTGTAACGCTTTCTGGGCTCGCTCAGTTCAATTTCTTATTTTAATCAATATTCTTATTTATGTCCGATATACATAAGCCTGTAGTTCTAATTATTCGTGATGGATGGGGGGAAAATCATGACGCCTCATACGATGCTTACAATGCCGTAAAGTTAGCCAATACACCTATTGCTGACGAGCTAACTGCGCAATACCCTCGTACCGAGATCCATGCGAGTGGACTAGCGGTTGGTTTACCAAAAGGCATTATGGGCAACTCCGAAGTGGGTCACCAAAACATCGGCGCCGGCCGTGTTGTGGATCAGGAAATAGTACGAATTAACAAGGGCATTGAGACCGGTTCGGTAAAGGAGAGCCCTGCACTACAGAAGGCTTTATCGCATGCCAAAAATAAAGGTACAGCACTACATTTTATGGGACTTGTCTCTGATGCAGGAGTACACTCGATGCTTGATCATCTTTACGGCTTAATTGAAATAGCCAAGCAAGAGGGTATTGAAAAAGTATATCTGCATGCCTTCACAGATGGCAGAGATACAGGACCCTTCACTGGAAAAACATTTATTGAACAAGCCGAGGCACAGATGGCTGCATTAGGTGTTGGTGAAATTGCATCTGTCACCGGTCGTTATTGGGCAATGGACCGTGATAATCGCTGGGACCGAGTACAACGCGCGTATGATTGTTTAACTGGNCGAGCTATNGGAAAGACTTTTAGCTCTGCTTGTGATGCAATACAGGCGCAATACGACAGTCCTGAGACTTCTGGAACAAAGGGTGACGAATTTTGCCCACCATCACTTATCTTAGCGGACGATGGGGAACCTGTCGCCACTATAAAGAACGGCGACTCGGTGCTATTTTTTAATTTCCGAGGAGACCGCCCGCGCGAGTTGACCCGCGCTTTTATTGAAGAGGAATTCACAAGTTTCGAGCGCGGCGAAAAACTAGATCTTTATTTTGCGACTTTAAGTGAATACCAGGTAGGCTTATGCTCGAATGTAGTTTTTCAAAAGCCTCCTAAAATGGAGGGCATTCTTGGTGGCTATTTGTCGCAATTGGGTATTTCGCAGTTTCGCTGCGCTGAGACAGAAAAATTTCCNCANGTTACCTTTTTCTTTAATGATTACCGAGAAGATCCATTTCCGGGAGAAGATCGCGAGTTAATACCCAGTCGTAAAGATTGTGTCACTTATGATGAAAAGCCGGAAATGTCTGCGTATGAAATTCGTGACGCATGCTTGGAAGCAATTCGATCGGGCAAGTATGGGCTAATTGTCNTTAATTTCGCAAATCCTGATATGGTGGGTCACACAGGCGTGGTTGAAGCCTGCGTGAAGGCTTGTGAAATAGTAGATGAATGTGTCGGTGATTTATTGTCTGCAATTTCTGCTGCGGGAGGTGCGGCACTAATAACTGCAGATCATGGAAACTCGGATCAATTATGGAGCTTTGAGAGGGAAGGTCCGCACACTGCCCATACGCTCAATTCAGTAGAAGTCGTTGTTTACAGTGAGGCGCTCAAGCATGCCACTCTAACTGAGGGTGGCGCATTGGGAGACATTGCACCAACCATCCTTGAATTAATGGGATTAGAGAAGCCGACTGCGATGACAGGAAAGAGCTTAATTAATTCAGTGGGAGCCTAATCTATAGCCAAAAACTGAAGTATATGTAGATGCCAAGTACGCAAGCGAGGATAACGATTGTACCCATCACATCCCAGCAGTTCCAACTCTCTCGTATCGCTTTATGATCGTCTTGAGTGAGGCTTGTCCAAGTTAGACCTTCGGTTTTATGGTTCTTCGGTTTTGCTGTTACGAATGAAAGTCCAATTATAATAAGTACACTGATAATTAATAGGACCCCAGAATAGTAGAGAAAGTTAAATTCAGCGATAGCAGCAAGTGCGCCATTTGTAATACCTCCTCTAGNTTGTATCGCCTCTACAGATAGTTTAAAAAGNCCAAGNATGAAGCCAATGACCATTCCCCAGAAGGCTCCAGTAGCGTTGATTCGCTTCCAAAACAATCCAAGTAAAAAGACTGCGGTAATCGGTGGCGCTAAATAGCCTTGTACGCTTTGTAGGTATTTATAAATTCCACCACCTGCCATCGCTTTCATAAGTGGTATCCANATTANCCCAGCAATGACTACTATTGATGTAGCTAAGCGGCCAATCTGCACGTAGTGGCTTTCGGATTTTCCAGGTTGTAGCTTTTCGTAAATATCTTTGGTAAANAGCGTGGCGCAGGAATTAAACAAAGAAGCTAGCGAGCTCATGAGTGCGGAGAGTAAACCTGCCACTACCANGCCGCGCAATCCAACGGGAAGAAGCTCTGCGACCATTGTAGCAAAAACTTGGTCTCCATCAATACTAGTATCGTCGCGCAGGGGTATCGCAATTAAGCCNTTTTGATGCAGCGCCCAGCCAATCATACCAGGCACTAAAAAGATAAGTACTGGCCAGACCTTTAAGAAGCCCCCCCAGAGAGCTCCACGTCTCGCATCGGTTAAACTCTTTGCAGCAAGGGTGCGCTGTACGATATATTGATCGGTGCACCAATACCAGATGCCGATAACAGGCGACGCGATCATAACACCAAGCCATGGGAAATCAGGATTCTTCCACCATGGGATACCTTCCTGCACCAAGGGTCTCCACAGGGCAAAGTCTTCTTTGGCTGCGCCTGCTAACTGCTTAAGTTCTGACCAGCCACCTAATTGGCTNAGACCGAGCCAAGTAATAAAGAAAGAACCAATCAATAGGACGACTGCTTGAGCCACCTCTGTGTAGAGTACCGCCCGTAAACCCCCAAATATTGTATAGACTCCAGTGAGTACTACTGTGCTGATTGCTCCTACCCAGAAGGCATTGTCTGGAGAGCCAAAGGTATCCGGCAGTAGTGTCATAAAGACTAGTGCGCCGGCATAAACAGTTACTGATACTTTCGTAAATACGTAAGCAGTTAGGCTAACAATAGAGAGCACCCAACGAGTCTTGGCATCAAAGCGGCGCTCCATGAATTCTGGCATGGTGTAGACACCACTGCGGTAATAAAACGGTACGAAGACCCAACCAAGAAGAATCATAATCCACGCATGTAATTCCCAGTGCGCCATTGCCATGCCACTGCTAGCACCATTACCCGCGAGTCCAACGATATGTTCAGATCCTATATTAGAAGCAAATAAGGAAGCACCGACGACTAGCCAGCTAGCATGACGGCCAGCTAGGAAGTAGTCTGCAGTAGTCTTTTGCTGTTTCGCTGACCATTTAACAATTATAACNAGTCCTAAGAAATAAAGACCGACTACTGTCCAATCAAGATATGACATAAGTTTAGATACTATATTTTAGTGAAGATCTGCATAGAGTGTATGCGTAAAAGAATAAAATATGTGTCTGAATAGATTTATTTTTAAAGATAATTGTTACTAATATCCATTAAAAATAAGAATTTATACAGTAAATTGTAATTAATAAATTAATATAAAGTAATTATAATNAACTATTTATGTAATTATACAGCTATCGTAACTGCGGTGTAACACAATTTAATGCAATTATTGCTTGCATTAAATTGCATTAAGTGATCTTTTTATATNCTACCTTTAAATATTCCCCTTATCTGTACGTGTTTATTCGTACGTTTCCCCTTATGTCTTATAAATTATTATTTCCCCTTGCTGGGTTCCTAGCTACTTCTCTTATAGCTACAGCTGAAACAACTGTTTCTGTCGGTGTAGATGATTGGGGTGCTAATAATAGTTCTACAAACGCGAATCACATGTTCATCAATGTCAGTGGTACAATTGATGGTACTCCGCTGCCTAGTGCTGTTGCTCCTGGAGCGACTGGCGATATTGAGTTAATCATGGGTGGTAGTCTTGCTTCGGGTAACCAAGCGAATCGCGCTTCATCTGTTGGTCGTGACGGGTATGGCACTGGTACGTCAACATTTGGACAGTCTGGCGATTGGTTTGACGGTAGCTATTTAAAGTTTGGTAATGTTTCTAACCAAATGGTTGTTGATTATCGTATTGTAAATAATACTGGACTTGATTTTAAGTATACTAAACTAGAATTCGATGTGCGCCGGGCACCAGGGCAAGCAAACCCTACCGGATATACACACTCGTACTTAAGAGGAGATGGTACTATTTTTGGTAGTAACTTTGTGAAGGGAGCTACTGCTGCAGAGGGCACTGTAGTTGCTAATAACAAACCAATGGGTACTGGTACAATTGCAGATGGCATCAATGAGTTTACAATCAACATAGGTACTCCTCTCGATGGTACAGGTTGGATACCTGCAGGAGGTGAGGCTTCATTTCGAATTAAGTTGGATCATACCAATGCCGCAGGTGCCCAGCTTGATAACTTTCTAGTAACGGGTACAGTCGTCCCCGAACCTAGCGCATTCGCTCTAATTACAGGTGTTCTTGTCATGGCTACTGTAATGACAAGACGTCGTAACAAATAATTTTAATTTAAAAATATACCCTAACTTATTACCCTATTATGAAAAATACACTTACACTTATAGTACTATCACTTGTGGTAGCATTTGCAAATGCGGTCAATATTACCGTCGATGACTTCGATGGTTTAAACACC
>PAAN01000005.1 GCA_002699365.1 Coraliomargarita sp. | reverse complement strand
CGATTACAAACCGATCATTTGGACTTATGGATGATGCACAATGTGTGTGATAATGATGCGGATGACGCGTATCGTAAAGAGGGTGCTATAGAGGCTCTTGAATTGGCCAAGCAGCAAGGCAAGATTCGCTACGCAGGATTTACCGGACATACAGACCCTAAGGTGCATCGTGATATAATTGAAGGGGGCTACAAGTGGGACGCTACGCTTATGCCTGTTTCGATTGTAGGAGCGCTAAAATCGCGCGCTTTCGAGAGCGAAACCATGCCACTTTGTGAGCAGCATGAAATCGCTGTTTTAGGAATGAAGGGATTTGGTGGAAGCCGTCGTACCCATTTGCACGAAAAGACCAATGTTCAAGAAGTTCTGCAATATGCGCTTAGTTACCCGCAAGTTTGTTGCCATGTTGTGGGTGTGGATAAGCTCGAATACGTCGATCAAGCAGTGGCAGGATGTGTGGCGCCGCCATTTTCTGCTCCGCAGCGCGCCCANTATGCTGTTAATGATGCAGAGGGATCTCCTGACCTTGCAGCGCTACAGCATGGAGCAGGTTATTATGAGTCTTCCTGCAGCTTTCGCCACAAGAGCGATCTGAAAGACCAGCACCTTGCCTAGAGGCGGTTGATGCGGTTAGCTAAGAAGCCTGCACCAAAGCCATTGTCTATATTTACGACGCTGACTCCACTTGCGCAGGTATTTAGCATACCTAATAGTGCGGATAGACCCTCAAAGCTGGAGCCGTAGCCGACACTTGTCGGCACTGCTATTACAGGGGCATCGACTAAGCCACCAACAACGCTGGGCAATGCTCCCTCCATGCCAGCAACTACAATGACAACACGGCAACTTCGTATGATCTCTAAGCTAGCAAGTAATCGGTGTAAGCCTGCAACACCTGCGTCATAGACAGTCTCTACTGCATTGCCGTAAAATTCAGCTGTTTGACGCGCTTCTTCGGCAACACTTATATCGGAAGTACCAGCGCAAATGATCGCTATCTTGCTGCTGGTTAATTTTGGAGTACTTAATTGCAAACGCAACAAGCGAGTCGTTTCGCAATACTCTGCCTCAGGGAAGCTAGAGTTTAAAATTTCGGCTTTTTCTAAGTCTAAGCGAGTGACAAGTATGTTTTGCTCTAGCTTTTGCATGCTACGCATGATTGCTTCAATTTGCTCGGCAGTCTTTCCCTCTCCGTAGATGACTTCGGCTGCACCATTTCGCTCTTCACGATTGATATCTACACGGCTATGTCCCAAGTCTTCGTAACCCTTTAATTTGGAAATTGCGGTTTCTAAATCGATTTCTCCAGCTTGCAAGCTCTCTAGTATAGCACGTTCGTTCATACTTATTTTTTAGTTTGCTTCAAATAAAGCTCTTGCACTTTTTCTTCCACCCATGCGAGCGTCTGATTTTCGCTTTTAGCAATTGTAGCACAGTCATCAAAATCGAATTTGTATCGAGTAGAGCTATCTGGAAGAGTAGCAGTTTTTACCCGCACATCTCCCCAAGGAGTAGCTACATTTGACAGTTCCCTTGGTAATTTTGTGCGGCTCCACTTTTGCTTACGTAATCCCAAGGTGCGACTATACTTTAGTAAGCAGTTTTCGACATGGGATAAATTAGTGTCCGTGGCAAGCGCATGCAAACTACACCCAAGACGTCCTTTTTTGAAAGTAGCTGGCGTTTGCCAAACATCTAGCGCGCCAGAGTGGAATAATTGCTCGCAAGTGAAGCTCAAGGACTCAGCTGTCATATCATCTATATTCGTCACCACCTCCCAAACTTGATCGACATCGAAATTAGACTTACTGCCTTCATCGATTAAGGATACATAGAGTGCGTTGGCTATATTTGGATCCTCTCTTTGTCCTATCGCTATCGCAGCTCGTATTTGTATCCCTGAGATAGACTGCGCGAATTCGCAGCCTTTGCCAATTAACAGGGCAGCTCCGGTAGGTGTGGTTGTTTCCTTATCGGTTGCGCCGCTACTAAAGGGTACTCCGTTTAATAAACGAGAGGTTGCTGGAGCAGGCACAGGCATGACGCCGTGTGCGCAGCGAACGGTGCCACCACCGACTTCGAGTGAGGAGCACACGACACGTTCTACTCCTAATAAATGCCATCCGATTGCAGATCCAACAATGTCGATGATAGAATCGATCGCACCAACTTCGTGAAAATGCACTTTTTCAGGCTCCACTCCATGCACNGCAGCTTCCGCTTCAGCGAGTGCTTTAAAGCAGGCGATAGCGTCGCTTTTGACTGCTTTAGCAATCTCGCTTTGCTCAATTGCTTCGCGGATTTCTCGGTAAGTTCTATGTTTATGATGATCAGACTCGCTGGATTCATGCGTATGTGAGGACTCTTCATCGACGATTACTGTGCAGTTTAAGCCATGAATACCATGACGATTATCCTGCTTAAATTCTAGCGACCAACCAGAGTAGGGCAGTTTGCGAAGTTCAGATTCTAGCTGTGTTGGATCTACCCCAAGAGCGACCAGCGCAGCTAGATTCATATCGCCGCTGATTCCTGCTGGGCATTGGTATAAGAGAGTCGCCATAATTATGTGTTAGGATAAAAACTTCGTAAGCGCAAGTTGACAGATAAAAATCAAATGATTAACAACGTTACGATGTCAAAGTTATCTGAGCTTGAATGCTGGTTTAAAAAGTGCCCTGGGGCTTTAGTGGCTTTTTCAGGAGGAGTAGACAGCTCGCTGGTAGCATATTTGGCGAAACATTTTTTAGGTGCAAAACGCACACTAGCAGTGATCTCTGCTTCGCCTAGTTTAAAGCTCTCTGATTTAGATGCAGGTAAGCAGTTTGCATTAGGAATTAACCTTCCACTAAGGATTATTAAGACCCGTGAGCTGGAAAACCCTGATTATTTTAATAATCCATCCAATCGGTGCTATTACTGTAAGCATTCCCTCTATGATGAGCTTCAAGATATGGTGAGCGAGTTTCCTGATTGGTGGGTACTGAACGGTACCAACGCTGATGATGCGAGTGATTATCGTCCTGGATTAAAAGCAGCACAGGAATTTGAGGTGCGCTCACCGCTAGTCGATTGTAGTGTCGATAAGAATGCCGTACGCGAATTAGCCGAGTCTTTTCATTTAGACTGTTGGGATAAGCCAGCCAGCCCGTGCCTCTCCTCAAGAGTCCCTTATGGGGAGCAAATTACTTTTGAGAAGCTGCGACAGATTGAATCTGCCGAGGCAATTATACAGGACGCAGGTTTTCCTATCAACCGGGTACGCCACTATGGAAACTATGCTCAGGTAGAGATTCCTAATGAAGCGATTCAATTGATTAAAGAACATTGGGAATTACTAGAGCAAAAGATTATTGCGCTGGGCTTCTCTTATGTGCGACTGGATACAGAAGGCTTTGTTTCTGGAAAATTAAATCGCTCAATAGGTGCGCAATAATCTTAAATTTTTTATCTAGTAGTTGTCTTACAATATCGATCCTTGTCCAATAGTACCAGCAAGTTAGAAATCGACATTATGAGGTAACTTTTATCTATTCTGGCTAGATGGATTCTCGTGCATACTCTGTATCGGCTCGTTATTCACTGCTATTTATTAACCTTCAAATAAATCCTATTAATTTATGTACCCTCTTAATGTAACTGTATTTGTACTCTTAGCTTCTTTGGCTGGATCCATTCCTGCCAATATTTTATCGGCAAAGCCATATGAAGCGAATTGGGAGTCGATTGATAGTCGCGAAACCCCGCAATGGTATCCAGATGCAAAGTTTGGCATTTTTATACATTGGGGGCTTTATTCTGTGCCAGCATTTTCAACTCGTGGCACTTACGCAGAGTGGTACTGGCATGCGAAGGAAGGCGACCAAACTGGCAAGCATCAAGCGGCAATTAGTCAGGGTAGTGCAACTCGGGATTTTCACAACCGTGTCTATGGTGAAGATTTTGAGTATGCAGACTTTCGACCACTCTTTACCTGTGAAATGTATGATGCTGATCAGTGGGCAACTGTTTTCAAAAAAAGCGGTGCTAAGTATGTAGTACTTACCTCGAAGCATCATGATGGATATTGCTTATGGCCGAATAAAGAAGCATCCGAAAGTTTTGGTATGGCGTGGAATTCAGTTGAATCTGGTCCTAAGCGAGATCTGCTCGGTGAATTGGACACTGCAGTGCGAGATGCAGGTTTAAAAATGGGGCTGTATTATTCGATTTGGGATTGGTTTAACCCCTTGTGGCCAGAGACCGATCAACCAATCCGACGAGGTAAGGAATGTAATGATGTAACGCTTAACAATTACATTCATAAAGTTATGTATCCACAGTTTAAAGAAATAGTTACGAAATATCAGCCTGCATTAATTTTTTCTGATGGAGATTGGTGGATGGATGAGGAAAAATGGCAGACTAAACCACTACTGGCATGGCTGTTTAATAATGCTCCGAATAAGGATGAGGTTGTGATCAATGACCGTTGGGGTAAAGTTCGCAAAAAACATGGAGGTTATTATACAACGGAGTATGGCTCTGGATTTGCTGATCCGAAGATCTTATGGGAGGAAAATCGCGGTATTGGAAAATCGTTCGGTTATAATCGTGTAGAGACCTATGACGATTATAATACTGGTGAATTACTTATCTTTATGCTGTGTGATATTGTTTCTAGAGGAGGTAACTTTTTGCTGGATATAGGTCCGACCGCGGATGGCCGAATTCCAGTTATTATGGAAGATCGCCTTTTACAAATCGGTGAATGGTTGGAGGTTAATGGTGAAGCGATCTACGGAACGCGTCGCTGGAAAAGAGATTGCCAGTGGAGTGCGGGCACCATTCGCGAATATACTAAAAAAGAATTTCATCATGGCGTACCCGACCCAATTATTGAAATGGCGAAATATCCTAAAGAGGGACAAGCACGCAAAGAGTGTTACTTCACTACAAAAGATGACTGTGTCTATGCCCTTATTACTGAATTACCTGACTCAGGTGAGTTTGTCATAAAGGATATTGAGCTTAACGAGGACTCTACAGTCACAATGCTAGGATATGACGCTGCTCTTCCAGTCGAGATTACTAATGGTGGTATTGCTGTGACATTACCAAATTTCAATCCAAGTAAAATGCCTTGCGAGCATGTATATAGTTTAAAAATAACTAGTGTTAAATAATTTTTAAGCTGCTGAAAAGGCTTAGATGTCTTTATTTGTAGGCAGTAGAGTTGTTTGCTTTAATTTTACAGTTTCTTATAATTAAGTAAATAATATCCATTATTGACTGGCATTCTCTTTTATTTATGCGATAGATCTTATTTTTTAATAGGTCTATGGTGCGTAATAAACAAGTTAAGTTAGTAGCAGAATCTATTTCCCGAGCAGGATTGGTTGTAGATACCGTGGAGTCTGTAGTGCCAAGTTTTATTGCTACTCAGCAAGTGGAGGGTGACTATTGTATACTCGACCCAAATGCTGCTAAAAGTAACGATGTATCGGTAATATGCGCGGGTAAAGAATCTTGCTCATCAGGTTACAGTATTGATCGAACAAACTTTGATTATTTTGCCATTGAATTCATAGCAAGTGGTCAGTGTGAACTTATTTTAAATGGGCAGCATCAAGAAGTAGTTAGCGCAGGTGGATTTTTTATATATGGCCCAAATACCGCACACACGATTCGTACTTTAGGTGCGGAGCCAATGACTAAATACTTTGTTGATTTTAGCGGCGCTGAAGCGCTGAAGCGTATGCAGGAATTTGATCTAAGTGAAGGCTGTATGTTTTATGCAGGTAACCGCCGATGGATTCAGGATATCTTCGAGCAGTTCTTAGAATGCCGGCAAATTAGCCGCTTAAAAGCGAGTCGCTTATGTGAGCAACTTTTAAAGTTACTGTTTGTTCGTTTGTCTACGGATCGATCGATTACCGGGAAAGCTCAATCCTATTCGAATGAAACCTTTACGCGATGCTGGCGTTATATACAGGAGAACTATTTAGAAATTCATTCAATTGATGAGGTCTCTAAGGCCTGCTCAGTGAACGGGGTGTATATCTCACGCTTATTTAAGCGTTATGCGAGTGAAACCCCGTATCAGTTGCTAACGCGGCTAAAAGTCTGTCATGCAGCTGAGTTAATTGTTAGAGAAAACTTGTCTGTCAAACATGTTGGCGCTGTTGTCGGCTACCATGATCCTTACCACTTTTCTAGGGTCTTTAAGCGTGTAAACGGACTTTCTCCGAAGCAGTACGCAAATTTGATCCGCCGAGTTAGTAGCAAGACATCGACTGAGTAGTACGTATGGAAAACTTAAATAATTTTTAAGCTTTTTTGTAAATATTAGGACTCAACCAATACAGCGAATACTCTAAGAAANTGGGGTTACACCCTTCTTAATTAGTATATTTCCATATTTAGCTAGTTCTCCAGTAACGACTACGCCGGTCGCTTCTTTGGCACGATCGTAAAACGCAAATCGATCGATTCGCACTATAGCTGGAGCATGTGGTACGTGCTTCTCGATTACTTTACGATATGCTTGCTCTACATTTGGATCCAGTNGGTCGCCTTCGACTGCTTGCATCATTACTAGTGGGTCTGCATAGCTATCTAATTCAAAAAGCGGAAGTAGCGCATCTAGAAGGGTAGTAACGCTTAATCCATCGGCGCGTAGTACTGTAGAGTTGAATGCTTGTGCTGGAAAATGTGCATCGGAGAGTATTAATTCCTCTCCATGACCCATTTCGGCAAGGATTTTAAGTAATTCAGGACTGATTGCTGGGTGAATACCTTTGAGCATAATTATNTGAGGGTTAAACGTGTAACTCTTCGTCAAAACAGACGGCAACTTTTCCACACTTGCCAGAAGCCATGAGTGAATAAGCATCTTCAACATCTTCAAGACCAAAGCGATGCGTGATTAAATCTGCTGGGTGTAAGTTCCAGCGCACCAAGCGTTCGACTAAGNCCATCATACGCCAAGTGCTGGTAACCCATGAGCCATAAATAGTCTTTTGATCATGAAGCATATCTGGCGATGGATTCATCTGCATATGACCGCCTTCGCCAATTAAGACCATCTTACCCCATTTGCGCGTGGCGCGAATAGCCATATTTCTTGCACTGTGGTGCGCGGAGCATTCGACAGCACGCTCCACTCCATGACCATTTGTGAGTTTTCTAATGTCTTTTTCATTATCATCTCCAGCNAGTAAGACCTCATCAAAGAGTCCCAAGTCAGAAGCGATTTGATTGCGTGANTCGAGNGCATCCACTCCAATAATCTTATTAGCTCCTAACTTTTTGCAGAGCGCCGCGGCAGCTAGGCCAACTGGGCCGAGTCCTGTAATCAGGACTGCGTCATTTCCACTAATACCAATTTTCTCGAGGCCTTCGTAAACAGTGCCAAATCCGCAGGCAACTTGCGCGCCGTCTGCATAGCTTAATTCATCTGGTAAGTAGATAAGGTCTTTTTCTTCAGCGATCATATAGCCCGCCATTCCGCCGTCACGTTGCCAACCATAGGCGCGGCGCAGAGTAGGGTGCGTGCAGGAGATCATGTAGCCTTGGCGACAGTCGTAGCACAATCCACAGCCAGATATATGGTAGACGATCACTCGGTCACCGGGCTTAAATTGGCGGCAACCAGGACCACTTTTAAGTATTTGGCCGCAAGGTTCATGGCCTGCGATGACTCCTTGATAACCTTCTGGACCTTTACCGAGATGCTCATGGTAAATACAGCGAATATCTGAGCCGCAAATCGTCGATGCTTTAATGCGTAAAAGCACCTCACCAGCGCCCGGTTCTGGNATCGAGAATTCTTTAAGCTCTGTAGTGCTNTCTCCAGGTAAAACAGCACCTTGCATTAGGTCNGGTATAGAGGTTGCGCTCATGGTNTTNTATTTATTTTNAGTTANNTNGTTATTGTTCCATCNAGGTCCCAAAGGTCTTCCCAACTAGTTGCACCTTCCCANAGGAAAACTTGGCCCTTAATAAGACGGCAATTTTTNTCNATTGCACTTATAGATTTCATTTCTTCTTCGGATAAAGGGTCCTCGGTAACAGCTTTTAAATTCGCATAGTAGTTACGTGGATTTGTTGACATTGGGATCGGCGCTATTCCAGTTTGATGCGCCCATTTAATGCATATGATTGCTGGATGGACGTTATGTGCTGTGGCGATTTGCACGATCACTGGATCCTCTATATCGGTGGTGTCATCAGAGGTGCGGTCGCGCTCTGGGCGTCCAGGAGAGCCTAGTGGGCAATACCCTATTGGTTGTATTTCTTGACGAATACAATACTCCAGNAGCTCGGGTTGTTGAAAATGTGGATGTAGTTCCATTTCNTTAGCATCGGGCTTAATAGAAGCATCTTTAATTAATAATTCTAGCTTNGGAAGCGTCATATTAGANGTACCTATATTTTTAATAAGACCCTCACCATGCAAGAATTCCAAAGCTTCCCATGTTTCCATCAATTCGCGGTGCACATATGGGTGAGAGTCCGGGTTGCGAGCATCGACATCGCAGAAAGGAGCGTGGAAATTACGGAAAGGCCAGTGCACAAAATATAAGTCAATATAATCGATTCTTAGATCATCCAGTGATCGTTTACAGGCATCGATGACATCTTTTGCTGTGTGATGATTATTCCAAACCTTCGAGTTAATCCATAAGTCTTCGCGAGCAACGCCACTAGTCATAACTTGTTCGAGCGATGCACCAATTTCTGCTTCGTTGCCGTAGACCTCTGCGCAGTCGAAATGTCGATAGCCAACTTCTGCAGCACCAAGTACTGCATCGGCCATTTGTTCGTTGCTGACATGGTCGGAACCAAAAGTGCCCATGCCTATAACTGGCATTTTACCGTGCCGCATTGGAATCATGGGTATCAGTTCTTGCTCGATTTTTTTGCTACTTTCAGGGGATGTATTCATACTTTGATAATAAGCTGACAATAATAATCCGTAATATTAATATATTTGAGATTTCTTATCAATAGACAGCTCTGACTAATTAATAGATATAATTAACCATGCGAAAGAGGATAAGATAATGCATNCTTTCTTTATAAAACTAAGAATTTTTGCTCGTACTAGATAGGAGTTCTGAATGTAGCATTACTCTCGTAACACAGCATACTTTAATATTGTGTGTGGTCAGTAGGGTTTTTTACATACTATTTTGATGTGTAAAAATGGCTGCATAAAAATACTCTTATTATTTATTTAATTTTATCTACTATGAACTTACTTAATTCTTTAACCTCAAAATTCTGGGCTGTATTCACAGTAGCTTTGGCTACTTTTTGTTTCAGTAATATACAATCATTTGCCTCTCCCCCATGGGGATCCGGAGTTCCAGGATCACCAGAGATGCTAGAACTAGAGGCGAAGTGGCGCCCTATGGCTGCATCGACTGGAAAGCAGAGGGGTCATACACGTTTCAATGACCAAAAGTATGGAATGTTCATTCATTGGGGCTTATACGCAACTCTTGGTGGTGTCTATGAAGGATTGAAGATGGAGGACCCAGGCATAGGTCCTAAAGTAGCAGAGTGGATTATGCGCCGCAGGGAAATACCTCGAGCAGAATACGCCAAGCTAGCGAATCGGTTTAATCCCACAAAGTTTGATGCAGATGAATGGGTGGCTGTGGCTAAAGCAGCTGGAATGAAATACATGGTAATCACTTCGAAGCATCATGACGGTTTCGCACTTTTTGAATCTAAGGTGAGTGATTTTAACAGTGTGGATGCGACTCCGTTTGGTCGAGATATCATCCGCGAACTGGAGCAAGCTTGTAAGCGTGAGGGGATCTCTTTTGGCGTTTATTACTCTCACGCCCTTGACTGGCGCGATGGCGGAGACTCTGGCATTAAGGAATATGGACCTGAAAAGCCTCTCAAAAAAGTCTTTGCTAATTATTTCGATCCAGCACCTGTCAAGTTTGATGAATATATTGAAAATAAGTCGCTACCGCAGGTTCGTGAACTTGTTAATAATTACGACCTTACAGAAATATGGCTCGATACTCCCATTTATATACCTGCACGCCATAGTTTTGCTTTTTATGAAACGATTTTCAATGCGAATCCAGAGACATTAGTCAATCAGCGCATAGGAAATCATTTTGGCGATTTTGGTATTCCTGGCGATAATGTGATCCCAGATGCAATTAATAAAAATGCCTGGGAATGTGTCGCGACTACAAATAACTCATGGGGATATAAGTCTTACGATGATGACTGGAAGCCTCCTGTAGAAATACTGTATTGGCTGATTGCAAATGTAAGTAAGGGTGGAAATTTATTGCTTAATGTTGGACCAGATGGAACNGGGACCATNCCAGAGCAGGCGGTAGCCAATTTAAAAGTAGCGGGTGAATGGCTCAAAGTTAATGGTGCGGCTATTTACGGCAGTAGGCCGTGGCGCATCGATAATGAAGGGCCAACTAATTTACATATGGGTGGAACCGAGCATCGTAAAAAAGCAAAGATAAGCTTTGATTTCAAGAGTGATGACTTTTGGTTTACCCAAAAAGAAGACAAAGTATACGTAATGGCTCTTGCCCGTCCTGAGAATAANACAGTTGTAGTTCAATCACTAAAAGGAGAGTCGATTAAAGCTATCCAAGTACTTGGACAGTCTGATGTAGTCAATTGGGAGCAAACAGATGCTGGGCTACTTATTACTCTGCCAACGCTTAAAAACGAAGGCATTGGTTATGCCTTAGAGGTACAATTATAGTCTAATTGTGTACTGTCCACATGGCGGTCATATCAGTTTTGGGATTATATCCGTACTTGAGTGTGTAGCTGCCTTGCTGGATTTCATTAATACCTCTATATCCTTCGCTATTGAGGGCGTCTTGCTCAGCGTTCATGCCTCCTGTAAGGCTTAACTTCGTTCCGCTGTCTTCAAATAGTTTTTTAAAGTTACCTTTACGGTCACCCTTAAAGATTAAGACACCCTTATCAACTGTGATACTCTTAGGGGTATTCGGTTGAAAAAGTAGCCAACCTCCAGTCACCACTAGCTTGCCCGAAAGAAGATTTACATTCGCGCTGTGTCCGGAATAAGCGGCGCCTTTATTGGTGAGAGTTAGACCGTTGTTAAATACCGCAGTTCCGCCACTGAGGGTGAGAGTTCCGGCGCAGTCAGAGCCATGGCCAACGATCACGCTACCTGCAGCCTGGTAGTTGCCGCCAGCATTAATGATTAGTGTGCCATCTGAAANAGCAGAATTGCCTGCTGTCTTTGCTCCGATGTAGGTAATTTTTTCCGTGCTGACGGTACCGCCTTCGTTGATGACTACGGTGCCAGTAGCATTGTTGCTGCTGGATTTTTGCCCAGCGTTTCCAATAAATAGATTTTCCGCTAGAAGCGAACCATTCACAGTTAGCAATCCAACTCCTGCGCTAGGGGTCCCACGATAATTATCGGAACCTAAGGAGTATCCAATGTGAGCGCTACTAACTTTTAATTCAGAACCTGCAGCTAATTCGACAGTCGCTGTATTACCTGCAGCGGCATTTTGGCCGATGCGCAATTGACCTAGGCTGATGGTATCGCTGAGCACCGCAGATTGATTGATTTTAAGAATAGCAGTGTCTCCTTCACTAGGGATAGTAAAGTTAGGGCTCCAATTGTTCGGATTAGCAAAATTTATATCACCGCCACTACGCCAGGTAGCGTTGCCAGCATGGAGAGAGTGAAGCAGCGCGCAGCTGATGTTGAGTGTGAGGAGAAGAACTGTATTTTTCATGGGCGTAGCAATGCTAATGAAGCTTTATATCTATTATTGTTGAATGTAATTAATAAGAATCGTGAGGCACAAAAAAACCGCGAAAAGGATACTACCCATTCGCGGCTCTTGTACCGCTGTTTAGTGTGCAGCGATTAAATCGTAAAGCTTGGGCTTAACTACGGCGACGAGTGAGTGTCAAACCGATGCAAAGTAGACCAGCGATAAGCGCTGCGCTACTTGGCTCAGGTACAGCCCAGACTGCAAAGCGACCGTAATTTTGAGGATCACCATCACCGTCAAGATTCTCCGTATCGGTAAATACATCATTATCACGTCCCCAATGAATTGTACCTCCAGAAACTGAGACAGATCCTGCTTGAATAGTATAATTAGCTTGCAACTCGGCAAGTTGGGCTGCGTCTGATAAACCACCTCCGACTACAGTTGCTGAATTAGTACCAGAGTAAGTGACACCATCGTCTGCACCTGTACCAAAAAAGCCTAAAAACTGTTTAATTTCACCTTGCTTGCCGTTGTAGAGACCAGTTGTGGAGCTGAGGGCATCAGTTAAGTAGACAACCCCGTCATCCATGGTAAGATTTCTTGTAACAGTGGTATCGTCAACCTGACCATTGATCCAACCTCCCATGTTAAGCTCCCCATCAGCCAAGTTTAAATTAACTGTTTGTCCTGTATTGGATGTATTATTGTCCCCCAACACGAGTGAGAAGAGATTTACTGTACCTCCTTGAATATCGAGTGTAGCTACTGCTCCGGTTTGCTTACCTATTTGCATGCCTGATGTACCACCAGATTGCGTAGTAGAGTCATTATTATATGTGCCACCAGTTTCTACTGTCAAAGTACCAGAAACAGCAGGTGAACCACTATAATTCTTCACACCGATCACGCCACCCGCAAGGACGTTTACTGTGCCACCGTTACGTATAACTAATTCACCTGTAGATGTGTTAGTTTTGGAACTACTACTATTAATGGCATTTTGTCCTACGTTTAATTGATTACTTACACTCAAAGTGCCATCTACATAGAGTGTACCATCACCGTTTGCTGAAGTATTGTTCGTTGTCTGACCAACATTGACATTACGTGTAGTAAGCGTGTGACCAGAAGCAATTTGAGCATATGATTCACCGAAATCGCCTATGTTGAATGAATCTACCTCATATGTAGCAAGATTAGAAACGGCTGGTGCTGCAGCTGATGAAGCTCCATTAGAACCGCGAACTCTGAGTGATATGACGTCACCGTCATCCACCACTGCGTTGCCATTTGCGTCGGCAGAGTAACCAACCGTTCCAGACCAGTTATTTGCTTCGTACAAGTTTGTGGTCTTGGTTCCAGTGCCGCCGGTATAGTTAATGTATCTGGTAGCGCCATGAAGTGACATTGCTGACAAGCCTGCTAGCAAGGTGACAAGAATAGGTTTAAGTGAGATATTCATAATGATTAGGGTTAAAAAATGGGTACTGTTGGGATTAATTTAAAGGTATTATTGGGGTTAAAAAATGGTTAACTATAAATAAAGTGCATACTTATCTTTATAAATCAAACTTTTTTTTTATAACTAATTCTTTTGTATTTAATACATATATTTTACTAATTTTAATCAATAAGTAGTTTATACTATACCTGTTTTAATGGCTTTTGAGACAGCAGCAGAGACATTTTTTACGCCAAATTTCTCGTATATATAACGCGTGTGCATGACCACTGTGTGGTAAGAAAGATTCAGTTCTTCAGCGATCTCTTTTTTTAGCTTACCATCAGCAAGTAACTGGAGAACCTGGAGTTGGCGTTTCGAAAGCGAATAGTTGCCTCCTTCATTGCATTTAGTAGATAGTTTACCGAACATTCGCTGGGTGGTCACAGGATCCATTGAGGCGCCGCCGGCGATGATGTCGTTGATTGAACGCTTGATTTGCTGCAGACCACAGTCCTTTAGTAAATATCCGCTGACGCCTAATTTTATGACGGATTCAAAGTTTTGCGAGGAAGTATCTGTAGTTAGCACTAAAATAGGCAGTCCGGCAAAAGTACTGCGCAGGAGCGCGACATCGGCGAGGGAGCTATCGTCCATTCGATTTGTGTCGATGAGAATTAGATCTGGCTGGGATGCAGATTTCCTTTGCAGCTTTAAAGCAGCGATTGCTTGCGCAGTATCATGATACTTATTAATACGGCTAAGTTCCTGACTTCTCTCAAGGCTAGTTCTTAGGCAAGTGAGGTATGGAAGGTCAGCGCTGATCAGCGCAATGCTCGGCGGTGTACCCATAGGCAGCGCAGCGGCAGAGGGTAGCTGACTATTTATTCTAGGCGTAGAGACTACTGGCTTCAAAATAACTGCTAAATTAGAGGCTGTGTGAAGGCGATTTAGACTGCCTCGCTATACTTTTTATCGTGCGCAAAAACGCAGCGCAATCCGTACAGAGCGATCATCACGAAGCAGCCAGCAGGCAGCCAAAATGAGGTACGCACCCCGTAGTCAGTGATCAATCCGCCTTGTGCCTTGGTCAAAATGGCGCCCCCGACAATTGACATAATTAAGAAAGCAGAGCCCAGCTTCGCCTCTTCTATTTTGAGCCCCTTCAGAGCGATGCCGTAAATAGTGGGAAACATTAGAGACATGCAGGCTGAAACCATGACCAGCGAGATGAGTCCCTGCTCAGCAGGCAGATAGATCGCGCCAAGGGTGCAAGCAAATCCAGCTAGCGCAAAAGCAAATAGCATCAGGCTAGGGCGCAAGTAGCGCATAAGGAAAGTGCAGATAAATCGGCTGCATAAAAAGATCACCATGGCTACGATATTATAGCTCTGAGCCGCCGATAAGCTCAATCCGACTTGCTCCATGCCGTAATGGATAATGAATGTCCAGCACATGATTTGCGCACCGACATAAAATAGTTGCGCTAGCACACCTTCGACGAAATGGGCTCGTTTTCGCAAGCGGCCCAGGATTTCAGAGAAGGGCGGGTCTTTTGCCTCGTTCTTAAAACTTGGCAGTTTGTTGTACGCAAACAGTAGTAGAAAAATAGAAACTACGATGGCGATCACCATGTAGGGCCCGCGCACATTGCTTAGATCCGTCTGCTGCAAGAGGTTGAACGCCTCTGGCTCATTAGCTCGCATAGCTTTGAGTACGTTGGGTACTGCAGCGTCAAGCGAGCCAGAGACTGCACTAAAATCAGGCAGGCCATCTGCGTAAACGCTGACAGTGTTGCCATCCACTAGGGTTGCTTGATCACTGCCAGTTGTGTAGCTAGCCTCCATGGGCAAGGCGGATGCATCAGTAATTAAATAGCTGAGGGTCGCTGGGTCGTTGGCCTCGATCTGCGCGCGCACTTTTGTAACTTCTAAGTTAGGGGCTAATACTAGCGATGCGACTGCCATACCTGCCAAGGATCCAATTGGGTTAAAGGATTGAGCTAAGTTCAGCCGCTGTGTGCCTGTTTCTGCTGGACCCATTGCAATGATGTATGGATTGCAAGCAGTTTCTAAAAACGCTAAGCCATAAGTGATAACATAAGAGGCGAGGCAAAATAGCGCGAATTGCGCGGTCAGACTGGCTGGAATTGTTATTAAAGCACCAAGTGCATAAAGCGACAACCCAAGCATAATCGCCGCTTTATAAGTATAACGGCGGATAAAAACGACTGCTGGTATGGCCATGCAGAAGTACCCAGTATAAAATGCAAATTGTAACCAAGATGCTTGGCTGGTTGTAATTATAAAGACCTGCTCGAATACTTTTACCAGAGGATTAGTAAAATCGTTTGCAAATCCCCATAGAGAGAAGCAGCAGGTAGTTAATATAAATGGTAGCAGGTACTGCTTGGGTATGATGGGGGTTTTTGCGCTAGTTGACATAGATTGAGTAGTAGAGAAGAGAGGATGGTAGCCTAGTTAAAAATAGCACTAGTTTGACTGTGCATCTGCAAATCCAATTTTGAGAGTATAGGCATATTCACAGGGCTTTATATTCGGAAAGTAGACATGTAAGCCGTCACCATGATTTTCCCATTTAAGCTCTCCGTCATAACCCAATAAAGATACTTCTGTGATCGCACTGATACGCTGATTCATTGCCACTAAGTTAGGAAAAACCACTGGATTTCTATTTCCTTTTGGCCAATCAAGTACAAATGCATACAGCGTATCACCTTTAGTGGTATAGCGGAAGTCTTTAGCCGTCATTGAGGAGACTAAGTCTTTATGGCCAATTTCATTATGGCCTTCTCCATACATATACCAAGGGCGTGTGCCGTAGATGCCTTCGCCATTGACTGCAAACCACTTGCCGACGTCTTTCAGCAAAGCTGTAGCAGTCGCATCTAAAGTTCCATCTGCTTTAATTGGAATGTTTAGTAACATGTTCCCATTTTTTGAGACGATATCAATTAGCTTATCCACTACCAGATCGGCAGTCATGTAGGGGGCTCCTGCTTTGTATCCCCAGGAGCCTATAGAGTCATCGGTTTGCCATGGATCATCTAAGATACTAGACGCTTTGCCACGTTCGTAATCAAGCGTAGTTATTCCGTCGGCATATAGCCCCTGCCAGGGTCTTTCCTTAATGCACATGACTCCTTCTGGGCGCTGATTGTAAAAGTGTGCGATTACATCCATACCAGTTTGACCAGCATCGCTTCCTCGAAAAGGAACAGCGCAGTCAAAGTATAGGTGGTCAGGCTCATAGTCATCAATTAGCTGTTTTACACGCTTAGCCCAATGCTCTCGCCACTGCTTTGGCGCTTCGAAAGGAGCTCTTGGATGGGTACTTTGACCGTCATTTGGTGGATAAAGACCCACGCCTGCACCAGCCGCACCATCATACGGGACGCCTGCTTTTTCTCCATATTTGTCCGCTTGGTTAGCGGTGTTTAGCCAACTGTAGCTACGAGATAAATGTGTGGTAACGCCAAAGCGAAGTCCTGCCTTGTGTGTGGCAGCTTTCCAAAGACCGATCAGGTCCTTGCGTGGGCCCATGTTAACAGTATTCCATTTGTGATGCTTTGAGTTCCAAAGGTCAAAATTGTCATGATGCACTGCGCAAGGAGTAAAATACTTAGCGCCAGCTTCTTTAAACAAAGCTAATAGAGCATCTGGATCAAAATTTTCCGCTTTCCACATTGGAATAAAATCTTGATAGCCAAACTCAGATGGATGTCCGTAGGTCGCCAAGTGATGTTTGTACTCGGGGCGTCCTTCTATGTAAAGGTTACGTGCGTACCACTCGCCTTGCTCAGCAACTGAATAAGCACCCCAGTGCAAATAAATGCCAAATTTTGCATCTCGAAACCACTGCGGGCAGGAGTAATTTTGCAAGGATTCTACTGAGGCTTCAAATTTTACTTCAGCAGCAGTAGCATTGATAGTTAAGGAGTGAACTAGTATAAAAGTGCCTAGTAGAAAATGGAGTAGGTAATAGAGCATAGATATTATAGTATCAATTTGTGTGCGTGTTTAAAATATTTATAATAGCATAGTTAATGGATATTCTTATCCCTAACTAATTATAGTAAAATTAATTAGCGTAGGAAAATTACTATTATAATAGAACCTACAAGTAATGCTGCTCCCAAGAGTCTCCATTTAAAGAATGTTGCCACTGCTTCGCCGCGCCCGTATAAACGATCCACTACTACAGTCCATATGGCTCTAGAGGCATAAATAATATTTATAAGTACTGCTTGTCCAGTAAGGCCAATCAGCAAAATAATTAAAGAGGTCTGAAAGCCCATTATTCCAGCACCTAAAAAGATCGGTTTTTGCGCCTTTACTGGACCCTTCGTCGTACGACCAAGGCAGGGCACTAAAACAGCTAAAGTTATAAATAGGGTGGGAGATAACCAACCGATGCCTAACTGCCTGCGTGCCTCGACTACAAGAATATCACAAGTTGCAAAAAGCACGCTGGCAGCGGCTGCATAATAGGCGGCTTTTCGGCGGTATTTACTTTGTTTTTGCGGACCACGCTGAATGAGGATAACCCCTATTGTAGCTGTGATCGCAGCGACCCATAACCAAGCTGTTAATTCAGCCTGCCCAGTTGCAAAAGAAAAAACTGCAACCAGTAGGGTCTTCATTCCAAGCAACGGACCGACGATTGAGAGGTCACCTACTTCTAGTGATTTAACCGAAAAAATTCGGCCAATAAATAATGCGACCCCAGCGCACACTGCAGTCAGCCATGAAAACCACTCAAATTCTCCGCGCGCTACAAAAAATAGGGGCAAAGACCATAAGGCCATTGCGATATTTGTTACTGCGATCGCGCGGCGATTTTCCGCCCCATAGCTTAATGCGCGTTTAATTTGTAAAGAACCGGATGCATAGAGAATTGCAGCCGAAGCAGTACAAGCTAGTACGATCGTGCTCATCAATAAGAACTAAATTCCTGCACTTTTTATAGAAGGCCTAAAGCACAGCGCATAACTTAATTGGAAACCTTGGAACTGTTTCTAAAAATTAAGCTTATCGCTAGACCTGCTGTAATTAGTAGCAGTACTCCAGTACTATTAGCAGCACTGGAGCTATCAGTGGTAACCATATGATGAGCACTCGCGGAGTGCACCAGGATTAAAATAGAAAGAGTACAATGAAAAATAGTGGATCGCATTTGTTGTTAAGCCATTTTATGTGAGAAATTAAGCAAGCGTAATTTTATACATACCTGCACAATCTATAATTATTTTACCGCTAATTGAATATAATGGACGATTGTTATAGCAAAAAATAAATAATTCTTCCCTTCCTTTATAAATATGGTCTGTTATTGATTTTGCTTACCCACTACCCCTAAGTATCTAATTATTATGGCTGAAAGCATACAGGACCGAGTTGCGCACCGACGCGCTACTATGAAAGTCACTTTATTTTTACTCTTACTTTGGTTTCTTGTTAGCTATGGATGCGCCATACTTTTTCGCGATTGGCTCGATGTAAATATGCCGACAATTGGAAATGCGCCTTTTGGTTTTTGGATGGCACAGCAAGGATCGATTATAAGCTTTGTCTGTATTTTAGTGGTGTATGCGGTATGGATGAATTCTTTAGATTCTAAGTATGGCTTTAACCAAGAAGGGGAGTANTTTAAAATGGATCAAGAAACCCTAAATTTTATTTTTATCGGTCTTTCGTTCGCCTTGTACATTGTTATTGCGCTTCGTTCACGCGCAGGATCGACTAAGGAGTATTACACGGCAGGTGGCGGTGTCTCACCTTTTGCTAATGGTATGGCTACTGCAGCGGACTGGATGTCTGCAGCGACCTTTATATCCATGGCAGGCACAGTCGCTATTAGCGGTTATGACGCTTCGCGTTTTTTAATGGGTTGGACAGGTGGCTTCGTTTTATTGACTGTTTTGATGGTACCTTATCTTCGTAAGTTTAATAAGGCTACTGTACCCGACTTTATTGGAGACCGGTATTATTCGAAGCTTGCTCGTGGTGTAGCTGTTGTATGTGCAATATTTATTTGCATGACCTACATTATGGGCCAAATGCGTGGTGTAGGGGTCGTTTTTTCTCAGCTTTTTGGAATTGGTATTCCTGCCGGTGTACTCGCAGGNAGTGCTATAGTTTTTGTCTATGCAGGATTAGGTGGCATGAAAGGGATTACTTACACGCAGGTCGCGCAGTACTGTGTAATGGCCTTTGCGTACACGATTCCTGCAATCTTTATAGCGATGGCGCTGACTGGCAATGTGATCCCGCAGTTAGGACTTATTGGTAATTATACAGCTGGCGAAGAAGCTGTACCATTTTTACAAAAGCTTAATGCGATCAATGTTGAGCTTGGTTTTGCAGAATATACATCTGGAAAATTATCGACGATGAATATGTTTTGTATCACAGCTGCACTGATGTGTGGAACTGCTGGTTTACCACATGTTATTGTTCGTTTTTTTACAGTTAAAGATGTTCAGTCTGTGCGAAAATCTGCATGCTGGACCTTATCGTTTATAGCTGTCGTTTATTTGACCGCACCTACAATCGGAGCCTTTTCGCGAGTCAACTTAATCGAAAAATTGCACGACACCGCTTACGCGGAGGTACCATCTTGGTTTAAGCAATTTGAGGCGACCGGTCAGATGGCTTGGGTGGATAAGAATAATGATGGAAGAATTCAATATTTTGGGCCGGCACAATCAACAACCGGAACATTCTCAGTTTTTATAGGTAAAGGTCCAATCTATCCGGATGATGATACACTAGAGTCCCAGCGGGTTGGCATTCATGGGCAGCGCTTGATTGCGAATAAGGCAGATGGAAGCAATCCGAATGAGCTCTATTTTGGTAATGATATTATGGTGATGGCAAACCCTTACATGGCAGGCTTACCTATGTGGGTTATCGCTTTACTGATGGCAGGCTGCATCGCGGCGGCCTTATCAACTGCTGCGGGACTNTTACTNGTGCTTTCCACATCGATATCGCACGATTTAATGAAAAAAATTATTAAGCCCGAACTGACCGACAAAGAGGAAGTAACGTATGCGCGTATTGCTTCTTTTGTGGCGTTGGCAGCNGCAGCTTATTTTGGCATTAANCCACCATCTGCTTTTATTGCTAAAACTGTAGCCTTTGCATTCGGTTTAGCCGCTTCGTCTTTTTTCCCAACGTTGTTAATGGGGATTTTTACAACTCGTATCAACCGAGCAGGCGGCATAGCAGGCATGGTTATGGGCATTACATTCACTAGTAGCTACATCGTTTATTTCCAGTTTCTGGGAGGAAGCGCGGATCAGTATTTATTTGGTATCACTCCCGAGGGTATTGGTTTCGTAGGTATGTTAATTAACTTTGCGACAGCTTTCTGTGTGAGTGCATTTACTGCAAAAATTCCTGCGGAAGTTGCTGCGATGGTCCATGAAATTCACGTACCTAGCGGTGCTGGTNATGCGCAGGATCAGGAGCATTAGATTGTAAGTGTAATTCTTTGCTGCTTAGATTCTGTACATGCGCTTATCTNGGTCGCACTACTCTTAATTACATTAACTATGATGTTGCGAGTTAGATCGCTTATCTGGATAATTATGCACAATGAAAAATTCTACATCTGTATTTTTACTATTTTTTTTGCTACTGACTACNATGGNTGCAGATAGAATTCACGCAGGACTAAATCCAGAAAAATGGATATTAGTTTGGTCGGATGAATTTGATTACACCGGCGAGCCAGATCCCGAGGTTTGGGGCTATGACCTCGGATACCTTACTTATAATGAAGAGTTACAAAAGTATACGCAGAGCCGCCAAAATTCTCGCGTTGAAAAGGGTTCTTTAATGATTGAGGCNCATTTAGAGGCGACTACTCAAAAAGAGTTTCAAGACATTGCGAAAACCTTGCGCAGCTTTAACGCAAAGCCAGAATTGCTCCAGCAGCANTCGGCGACCTCAGCTCGTCTCGTCACGCGNGGTAAAAGAGAGTTTACGCATGCTCGTGTTGAAGTGCGCGCGCGCTTTTCTACAGGCCTTGGCACTTGGCCTGCTATTTGGCTATTGGGTGATGAAACTAAAAACCCATGGCCAGTTTGTGGTGAGATNGACATTATGGAGCACGTGGGATTTCAGCCGAATTTGGTTCATTCTGCCGTGCATACCAAGGTATCAAACTTCATGAATCACAAAGGCGCGAAGAAAACGTTGCCGGTTGAAGATGTTGCCGGAGATTTTCATGTGTACTCTGTGGAGTGGGATGGCGCCCAAATTCGTTTCTACATTGATGATACCTGCTACCACATTTTGGAGAAGGGCGAGCGCGCCGAGGACGACTGGCCGTTCACTCAAGATGACGCCTACTACCTAATTTTAAATATTGCAATTGGTGGAAGCTGGGGAGGTCGTGAAGGTGTCGACCTCACTGCATTTCCGCAGCACATGGAAGTCGATTACGTACGAGTCTTTGAAGCCATCCATTGATTTGATTCTACAATACTAGAAGGTAGTGAGCTCCTTACATGCTATCTAGCGCTTCTATTGAAGTACTATTTATCACTTATTGATGAATAAACAAAAGCGCAGATTCCTCGCTATTAGTTAGTCACCAACACTTGCTAGTAAGTACAAAGGCTAGCCTTGACTTGCTCTTGTAACCGCAAGTTCTGCTTGAATTTCTTCAGTTTGCTTCTGTGATAATGGGTAGAATAGTAGCAGCAGACCATTAGCCAGTGCTAAAGTACCAGGCAATATACAGAAGATGATTCGAATCCCTAATAGTGCTTCGTCAGTCTGTTCTTGGTTGGCAATATAACCGTAACCGGCAAGCAGAAACCCTGCAGCACTACCAGCAATTGTAATGCCCATTTTTTGTGCAAACTGCGCGGCCGAAAAGACCAGTCCAGTCGCGCGCCGACCGTACTTCCATTCTCCATAATCAGCTACATCGGTGTAGAGCGCCCATACAATTGCGGGCGTAGGACCAGCGACAAAACTACAGAAAAGATTAAGTGTAAATAATGTAGTTGTTGCCTCCGGTGGGACTATGAAAAAGATAAATATACCGATTGCATTAATTATAGTTAATGCAGTTAGCGCAAATTTCTTGGTGAAAACGCTCAGAACTAATTTGGTCATATAACAACCAGCAATAAAGGCTAGGGTGCCAGTCGATAGAAAGAGCGTCGTGATATCCATCCATAAGAAGACTTTTTCCGATCCCCATCCTAAATAGTATTCACAGTAGTGAATAGTCACGGATCCTCTTAAAACCACATTAGTTAGGGTTAATATGCCTGCAATAAACATAATGACCCATGGTCTATTTTTAACTAAAAACGAGAGGTCTTGTAAAATGGTGACTGCATTCGCATCTGTTTGCGCAGTAATTCTTTCTTTGGTCGTTTTATAACATATGTAAAAACAAAGGATCGAGAGGATTCCAAAGATCCCCATTGTAAGCTGGAAGCCGAGTCCTTCATCGCCCTTACCCAAGAATTCAACTAACGGGCGAACGGTTAAAAAGATCAAAAATCCACCACCGAAAGCGCCAAGAAATCGAAAACGACCGAGTTCTTGGCGATCTTCTGCATCTGCACTAATTACCCCCATCATTGCGGAGTAGGGAACATTAATCGCCGTATACACCATCTTAAACAAGATGAAGGTCGCATAGGCGTAGATTAATTTTAGACTGGGGTCTGTGAGAAATTCGAAATTAGCAAAGATTAGCCATCCAGTTAATCCGTAAGGAATAGCAAACCAAAGTAAGTAAGGCCGATATTTGCCGTTTTTTGTATTCGTGCGGTCTGCTATTGCCCCCATTAAGGGGTCGTTGATTGCATCCCATAGGTTCGCTACAAGAAACATCGTGCCCATTGCTGCTGGGTTTAATCCGAAGATATCCGTGTAATAGTAGACTAAAAATACTTCGAAAAATTTGAAGTATAAATTCGATGCGGTGTCTCCTAATCCATAGCCGATCTTTTCACCAGTAGAGAGTTTAGTTTGCGTCATAAATGTGGAGTATAGGATGTTTTACTTGGGTAATTGTTTGGAAGCAATAGTACTCAATACTAATAACAGTCTGTTATTTTTTTGTGGTATTAGGGTAATGGTTGCAGGGATTAAAGGGAGTACTTATCCCATAAGCTGTTAACTTATGGGTCATCTTTAAAATCCTGTAGCCGATAGATGTATTTCATCAAAGTACAGTTGTGGCGTCGAGAAGTTAAACAAAGAAACGACCATTCCGCGTGCTAAGGTCCTTTTAGAGTTGGGTATTGTAACGGATGTAAATTGGGACACCTGTTCTTTTTCGGATCCACGACTAGCTTCTAAAAGTGAATTTTCCGAAAAATTGGATGCCTTAAAGTGTGAGGCTTGCGCCTCGTTGAGGACCCACATTTTGAGCTGAATTTTTTTACGTTTCCCAGGTTCTGGCAAATTCTCTAATTTCCATAAGACTAAATAGTTTAGGAATGCTTCGCACGCAGCTCCCATATCTACCTTAGCAACTTTTTGTCCTGCACCAATCATTCCATAGTTAGAACCCCAGCGCTTTGGGCAGATCGCAAACATCGCGGTTTTTGGAGTTGGGGGCTCTTGGCTAGGAGCGCTAAATAAAACTCCGATAACTGAGTCATTATGAGGAGATCCAGAATTAAAGCGGAATTGTCCGTAGACATCTCCAGAGTAAGTAGCATCCATTTGTCGCATAACGACAGCTCTTCCGATGCTTTTGGCTTTCTTCTCACCACGTAACTGTAAGGATCCTCCAGTAGAGGATAAAGAGTCGATGCTTAAATCGTCAGTGCTGTAGCGAGCCGTACCAACAACGGTTTGCCAGGTACTCATCCAGCCCTTACTATCAGCTCCTGCGCGCGCACCTGGGCTACCGATATCGCTTCCGGATACTGCTGACATGTTGAAGCTTTCAGTTATTTCTGCGTGGCTTTGGTGCAAAGCTAGCAGAAGCGCTATAAAATTTAAGAACGAGAATTGCTTACTGCAGTAGGACATTTTTATGTGTTGATTAAATGGTTTATTAATCAACAATCATTGCATTAAATTGCATTGACAAGCCAATTGTACCCTACCGCTTTGACCCGTGTTTTTATTTTTTAACAGTCCAATTATGAGATATTGTATCGTTTTATTTTTACTAGCTAGTTTTACTATCCCTGCGTATGGACAAGAGGACAGTGACTTCAATACTGTTAATGATGCTGACACTGCAGTGATCGCAGTTAGCGGTGCGGACGATGTGGAAAATGAAGAGATTTATATTCTCTCGGATTTCGAAGTGAGCGCTTCTGATGATCAGGGGTATTTTTCTGCTAATAGTAATTCTGCGACCCGCACAAACTCGCTCGTTAAAAACACCCCAATTACGATGTCGATCGTCAACGAGGAATTACTTTCTGATTTAGGCATTCAGTCCAATGAAGATTTGGCAGCAGTTGTCTCTGGCATTGATACCGATCCGGATGGCTTTAGTTTAGATCGCCTCCGTATTCGCGGCTTTCGTGCCAGTGTTTCTCGATACGATTATTTTCCACGTACCGTTCCCCGTGATGGATATAATGTTAATCGAGTAGATATTATCAAAGGCGCGAATAGCTTAATATTTGGCCAGGCATCCCCAGGTGGTTCGATTAACACGATTCCATACATCGCTAATTTTGCCAAAAATGCCGCAGTCGCTAGTTATACAAGCGGCAACAAAGATTTTAGCCGTAAAGAGCTAACAATTAATCAGATTATCAATGATCAACTAGCCGTAAAATATATGGCAGTCGATCTATCCCAAGGGTATAATCACCCGTACAAAAAGTTTGGGTATAAAGGCGATACAGTAGCAGTTACCTTTAAGCCGAACTCAAAAACTAATCTGCAACTCCATTTTGAAAATGTGGACACAGAAGCGTACTTTCCAGTGCGGGCTTTAAAGGATAGCACTAAAAGAGATGACGACAATTATACTTTTAGTAAAATAGGATCTGTAATCGATGCCGAAAGGGTAAATAATTCATGGGTTAGCTTTTTGGATAATACTACTGGAGAAATTGCGACTGAATCAGTCCCTACTATAGATGATTACTCTAATTGGACCATATGGAACAACTCCAGCGCACTCCCTAACGGAGTGCCGATTTATGGCGCACCATCAGGAACTCAAACCGACTATCAAGGTTTATTAAGTCGTTGGGAATATAATGTACCGTACACTCCTGACTATGTGAAATACTTATCGGATACAGTCACTAATCACATACTTGAAAATAGTGCTAATTTAAACAGCAGAGCTGATATTGCTGCGCTTTACGAGGGCATCAATGCGAGTAATTATGGTTCGATTGGCGGACCAGATAAGATGAATGATCGTGATGGTCACTTCTACACGGCTAAGCTGCAGCATATTATAAATGATGACTTCGAAATTGAGTTTGCTGTTAATAGTCAAGAAGTAGAAGGCAATGGACTTAGTCGTGACAGTTATGGCGCAGGAACTGTGCACCAACATTTTAATTTATTATATCAAGATGATCCGAAGACATCTTACAATTTAGAAGACCCATTTATTCGGACTTATTGGACAAAAAGCCATTGGGAAACAGAGCGAGATGGAATCAAGGCTACATTTATTTACGACGGCGCATTTCCGACTAAGTTCGGGCAACATAAATTAGTAGGTGGAGTCGACTCAGATATAGATAAAAAGTATGCTCAAGAATATGATATGATTCCTAGTGGGGCATTTGAAGTGATGCAATTTTTGGGTGGTCCTGAGGGTTCTTATGCTGCCCTTGATCGAGCGGATAATAACAGATTTTCATCTGCCCAAAGAAGTTATGAATATTTTAAGCTGAGTGAAGGATTCGATCCATCTGTGCCAGGTATAAGTTTTGATTTTGTGCGTAATTCTAATGTAGATTTGTTGCCATTAATAGGTGACGTCGCGCTAACAAATGGTCAGAATCCTTTGCAATGGCAAATTCGTCAGTTAAGAGCAGGTCCGACTGATTCATATCTATCGTATTACAAGTTTCCAGGGCAGCTTGAAGATTCACCCAATGGATTTGGTATTAAGCAAATTCCATTAGGCGTAGATCCTGTTACTGGTAATTTAGTCGCAGCGATTAATTTGCCGCAAGCTGAAGTTCCATTGGAAGACAGGGGGGACGACCCTTTATTAACCACTGCATATCGTGACCCTGCGACAAGTCTCCCGCTAGATAATGATTATGCACTCTACAATTATGACGCTGAAAATGATACTTACCGAGTGTATGACCCAAGTGATTCACTATGGGCTTTGAAACAAGTGCAGCGCTCCGAAGTAAATACATTTAGTCAATGGTTTGCGCTGCAAAGTGAGTTCTTGAATGGACGTTTACATACATTACTAGGTGCTCGATACGATGCGATTGACCTGAAATCTAGCCTGCGAAAAGTGGTTGTTCATGGTTATGATAATTTAGACGACCCCACTGACGACATCCATAACAATAAGGAATCAAAAACATATCATCAAGTAAGTCCATCGCTGGGCCTGTTATATTGGATCAACCCTTCATTGGGTATTTTTGCAAATTATGCCGAATCGATTGAGTCTCCTGGTGGTACACAACGCACACCGATTGGAGAAATCGCACCTCCTGAGTACGGTAAAGGAATTGAAGGGGGCTTTCGTTTTAGCCTAGCTGGGAAGAAGGTAGATGGACAGATCGTTTATTACGAAATCGAAAAAGAAAATGATGATGAGTTTGCTTACACTACTGCGATGCTAAGTACTATTTATCCTTACAGTAAGTATGGGTCTCCTAATGGTGAGTTAGCTGGTGAGTATAGTTATTTATACTATGCTCCGAATGAGGGTAATAGTTTTACTCCGAGTTTAAGGCAAAGCATGATGGCAGGTCGCCGCTCAGTAGGTGATGTGACCCTATCGAAGGGAGTTGAGTTCGATGTCACGTATAATCCAAGTAAAGCGGTAACATTTTTAGCTTCCTATAACTGTACTATCGATAATTCTATTGTTGGATTGCATCCATCGATTACTCCTGAAAAGCAATTGCAGTATTTCTATCAGGGCGATCAGCTCCCTGGGCGTCCGAAGCAGCGCGCAAATTTTACTGCGCGCTATAAATTCTTAGATGGTCCATTGAGAAATTTAGCAGTTGGCTTGAACCAAACATGGCGCTCGCCAAGTATGGTAACTTTCTTTAATTTTGTAGACGAAAATGGTGTTATTGACAGTCAGCACCCACTCAAACTAGGGCATGAATTCTCTACTAATTTATTTATGAATTACTCGTTTAAATTGAAGGGACCAGGTAAACCTCCTAAAGTAAGTCTAGGTTTAAACATTTATAACATATTGGATAACCGAGATCTAATCAATCGAGGTAATTATGCTTTCTATCGTGAGGGGCGCTCGGTTCGCTTTATGACTAAAATTGCTTTTTAGGGCTTAGCTTTAGGGTTATAGATTGTTTATTATTAGTATTATAAATTCAGTGCTGCATATAAAAAGTATTTTCCTTACAGGCATAATGCTTTGTGCTTTTTTTGGATCTGGTCTGTTCGCAAATTCATCGCCTAACTTTATTTTGGTCCTCACGGACGATCATGGATGGTCTAGCTTATCCGCGCCAATGGATAAAAGTCTTCCAGCTGCGAAGAGCGATTTTCATCAGACCCCTAATATGGATGCCTTGCTCGAGCGCGGAATGCGCTTTAGCCACGGCTACGCGGCTTCGCCGGTATGCTCACCAACTCGCTATAGCGTGCAATTTGGAAAGTCACCAGCGCGCCTACACTACACAAGAGTGCTAGGAGACAATGGCGCCGATCATAATCAAGTTGGCATCCCTCAGTTACTCAAATCAGCTAATCCAGATTACCGCTGCGCTCATTTTGGTAAATGGCATATTAGCGCAGATCCCGAGCGCTATGGCTATGATGTACATGATGGTCGTACCACCAACAAACAGGGCGGATTTACCATGCGAAATCACGAACGCGAGTGGGGTGGCTATGCCGAAGAAGACCCAAAAAGAGTCGATTCATTGACTGCTCGGGCGATTGATTTCATGCAAGATTCAATCAAAAATGAGAAGCCATTTTTCGTTCAAATTTCTCACTATGCATTGCACTCCGATTTAGTCTATTCCGAGGATACGTACGCAAGTACCTTACTTAGTAAAGCGGGACAGTTGCATAGCAACCGCGCCTATGCAGCTATGGTCGCAGATTTAGACCGCTCTGTAGGAACATTGTTAGAGGCATTTGATTCCATGGGTTTAGCTGAAAATACTTATGTAATCTTTACCTCGGATAATGGTGGCATGCCCTGCCTGCCGATGCAGGTCAATAAAGGTGCCCCTTATGCGCAGGGGCTTAACTCGCCGCTACTACGAGGCAAGTGGGACTTAACCGAAGGTGGCATTCGTGTGCCGTTTGCGGTCATGGGTCCAAGAATCAAAGCAGGTGACCAGAGTGATACACCTGTTATTAGTTATGACTTGCTACCTACAGTTGCCGAGCTAGCTGGATTTACAGGTTCGCTTCCTAAGAATCTCGATGGGCGTAGTTTTGCAGCAGTACTTAATAATTCTGATTCTTTAATCGCTCGCCCAGCAGAGGGTCTTGTTTTTCACTTCCCGCATTACAACATGGTCGGAATCAATGAGCCCCATTCAGCGATCCGAATAGGCGACTATAAATTGCTGCGTTTTTACTCTTCGCAGCGCGACTTATTGTTTGACGTTGCTAAGGACCCAGCAGAGAGCATTGATTTATCGGGCGAAAAGACAGCTCTTAAAGCGCTGATGAGTGCCGCCTTAGAGCTATATTTAGAACAAGTCAGTGCCGAAAAGCCGGAAGACAGTAATAGCTGGAAAAAGGGCAATTTTGGTGCAGTTAAGACGCGCTTTTTTGAGCGTTATGATAATTAATACCTATTATGTTAGTTAATCCTTTAGCGGCGCTCAAAGTGTACCTTACTATTAGCTTATTTTTTATGTTGTTACTTTGTGCGCATAGCTCGGAGCCAAGGCCTAATATTATATTAATTTATGTCGATGACATGGGCTATGGTGACCTTAGTTGCTACGGCGGTGCGCTTGTAGAAACTCCAAATATTGATTCGCTTGCTGAGTCTGGGATACGCTTTACCGAAGGCTATACCATTAGTCCCGTCTGCGGACCAAGTCGAGTCGGCTTGCTTACCGGGATGCAACCGAGCCGAATAGGAGTTTATTGGAATCCAGATATGGGAGCGGTCCGCGTGCCGAGTGGACATCAAACTCTTTCAGAGCTAATGAAGAGCGCTGGATATTGTACTGCACTTGTGGGTAAGTGGAATTTAAACAATCCTGCTTGGAACCCAATGCCAGCAAAGCGATATTTTGATTATGTATATGATGAAATGGTTTGGGAGGGTGATTACTGGCCAAACAATAATGGAGCCTATCACGGCGTTGAAGATGGTAAGTATGGCAGTAGTAAAACTAATGACATATGGGGTCCACTGAAAGAGGGTGACGAATATTTGACCGATCGCTTATCACGACACGCCTGTGAATTTGTAAGTGCTCAGACGAAGCAGAAACCATTCTTTCTATATTTATCCTACAATGCCCCACACAGTCCACTTCAAGGAAAGAGTGAGCACCTATCAAAGCTATCCCACGTTAATAGCGAACCACTGCGTCTCTATGCTTCTATGCTACTTGCGATCGATGAGGGAGTGGGAGATTTATTGGATACGCTCGAAGTTAATGCGATCCTAGAGGATACTGTTATCTTATTTGTAAGTGATAATGGACCTGCGCGTACTACATTTAAGGGCATGCCGGAGCACTGGCCGCGCGGAGAGATGCTTGGCAGTACTGCTGGGCTTCGTGGATATAAAGGGACATTTTATGAGGGTGGCGTACGCGTCCCTTATATTTTAAGTTGGCCGCAGAAGATTGCGACTGCAATTACGTCGAACTATCCAGTGACGACACTAGATATTATACCTACCTTAAGTAGTCTTGCCGGCGCATCTTTGGATCAACAGCAAGCGGTCGATGGAATAGATTTAAGCCCATTAATTTCAAAGGTGCCAGAATTTATGGAGCCAAGGACTCTACTGTGGTTTGCCGGCACCTCTGGTGCGGTACGCAATGGAGATTGGAAGCTTGTTTACAGTAGGCAGGGCGAGAGTGAATTGTTTAATCTTCGAACAGATCGAATGGAGCAAGTAGATCTAAGTATTTCAAATAGTGAAAAATACGAGCAAATGTCTCAGTTTTATTTTGATTGGGCGCAGCAAGTGCCACCTCCGGTGACACCACGCTAATAAGCAAGCGAATCACATAATTTATTTGGTATATAAGCTACTGATCGGTAACCTAGTTTGGTCGATTGCATTAAATTGCTATAGTGTTTGACTCTAGATTAGCCGCTTGAATAGTTATTTTCATATTAAAGTCGTAGCTATTTAGATATGTAGCGCTTAATACCCAATACTCTAATAGTTTTTACCCTCTACCTTTATGCACAAATCTAATAATCTTCTTTTGCTAGCATTCGTTCTCACATTTTTTGGATTTATAGGAAATTCTATGTTTGCGCAATCAGTCGTTGCGACTAACGGCGGAAAGCAACCGGATGTTGTCTTCATTTTACTAGATGACCTTCGCTGGGACGCCTTATCTTGTATGGGTCATCCATATGTGAAGACGCCACATATTGATGCTCTACGAGAGCAGGGTGCTTTGCTGGAAAATGCATTTGTAACGACCTCCATATGCTGCCCGTCAAGGGCTACATTTGTGACTGGAACGTACGCCAATCAACATGGTGTTATTGATAACGAGACTTCTGAATACAACCCAGAGGTGACTCCACCACTAACCAAGGAACTACAAGCCTCTGGGTATACAACTGCATGGATCGGGAAATGGCACATGGGTGATCACGCTATGCCTCGCCCATACTTTGATTACTGGTTAAGTTTTAAAGGGCAGGGAGTGTACCACAATCCAAAGTTTAACATTAACGGTGATGAGATCTCTTTTAAGGGCTATACAACTGATTTACTCACAGATAAAACTATTGAATTTATAGAGCAGCATTCACTCGACAAACCGTATTTTGTAGCGCTATCGCATAAAGCCGTACACGAGCCATTTAAACCTGCTGCGCGCCACAAAGATGCATTTGGAGCGGGTCGATCACTCCCTCAACCGCTAAGCTGGGTCGATGATTTTAAAAATAAACCGGAATGGATGCGTCGACAGCAAATTAGAGATTATCGTTGGGAGTGGCGCACACGAGAGCTAGAGGCGGATCAAGTGCCTGAATCAATTGCCGTCAAACCATGGCAACGCAACACCAAGTACGTGAAGCAGCTTCGTTGCGTTTCCGCTGTTGATGATGGCGTTGGTCGACTGATTGCCGCCTTAAAAAAGCGCGGTACTTTAGACAATACTTTGATCGTCTTTACCAGTGATAATGGCTATTTTCATATGGAGCATCGCCGCTGGGATAAGCGCCTGGCTTACGAGGAAAGCCTCCGCATTCCGATGATTATTGTGTATCCTAATAAAATTGAGCCGACTACTTCAGTTGCTGGATTAGTGACCAATCTAGATTTTGCTCCGACTGTGCTCGATTATGCAAATGTTTCAGTACCAGAGATTATGCAGGGCTTATCTATGCGCCCTTTATTGGAGCAAGAAAATACGCAGTGGCGTACGAGTATTTTTTATGAGTATTGGATGGATTTAGTGCATTCTATTCCGACTATGGTAGCTGCTCGTACCGATCGTTTTAAACTCATCCGTTATCCTGACATAGATGATAGAGACGAACTTTATGACCTTCAAAATGATCCGCACGAAATAAATAATTTAGCTGGAATAGATGCTCACAAAGCACTTCATGATGAAATGCGCCAAGTGCTGGATGCACAAATTTTTGAATCTGGCTGGCGCGTAGACGTATTTCCCAAGAATTTACCTCGTTACCGATCAGAGCAAGGCACGATATGTGACTTTACTGTACTAGATGGAAAACTTCAAGATGCCTCTAATTCAGATATTCATGTCGTTGCTAACGATTGTACATTTAGCGGCAACTCTATGGTATTTGATGGGAGTGGTAGTGGATTGAAATTCGGCTACAACCCTAAGATTGATCCCGCCTCATGGCCTTATGTAATTGAACTTGATTTTAAGGCAGACGCAGACGGTGTTCTCGTGACACATGCAGGACCTAATTCTGGATATAAAATATTTTTACAAGATGGTCGTTTAGGTATTGCGGTTTTGTGTCGTACCTGGATTGCAACTCGAACTACAATTGACGCGAGTGCTAATAGCTTAGGCGCTTGGTCTACGTTAAGAGCTGTAATTGACTATAATCGTTTATCACTGTATCTGAATGGTGAGTGTGTGGACAGTGTGGCACTTCCTCAACCATTCAAGGCTCCAGTTAAAAGACCATTAGTTTTAGGCGCAGGAGCTGCACAAATCGTCAATAAGAGTGTTCCAAACTATGCCTTTAAGGGAGCTATCAAACGCATACAGATAATTCGTTAGATTACAGATGCAGTTTTTAAATGGCTTGGATAATCGAGAGTACGACCTTCAAGGCGAGTGCATCCCATTAAAATATGTTGAGAGGGACCATACTTTTTATGAACAAGGTCATTTAGCCGCTTAGCTGCTTGAAAGCCGATTTCATTATAAGGAATTTTAATTGTACTGAGTGGTACTTTCTTAGCCGGAGGTTGGATGCCATCAAATCCAGTAACAGAGACATCCTCAGGTACGCGTATACCGCGCTTATTAAGTGCATCTATTAAATCATAAGCTTGGTGGTCAGCTGCACAAACAAAAGCTGTCACTCCATCTTTAATTTGCTTAGCGGCCATATCATAACTATCTTCTATGGAACCGATAGCCTGCGGAGATATATTAATCATATCCTTTTCATGAATTGGAAGCCCCAGTTGCGTCATCTTTTCAAAGTAGGCTCCACATCGTCTAAGTGACCAACTAGCCTCGACTTCGTAATGCTTCGTATAGAAACCGATTCTTTTATGTCCAAGCTTAATTAGTTCATTAATAATTAAGGCGATGCCTTGATAATGATCTACATCAACGCAATTTATCGCGCCTGCTCCTCTTTGTTCAACAAGCGATACGCAGGAGTACTGAACATTGAGTATATCAACGATCTTTTTCGGGAAAGGGTACATTAATAATAGGCCGCTCAAATCGCCACTAAGACGCTTTAGTATTGATTGGTAAGTTCTGTCACGGATGGATGTAGCGCTTGGGCTTACAAAGTGTACTGATTGACTTATATTTTCTAACTGGGTGTATTCGGATACACCTTTGAGTAGCAATCTTCCAGGACTGTCGTAATCACCACGATTGAACTCACCTACATTTGAGCATATTATAATCGCAAAATTACCGCTTTTTTCTGAGTTCCTCTGCGTTGCATTGGACATGCGATTTTGCATGTGGTGGTAACCCCACTTAGAGGCTAGTTCAAATACCTTAGCTCGCGTTTCAGGCTTTATACCAGGATGATTGGTGAAGCTTCTAGAGACAGTCGACCTTGAGACATTAAGTGCGTCAGCTAATGCTTGTTGATTTATTTCTGTGGGTACGCTTAACATCGATATAAACTGTGTATGATGGCTAGTTATAGAATTATCTTATAGAAAACATTGACAGAAGCAGTGCAATTTTATGCAAGTTTAAGTAGAGTTGTTTTTTGAGTATAATATTGGTGTATTTCCTTTTTCTTTTTTGATGTGTAATAGCACCTTTTTACTCATTAATATTCTAACGAGCATATGATATGCCAGAATCCAACGGAGACATGAATGCCACATTGTGCCAAGTAAATAAAAGTAGTCATTTGTCCGGCACTCAATTTTCAGGAGCTGTAAACATTGATGGCGAGTCATTTATGTACATTGATGGACTTGATCAATTTCCTGTCTTTTTCTTGACTATGGTGAGCGCTAGTAACCACTGGTTTTTTGTTGCATCAAACGGTTCTTTGAGTGCTGGTCGAGAATCACCAGAAAACGCTCTTTTCCCATATTACACCGTCGACCGCATCATTGATGATTGGAATTGCACGGGTCCACAAACGATCATTCTTTCTGACGGTTTTCGCTGGGAGCCTTTTAAACCAGATGCCGCGCGTCAGTACAGTATTCAGCGCAGACTATATAAGAGTTTATTTGGTGATAGTTTAATTTTTGAAGAATTAAATCACCAACTACAATTAAAGTTTACTTACCGGTGGCAAACTTCTGAAAAATTCGGATTTGTTCGTACCTGTGAATTATCCAATATAGGAGATACTCCCAAAGAGCCCGTCATTGTTGATGGGTTAGCTAACATTTTGCCTTCTAATGTAGGTGTTCGTATGCAACAAAGCATGAGTTGCCTTGTGGATGCTTACAGGCTTTCAGAGTTGGATAAGAAGTATCAACTATTAACGCATCGCTTAGCTTCAGGGATTGTAGACGAACCGATTCCAGTTGAGTGTTTGACCGCTTCAGTGGTTTGGTCTCTAGGGTGGCCAAACTCTACTATTCTACATAATCCACAAGATATAGAGAATTTTTTATTAACCGGAGTTTGTCCAAAAAGAATGACGGTACGAGGCACACGAGGATGTTTTTATAACGCTGGAAAAGTAAAAATTAAGCCTCTTTCTTCTCACAGTTGGATGCAAGTCGCCGATGTAGAGCAGTCACAGAAAAAAGTAGGGGACTTATCCGAGGCACTTAAAGATCCAGGTGAAATGCAACGCTCAGTTGCAGTTGATATTAAGAATGGTAGTGCGCACTTAGCGCATTTGGTTGCTGCCGCCGATGGCCAGCAAATAAGTGGTGAATCAATTGTTAGCGCGCATCACTGTGCTAACGTTTTGTTTAATATCATGCGAGGTGGTGTGTTTGATAATAGTTATCAGATTGATCGCAATCAACTCGACCTACATCTACGTAGTACTATTGATGCAAATGCCGCCAACTTCGATGCATGGATAAATAAATTACCTAATTCACTATCGATTATGCAATTAGCTGAATTTAGCGAGACAGCTGAGCCACAGGTACGACGTGCTTGTTTGGAATATTTACCACTCGTTTTTAGCCGACGTCACGGAGATCCTAGCCGTCCATGGAATCTTTTTTCAATTAAGACTAAAGATGCTACGGGTAGTCCAGTTGTAGGATTTCAAGGTAACTGGAGAGATATTTTTCAGAATTGGGAGGCATTGTCTTGGAGCTTCCCAAATTATAATTTAGCATTTATTCGTAAATTTTTAAATGCATCAACTGCTGACGGGTATAACCCGTATAGAATTACAAGTAATGGGATCGAGTGGGAAGAGCCTGATGATAATGATCCATGGGCATCGATTGGCTACTGGGGTGATCACCAAATTATATATTTATTAAAGCTACTTGAATTTAGTGAGCAAGTAAGTCCAGGTTGGTTAGTTAATAATCTATCTGCTAATGAGTTTGTATTTGCAGATGTACCTTATGAAATTAAGGCCTTTGCTGAATTGGAGCGTGACCCGAATAATTCAATTAATTTTAATGTTGTTAAGAATGAGGCAATCCAGGTTCGAGTTTCAAAATATGGAGCTGATGGTAAACTCTTGCATTGTAATAATGGAGAAATTGTACACGCGCAACTTATCGAAAAACTTTTGATCCCACTGCTTATTAAATTAAGTAATTTTGTTCCAGCAGGTGGTGTTTGGATGAATACGCAACGTCCTGAGTGGAATGATGCAAATAATGCTTTAGCAGGATTTGGATTATCAGTAGTCACTACTGGTTATTTAAATAGATACATCGAATTTTTAAGTAAAATATTACCAGATTCACCGGTTGAATATGAGTTGCACGAATCTATTATTAATTTGATATTTGAGCTAAACGAAGTTTTTGCAAATTTCTCTAAAACAGATTTAGATGACGATAGTAAGCGCTACAATGCTTTAAAAGCACTGGGTATTAGCGGTCAAAAATATAGAGAGAGTGTTTATGCCAATAATTACACTAAAAAATCTAAACTTTCTTTAAGTGACTTAAGGTCTTTGTTGGCGAATGCAGGACGTTGTATTTCTGACACTTTACATACGAGTAAGCGTACGGATCAGCTCTATCATTCGTATAATATATTACAACTGGATCTAACAGCTAAATGTGCTCGAGTTCGCCATCTTGGTCTAATGCTCGAAGGTCAAGTTTCTGCTCTTAGTTCTGGTATAATAGGTGGATCTGATGCTTGTAAAATGCTTACCGCCCTGAAAGCAAGCGAGTTGTATTGCGAGGAGCGTAATAGCTATATGTTATACGCTAATAGAGCACTTCCTAACTTCCTTGAATTTAATCGTATTGAATTACAGAAAGTTTTAGATAACAGCATTTTAAAAATTATGCTCAGTGCGAATGATCATCGCATATTGGAACCAGTACTTAATGATACGTCACGATTTGTACCAAGCATTAAAAATGCCTACGATTTACAAGACGTCATAACGAATTTGGGCGAAGAGTATACCCAGTTGGAGGACTTTGAGTTAGCCTCAAAAGAAATCTTAGATTTATATGAGTTAACTTTTAAGCACGATGATTTTACCGGTCGAAGTGGTACCATGTTTGCATACGAAGGGCTTGGTAGTATCTACTGGCATATGGTATCAAAGTTGATGCTAGCTACCCTGGAAGTATATAATCATGAACTGGATACGGAAATTAAAAAAGATTTAAGTAAACATTATTACTGCATCCAAGGTGGGCTTGGTTTTAGGAAAACCGCAAAACAATACGGCGCCTTTCCTGCAGATGCTTATTCTCACACACCACTTCATGGCGGTGCACAACAGCCTGGTTTAACTGGTATGGTTAAGGAAGGAATTCTTGCACGTTTTGGGGAGCTTGGTGTGCAACTCGTAAATGGAGAAATCACCTGTAACCCAACTTTACTTCGTGCTAGTGAACTTCTCATGGAAAAGTCACAAGTTGATTTACTATTAAGAGATAAATCTACCCATACTTTTACTATCGAAAAAGGTACTATGATTTTTACTTTGATGCAAATGCCAGTTATCTACCAGTTTAGTAATCGTGATTTAGAACAGATTGAAGTGCACTTTACAAATGGACGAACAGAGCGCATTGAATCAAATACTATTTGCCAGGCATTGTCTCAAAAGATATTTAATCGTGACCAAAGTATCGGTCACATAATAGTCGATTTAAAAGTAAGTCGATTGCTCGATTAGTTAGCATCCATTAACCGAGTCGCATTTATAGGTCCTTTGCACACCTGAAACCAAGGTTGGTAGTTGCTGAGTCTGGAGTATTGCTAGTACGCGCACCAATACGATATCTATTACAATAGCTGTCGTGGCATAAAAATGAGCCACCTTTCATGACCTTTTTACTGCCACAATTAGGTCCAGTGGGGTTAATTCGTGCTTTCTGTGAATTCTCAATGTGCCATTTATTACTGAACCAATCATCGCACCATTCCCAAACGTTTCCAATTAGATTATAAAAGCCATTGTTGTATCTTTGAAAAGACTTTGCTGGTGCTGTCCATTGGTAACCGTCTTCGCACTTGTTATCATTTGGGAATACGCCTTGCCATACATTACACCGATGCTTTCCACCAGGCGTAAGATTATCACCCCAAGGAAATTTTCCTGATTGGTCATTATTCCATCTTGTTGCATATTCCCATTCTGCTTCGGTTGGTAGTCTTTTATTAGCCCAGTTAGCATATGCTAATGCATCATTCCACGACACACTAACTACAGGATGATGCATACGGCTCTTTATAGTCGATCCGGGTCCCTCTGGTTTTTTCCAGTATGCACCGTCTATACCAACCCACCATTGTAGGCCTTTGACGGATTTAGATTGGTCTAATTTACGCACAGTTGATTTCTTAAGCTGTCCGACAAAAACATAAGCCCAGCCGAATTTTTCTGAATCGGTTACATAGTCTGTTTCTTCAACAAATTTGGAAAACTGTAAATTAGTCACAGTTGTTTGATCCAAATAAAAACTATCTAATTCTACTTTTCTTTTCGGTCCTTCGCCATCTTCAGGAAATGAATCAGGGCCTTCATATCCCATGTGAAAAGAGCCTGCATCGACTTGTATCATTCCCTCTAATCCACAATTTGATTTCTGAGTGTGTGGTGGGGACTCGTACTGATCTTCTGGCAATTGAGTTAGATTTTTACGACTCGGGCAACAGCAGTCTGTGCCCTTATTCAACGCTCCTTTCATCGAAGCTCTTTGAAGGCCCAATCCAGCCACGGTAGCAGCTTGGCTGTATCTGCAGCATCTACTGTAGCTCCGCCCCATAGTCGTATGCCAGGAGGTGCATCGCGGTAGCTGCCGAAATCGTATGCGACTCCTTCGTTATCAATAAGCTTTACCAGTTCTTTGGCTTTTTTCGTTTGCTCTTCAGGGGTGAGCGCTTGGTACCAAGGGGCAATAATTTTTAGGCAAATGGAAGTATTCGAGCGAGTGACTGTATGCTTCGCTAAGAAGTCAATCCAGTCGGTTTTTGCGACCCAGTCACTCACGACCTTGAGGTTTGCCTCAGAGCGCTTAATAAGCGCGGGCAAGCCTCCTATCGATTCTGCCCAATTAAGCCCGTCTAGGGCATCCTCAACACAAAGCATAGATACTGTGTTAATAGTAGCACCCTCAAAAATACCTTGGATTAGTTTACCTCCTTTAGTCATACGAAAAATTTTGGGCAGTGGCCAAGCAGGAGTGTAGGATTCCAGTCGCTCAATTGCTCGAGGACTAAGTACGATCATGCCATGTGCAGCTTCACCTCCCATAACTTTCTGCCATGACCAAGTAACGACATCACACTTATTGAAGTCTATATCCATTGCAAAAACTGCTGAAGTAGCATCACAAATGGTTAGTCCCTGACGATTTTCGGGTATCCAATCAAGGTTGGGAACTTTTACCCCTGAGGTGGTGCCATTATAAGTAAAAACAACATCATTACTGAAGTTGATCTTTGTAAAATCTGGTAGTGATCCGTAATCAGCTTCATGACGAGAGACATCTTCTAGTTTGAGTTGTTTTATTACATCGGTCACCCATCCAGATCCAAAAGATTCCCAAGCGCATATGTCCAAGCCACGGGCACCTAGTAGCGACCACATCGCCATTTCAACTGCACCAGTATCAGAAGCAGGAACGATACCGCACACATAGTCCTTCGGTAAGTTGAGAATAGTTTCTGACTTATGGATCACCTCTTGAATACGTGCTTTAGGGTCTTTAGCACGGTGAGATCGACCTACAAGTGCTTCTTGTAGAGCATCGAGCGACCAACCGGGACGCTTCGCACATGGACCTGATGAGAAAAAAGGACGATTTGGTTTTATTTCAGGTTTCATTAAATCAAAAAAACATCTTCCAGAAATGTCACAATGCTTAAACGCTAACAATGTAGTTTAAGCGTCTTTATCATTTTTATTTTTGGTAGCACCCTTTGTTTGGCGCGGTGGAAATTCAAAGCCTATTTTACCAGATTCAAAATCTAGGTTAAGATGTGCTTTAAATGGTCGCTTCGTGCGCTTTGAAATGAAGCCATCTATTAAACCAGTCTTACCAACACAAAAGAGGCTTTCTACTTCGTTAGCGGCAAGCTCTTTTTGTAAAATGGTTTTACCTAGTCGAAATCCTTCTGGAGCATCTTTCGTCTTCATTTCTGGTAAATAATATGCTTTTTCAGTGGCATAGAGTGTGCCTGCAACTCCGTTATTTAGAACAAGCTGCTTGATGATTTGATCTTCTCGTAGCGATTCAGCAGGCTCGAGATCTGAGTCGAAGACAAAATCAATTTTCCACTTTCCTAGTTTTCCAGTTTTACTAACTGTTTGAGCGATTTTTAGACCGGCACTGAAGGGTTTATTGAAGCGTGACACAAAGCCATCCATCTGCGGTAGCACTTTTTTATCAAGTAGTTCTATGGCTTCTGAGGTTTGCAGTTGGCGACCAGCGATATACTTAGAAATTTTAAATTTACAGTCAATATCGCGGCACTCATATGTGGCATCAGTTTGCTTTAATCGTGGCTGACAATCACAGTCAGGACAGGCTATTTCTAACTCTGGGAAGACCCGATTTACTGCTGTATCCATATGGGCTTTTGCCTTCGAGACGACTGTCTCGGTAAAACCTACAATTTCTTGCATGAAGGCAGTACGATCAATTTCGCCTCTTTGCATCCTGTTGAGTTTTGCTTCCCAGTCTCCAGTCATCGATGGCGATGTAAGTGCATCGATTTGCATTTCCTCGCAAAGTTCAATTAGACGTAAGCCTTTGCCGCTAACATTTAGCTCACGACCATCACGAGCGATATATTTCTGTCGTAATAAACCTTCTATGACAGCAGCACGAGTCGCTGGAGTACCGAGGCCACGTTCAGCCATAGCTTCACGGATTGCATCATCTTCAACTAGTTTTCCAGCTCCTTCCATAGCTGCTAACAACGTTGATTCAGTTAAGCGAGCCGGTGGCTTGGTCTCTTTCTTTTCAGTGCGTAATGCATCTACTTTAGCAGTTTCTCCAGCTAGTACTGCAACTAATTCATCTTTTCCTGCGGCGACTCCTTCTTCGCGCCCATAGACTCCAAGCCAACCAGGTTTGATGAGTGTTTTACCTTGCGTCAAAAAATGATCTTTGTCCATACCATGATCAATTATTGTAGTCCTTTTAGTTAACTCAAACTCTGCCTGCGGATAAAATATAGCTACGAAGCGCTTTACTATCATATCATAGACTTTGGCCTCTTGATCCGTCAGTTTGACTTGTCGACCAGTTGGAATGATTGCGAAGTGATCAGATACTTTTTCATTATTAAAAATTCGTTTATTAAATACGATAGTATCGCTTTCGATTGATTTTGCTGCCCATGGAGCAACAGGATGCGCACTTTTAGCTAGTTCCGCAGTAGTTGCTTGAACATTTTTTAAATAATCTTCTGGTAAATATCTAGAATCCGTACGCGGATAAGTGATCATCTTATGCCTCTCATATAGAGCCTGAGCAATTCCGAGTGTATTTTTAGCTGTAAAAGGCGCTTCTCTTTGTAATGTAGTTAGATCATATAGTTGAGGTGCTATTTGCTTCGATGGTTTAGTTTCTTCAAGAATACTACCCGTTTTATTTTTACATCTATTTTCAATTTCGTGTGCGGATTTTGCCGACCATATACGCTCCGTACGTTGTTGTTTTTGAGCATCATTTTTTGAGAAATTTGGATCGAACCAGCGGCCAATATACATACCTTTAGATACTTCAAAATCAGCGTGCACTTCCCAGTATTCTTGCGAATTAAATGCGGCTATTTCTCGCTCACGCTTCGCTAGTATTGCTAGAGTGGGTGTTTGAACACGACCTGCAGCAGTAATGTTAAAACCTCCATGCCGGGAGCGAAAACAAGTGAGTGCTCGGGTTGAGTTAAGCCCAACTAACCAATCAGATTCTGAACGACATTTTGCGGCATCAGAGAGGTCTTTCATTGAATTTCCATCACGTAGTTTTTTCCAAGCATCTTGAATCGCACCGGTTGTCATCGATTGCATCCATAGTCTTTTAACTGGTTTGTTAATCTCACCAATGTCCATGATATATTGAAAGATTAATTCCCCTTCGCGACCGGCGTCACAAGCATTAATTATAAGGTCATATTCTTTCTTTTTCGCTAGGCTAAGAACATGCTTTAAGCGTCCCGCACTTTGTTCTATAGGCTGTAATACAAATTTCTTTGGAATTGCAGGAAGAACATTAAAGTTCCAGGGTAAGTTTTTCCCATTCGGTCCGGTTGGCATTTTTAACTCTACTAAATGTCCTACAGCAGAGGTGATAGCTGCATTATCATTCGCGAAATATTGAGCATCACGAGATTTTCCTTTCTTTTGAAATTTGCCAAGTTCCTGGGAAAGTGCGCGGGAAAGGTCGGTTGCTACGGAAGGCTTTTCGGCAATAATTAGATATTTCATGATGTAAAAAAAGAGGTATTTAGATGATTTATGAATCTATTTATTTGTTTTGTATGTATTACAAGTACTTATCATACATATATTTATAATATCTTATAATTACTTATTTTGCTCATTTTAAACTTGTTCACTTCACCATAATAGACTGTTAAAGAAGATGTTTTTAGAATTGAGCGCAAAGCAATGAGTGGAATAGTAAAGAAAGTTGGTTAAAAGAGGCGATTAATACTGGCGTCAATCCTCTTTCTGGTTTTTCAGACTTACGCACTGGTATTTGTTACGAAAATTTAATGTCCTCAAAGATTCAAAATTTCCAAGAGATCGTTGCTGATAAGGCGAATAAATTTGCTACATTTACCGCTGATGTAATTTACGATCGTCGTCAGAATGGGCGCGCTGTAGAATTTATGGCATCCTGCCTATATGGCTTATCATTTATATTCCATGCTCTGGTACGATTGAGATGGTATCTTTACCAAAACAGAATCATGCGAAACAAGCCATTAGGCTGTTTAGTAGTCGTTGTAGGCAATTTAACTGTAGGAGGTACTGGTAAAACGCCAGTAGTTGAAAAATTTGCTCGAACTTTGCACGATCGTGGACGAAAAGTAGCGATTTTGAGTCGTGGATACAAAAGTAAGAACGAAGCATTCTACAAACAGATCTGGCGTAAAATTTCGCACGGTGTAGAGGTTCCACCAAAAGTTGTTAGTGATGGAAAACAAGTCCTTCTCGACTCTTTGGTGGCTGGCGATGAGCCTTATATGTTAGCTAAAAATTTACCTGGCGTAGTTGTCCTCTGCGATAAAAACAGGGTAAAGGCTGGATCCTACGCAATCCGTAATTTTGGCTGCGATACACTAATCCTCGATGATGGATTCCAATACCTACGACTTAAGGGCAGCCTCAATTTATTACTCGTAGATAAAACCAATCCTTTCGGAAATCAGCACTTATTACCAAGGGGAATTTTACGGGAACCAATTAGCCATTTAAAAAGGGCTAGTTATATATTATTAACGAAGTCGGATGGAAAACCTGATGATACATTACTAGAGCTTATTCGTGAGCATAATCCCAGTGCTGAAATAATTGAATGCGCCCATCAACCTCAGTATCTTGAATCAGTAGATGGAAGTGAAAGGTTGCCGCTCTCCGCACTAAAAGATGCCCGGATTGGAGCGTTTAGTGGAATCGCTTCTCCGGAAAGTTTTGAGAATATGTTAAGTGCTTATGATGCTAAAATTATGTATAATGAACGCTTTTTAGATCACCATCGATTCACCGAGCGTGAGATTATAGGTCTATACGAGCGAGCTAATGCTGAGCAAATAGATATGATTGTAACAACTGAGAAGGATGCTGTTCGTCTTTTTGATTGGATCAAGCCACCTGTACCTTTGTATTACTTACGCTTGGAAATAGATATTCTTTCCGGTGAGGAGGATTTTAAGCAGGCTGCGACTAGAATTTGCCTACCACGCAATGAAGATCGATGATTAGGATAATTAGCTAAAAGCTTTTCTATTATAGAATCACCCTTGCGTTTCCTCCAGCCTCTTAGTAGCAGATATCATTTACCGTTAATAACCGTTATATAGTAATGGCATCGAAGTCATCTTTAGCTCCCATTCAATCCGTCCAAGACCTTGAGGTCAAAGATGCGCAAATCATTTTTAGTTCTGTGTGGTCAGCACTGGAGCATGAAATTGGCGTAGAAAATCTTCATTTTCCAAAAGAAATTTTTTGGCTTAATGGAGCTCCCGGTGCTGGTAAAGGTACGAATACGGATTTCATTATGCAGTATCGTGATCTGACTGCTCCCCCACTAGTCGTTAGTTCACTGTTGCTTAGTGTCGAGGCTCGTAAGCGAATCGATGCGGGATTGCTTGCCGGTGACCGCGAAGTCATCGAAATTTTATTACGAAAGTTACTCGATCCAGTGTATAAATCTGGCGCAGTTGTAGATGGTTTCCCGCGAACCAAAGTTCAAGTTGAGTGCGTTAAGTTATTTTATCGAAAACTGACTGAATTAAGAAATAAATTCAAATCTACTCCATATTATGAGGCATTTAAAAAACCACATTTTCATATTGTTGTACTTTTCGTAGACGAGAAAGAGAGCGTGCTTCGACAAACTAAGCGAGGTAAAGAGGCGGTAGCTCACAATGAAAAAGTCGAAGAGTCTGGGGTAGGGGAATTTTTAGAAGTGCGAGTCACCGATTTAAATCCAAAAGCCTGCCATAATCGTTACCGTACATTCAAAGAAAAGACTTACGGCGCTTTAAAAGATTTACGTGAAATATTCTTTTATCACTTTATTAATGCTCATGGTACTATCGATGAGGTTCGTAAACGCATTGACGAGGAACTACGTTATCAAGGATCTTTGGAGCTAGATGAGGCTACCTATGATCGTGTTTCTTGTATTCCTGTAGCAAGCCAACTGTCGGTGCATGCGCGTCAAGACCTTGTAGATCGCTTAGACTCCTATGAATATAGGCAAACTGATTTATTCAAGCAGGTCGTTGAAGTTATTAAGTCTGAATTCATGCCAATCGTAACTCGTCATGCAATTTCTGGTACCGCTGTAATTAACTCTGAAAGCGAAGTACTCATGGATTCGGATGCCTTGGCTATGTTAATTGATGTATTCTCTGAGCGAGGTTACCATGCGATTGTCGATGTAAACCGTTTAGACGTTCCCGACTCAATAGACCCCAAAACGTTTAAGATTAAATGTAAGATTAAGAAGATCGTTCGCGTACGAGTACGCTTTATTGGTTCTGAAATTAGACGAGGTCGCTAAGTTGGATTTATGTTGCTGTCTGCAGTTGCTTATTCATCGCCAAGCTTATCGATTCAAGCGATCGACTTGGCCGCTCAATACAATGTTCCTTGTGTTGATTTATGTACCTTATCTAGTCTAAAGCAGAAAGATATAGATAATTACTTGTCAGAGCAACTGGAGATGGCTCATCCAGTAGTTTTATTTTTGGAAGAAACGGGGTTAAGTCTACGTATTATACAATTAGTTAAGGGAGCTATATTCGCTGATTTTTATGGTCCTAGTGTCAGTTACAGGCGAACTAAAGGAGGTGGTAGAAGACAAATGCTTGCTAAAGCAGTAGGTCTTAAAAAAGGAGCTTGCCCGACTGTGATTGATTGCACCGCGGGTTTGGGTCGTGACGCATTCGTACTAGCATCTTTGGGATGTAGAGTAGTTATGTTAGAGCGAGTTACTGTTATTCATGCGTTGCTTAACGATGGCTTATTGCAAGCGCGTATTCAAAGTTGTTCTGAATTAAACGAGATACTAGATCGCATGGAACTAATTTCTAGTGACGCGCATAATTACCTTAAATTGCCTGAGCTTACTACAGATGTGGTCTATTTAGATCCAATGTTTCCAGAAAAAAATAAAGGGGCATTGGTTAAAAAGGAAATGCAAATTTTTCATAATCTTATTGGAATGGATGATGATTCCGATGCGCTACTAAATTTGGCTCTATCTATTGCTGGGCAAAGAGTCGTAGTAAAACGCCCTAGGATTGCTCCATATTTATCCAATTCTAAGCCAAGTTATACTTTGGAAGGCAAAAGTAACCGCTTTGATATCTATCTTGTATAATTTGACCTGCAGCTCTTTTTAGTACGCATTTATTACATGGACGATAATTACACAAAATTGGCGACTATACTAACTGGTTTCTCTACAAGTTTACAATCTGGAGAAAAAGTACTTATAGATGCTTATGATATTCCAGAGTCAATGGTGATTGCACTAGTGCGGGCAGCGCGTGAGCGAGGGGCAATTCCATATGTTAATTTTAATCATGCTAGGGTCAGCCGTGAATTAATTGGCGCAGCTGATGGTGCACAATATGAGATCCAATGTGAATGGGAATTAGCTCGCATGAAAAAAATGGATGCTTACATAGCGGTGCGTGGATCGGATAATATTTTTGAATTATCGGATGTAGATCCAAAACGCATGGGTGCAGTTATGCGTGCAATGAAACCGGTGCAAGATCACCGCGTAAACAATACTAAATGGGTAATTTTGCGGTGGCCTACTTCTGCAATGGCGCAGCAAGCGATGCTCAGCAGTGAGCAGTTTGAGTCATTTTTCTTTAAGGTATGTACACAAGATTACTCCCGAATGTCTGAGGGTATGCAAGAGTTGGAAACCTTAATGCGAAAGACTGATCGTGTTGAATTAAAAGGTCCGGATTGTGACTTGCGCTTTTCCATAAAGGATATTGGTGCGGTTGCTTGTGGTGGTAGACATAACATACCAGATGGAGAGGTATTTTCCAGTCCTGTTAAAGATTCTGTTGAGGGATCGATTACTTTCAATGCTCCCACTGTATATCAAGGTACGTCGTTTGACAAAATCCATTTACGATTTAATCAAGGTAAAATTGTTCATGCTGAAGGATCGAATACACAGCGCCTTAATGAGATTCTAAACTCAGATTCTGGGGCCCGCTATATCGGCGAATTTGCAATTGCATTTAATCCTCATATTTTAGAACCAATGCGAGATATTTTATTTGATGAAAAGATCTCTGGCTCCTTTCACTTTACACCTGGGCAAGCATACGAAGATGCGGATAATGGTAATAGGTCGCAGGTTCATTGGGATATGGTTCATATCCAGCGCCCCGAATATGGTGGTGGAGATATTCTCTTCGACGGTGAGGTTATTCGCAGTAATGGCTTATTTATAAAAGATACTTTAAAAAAGCTTAATCCAGAATACTTACTGGGTTAGCATTTAGTATTTTAAATAAGGATAATAAAATTTTTAATAATTATATTAATTATACCTGTTCAGTATAGATGTCGCAATTAGATCCAGAATCCACAATTGAGTTGCAGTCTCAAATTGCTCATTTGCAAAGACATATTGAAAATCAGGATGCAGAGATCTACAAATTTGCAAAGCGTATCGATCGAATGGATCAATTACTTAAGCTGCAGAGCGATCAAATTAAGTCGCTGAGTGAACGTGGCGTTGATAGTTCTTCTTCAAGTAGCGAGCGACCACCGCATTATTAGTTTCATAAAATTTATACTGAAAGCTTCACCCAACTCTAACTGTTTTATTGATTCGTACAAATGAAGATTGATAGTGCTCAATTTGTCACTAGCGCAAAAGATCTAGCATCTTGTCTAGTGTCCGATCTGCCTGAGTTTGCTTTTATTGGGCGATCAAATGTAGGAAAGTCCTCACTAATTAACATGCTAGCGGGAAAGAAAGAATTAGCACATACATCGAGTAAGCCAGGAAAGACCCAGTTGATTAACTTTTTTGAGATAAATCGCGCATGGCATTTAGTGGATCTACCAGGGTATGGTTACGCAAAAGTTTCGAAAAGCAAACAACATGATTTCAATCGAGATATTAGTGCGTATCTTACAGAGCGAACTAATTTAAAGCATATTTTTTTATTAGTTGATTCACAAATAGATCCACAGGGTGGGGATCTTTCATTTGCACAGTGGTTGCAAAAGTGTGAATTGTCTTATTCTATTATTTTTACTAAAATAGATCGAAGTTCGAGTAGCCATGTTTTCAATCATGCGCAGTGTTTTACGAAGGCACTATCTGACTGGGATCTACGACCAACTAAAATCTTTTATTGTTCGGCAAAAATTAGTAAGGGTCGTGGACCATTACTTCAGTGGATTCAACAACAGCTACCTAAAAGGTCTAAGAAGAATAAGTCTGGTGGTCTAAATTTAGATTGGATGAGTCGCTAAGTTAGCTTATAACTTAATGATTGAAGCCAATTATAGCCTCTCTCATCTGTAAAGAAATAGGATCGTCCCCCAACCATATCCGGAAGTATTTACACGTGAGTTTACTGGGTAATTGGATAATTTCTATTCCATTAATAATTAGGGTTGTTCCCTTACTTGGAGTGTATCGTAAGATGGAAGTATCACCTTTTCTGACTATCTGGTAGGCGCTATGGAGACTTTTAATTTGATCGCTTATAGCTGAAATATCTTGCTTAGATAAATTTTTTTCCAGCATTCGATTAGAAACCTTAATGAAGTCATTTCTCTGTATGTCTCGAAGATATTTAAATTGTAATTCAAATGGTACATCTCCAGACAAGAGTTTTTCTCTGCTGTATGGTTCAATTGAATAGAGGGTGATATCATAAATTTTTAAGAAAAAGTTATAGGTGTATCTGTAAGAACCCAACTCTTTTAGATCCAATGGTTTTTCAGCGTAAATTGACGCCTGGAACGATAACATGCAAATTGTCAAGGCTATGACATAAACTATGCCAGAGCGGGGCATCATCTAAGCCTTCGGCTTTGGTATGATTGATGATAGTCCACCATCGACTACAAATACTTGTCCAGTAACTTGTGAAGCATCGTCACTTAATAACCATGCGGCCATACTTGCTACCTCATGGGCTGTGTTAATAGAGCCTAGTGGGTGCATTTTCTCAGTAAATGCACGCGCTTGAGGGTTACTTGTGATAGCTGAACTAAGTGGAGTATCGGTAAGGCTTGGAGCGATCGCATTGATTCGAATGCCTCGTGGCGCATAACTAGCAGCGGCAGATCGTACCATTGCCTCAAGCCCGCCCTTTGCTGCAGCGATGGCTTCATGATTAGCGAGACCGGATTGAGCGGCAACTGAACTAAAAAATAGTAAGCGTCCACCACCTTGTTTGATCATGCCTGGAAGGACTGCCCGCAAAGCATAAAATGCACTGTTTAAATTTTGATTTTGAACTTCAAGCCAATCTGTTGCAGGCGTTAGGTGCGCAGCTTTTAAGTAGATTGAACCAATCGAATGTACATACGCATCAATTTTTTCATGGTTTGCGAAACAGTCTTTAAAATAAGTATCAAGATCTTCGTGATTAGTAGCGTCACATCGTATACTTCCGCTTCTTGAGTAACCAGTAACTGTATCGCCTCGTGATTGTAAAAGTCCACTTAGTGCGGTCCCAATGCCACCTGTGATGCCCCCTATAATAACTGTTTTGGACGAACTATTGGATATATTCATATTTAAATATCGTTGCTGGGCACAATCCATTACATTCTTGTAATAGATAGTATATTTTTCGCGAATTATTTTCTGATTTTACATTTATGCCAGAGTTACCTGAAGTTGAAACGACACGGCGTGGGATCGCTCCACATGCCTTACAACGTACAATAGCAGCATTCATCGTGCGCCAGTCACAGCTTCGATGGCCCGTACCACAATCCATTCAAAAAGCAGTTGGTCAAAAAATTATTGGTGTAGAACGCAGAGCAAAATATCTACTTATAAAAACATGCGCAGGTACAATTGTGTTACACTTAGGTATGTCTGGTAATTTAACTATTCAGTTAAAAAGTGCGCCTATTTTGAAGCACGATCATATTGATATTGTTTTAGACGACGGTAATTGCATACGTTTTAATGATCCGAGGCGTTTTGGTGTATGCTTATGGCAGGCGAGTGATGATCCGCCTTTGTCGTTATTTAAGAATTTAGGCCCCGAACCGCTGACCAGAGATTTCGATGGGTCTCGGCTATATCGACTATCAAGGGATCGTACTTTAGCTGTGAAGAATTTCATTATGAATAATTCGGTAGTTGTAGGAGTTGGTAATATTTATGCGAATGAAGCATTGTTTTCTGCTGGCATTGATCCAAGAAGGGCAGCAGGAAGAATCAGTCTAGCTAGGTACAATCGATTAGCTCAAGCAATTCGTACTGTACTTTCCCAGGCAATCGAGCATGGAGGTACAACTTTGCGCGACTTTGTTGGAGCAAACGGTCAAGCAGGATATTTCCGTATTCAATTAAATGTGTATGATAAGGCAGGTAAAAATTGTCGCAAATGTGATGGTCGAATAAAGAGTATTATTATAGGACAAAGAAATAGTTTTTTTTGTAGTGATTGTCAGCACTAACTAGGATTATCAGCGATAATTAAGATTTTACTATAATGGACTTCCTTGACTTAAAATTGTCGTTAAAATTAACTTTGTTATGAGCAGTGATCGATATTTATTAATTGACGCGTACAATGTAATATATGCGACAAGCGATTTACGAAAACTTATGCACGATAACATTGATTCGGCTCGTGATAAATTAGCAAAATTTGCACGCGAAATCCACGATGCAGAAGCGGTTCGAGTCGCATTAATTTTGGATAGCAAAAGTGATAAACTTCAGGTTGAATATCCTTATCAATCCAAGCGCTTTGAATTCATATATGCGCCGATTGCATTAACTGCTGATGGTGTGATTGAACGTATTGTTCGCAGAGTTAAGCAACCTGAACTTGTAAGTGTAGTGAGTAACGACAATATGGTTCGAGAAGCTACTCGGTCCAGCGGGGCAATGGCACTACGCCCAGAGGAGTTTTTTGATTGGTCGCGTGCGAGTACAGTACAATTAAATCAAATGGCGAATTCACGCAGTCGATCAAATAATAAAAATTTCGAGAACCGTTTGCGATTTTGACATAGATTTTTGGCTGCTGCTGTGAGTCATTCGCTCGTTCTAAGTATACTATGTAGTTAACTCGGTTGACCTTAAGAATAGGTGGTAGTATTGAACTTTATATATGTCTGGGTTTGATGAAAATATTGTGCGTGAGTACTTCGAACTAAATGGATTTTTTGTCCGTCAAGTCCCTAAGTACTCTGTACGGACTCGCAAGAAGGCTCCTGATGAGGCAGTTGCCCTAATGATCAACAAACCGGAAGCTGTGAAGGAACAGTCTATAGCTAATTTTCAATTGTTTTCTGCCGATATGGAGTCTATCCAGCAAGCTGTGGTAGTCGTAAGATCTTGGTACTTATCTGAATTCTCACCAGAGCTATTAAAAAGTAGTTCCAAGCTCTTTAATTTCCTTAAAAAGAATGTGTTTAATCAATCTGAAGCATATTTCAGCAAGGAGTCATTTGAAGATCATAAAATATGGGAATCTGTAAGTAATTCTTATTCAAATATCATTGTATTACCAGGATTACCGAGTAACGATCCACACAGAAGTGAGAGTATTGATATACTCAAAACCAATGGTATTGATGGAATCATCACTTACAGCACCATTTTAGAAAGTTTGTTGCGCCAAGTTCAGGCTAACAATATCTACCAAAAGTCCGATTTGTTGCAGTTAATGCGTATTTTAAAGATTTATAATATGGTTAAAGACCCACAAATGACACTTTTCCAATAAACCGATTTGTTTTCGTTATTTTTTAATTCTCTTTTAACACTGCTTGTACTTATTCATTAATCCAAAAATATGTCTAATTTGATGCATGAATTACCTCTCGCAATAACCTGTGGTGATCCAGCAGGAGTTGGTCCTGAAGTGATAGAAAAGTCTATTCGTGGAGATAATTGTAAGGATTATGTCGTTATTGGTCCACGTACTTGGTGTAAGTCTATGTCCAATGCAATTGGGGCAAAAACTACTGTGGTTGGCCCGGAGGATTATATTGCAAAACTAGGATCTCCTTCAATTCAAAGCGCTGAGGTCGCAGTGGATGCACTCCGCGAAGCTGCTAATGGATGTATTGAGGGTCGCTACCGAGGTGTGGTTTCAGGCCCTGTTAGTAAACATTGGTTGCAACTAATTGGTTTCGATTACCCTGGTCAGACAGAATTCTTTGCAGATGCCTGGGGTGGGTGTCCAACAATGGGATTTGTTGGTAAATCTCTGCGAGTGGTATTAGCGACTTGGCACTTACCGCTTGCTGAGGTTCCACGAGCATTAACTGCAGAGGTGCTAGCACGTGCTGTAACCCAAGCAAATATTCTAGCGAAGCGCCTAGGCACTCAGTCTCCTCGTATTGGTGTTTGTGGTCTTAATCCTCATGCTGGTGAGGGTGGTTTGTTAGGAGAAGAGGAGAAAGATATATTAGATCCTGAACTGAATCGATTACGAATTCAAATACCTGGCCTATCGCAATGCTTGCCAGGCGATACTGTATTTTTGAGGCAGCAAAATGGAGAGTTTGATATTGTTGTGGCTGCTTATCATGATCAAGCTCTAGCTGCAGTTAAAACGCTTGAGTTTTCTAGCGCTGTAAATGTCACTTTAGGCCTCAACTATGTCCGAACTAGTCCAGACCATGGGACAGCATTTCAAATCGCAGGTAATAACAAAGCAGACCCACGTAGTTTTACTTCTGCTTTGAAGCTTGCCCGGGAACTGACAAAGAGAAAATAGTTCTTAAATTCTTTTTTTAATGGATCATTTACAAATCAACGACTTGGGTACTTTGCCTGAAGGGGTGCGTCTTGGAAATGAGAAACTCATAGCAATTACTCGCGCGGCTGGTTTAAAATTAACTAAGTTAATCGAACGTGAACAATCTGGAGATTATCTGCGTGTAAAAATAACTGGTGGTGGATGTAATGGTTTAAGCTATAAGATGAAATTTGTTGAAGCGCCTAAACGTGGAGATATATTAGTTTGTTCTAGTGGGGCTAATGTATTAGTTGATTCTAAAAGTGCCCTTTATATACGCGGCACAGAACTCGATTATTCGGATAAAATGGTTGGAGGGGGCTTTAAGTTTACGAATCCAAATGCAAAAGCAAGTTGCAGTTGTGGTGAGAGTTTCAGCATCTAACAAAGATGTTATTTAGAGTTGAAATACCTCTACTACACTTTAACAGTTTATTTCACACATGACTCAACTAGCTAATTTTAAAAATTGATGCGTCTATTTGTGGCGGCACGAAGTCGCCCCCGCTTCACTGTATATTATTTACAAATCCCCATGTGCTCGTCGTATAACTGACGCTTTCATTAATGGCAAAATACCCGAACTCTCGCGGACGTTTTCAAAACCGCAATCGTGGACCTAAAGGTCTTAGAAGAAATGACCGTATTCGTGCATCTGAAGTGCGAGTAATAGGACCTGAAGGAACAAATTTAGGTGTCATGAGTCCGAAAAAAGCGTTGGATTTAGCGCGCAATGTAGGCCTTGATCTTATTGAGATATCACCAGCAGCACGTCCTCCGGTTTGCCGAATATTGGATTTTGGTAAATTCCTCTACGAAGAAAGTAAGAAGCAAAAGGAAACGAAACAGCATACGACTAAAATGAAGGAAGTTAAGTTTCGTGTGCGTATCGACCACCATGATTTTGAAACTAAATTGCGCCGTGCGGAAGGGTTTCTCTATAATGGTAATAAAGTGAAGCTCACCTTGCAGTTTCGAGGTAGGGAGATGGAACACAAAGATTTAGGTATCGATCGTATTAACGCTGCTCGAGATGAGTTGCTTGGAGTTGGTTCAGCTGACATGGATGCACGTTTAGTTGGTCGACAAGTCACTATGGTCCTCTCACCCTTACCGGAGAGTAAGCGATCACTTAAATTCAATCAGTCCAAAGACGATATTGATGATACTGATGATTTCGAAAGTGAGGAAATTGAAGAAAATGCGGAGTCTAGTATTAAAGATAGTGAAGTGAGCGATTCTTGATTATATAATGAGTCGCAAAGCATGGTTTTTTAGCCTTGGTTGTATCCATATATGTAGCCGTGTATTAGTATTACGTATGTTGCTTGCTTTGTTTATATGCAGTGCAACTATTGTGTCCGGTAGAACGATTCAGTCAGATGGGTTACAGTATATAGACCTTGTAACTGTTGCTAATCGTTTAGGTTTCAAGTCTTATTGGTTAGCTGATAACAAGACCTTTCGTTTGAGTGCACCAAATCTAGTAGTCGATGCGAACGCTCAAAGCCGCAAGATTTACATAAATGGTATGCCCTTATATTTGGGGTTTCCTACGCTTTTTTCAAACAATCAAATATACCTATCTGTTGTAGATTTGAATCAAACATTACTTCCTTTACAAAATCCACGTGCATTTGGGGATGTCCCCAATTGTAAGCGTATTGCAATTGATGCCGGTCATGGGGGAAAGGATCATGGTGCCACTAATTTGTCTCTTGGTTTAAGTGAAAAAGCACTTAGCTTTGATGTAGCTCGTCGTTTACAGCAGTTGCTTCTAAAAGGAGGCTTTGAGGTTGTGCAAACACGTCGAGAAGATGTCTACATCCCACTAGAAAATCGCGCTATTCATGCCGAACAACGCTCAGCAGATTTATTTATAAGTATACATTTTAATGCGGCTGAGTCAAAAGAAGCATATGGTTATGAAACTTTTGCGCTGACGCCACAGTTCCAAGCTTCAACAAGATACACAAAAATTGATGCCAATGATGCTATTAGCTTTGATGGAAATCATCAGGACCCATGGAATATACTGTTGGCATACTTCGTACAACAAAACCTTGTTGATCATATGGGTGGTCCAGATCGTGGCATAAAGCGAGCTCGCTTTAAAGTGCTCAAAGATTTACGCTGTCCAGGTGTTCTAGTTGAGTTAGGGTTTTTATCACACCGCAGTAGTGCTAAGCGCTTACTCTCTAAAATGCATCGTCAGCGTTTGGCTCAGAGTTTGTATGATGGGATTATTGCTTATCAAAAAAGACTGAGGCAGATACAGTAAGAGTGAAAACTATAGTTATATGCATACTTGTTTGGTTTACGTTTGTATCTCCAATTTGGAGTGATTCGCCGGATGCGAATAAGCGCGTGGTCATACTGGCTAATTCAAATGACCCAGATTCTTTGAAAATCGCTAAATATTACGCACAGCAGAGGTCGATCCCTAAGGCTAATATTGTTTCTTTAGCGATGCCGATTACTGAAACGATCACGCTTCAGCAATATGTAGATATGATTCACCGTCCTTTATTCGAAGCGCTAGTTGCCAGTGATTGGATACAGGCGGTGCGCTCGGGTCAGCTGGATTCTTATGGTAGAGATGTGTTACTAGCTGCTGTACATCAAATAAGTTACTTAGTAACAGTTCGGGGAGTTCCACTACGTATTTCAAATGATATAGACTTGATTGAGCCGGAATCTAGTAACATTCCATCACAATTTCGTGTTAATTGTGGATCTGTTGATGGTGAGTTAGCCTTACTCGCAATTGCCGAACGTTTATCCATGACTGCTTTTATAGCGAACCCTTACTTTCAAAAAATGACGCCAACGAGCCGAGATTTGTCTTATGGGATCCGAGTAAGTCGCCTCGACGGACCGACATTAAAGTCTGTATGCAATTTAATTGACGGTAGTATAGAGGCTGAAAAAAATGGCCTACGAGGGCGTGCTTATTTCGATACTGGTGGACCTCACGAACTTGGGGATAGGTGGATAGATACTGCTCGTAAATATGTAGTTGAAAAGTATTATGATACTGATTTTGAAGATACTAAACGCAAGCTCGATGCTCGTGATCGATTCGATGCACCCGCAATATACATGGGTTGGTACTCTCCAAGTGCTTACGGGCCTTGGTTAAATTCGAATCGAAATGTTCCAGCTGGATCTATCGGTTTTCACTTGCATAGCTTTTCTGCAACCACAGTTCGCTCAGATAAAAAGAGATGGCTAGGTCCATTAATAGAGCAAGGATACTGCGCAACATTCGGCAATGTTTATGAACCCTACCTTGAACTTACTCATCGCCCAGATCTGTTTATGAAGATGCTCCTTAAAGGTTCTAGTTTCGGGGAGGCTATTGCTTATTGCACGCCACGTTGGAGTTGGATGGCAGTCGCAATTGGTGATCCCTTGTACCGACCATTTAGTATTAATTTAGACAAGCAGCTCGACTTGATTGATGGCACTCAAGGTAGTGCTTACGTGGTATTACGAGAATTGCGTCGTTTGGAAAATGAAGGGAGTGTAGAAGTTGCTCTAGATTTTGCCAAAGATCAATTTATCAAGGAACCTTCTTTGGTTCTCGCTTATTCATTGGCGCAATTATATCAAAAAAGCAGAGAGCTAGAAAAGGCTTTGGAAGTATTGAAATTGATACGATACCTAGCAGTTTTTAGTATTGAAGAGAGAGTTTTAGCGCAGAAAGTAGCGGATTTTTTATATCAATTAGGTGCTAGTGACTTAGCATATACAGTTTATGTGAAACTTATTAATAGTCAGGATAATCCGAAGGCTCTGAAGGTTCAATTATTGGAATCTGGAGTACTATTAGCGAGATCAATTGGCAATCTGGAGCAGGCGTCGCAATGGAGTTTGCTCGTCAATCAATTAAAACTACCAGCGACTGTAGATAATCAAGATAGTGATCAATAAGCTCTTATTAATAGGTTATTGACTCAATAACCTAAAATAAACTAACTAATAAGTTATTTTACAGAAGTCATGAGTCACTTAAAAGATATCCATACTGAATTCTACCGCATGCTAAGTCGCTCCGATAAGGAGGTCTCCTTACGTCAGCGTGGTCGTGTTTTCTGGCTATATGGTCTCTCAGGATCTGGCAAAAGTACGTTAGCCAATGCACTGGAGCGCGCTTTATTTGAAAGAGGAATACTTACTAAGATTTTAGATGGGGATAATATCCGCAGCCGATTAAATAGTGATTTGGGGTTTTCTGATCTCGATCGCAAAGAAAATATTAGGCGAATAGCAGAAGTTGCTCGTTTGTTTTTAGAGAGCGGTACAGTAGTTTTCACCTCTTTTATTACTCCCAAGCGTGAACTTCGATCGCTCGCTCAATCAATTATTGGTCCGTCAGACTTTACGCCAATTTTTGTTCAGGCTAGCTACGAAACATGCGCTGCTCGTGATGTGAAGGGTTTGTATGCAAAGGCCGAAGCGGGAGGCGTTTCTAATTTTACCGGAAAAGATTCAGCATTTGAAGAACCCATGCCAAATGACACAGACTGGATTGTTACAACGGATCTGCAAAGTGAGGATCAGTCAGTCAAACTACTTCTAGACAAAATAGTACCTTTGATAGCGAACAAAAAGAGTTAGTACTTACTTAGTTATCTATTTAAAATACAGTTATGCATAAAAATTACACAATCACACATTTAAAACAGCTAGAATCAGAGGCAATTTACATCTTGCGCGAGACTGCAGCACAATTTGAAAAACCCGTACTGCTTTTTTCTGGGGGTAAGGATTCAATTGTAATGGCACATTTAGCAAAGAAAGCGTTCTGGCCTGCGAAGGTGCCATTTCCTTTAATGCATGTGGATACTGGGCATAATTTTCCTGAAACGATGCAATATCGAGATCAATTTGTTAAAGATCTTGGAGCTGAGCTTGTAGTTGCCTCCGTTCAGAAAGCAATCGACGAGGGTAAGGTTGTTGAAGAAACAGGCCCTTATGCGAGTCGCAATGGATTACAAACAGTTGCTCTTCTAGAAGGTATCGAACATGGGCAATATGATGCAGCCCTTGGCGGCGGTCGGCGTGATGAAGAAAAAGCTAGGGCTAAAGAACGTTTCTTCTCGCATAGAGATGCATTCGGTCAATGGGACCCCAAAAATCAGCGACCAGAACTTTGGAATATATTTAATGGGCGTAAGCAACATGGTGAACACTTCAGAGTATTCCCTCTGTCCAACTGGACTGAGATGGATATCTGGCAGTATATTAAGCTCGAGAGTATTGAGCTTCCAAATTTATATTTTTCGCACAATCGAGAGTGTTTTGTTCGAAATGGTGTAATTATGGGTGTTTGTGATTTTATTGAAATGACACCCGGCGAAAAAGCTACGGTAGAAACTAAGACAGTTCGATTTCGTACGATAGGAGACGCAACTTGTACCGGCGCAGCGCTTTCAACAGCCACTAACCTAGATGATATAATTGACGAAGTTGCAGCAGCAAGGCAGACCGAACGCGGCACGCGTGCGGATGATAAACGCTCAGAAACAGCGATGGAAGACCGAAAAAAACAAGGTTATTTCTAGACCAAAAAGTAACCGATAAAAATAGTACAAGGACTAGTTTATATAATTACCATGAGTGAAGAAAAAACATCAGCAGGTTACCTAAATATGGACCTCTTGCGTTTCACCACTGCAGGTTCAGTGGATGATGGTAAGAGTACCTTAATAGGAAGGCTTTTATATGATTCAAAAGCTATTTTTGAGGATCAATTGGATGCAGTAGAAGCAAGTTCAAAAAAACGCGGGGATGAACATGTTAACCTTGCTTTATTAACGGATGGATTACGTTCCGAGCGTGAACAGGGGATCACTATTGATGTCGCTTATCGTTACTTTGCGACTCCAAAGCGTAAGTTTATAATTGCAGATACGCCGGGCCATATTCAGTACACTCGAAATATGGTAACAGGAGCTTCTACGGCTAATTTAGCCATATTACTCGTAGATGCTCGAAAGGGCGTAATTGAGCAGACCTGTCGGCATGCATTTATCGCTAATTTACTGCGAATCCAACACATCGTCGTGTGTGTTAATAAAATGGATCTAGTTGAATGGTCGCAGGACACTTATAATAGTATTGTTGAAGATTTTAAAAAGTTTGCATCGCGTCTAAATAACATTGTTGAGATTACCTTTATTCCAGCATCTGCTTTGTTGGGCGATAATATCGTAGATAAGTCAGCAAACATGCCTTGGTATCAAGGCCCAACGCTTTTGTATCATTTAGAAACCGTTTATATTGGAGCGGATGAGAATCTCATTGATGCGCGTTTACCGGTTCAATGGGTGATTCGACCGCACTCAGATAAGTGGCATGATTTTAGGGGCTTTGCTGGACGTATTGCTGGTGGAGTCTTTAAGCCTGGCGATACTGTGAAGGTTTTACCATCTGGTTTTGAATCAACGATTCAAGCAATCCATACGATGGATGGCGAACTAAGCGAGGCTTTCGCTCCCATGTCAGTTGCTCTGACCCTTAAGGATGAAATTGATATTTCTCGTGGCGATATGATAGTGAAACCGAATAATCCACCTGATCCAAAGCAGAATATTGAAGCGATGATTTGTTGGTTCTCCTCGACAAAGAAACTTGCAGGTCGTGGAAAATATTTACTACGCCACACCGAGAAGGAGGTTATGGCGATTGTCTCTGAGGTAAAATATAAGGTTAATATCAATACTTTACATAAAATTGAAGATGATTTGATTTTTAGCCTTAACGATATTGGGAGGATTTCGCTGCGTACATCGTCTCCATTAATTGCCGACAGTTATAAGCGTAATCGTATTTCCGGAAGTTTTGTTCTCATCGATGAGCAGACTAATGAGACAGTTGCAGCAGGTATGATTATATAGTGTAGCAAGGAATCTACAGTAACTATTTTGCTCTTTATTTTTAGGTTTCGTAAATTACTTTTATTAAAAGCACTTTCATTCATTAAAAAATAATTGGCTGTAGATTCTCCAGATTTTGGTTTTCCGGAACCTCGTTGTTTTCCTGCGCCGCTTAGTAGCTCTACCGACTTGCTTATAATTGCCGGTGAACATTCTGGTGATGAGCATGCGTCTAAATTGTTATTGGATCTATATAAAATAAGGCCGGAGTTATCGGTTGCTTGCCTTGGAGGTGAGCGGTTAGGCAACGCTGGAGCACAGCTGCTTTATGATTTAACCCAAGTTTCCGTAGTTGGCTTTGTTGAGGTTATTAAACACTATAATTCTTTTAAGAAATTATTTAATGAAACTTTAGATTGGATTGAACGTTATCAGCCGAAGCATATTTGTTTCGTGGATTACCCAGGTTTTAATCTGCGGTTGGCGAAGGAATTGTATAAGCGTGGTTGGAGTCGTAAGGCTGGAGGAACGATTGGTTTAAGTTACTATATCGGCCCACAAGTTTGGGCTTGGAAGGCTAAGCGTCGTTTTAATATGGCGCGCATTTTGGACCAAGTAGGTGTAATTTTTCCATTTGAAGTAGATTGCTATAACGATACCGACCTCCACGTCGAATTCGTCGGTCATCCATTTGCACGAGAAGACTATAAACATCCATTTAAATTTGATGCTAATGGTGCTATCTTATTACTTCCTGGCAGCCGAGTGGGTGCAGTAAACCGAATATTTCCTGTTTTATTAGAATCCTTTGCTATTGCTAAATCAACCAGTCGCGACGAATTAAGAGCTAGTGTTATCTATCCAAGTATCCGAATTCTTAGAACATTGCAGCATATTTTGTCCCGGTATCCTGAATTGGAGCCTTTTGTAGAGTTTAAACAAAACCATGGCGAGCAGCAATCTGCTCGAGCAGTTTTAATGAGTTCTGGTACAATGTCATTAGCAGTGGCTTTGTGCGGGATCCCTGGAGCTATTATATACCGGTTAAACTGGCTAAGTTATTGGATCGGTCGGAGTTTGATTAGAGTTGAATCTATAGGAATATCTAATCTATTGCTAAAGCGTGTATTACATCCTGAATATGTACAAGGTGCAGCTAAGCCTACTGTCTTAGCTAAGCAATTACTACTTTCGTGTGAACAAAATGCATCCAGCCAAGCGAGTGAAGGCGCGGATGAAATAATGGATTTGATCAAGCCAGATAGTTCACTTCTGGTCGCTGAATGGCTGGCGAAAGAACTATAGATAACTAAGTTATTTACGCCACTAATAGTAAGCGCAGTTAACATTTAATACTATTTACTGGCTTATTTTTGTTCCAAAATACATGGATGAGCTTAGACAGTCATCCAGCGAGATACCGTTTCGGTAGTTGCCCAAAATGTGTATTCCTGGATAGTTCTCTTCAATCAAATTAAGTGCTTTAAGGTAGCGTCCATATCCAATCTTATATTGTGGAATGGCTTTTTCCCAGTGCTTTAAATGTACAAAAGTTGGTGGTCCTATAACTCCAAGAAGTGAGTTTATTTCTGGTATAGCCGTCGCTAGAGCCTTTTCAGTATTTGCAGTTGCATATTCTGGATTTCTTTCGCCACCAATAAATACAGTGAGTAAAACTTCTCCTTTTGGCGCTCGTCCTTTAAAAATACTTGATGGAAATAAGACACCTAAGATAGTACGTTTTTCAGATTCTGGAACGAGCAATCCAAAGCCATCTAAAGGGTGATTAATATGTTCGCGCTTAAAGCCAAGAGTAAGCACTGAAAGCGGCGGATGGTCGATACCACAGAATTGAGAAAATTTATTTTTAAGATTATTTTTAAACGGTAATTTACTTAATGCGTGTGCAGGTACTGTTACGATTATCCGATCAAATAGTTCCGATTGATTATCCCATTTTATGCTCCATTTATTTTTAATAGATTCTATTGAATTTATCTTACTGCCTAAATAGATACTATCGCCGAGTGCTTTAGCGATTAGTTTTGGCAATGTAGACAATCCATCTTTAAAGCTAATAATTCGTTTTGAGTACTTGTTTGCACTACCTTTAGGTGTGCTTATCAATTTAGCTATACTGCCGCGAATTAAGCCCCCATGCTCGTTTTCTAATGCGTAGAGTCTAGGAAATGCATACCGGATGGATAATGCTTCAGGATTTCCTGCGTAAATACCTCCAATAAGTGGATTGATCGCATAGTCGTAGAATTCATGACCAAGTCGTCGCCTCGAGAAATCAGCTACGCTTTCTTCATTCTTATCAGATCTTTTTACTTTGAATAATTCAGCTAGTACACGCAGGCAACCAAGTTTGGACCACAGTGGAGTACTTAATAATTCTAGAGGTCCTCTTGGTACAGGGTAGGGTCGCTTGTTACGCACTATGAAACGGTTCTTTGCATCCGATTGGGCATCAATTATTTGCTCTCTTAGTCCTGGAATACTGTTAAGGAATACTTCCATCTGCCTAGATTTTAGCTGAATAGAATTAGGACCTTCCTCCACTAAATATCCAGTATCATAAATACTCTGAACGGCTCCACCGACTTCTTTATGTGATTCGATCACAACGATATCTTCTCCACTTTTCTTAAGTTGCCAAGCTGTTGATAGCCCAGTTACTCCAGCGCCTATGATACAGGTTTTAGGCATATTTTTCCCCTGTAACTTCCTTCATTAAGGCTTCAACACAATCAAGCTTTGCGTTCGGTAGCATGCCGTGTCCTAAATTAAAGATAAACCCTGGTTGGTTGGCGTTTTCATCGAGTATACGTCTCGCTTCAAGTCGAGTGATTTCTGGGGTCGTGGTTAGAACTGCAGGGTCTAAGTTGCCTTGTAGTGCAATCTTGTGATGAAGACTTTTGCGAATTTCATTAAGATCGACTGTCCAATCCATACTTAGAGCCGATGCACCTGTAGCCGATAACATTTCTGATTTATCCGCCATTCCCTTAGCGAAAAGTATGACGGGAACACGATTATCAAGACTATTAATAATCTTTCGTATCCAGCGTAAGGACCAATTTTCGTAGTGTGCGAATGGACATACTGCTCCCCATGAATCAAAGATTTGTACCGCATCGGCTCCAGCATCAATCTGCAGATGAAGGTATTGCACGATTGCATCTGTAAGAGTATTCATAAGAGCTTCAAATTGTTCAGGCTGGTCCCAAGCTAGTTTCTTTATCGCAGTAAATTCTTTACATGAGCCACCTTCTACCATGTAGCATGCTAACGTCCAGGGGGACCCTGTGAAGCCAAGAAGAGCCTTCTGCATACCAATATGCGAGCGAGTCAAACTTATCGCATTAGCGACGTATGAGAGTTTTTCAGAGATACCATTTCCATCAAGAGCAGAGATTTTTTTATGACTATCTAGAATATAGTCCATTCCAATGCCACCAACATCGCGAAAGTGATAGCCCTGACCGAGTGCTTCTGGTATCACAAGAATGTCTGAGAATATGATTGCTGCATCTAACGCAAATCGCTCGAGAGGTTGTAGGGTTACCTTGGCGGCTATTTCAGGTGTTTGCACCATGGTAATGAAGTTATGCTTTTTTTTGAGCTCTCTATACTCAGGTAAGTAACGTCCTGCCTGTCTCATTAGCCAGATCGGAGGTCGGTCAACTGGGAGGCATTGAATTGCTGCAAGAAAGCGTTCGCGTGAATTCATATTTATTAAGCGGTAATAAAGAATTAGTTAAATAATCAGAACTTGTTTTCTAAGGCTGTTCATTGCGATTATTATTCAGCTTGCATAGATACCCAGTCTTGAACTTGTAAAAAACGCTCGTAGAGGAGAGCTTCTTGGCTACCAACTTTAGGACTCCAATTATAATCCCAACGCACTTTAGGTGGTAGCGACATTAGAATAGACTCTGTTCGTCCATTAGATTGTAGCCCAAAAAGTGTTCCACGATCGTAAACTAGGTTAAATTCCACATAGCGCCCACGTCTGTAAAGTTGAAACTGTCTTTGTGCGTCGGTGAAAGGAGAGTCCTTGCGCCGCTCTATGATTGGTTCATAGGCATCCATAAATTGATCACCGACTGATTGTATTAATGCGAATGATTTATCAAATCCATCGAGCGATATATCGTCAAAAAATATACCACCAATTCCCCGAGCTTCCTTGCGGTGAGGTAAGTAAAAGTAGTCATCACAAGCTTTTTTATATGCCTGGTATAAATTTGGTTCGATTCTATCGCATGCAATTTTAGCATTTTGGTGCCAATGGATGGCATCTTCATCATATCCATAGTATGGGGTTAAATCAAAACCTCCTCCAAACCACCAAACTGCTTGCCCGGAGTTTGGCGATACATGAATGAAACGTACATTCATATGTGTGGTTGGTACGTGTGGATTAAGCGGGTGAATAACTAGTGAAACACCCATAGCTTGGAAGCTTGCCCCTGCTAATTCTGGTCGCATGGTCGTGGCTGATTCAGGGAGACGGTCGCCTTGAACATCAGAAAAATTAATGCCTACCTTTTCAAATATTTGTCCGTCTTCTAAAACGCGGGAGCTTCCAGCGCCGTTACTAGATCCAATCTTTCTATCCCAGTCATCAATTATAAAACACTTGGAGCTTTCATAGCGTTTAATTCTTGAACAAATAAGTTCCTGTAGATCGGTCAAATAGGAGCGGACAAGATTTAAATTTGGATCAGACATTTTGAACCTTATGTTGCATCATCAGTTTCTTTGGTACAAGACTTTGATACATTTATTCCGCATGATTCAAAATAACCTAAAATTTAAGGAATTGCCAGAATCGGTAATGATTTTCGGATGTGGCTACATTGGTACTGCTTTAGCAAAAGTACTCTTAGGCAATGGTGTTCGTGTTGGTGCTTTAACCCGTAATCAATCGCAAGCTGAATTGCTCCGTTCCTTGGGTGCTAAAGAAGTCTTACAGTGTGATTTACACGATGCAAATTGGCCAAATTATTTGCAGCTTCCTTATCAATCGGCAGTCAATTGTGTCAGTTCTGCAGGTGGCGGTCTTTTGGGCTACCGCCAATCTTATGTAGATGGACAAAAAGTAATTCTCGATTGGGCTAATACCCAAAAATTAAATAATTTTATCTACACTAGTAGCACATCTGTTTATCCTCAAGGTGGTGGAGTTGTAGTTACTGAGCAGATGAGCACGCAAGACTGCTCCGAGTCGGCTCTATTACTTCTGGAATCGGAACGATTAATTCAAGAGCAGCAGTCACTATTCCAGAAGCATTATATATTCAGGTTAGCTGGAATCTATGGTCCTAAGCGTCATTATTTACTAGATCAATTAAAGGCAGGCTCAAGTATTATTGCTGGTAGAGGAGATTATCATCTTAATTTAATCCACTGCAATGATGCAGTCAATGCTCTGTTAATTGCGTTGTCTTCGGAGAAAAATGTAGAGTCTGGAATTTTTAATCTATCAGACGGTAATCCGTCATTTAAGCATGAACTGGTTTCTTATTTGGCCTCTAAGTTAGGCCTTAAGCAGCCAGTTTTTGATCCAAGTTCTACTTCTTTAAGAGTTAGGCATCGTGAAGGTTCTATGCCCGATCGTATCATTGCTAATAATAAGCTCATTGAATCTTTTGGATGGCAGCCAATTTTTCCAGAGTTTCGCTCTGGATATGAAGCAATATTAAGTGATTTTTGAATTATTTTTCAAAAGTTTATAATTATAAAATATTTCTTTATATTTTTAGAATAATCGGAGTAAGTTATAGTTTTTAAGTAAATATACGCACCTCATATGTAATAAATTTATTAATTTGGTTACATTCTTCATTTACTGCTTGAAATAAGTAACATCTAAGTAACATCTGCGTAACATGCAGAACTGTTGCGTGTGTGGTATATCCGACTATTTGGTATCTTTAGCTAAGTGCATTTTAAAAAATTGCATGAGAGTTACTGGTATCACTTTTCTACTGGATCGTAACAGTTCATCTAATGTTGCTAAACACGACAGCAATCTAATCGATCCATTAGCGAGTTCGAGCCCATCTATCGGGGCAGCAATCGCTGAGGAAAATGACGTTTCTTTAGACACGGCATCTAATTTATGTGAGGTTTGGATTGAACCAGATTCTACTGTAACTAAATCACAATCTCTATGTGCGCGTCGTCGCATCGAAGGTTCTACATTTGTTATCGGTCGCCGTAGGTCTACTGTTTCTTATATGTCTGTAAATCCACCAGATCTCTATGTTTCGCAAACAGAGCCTTATTCTCTGTCTAAACGGCATTGTATGATCAAAATTAATAATGATCATGTTTACATAAAAGATCTAAATAGTCGCCTTGGTACAATTATCAATGGTCGTCGTTTTGGTAATTTAATAAATGGTGTTAGTGTTATGAAGCTTAGGTCTGGTGAAAATAGCTTAACCTTAGGTAGGAGAAGCGATAATATTAAATTTCGTATAATAGTTAATAAATAAAGAGTAACTCTGCCATTATCTTTGATTGGATTAATCAACTTGACTCTAAGTGAAGGCAGTGGCGATATTCACCTATCACTAAAATTCATTAATTTGTTATCATGGCAGGTGTTGGTAAGTTATTAAAGCAGGCGCAAAAAATGCAGAAACAAATGCAAGTAATCCAAGAGGAACTTGCTGAAAAAGTTATTGAGGTTTCCAGCGGTGGCGGTGCTATTCAAATAGCAGTTACTGGTCAGGGTGAGTTTAAATCAGTCAAAATCGACCCTGAATTCCTTAAGGAAGATGCTGAATTTATTGAGGTTACTGTATTGTCTGCTATTCAAGAAGCTGCGCAAAAAGCTAAAGATACCAGTGAATCAGCTATGGGATCTGTTTCATCTGGCATGGGTGGATTTCCAGGCTTGATCTAACGTGACTCCCGCATACGAGAGCTTATTGCATGCGTTAAAGGGCCTTCCAGGACTAGGGCATCGCTCTTCTGAACGATTAGCCATTCATCTTTTGGTAGAACAACCAAAGAGTATGAGTAGCTTAATTGATTCTTTGAGTAAGGCGAAGCAGTCAGTCGGCAGTTGCAACTTATGTGGGAATATTTCTGAAAATGAAACTTGCTCTATTTGTGAGGATAGTCAGCGCGATCCTGCTCGACTTTGTGTAGTCGAGCATGTTACCGATTTAATTGCAATCGAACGATCTGCAGCTTGGCAGGGNCAGTACCACGTTTTACATGGTAAATTATCTCCTATTCATGGAGTCGGTCCTAATGATTTAAACTTTGAATCATTATCTAGAAGAATATCACAGGGACAAATAAGTGAAATTGTCCTCGCACTATCGAACGATATAGAAGGGCAGGCGACTTGTCATTATCTTCAAGAAGAAATTGTAGGTAAATTACCAATCGTGATTTCACGTATTGGATTTGGATTACCGAGTGGTGGCGGAGTTACTTACGCCGACTCGGTTACCTTGAGAAGCGCCCTAGCGGCTCGACGTCAATACGAATAATTCTAGTCTAGTATTTAAGAATTCCCTCAGTAATTCCCTTGGAGAATCATAATGGTGGTCAAGGCGGGACTTGAACCCGCACGCCGTTTATAGGCACAAGATCCTTAATCTTGCGTGTCTACCAATTCCACCACTCGACCATTATGGATAATACGATATTTGAAGCTTCAGAACAGAAAGGATAGTCAATTTGTTGTTCAACCCTAAATTTCAAAAAAGTGGTAGTTGCAGCAAATAATNCACTAGTCTTGTTTGTTGCCCTTAATTAACATAACTGTCACTAATTATGTTTTCGACATATTTATATGACTAATAGAGTATGCAATCTTTATCCCTCTTATGGCTGACAATACTTCAAGTNATTCTCAGGATCTTACTAATGCATCGATTGATTTAAACGATTTATCGGGGCTTAACTTTGGACCGGCATGGGCAGACTCTAATCAATCGAAGGGTAATAAAAAGAGCGGTGGCAATATAAATAAAGTTCGCTCAAGTGTGGATGGTGCCAAGACGCACGAAAGATCAAGTAGTCAGCGTCGAGATCGTCGACAAAAAGATAGTTCAAGTCGTAATAATGATCGCACTGTTTATAGCAAGGACCCGCAGGGTCGAAGGAGACATGGTGGTTCTCGTCATGGGCACGGTTCTAACGGAGATAATTTTGAACTAACAGTAAAGGTAGATTTGTATCCACAAGACGAAGCCTTTGAGGCCTTAATTAAGCGTTTACAATCGAATAATCGAACATACGAGCTATTTGAGATTGCGCATCTGTTGCTCGAGAAACCAGAGCGATTTGTCGTCGTTGTCTCTCCAATTGTAAAAAATAATAAGCAAAACGTACCTGCAGAAGATGCACCTTTGTTGTACTATTCTGTGCCAGGACATTTACCTTTTAATTCTGAAGAAGAAGCGATGAATTATGTTTTGAGTAATCATTTAGAGCTCTTTTTTAATAGTGAAGAAATTGNTATAGAAGCCCCAAAAGGNAATTTCCAAATGGTAAATAAATGTGGGGTTACCGGTGAGTTGTTAGGACCTCCTAATTATCATCGGTATCAAGAATTCGTACAATTTCATTTTACTAATAGAATTAATGGAATGTCCTACGATAGGTATTGCTCAAAAATTGAAGTAGATAAAAATCAGGAATCAATAGAAGCTTGGTTAGAGAAGATGAAAAAGGGCTTCCAATATACCCTTAAGGAAAAAGAGGATGGTGACCCCGAATCTTTTGATAGTCTTGAATCCGTGCGACAACATTTATTAGAGCATCGAAAAGGAAAGGTTTTGGGTTCTGGGAAAAGTATACGTTTTGCTGGTCGTGATATTGAGCGAATACCAAAAGGCAACATTCGCCGCTCGGTGGAAGCTTATATACAACAACAATTAAACTTTCCTTTAGACACAGCCAATAATATACGAGGTCGTCTGCGACGTCACAAATTCGCGGTATATAAAAAGGGTTCAAAGGGAGTGTCTTATGTATGTGCAGTTAAACGTAAGTTCCGGAATTGCAGCACAGTATTTACCGATTCTATACAGCAACTTATTGTTTTTTTGGAGAAGAATCCAGATATTCATGTCAGTCAGTTAGCTAACAGTTTTCTTGGTATTGATATTAAAAAACAATTACCTGAGACGCTTCATATCGAGAGTATTTCTAATGGTCAATCTGACGAAAAAAGTAATTCTTCTAGTGAAAATGAAGGTCAAGTGAATCTAGAGGAATCTAGTCTCCCTGAAGACACTCCTGTAGTTAAAGGCGTGCAGAAAGATTCTACTGGTTTAAGCGCTGCAAATGAAANCAAATCTAATATTTCATCAGTAGATCAAGCTCGCCTAAAACAAACTATGCTTGATTTGCGTTGGTTAATAATGGAGGGATATGTTACAGAATATGGTAATGGAAAAATATTTGCTCCACCACCTATGCCTGAGCCAAAAAATAAGCCTAAAGAGGCAGTATCTACGTCAAAAATATTTCAGAAAACAGCAGAGCAGCCTGAAGATAAAGCAGCCCCAAAAGAAAAAGTACTGAAGGATGANATGGCCCCTATAAGTAGTTCTGAAGAGAACGATTCTGATACAGTTTCATCAGATATAGAACCTAGCCCTACTACAGACAATCAAAATGAAAGCTCTAATATAGACAATGGTGNTGAAGTTATGGGTCTTGAATCACCGCCTGAATCTAAAGTTTAGCACATTTTGGTGGTGCCATCTGCTACTGCTATAGATTAAGAAGGGCATAAATGTATATTTCAACTGGTAGTTGTATCTGGATTCGTTCCTTTTATGGAGTGTAACTTACTCTCCNCTCGCAAATAGATTTCGCGACTGACCCATGCATCAGTGGCTGCATAACGTACTTGTTTGTAATCGAGCTGCGACTTAGCCCAGTTAGTAACTTGCGCAGCTTTACTAATTCTGCCACCGATCAAGAGCCCAGTGAGTGCCCTTAAACCACGGTTTTTATATCCGATTTTATTAGTTATTTCACTAATTTCTATAAATCCATTCGCAGAGAATTCCGCCAGCTTATTGAGTTGTTTGACATCATCACTTATGCCAACTCCAGCTTTAATTATTTTTTCATTCTCTAAAANTGGTAGCAATGATTCAAATGTAGATGTTTTACAAATCCTAAATAAATAAACACAGTCTTCGTTGGCAATTTGTATGAGCGCTGGTGGATAATATTCGCCTTTTCTAAAACTTGGTCTAGTTTCAGTATCAAAACCAAGTACTAACTCGCCTTTAAGTATTTCTACAGCTTCTTGCATCTGTTCGGTATCCTCCAAAATTTTAATAGTACCATGCCATGCGATTAATGGAAGTTCGTTAATTTCAGATTTCGTGATGGAATGACTTATTTGTATGTCTTCGGTCATTTTGAATTTTACTTCTACTATTGAAGTAATCCAATTTTGATTGTGCAGGATTGATCAATACTATCTAGAGCTAGTTTCACGCAAATAGTGAATAGCCTTTTTGTGGAGAATATTTAAATTTTATTTAACTGTATTGTTTAACGAGTTTAGTAAACTCATTAAATATAGGATTTTCTGCACTACCAACAAGACTGTAAAAAATTGTTTCTGAAGGTAGTACATGAGCGTCCATACTCAGTAGCTGTTGAATTACTGGTTGTCTGTCCTCAATGCGTCGCTCTGCGATACAATCCGATAATAGGGTTACACCGATATTTTCACCCAATGCTGCAACTGCAGTTTGATAGATACAAATAGATGATTCTAATCCAATGAGGAGTAGGTGCTCTATTTGGTTATCTCCAATCCATTTCTTAATGCCGCTAGAGTCCATCGCAGAGAATGAATCTTTACTGAAAACTGGTATTTCCTCAGGTAATATTCTTCTTAACTCATCACAGATGCTTCCAAGCTTGGTAGGCGATTGCTCTGTAACTGCAACTTTACATTGTAACAGTAGGGCGGCTTGTATGGCAAAAGAACAGCGATTAAGGAGTTCAATCTCATCATCGGTTTTGCTCATTAAGCTACTTTGTAGGTCGATAATTAGTAAACCAAGATGTTCTGTTGGGTTTATCATACTGAGTTAACCATATTTATCGAAGCAGTAGTAAATGCGAGCATTAAGCAGATGCTTATTTTTACATATACAGAATCACTTTCTTACATTTACATAACATTTCATGTTTAGTTTAAACACATTTTGCTTAGAATTTAATACAATTTACTATTTATTAAAACGTATAAGATTAGCTAACAATGGCTAAGTAAAGTAATAAGAGGCTTGTCGATTTGGCTGAAATATTCATTCATTATACTTTATATTTTACATATGGATTGGCATTTTAAAACTATCGCACGCAAGTCATGCTTAACGAATAAGTTCTTTGTTCCTGGCGATAAAATTGTTAGTTTGATTTATGCAGGAGATAATGCTGATGAACTTGGTCGCGGCGACTTACTTTCTACAGAGGTTAATGATTTTAAAATTGATGGAGACTTATTAGGTCGATGGACATGTGTCATTAAGGACACGGATTCACAAGCTGAAGACAGCTCTCAGAGATTTGCCTCAGCTGAAGAGCTCTTTCTTTCTTTATATAATGATAGCTCGGACGTGGAAAAAAAAGTTCACTTAGAATCAAGCGCACTGAAACACCTACTTGCTTTAATGCTTGAGCGAAAACGAGTTTTGCGTGCGATCGGGCCGCGAGTAAAGCAGGGTGATCAGCTTTATTATTACTCTAAAAATAAACAAGAATATCATGTNCCGGTTATTGATATATCAACTAATTTAATGCTAAGAATTCAAGATGTCATCGGCGACATTTTAATTTAAATATTTATGATATACCAATTTATTAGATTAATTTGTGTGGTATTNTTGCTTATTTTTGCTACGGGCTGTCGAGGNAGAACATTAGAAAATACTTGTGTACCAAGATTATTGCTAGAGCAACGCGGTTTAAATTACGGAGCTATGAGCGCGGTTACCGTTAAGCTTCAAAAAAGTAATACTCTCGTGGAGGTTTATTCCGAACCGCTCATAGATGAGTTCGAGATCAAGAATGTTGAGCTAGTTCAGGTTGATAAGGGTTTCGCATTACTTTTTATTCTTTCTGATAAAGGTGCTCGAGATCTTTACAGAGCTAGTGTTACGCATATGGGNAGNAGAGTTGTACTTAGCNTTAATTCAAATGTTATTGGTCAACGCTACATTGATGGTGCTATTAATGATGGTAAATTTTACACGTTTGTTGAATTACCCCAAGATAGCCTTGGGCAATTGGTCTTAGACATCAAAGCAACGTTAGCTAATATACGTATACGTTAAGCAAATGTAGGCTTATCATTTAATTATGAGAATAGATTTAATTANTTTTTGCTTCTCATTATTATGTGCACTGTCATTTTTTTTATGTGGTCACCATGTTCAGGCAAATCTGGTTTGGCCAACGCCGAATAAGGCTTTTAATGAGGGCTATTCAATAGAATCATTTGTCCAATCGACTGCCTCAGGACGTATCGAATCGGGCTTATTTGGATGCGTCCGTAACNATGGGAGGCGTTTTCATGAAGGTCTGGATCTTAGTCCTACTATGTATGATTCGCAAGGTGAAGCGAAAGATCCAATATTTGCTATAACTTCAGGAGTGGTGGTCTATGTTAANTCAGAAGCAAGTAGCAGTAGTTATGGGCGTTATATCGTTCTTGAGCATAATGAAAAAGGACTCACGTACTTCTCTTTATACGCTCACATTTCTAAATTTGCTAATGGCATAGAGGTTGGAGATCGCATACAATCAGGAGNAATTATTGGCATTATGGGACGCTCCGCTAACTATGAAATTCCAAAATCTCGGGCACATTTACACTTAGAGATTGGGTTTAAACTTACTGATCATTTTCAAGCTTGGTACGACCGTCAAAGCTTCAAGANTCTCAATTACCACGGTAATTGGAATGGAATGAATCTTGTTGGTATTGATCCGCTCGAATTATTTACTGCCTTTCGTGAAAGACAGGTAAGTAGCATCAAAGATTATATTAATAATCTTACAATCAGTGCACGGATTCGTATTTTTACCAATAGTTTGCCAGATTTTGTTGGAAAGCATCCAGCCTTAGTGACTCATTCGAATCTAGGCCGTAATATTATTGCGTGGGATGTTGCATTTTCACCGTATGGATTGCCTATGCAATGGACTCCTCGGTTTGATGATGAAGGTATCAGGGGTAGTGAGGGCGATGTTAGCGTTTTAACATATAACCGCAAACGATTATCGACACAATCATGCCATATGGTAGTCAATATAGACCATGGAGTGCCAGTAATTAGCCAAGTGAGTCTTCGCACATTAAGATTATTATTTGGGCTACATTAGCCGAACATTAAAATTCCCTAGACCTCTTCAATATCATGTATTTGCCACAAGAAATAATAGCGACTAAGCGAGATGGTAAGCGACTCAGCAAGAATCAGATTCAACACTTTATTGATGGTATCGTACAAGGTGATTTTTTTGATTATCAAGCGTCTGCTCTATTAATGGCAATTGTTTTGAATGGCATGGATTCTGAAGAAACAACTGCACTTACTGAGGCAATGTTACATTCTGGAAGAATTGAAAAACTCGATACAATTNAAAGACCAAAAATAGATAAGCATTCAACTGGTGGAGTTGGCGATAAGGTTTCTATCTTGCTTGCACCTTTGATGGCGTCTGCTGGTCTCTGCGTGCCCATGATGAGTGGTCGAGGACTNGGACATACTGGTGGAACACTAGATAAATTAGAGTCTATACCAGGTTTTAATATTAATTTAGAGCAAAGTGTCTACCAGGAACAGTTGGCTAAGATTCATCAAGCTATGATTGGTCAATCTCCAGATATAGTTCCAGCCGATCAAATACTGTATTCATTACGTGATGTTACCGGTACAGTTGAAAGCATACCACTTATATGTGCTAGTATTCTAAGTAAAAAGTTAGCGGAGGGTATTGATGCTTTAGTGCTAGATGTAAAATGTGGTTCTGGTGCGTTTATGACAAATGAATCGAATGCGCGTGAATTAGCTCATGCTCTAGTTGGTATTTCTAAATCTATGGGAAAACCAGCATCCGCAATTTTAACACGTATGAACGAACCGTTGGGGTGTGCGATTGGCAATTCTCTTGAAGTTATTGAGTCAATTAGTTGTCTCTGCGGTGAAGGCCCAAAGGATTTGATGCAAGTGACTTATGCGCTCGGGGCAGAGATGTTACGACTCGGTGGTATCTGCGAAGAGCAGAAAGAAGCATATCAATTAATGCAGAATAAGATTGCTAGCGGAGAGGCATTATACGCATTTCGACAACTTGTTCATGCGCAAGGAGGATCAACTGAAGTCGTTGATGACATCAGTTTATTTGCAAGATCGAAGCACTCGCACTCTTATAAGTTTAATGGAGATAAGCCTGCCTACATTTCAGAAATACACGCAAAATATATGGGAGAAGCAGCTCGCTTATTAGGAGCAGGTCGTAGTCATGCAAAAGAGGTAATTGATAGTACAGTCGGTATCTATCTTAACTGCAAAGTTGGAGATCGCATCGAACCAGGAGAATCGATTTGTAGAGTGGATTATAATGATACTAAAAAACTTGTACATGCTTTAGATCGTATAGAAAAATCATTGTCCTATGCTACTGAAGAGGTTGTTCTTGATGATGTCATCATTGACAGAATAATTGATTAATAGATTCTTTATGATAGTGCTTCCTAAGTTACCAGATTGTCTTACGAATTTTTGTCCTGAAGTAGGTATTGTATTAGGATCTGGTCTTGGTTTTTTTGCAGAAGATATGGATGTTTGTGGCCGATTACCATACAGCCAAATACCTGGTTTTCCTACATCCACTGTGCCTGGCCATGAAGGTCAGTTTGTTTATGGCGAACTAAAAGGACGAAAAGTTATCTGCATGCAGGGACGATTTCATTATTATGAAGGTTATAGTATGAAGCAATTGTCTTTGCCGATTCATCTAATGCACTCTTTGGGTATTTCCACACTTTTTCTTACAAATGCTGCCGGTGGTATAAATACGTCATATAAGCCTGGAGATTTTATGTTAATCACAGACCATATTAATTTTCTAGGCACAAACCCCTTGATCGGCAAGGGAGATGAAAATGGTCTTTTATTTACTGATATGTCAGCTGTTTATGATGCTCATCTACGCAGTCAGATCCGAGCTTGGGCTAAAGATTCAGATATTTTATTACACGAAGGGGTCTATTTGGCGACAACGGGTCCTTGTTATGAAACACCCGCAGAGATTCGATCTTTTGCTACAATTGGTGCGGATGCAGTAGGAATGTCCACGGTACCTGAGGCAATAATAGCGCGTCAATTGGGCATACGTATTATAGGTTTGTCATGTATAACAAATCTTGCAGCTGGATTATCTGAAGGTCCGCTCAGTCATGATGAAGTTTCACAAACAGCTGATAAAGTGAGAGATACATTTGCTAGATTACTGGTTGGATCAGTTGAATTGGCTTAATTAAATTATATTTTTATGATTNCAGAACTTAAAAATCACTCTATCGCCCTTCATTACTTGTCAGTCTTACGCGATGAGCGCACAGATATTTCAGATTTTCGCAAAGCTACTATAGTTTTAACCCAAGCTTTGGTTTTAGAGGCTTCTCGGCAATTAGAACTCAGTGCTGAGAGTATTAAAACTCCATTAGAAAAAATCGAGGGACAGAAGATCAAAGGTAAATTAGTTTTTGTGCCNATTTTACGTGCTGGCCTTGGAATGTTAGACGCTGCATTAGATANACTACCTAATGCTGCTGTTGGATATATTGGCTTAGAAAGAGATGAGCAAACAGCTATTGCTCATTGTTATTACTCTAAGATGCCTAATTTAAGTGATGTCCAAAAAGTTTTTTTACTTGATCCTATGCTAGCAACTGGTGGTTCGGCCTCTCAATCGATAGTAAAACTCAAAGAATTAGGTGCAAAAAATGTGAGTATGGTCAGTATTGTAGCTGCTCCGGAGGGCTTGCAGCACTTACAAGAATTGCACCCAGATGTTGACATTTTTACTGCATCTATCGACAGAGAATTGGATGTAAATCGATATATACTACCTGGATTAGGTGATTTTGGCGATCGGCTATTTGGTACTAACTAGCCTTTCGGATAGAATTAGTTATACAATAGACTATTATTCTTCGCCTAATCGCTTGCGCCAATCTGTCCAACTTATTTCGCTAATAGTTGGCTTTCCAGCTGGAGAGGTAAGTGGACTATTTGTTTTCATCAAATCACTTAATAGATTTATAATTTGACTTTCATTGATCAGGTCACTCGATCGGTAACTGTCTTTAATTGCTAATTTTGCAACGGTTTCAGCGTGTACTTTAGATGATTTTTTGCTGCTTGTTCGATGACGAAAATTTTCAATAAGATCACGAATAAAACTTTCCGTTTGTTTTATTTCTAACCAAGATGGAATAGTTTGAAGACGAAAAAAGTTCTGTCCAAATTCCTCAATTTTGAATCCGTAATTATATAATAATTCGCTTTTTTCGCGCAATGCTTCCGACGAAAGTGGTTCAAATTCTAAATTTATGGGTAGTAGTAAGTTTTGGCTATCCGTATTTTTAGAACAAAAACTTTCTAGAATTTTTTCATAGCGTACACGCTGATGCGCATGTCTAATATGTAACATAACGAGCCCTTGGGGGCTTTCAAATAATGCATAGTATTTCTGAATACGTTTGATGAGTTGCCAACCTACTACTAGATCTTTCTTTTTTGTTATACTGGTATCTCCTGTAGATATAGCATTTTTACTGTTAGTAGAGCGTTTAGCTTCTGAGATAACTGTTGTAAATTGATCTGGCAGAATGGCATCTGTAGCTTGGATATGTTCGGTTTTCTGGTTTGAAATCGAGAGTATCTCTGGAGGCCTAATCTCTGGTAAGTTGACTGCATTATTTGAATTTTGTAGTGATACTAATGAAGCAGTATTTTGTGATTTGTCCTTAGTTTTTACATATGGTGTAATAGGACCTGAATCTAGTTCAGCCTCTTTGAGGCTTGCGCTGATAGCATTTTCCACAAAACGGCGCACGATATCTTTATTTCTAAAGCGAATCTCACGTTTTGCGGGGTGGACATTTACATCGATTTGTTCCGGATTGATTGTTAAAAAAAGAAATGCAGGTGGATATCTTCCTTTTTGAATACGTCCATGATAAGCATCTAGTACTGCAAATCCTAGTGTTCGGCTATTAATAGGTCGTCGATTAACCAATGTGACTAATTCGCGACGATTACTTCTGCCAACTCCGGGTTTAGCGGTTAATCCATTTATCATAAGGCTTTTATTAGATTCCTCATAATTGACTGCAATTAAGTCATTGGCCATCTGGCGTCCCCAGATCTCAGCAATTCTATCACTTAAATTATTGCATGCAGGCGATTGAAATACTGTGCGTGTTTTATCTAAAAGACGAAAAGAAATATGTGGATGCGCAACAGCAAAGAGTCGTGTAGTATAAATTATGTGGGCTGACTCGGTAGCATCGGTCTTTAAGAATTTGCGCCTAACTGGAAGTGAATTAAATAAATGAGCAACCTCAATTTTCGTGCCGACTGGCATACCGCAATCACGTTTACTAAGTAACACACCCTTATTCATATTAATCTCTGTTCCGTATTGTTCTGTAGAACGAGTACGAATCGTAAATTTTGATACAGAGGCTATGGATGGTAACGCTTCACCTCTGAATCCAAAACTGTTTATATGACTTAGGTCGCTAGCTTCTCTTATTTTACTGGTAGCGTGACGCTCTAAGGCTAGTAGTGCCCCATCGGAGTTCATGCCAATGCCATTATCTTCGACGCACATATACGATTTGCCGCCATTGTGAAAAGTTATCTCTATACTTGTTGCTCCAGAATCAATACTGTTCTCGACAAGTTCCTTGATGACAGCTACCGGACGTTCAATTACTTCACCAGCTGCAATTTGGTTGGCTACATGGTCAGCTAATATACGTATTGCAGGCATAGATTTTATTACATTATTTGTCTTCAGACTGCATTGCTGTAAACAATAACTTCTTACTTATTTATATATGTAATATCGTCCTTCACTACACGAAGATAATTTAATGGACCGAATGCAATTACTTAAAATTATAATTATTGAGCTAATTTCTTGCTGTGTATTTATATAGAGTAATAAAGAGATTATTATGCCAAACCGCTTATCCAACGAGAGCAGCCTGTATCTTCTTCAACATTCCAACCAACTTGTTGAATGGCAGCCATGGGGTCAGTCAGCCATCGCCGAAGCGAAAACNAAGAATAAACCACTACTGATATCGATTGGTTANTCTGCCTGTCATTGGTGCCATGTAATGGCACACGAATGCTTTGATGATCCCTATATTGCAGGATTGATGAATAAGCATTTTGTATGTGTGAAAGTAGATCGAGAAGAGAGGCCAGATGTGGATCAAGTATACATGGAAGCAGTGCAGATGCTTGAGCAAAGGGGTGGCTGGCCGTTAAATGTATTCTGCTTGCCTGATGGACGACCGTTCTTTGGTGGTACTTATTTCCCTCCAAAAGACCTTGGTAATGGACTTATTCCATGGCCGCAGTTGCTCATGCGAATCACCGAGCACTTCCGTCGCTCCAAAGAGGAGCTAGTTGAAAATGCGGATGCTATTTATAAGAACATTTTAGCTGCAAACGACGTAGTTGGATCACCTTGGTCGAAATCCGATATAACTGATGCAGTTAGAGGTATTTGTGGAGCACATGATGATGATTATGGCGGATTTGGAAAAGCGCCGAAATTTCCACCTGCAATGATCCTTAATTTCCTTCGAGCGACTCTTCAACTAAGTCAAGTTAGACTCGAAAATTCAAAACTCAGTGACCGAGTAAATTCAGTATGTCATCATACTCTCAAAGCGATGGCTCACGGTGGTTTGTATGACCAGTTTGGGGGAGGCTTTGCTCGTTATAGTGTAGATTCTTACTGGTTGATCCCTCATTTCGAAAAAATGCTCTATGATAATGCACTACTTATAGATGCATATACTAGAGGATGGTTAGATAATAAGAATCCTCTTTACGAAGCGATTATTGATGAAACTATAGAATGGTTGGATCGAGAAATGTGCTCCAAACACGGAGGTTATTATTCCGCTCTAGATGCTGATTCTGATGGCGGTGAAGGTCGTTATTATGTTTGGTGCCCAGAACAGATAGACACTGTTCTAGGTCTTAGCGTAAGCCGAGAGGTAAGGANTGCTTATAATGTTACAGCAGAAGGAAATTTTGAAGATGGTTATTCAAATCCTTCACTCGTTGAACCTGACTTTGATCAACGCTTAAAACTCGCTCCAGCTCGAAAAAAACTACGAGAGCACCGCGAATTAATACGTAGAGCTCCTGGTAGAGATCCAAAGCTATTAACCGCATGGAATAGTTTACTGGTGCGCTCAATGGCAGAGGCTGGATTTTATGTTAATCGTCCGGATTGGCTAATTAGTGCGCGCAGGGTTGCCGATTTTATCTGGGAAAAATTATGCGAAGAAAGCAATAATGGTACAATCAATTTGAAATCAGTTTATTATGAAGATTCAGGTGCTAGTATAGATGGTTATTTACATGATTACGCTCTTGCTGCGGAGGCATTTCTAGCAATCGCAGCAAAAATTGATTGGTTGGATGCTGGTGCTTCGCAAGTTTACCTACATCGTGCGAAAGCTTGTTTAAACAGTGCACTAGATCTTTTTGAAGATGTCGACTCACGTGGCTATTATTTTACTGCTAAGGGTGTTGATGCTCCTTTAGCCAAGCGTAAGGAGTGGTTTGATAATGCTACCCCATCAGGAAATAGTGTACTGCTTCATGCATTGTCAGCATTATACACTTTGACTGGAGAAGATCGGTATGAGAAAGCATTTTCGAATCTACTGCCCGCGTACAGTGATTATTCAAAGAATATTGCTAGTAGTATTGCACACGCATTGGAAGCAATCACTGTTCACCAACAAGGAATTGAGGTATATCGATTAAGCCAATCTTCACTATTTCCTACATTACGAGAGAGCTTGGCTGACCAAGCTTGGAAACGCCGTTTTGTCCTATTTTCTAATTCCAGTGAGCTTAAAATGAACTATCAACTTTGCATAGGCACTCAATGCCTACGAGAAGTTAACAGTTTAGAAGAATTATTTACTTAGTGTGTACTTGCGTATTTGAATACTTTTTAAAAAATACTAAGCTTTATGAATGAGTACGATTTAGATCACAAAGTGTACAGCGCCCTTGGCGAAAAAATATCTATAAAAGGATTGTTGGGTCGTTTTTCAGATCCGCAGTTTCAGGAAGATGGAATCTCTCGGATTTCTGACTTACATTTTAAGGTAAAAGAACCAGTACGATATCGTCATGATGGTGAATTGGAATCAATACCAGGAGGAGAAATACTGGATGAAGATTTGATTATAGCACTCATTTTCCCGCTCTTGAACGACAAAAAGCGATCCTATATTTTACAAAGCAAAACTCATGTTATAGATACTGGATTTTATTTAGGAAATGAAGGTATTAATTTTAGGGTAAATCTTTTTTATGACCGCGACGGTATTGCATGCGTTATACGTATGTTGCCGAAGCATATTCCAGAGATTCAANAAATTGGATTCATGGGTAATGACGTTTGGTCAGACTTAGTTGGATTATCTCAAGGGTTGGTTTTGGTTACAGGTGTAANTGGTAGTGGAAAATCCACTACAATTTCTAGTTTAATTAATTATATTAACAATTCGCGTAAATTACGAATTATAACTCTAGAGGATCCAATAGAATATATTTTCCAGAGTGAACAAGCACTTATTTCGCAACGTGAATTAGGTACTCACATGGTAAGTTTTTCTGATGGACTGCGTTCCGCACTTCGTGAAGATCCAGATGTAATATATATAGGTGAAATACGAGATGCCGAGACGGCAGCGCTGGCTCTGTCTGCCTCTGAAACTGGGCACCTTGTTTTCGCAACTCTACATACCAAAGATGTTACGGGTACTTTTGGTCGATTTATTAATATGTTTCCTGCCAACAGAAGTACTGAAATTGCCACTCAATTATCGTTTTCTCTCTCTCATATAATTAGTCAAAAGCTTGTGCCTAGGCTTTCAGGAAATGGCCGTATTGCTGTATTTGAAATTTTAAAGAATGTTTCTGGTATTGGTAATATGATTCGCTCGGAGAAGTTACCTCAAATCTTAGGTAAAATTGAAACTGGAGCTATGTATGGAATGAATACACTAGAGCAGCATTTAATTGCCCGCTACAATGACGATGAAATCTCTCGAGCAGTAGCAATTTCCTATGCAAATGATCCCACTATGGAGCAGAGATTAGAAAATTAACCGCCGCACTTTGAATTTGCCAAAGTAATATTCGTCACCGAGAATTTAATTTATGGTAGATACTAACAAACAAGTAACATGGGGAGGGCGATTTGAGCAAGGTCCTGCTGATTTAATGTTACGCATTGGCGAATCTGTATCATTTGATCAGCGATTAGCAAAATATGACATTCAAGGTAGTTGCGCACACGCAAGAATGTTAGCGCATATTGGCATTCTTACACAGTCAGAAGCCAGCGATATTTGTACCGGTTTAGATAAGATACTTTTAGATATTGAGGCAGATCGTTTCGAGTGGAATTTTCAATATGAGGATGTCCATATGAACATCGAGCAGGCTTTAACGCAGCTTGTTCCTGTTGCCGCGAAGTTACACACTGCCCGTAGTCGTAATGATCAAGTTGCTACTGATATGCGGCTCTGGTTTAAAGATTCCTGCGAGCGAATCGATACTGCTTTGACTGCTACTATCCGCGCATTAGTTGATTTAGCTGAACGTAATAAGAACATTATAATCCCAGGTTATACACACTTGCAACGTGCTCAACCTGTGTCCATGGCACACCACCTCTTAGCTTATGTCGAGATGCTAGATCGTGATCGTACCCGAGTTAGTATGCTCTTTGAGCAGGCGAACATTTGTCCTCTTGGTTCCTGCGCAATTGCAGGTACTACGCTACCTATTGACCGAGAATTTGTAGCACTTGAATTGGGTTTTGTAGATGACAATGGCGAACCAAATATAACTCAAAATAGTATGGATGCAGTCAGCGATCGTGATTTATTTATCGATTTCACNACTGCCTGTGCTACCATTGGCATACACTTATCTCGTATNGCTGAGGATTTCATATTGTGGAGTAGTTTCGAATTTAGTTTTATACACTTGCCCGATGCATTTACTACAGGATCTAGTTTAATGCCTCAAAAAAAGAATCCTGATGCTTTTGAATTAATTCGTGGAAAGGCAGCGCGCTTAGCAGCGAATGTGCAGGTAATTATGACNTTAATTAAGGGATTACCTTTGTCGTATAATCGTGATTTACAGGAAGATAAACCTCCAGTTTTTGATTCTTTTGACACAACTTTTTTGATTCTTGAGACTTTATCAGCATGTTTACCAGGTATAGAGGTCAATAAAGAGAATTGTGCTTTAGCTGTAGCAGACCCAAACTTATTAGCCACTGATGTAGTCGATTATTTAGTACTTAAAGGGCTTGCCTTTAGAGAAGCCCACCATGTGGTCGGAGAATTAGTAGCGCTTTCAGAAAAAACGAAAACTCCACTGAACGATCTACCCTATGAAGAGGTAAGTGCAATTCACCCCAATCTTGATCGTGAATGGAGTGAGGTCTTCAATTTAGAGCGCGCATTAAATGCACGTGAGCGCACTGGGATGCCTGGACCTAAGCAGATAGTTAGTCGTTTAGCTTATTGGAGATCTGCACTATAATCACTTATAGTTGCGATAAAACATGTTAGCTAGTTCTGTCAAAAAATATACCAACGTAGTTCTACTAGGTGAACTAACTGGGTATATTATACTAGCTTTGCTTTTAGATCATCTTTGGAAGTTAATCCAACAATAGTTTCAACGATTTCACCATTTCTAAATACTAGAATAGTTGGAATTGCTCGTATCTCATATTTAGTGGCGATTTCACTGTTACTATCTACATTAACTTTAGTTATTTTAACAGATTCACCGAGCTCGCTTGCAAGCTCTTCTAATATAGGTGCAATTGACTTACATGGGCCACACCAAGGAGCCCAGAAGTCGACGACTACTGGTACACTTGNATCGCTAATTGTAGATTCAAAATTAGATGAATCGAGTTCTATAATATTTTCAGACATGATTAATAACTGCTAATTATTGGGTTTTTATTTTAAAAATGGAATTACTTCTTGATATAGTAATACTGCAAAAGCAATTGTAATTGATGTAGATAGAGTATCAATAATTAGAGTTTTAATTGATAATAATTCTGACTCATTTTGGGAATCATTCATAATATGTATATTCACATTGAGTATGGTAGTGTCAAGAGGGCCATTTTATCGAGGTGTATTTTCACGTATGATTTCTACAAGTTCGATTTTATCAACTTCATCAATATTTTTACCGCGTCGGCTAAGCGTTTCAAAAGTTTTAATGACGGTCTCACTCATCTTATTGTGAGTTTCCTCTGATCCTCCAACAATGGAGAAGCGTTCTGCTTGAGTGATACGCTTATGACCATCTTTCGCGTCTAGTCCAACACCAAGGATATGTATTATCGAATTATTAGGTTTTTCCATGTTTATTTAAATGATTCAAATAATGTCTCATTCATCAATCATTTGCTTTGCAGCAAATGTCGGCAAAGGCCTGATCTTGTGAAATTTCAATTTTTTCGAGACGAGTTAGCTCCAATATTGCTAGAAAACTTGCAACAATATTTGTCAGTGTAGTGGTCGATTCAAAGAGATCTGAAAATAAGAAAATTCGATTGTCACGCATGTAGGAAAGAATGTATTCCATGCGATCGGCTACAGTAACTTGTTCTGCATTAATTTGACCCTCGGTTATTCGCTCAGCAAGTCGCCTCAAAACTAGATTGAAAGTATTCCACAAGTCTAATCTGTCGACCGGCTTTAATGGCCTCTGTTTAGTATCAATTGTATCCTTTGGACCTAATCGAGCGATTAGGTCATTACTATTGCGAATTAAATCTTCAATCTCAGCAGATGCTTCTTTAAATTTCTTATATTCTAAGAGTTGTTGAACTAATTCCCACCTGGGATCTACATCATCATTTTCAATATCCTCATTTTTACCTTGGTCCTTTTTTGGTAATAGCATTCGACTTTTAATATACATTAATGTTGCTGCCATTACAAAAAATTCCCCAGCAACCTCTAGATCAAGTGTTTCCATCTCACCAATAATGTCGATATATTGGCGCGTGACATTTTCAATAGGTATATCGTAAATGTCTACTTCACTTCTGCGTATTAGATAAAGTAATAGATCCAGAGGGCCTTCAAATGCTGGTAAGCGTATCGCAAAATCATTATCAGGAATGAGTGCTTCTTTCATTAGATGTACTATTGATTAAGGCGAAGATTTACTGTGAACGAAAAATCACTCTCACGGCTAGTATTATTACGGAAAGTAAGTGCATAAATTAGCTGCCATAAATTTCCTATCTTAGTATTTATTCCTATGCGAGTGTGAGTAAATTCATTAGTTTGACCATCAAACCGCACATCAGTGAAGAGCGCATAGCGTTCGCTTAATTTGCATATAAAGTCGATACGATACTGATTTATATGCTTTCTTAGCATATCGGTTGATAGTCCAATTTGCCACGTTTCACCATTAATAAGTGTACTTCGAGTCATTAATTGTTCGATTGTTAAGTCTTTTGTTTTGAATCTAGCGGACATATCAAACCTTAGCCATGGCGCCGGCCGCAGCATTAATTCGACCCAACTTGCATGCAGAGATTCGCTTGGTTGATTGTCGTAGCGTTCATAGTTATCTGTATCTAGTAGTACATCTTGATAGACATTTAAACTTGCAAGATTCCTAGATCCATATCCTTCAGATCGTGTTTGATACAGGTTTTCTACTCCAATTCGTAATAATTGAGTGGGATTCAATGTATCACTGTAACGCATATCATTTAAATCAATTATTGGTCTGCTTAAATTAAAAGCACGACGTTCAATTGCAGCAATCTGATTATTCTTATTATCTTTTAAATAGTAGCGATATTTTACTATAGGGCGAAGAGTATGTCGTAATCCATTAATTCCCCATACCTTATTTATTGTAGGGTAGTTAGCATGCGCACGCGCCTCTAAATCAAATCCAAATGAATGTATTTGCCTAGAAGTCTTGTTATTAGGAGATAACCCAAACTCATCAGCAGCCGTAGTGTCCATTTTTTGGTTCTGGTAGTGCGTTAGTCGAGTACTAGCCAGTGGTGTTAATGTGACCCAATCTTTCAAGCGCAGTGGACGTTGGATGCTATAGATCATTTCAAGGCGTTGATATTGCGTATATTCTGCGTCGATTAAAATAGGATTTATGCCATTAACAAAAGGTTCAATAAAGTCTTCACGAAGTAGTGAATAACTTGCTGAGCCATAATGATAAGTACCAGTAGTCCACAAAGGGATCGGGAAAACATCCAAGCGAACTTCAGGAATTCGCTGCTGGGTTAAATGAAAGTTACCACTAGCAAAGCGCCCAAAGGCGGAAACTAAATAATTATCTCCTAAATAACTAGCTTCAGTGAAATTGTCCGGTCGTCGATTTTTGTTAAAATATGGCTTACGAAAATCTTGTGTCACTTCCGAATCAGACCAGTAGCTTAGTGAAGTTCCTAGCTCAAAGCGCTTACCAATTTGATGCCTATGTCTCCATTCTGCAAATCCACGCGTACTGGATGTTTCTTCTCCATTATTATCGATGAAAGAATCTGCACTATCTCTAATAATACCACTACTAAATGCACCTACTAAGCTATGCGATTTACTCGAGTGAGAGTATTGAGCAGCAGGTCCAATCAGAAAGCCACGCTTGGTGTAGAGGTCTAAATTTATACCAGCGCGTAGCGATGGATTGATTTGTCCAAGAGAAGTGGTTTGTAAGTAAACCCCAAGTTGACTGTCGGATCCAGTTGTTGCATCTAAATGAAGTGGAGCCTCATTGAAATAGTGTGTATAGCTAGGTATATAAAATATTGGTATTCGTCCAAGCCTTACTGTAGCTTTTTCAAATGTAATAGTACTTGAATTTACACTGTTAAAATTGACTGAATTCGCCTTTATATTAGGGGTCATTCTGCCAGGTGTTCCATAATAAAGAGTCGTTTCACTAAAGCTAGTATAATTGTTAGTACCACCTGCGCTCTTCGCACTTAAATGATAGGGCCAATATCCAGTACGCACATTATCCATGGCGAATTCTTTATTTTCTCCGTCGTAACTTAACCTTTCTGCTAGTAAACGTATACCTTGTGCATTTATAACAACATTACCAGTAGCATCTGCTAATGAGTATTCACGATAGTAAGTTATGCGGTCGGCTTTAACACTTATTTGATCGAGTTGTAACTGGGCGTCATTTTTTGCAATTAAGCGCTGAGCTTTCTCGTCATATTCAATAGGGTCGATTGAGCTCAGTTCTGGTAGAGTTGCACAAAGCGTCAACTGTACAAAAAGCAGTGTAAGTATAAAAAATGACCGAGCGTTAATTAGCACGGATATGGACTATGTGCAGGCGATTTTGCATGGACAAGCATTTTATAATAGAGTGGAGCGATGAGGCTTTAATTTGGTAACCAAACTGCTACTATCTTAATCCTCATTGGTTATTAATAGTGTCCTTCATGCGTTTTTGTAGGTTGCATAGGATCGATTCTTGCAAGTTATCGACCGTATTGTTTGCATTTAATCGTGATTGTCTCTCAAAAGAATTTTAATTCTATCACTTCATTATGCTGTGATCAACCACACTCAATTCTGGGGATGCACCCCATTGAATTTAATGGAAAGCTTTCACTAGTAGTTCGAGCCTATCTTCCAGACGTAGTTAATTGCGAAGTTATTGATAACAAGGTACCTCAAGGCCCTCGATTCAAGCTAGAAAAGATTAGCGAGGATGGATTTTTTGAGGGATTAATAATAGATCGAAGTGATGCGTTTTGTTATCAATTGTGTATTAAAACTACTGATGGCGATATTCATCAATATCATGACCCTTATAGTTTTTTGCCGACTTTATCAAAGGAGGATACCAACCGCTTCACCGATGGAAAGGATTCGTATGCACATCATAAATTAGGCGCGCATCTACGTGCACACAATGATATTGAGGGAGCATCATTTGCTGTTTGGGCACCGAATGCTGTACGCGTATCAGTAGTCGGTGACTTTAACCATTGGGACGGTCGTCATCATATGATGCGAAGGTTGGATCAATCTGGAATATGGGAAATATTTATTCCGGGAGTGCTTGCTGGGAGTAAGTATAAATTCGAAATTGCCACCCATAACATCAAACCCTTTCAAAAGACGGATCCTTACGGATTAGAATTTGAGTCACCTCCTAATAATTCTTCTATTGTTTGCGCTATTAATTCTTACTCATGGAACGATAATAAATGGATTCACAGGCGAAAAAAAACGGATTGGCTTAAAGAGCCAATTTCCATCTATGAAATGCATCTAGGCTCATGGAAATGCGGCGCTGAAGATGCTGTTAGCTATAAAGAAATTGCGGGAGACTTAATTGAGTACTTGCAATTAATGAAGTATACACACGTTGAATTTATGCCTCTTGCGGAGCATCCATTTGACGGTTCTTGGGGATATCAAGTTACCGGATACTTTAGTCCGACAAATCGATTTGGAAACCCCCAGGATTTTAAGCTTTTAATTGATGAGCTACATCAAAATGGCTTTGGGGTAATTATGGATTGGGTACCAGCGCATTTTCCAAAGGATAGTTTTGCTTTAGCAAAATTCGATGGAAGCGCACTTTATGAATATAAAGATCCTCGGCAAGGATTACACCAAGATTGGGGAACTCTGATTTTTAATTACGAACGAAAAGAGGTATGTTCTTTTTTAATTTCAAGTGCAATTGCATGGTGTGAGCATTATCACATTGACGGCTTGAGGGTCGATGCGGTCGCGTCGATGTTATATTTAGATTATTCCCGCAAGGAAGGGGAGTGGATTCCAAATTCATATGGTGGACGAGAAAATCTTGAAGCGATTGAATTTATAAAGGACGTCAATGATGCAGTACATCAGCATTATCCAGGCACACTTATGATTGCTGAGGAGTCTACGGCATTTCCAGGTGTGACTACTCCCACTAAGCAGGGTGGTCTTGGTTTTGATCTAAAATGGAATATGGGCTGGATGCATGACACCCTAGAGTACATGCAAAAAGATACTATTAATCGTCAGCAGGCGCACGATAAGCTTTCATTTGGTATGCTGTATCAATATTCGGAGTGCTTCACGCAAGTGTTTTCGCATGACGAAGTCGTACATGAAAAAAAGTCTATGCTTGAAAAAATGCCGGGTGAATCCCTGATAAATAAAGCAAAGCAAATGCGCTGCCTGTACGGATTTATGTGGATGTGGCCAGGTAAGAAGACTCTCTTTATGGGATGTGATTATGGCCAAACAAGTGAGTGGCGTTACAAAGATTTTTTGGACTGGCACCTTCTTGATTCATTCGAGCATTCTGGCATTCAATCTTGTGTAAGAGATTTAAATCAGATCTATCAAGAAATTCCTAGTATAGCGCAAAAGGATTATAATAAGGATGGGTTTGAATGGATCAATCATAGCGATAGTAAAAATTGTTCACTAGCATTTCTGCGCAAGGGTCATAAGGCTGAAGATACATTATTAGTGGTTGGTAATTTTTCATCAGAAGCTCTAGATAATTACCGATTAGCTGTACCTTTAAGTGGTCGATGGGAGGAAATCTTTAACTCAGATTCAAAGCAATATGGGGGTTTACATTCTTCAAAATTCGGTTGCGTAATCGCTGACATGCACAATTGCGATGGGCGCGATTATTCAATCCTTTTGTCGCTTCTACCTCACACTATAAGTATTTTTAGATGGCAAAATAGGGCCAAAAAATAGACATATTTAGAGTTTAGATTTTATAAACTCTATTGCTTCAGTAGTATCATTAAAGGTTCCATCTAGCTGCGCCTGATACGCAGTTTTTAAATAGTTATTAAAGTTTGGTCCCGGCTTCATCCCTAAACTAATTAAGTGACGACCCATAAGTAGTGGTTTAGGTGCATTCGATTGTATGTGCAAAGCTTCTGCCTTTTTTAGTAGCCATTCGCCTTCAGGGAATTCTTTTATATTGATTGGAGGGCGACCTAATTGATCGGCGCAAGAAACACGCACTAATCGATCGACTCGTTGTACACTTGCAGCAAGTCTACGAATAGCCGCATCTCCAGCCTTACCTCTGTAGAGAGTTAGGGGACGCATGTGAAGTTCCACTAGTGGTAATACTTCCGACGCGACTACTTTTTGATTCGTCAGCCGATTAAGAAATTTTTTTGCGATTGGTACACCTTCAATTTCATGTCGCGGACTACGTATACGTTGATCTTTATCCCTATTAGTAGTTTTCGGTTTACCAAAGTCGTGGCAGAGTACGGCGAGTCCGACAATTAAGTCTTCCCATGGATCCTCTATGCGTTGCTTGGCAAATGCATCCATACAATGTCCAGTATGTTTCCATACGTCTCCCTCAGGATGCCACTCAGGGTCTTGTTCGCAACCGACCAAAGCTTCGAGCTCTGGGAAATGTTGAAGCCATCCACAGGCATGAATAAATTCAAGACCTAAAGAAATGTCATTTCCTAATAAAATAAGCTTTTTCCACTCCTCCCATAGTCTCTCTTTTGGTAGATCCGATGGGTTTAGGGTCTTGCAAAGTTCGATTGTTGAGGAATCTACGCTAAGTCCGTACCGAGCGATAAGCTGCATACCTCGCAATACTCGTAGAGGATCATCTACAAAAGCTGAAGAGATATGGCGCAGTAGCTTTTTACTTAAGTCACTGCGCCCATTATAGGGGTCGATAATTTCTCCATTTAATGGGTCTAGGCTGATTGAATTGATTGTAAAATCTCGTCTCGTTGCAGCATGTAAAGGTGACATGGATGGATCTCCCTCAACCTTGAAGTCAGTGTGTTTAGGGCCATTTTTTGATTCCCTTCTAGGTATGGAAATATCTATCTGTAGATCCTTTAAAATAAATACTCCAAAAGACTGACCGACTGCATCGATTCGGAATTTTCCTACTAATATTTTTTCAAGATCATTAACGGAAACTCCATACACCTCGATATCAATGTCTTTTGGGCAGACTCCTAATAATCCATCTCGAACACTCCCACCTACAATAAGTATACGCCCTTTAGCTTTTTTTACATCCTTAGCCAGTGCGGTAATAGCATCCCTTTGATCCTTTCTAATATTTTCTAGTATTTTCATAGTAACACTCGAAAAAGTCGAAGAGTTATGTAAAATAGTAAGGGTGTTATCGGTTAATAAACTATACCATTTTGTCGCGAATCGATGGTGCTCCCCAATTGAGTTTATCACGCACAATAGCGAAATGAGAATGATCTGAGTTCTGCATTAAATGAAATTTTTTAGTGTGTACTGTAATGCTTAAGGGAAACGCACTATCACTTTTGAACCGTACGCTTCCGTCTATCAAGATGCGTGGAGATAGATCAGATTGGCTACTCTCGACGGTGAGCTGAGTTGAATTATCAAAGATAACTGAACGATTTCCAAATGTATGTGGGCAGATTGGGGTCATTACTAATGCGCTAACTCGCGGTCCAATAATTGGACCACCTGCAGAAAGATTGTATGCTGTTGACCCAGTTGGTGTCGAAAAAATTAAACCGTCACAGTGGTACTCTGATACATAGTTTTTATTAGCGGAAACACGTAAGCGAACTAGACTACTACCTTGAGTCTCTTTTAGCACTACATCATTGAGAGCATAGACTGATTCACCCATATTATTGGTACAACAAAGTACTGTACGATCAGCGATCGTGTAGTTTCCATTTATTAATTGGGCTATTTTATTAGCAGCTTCTTTTTGTGAAAATGTAGCAAGGAATCCTAGTTTTCCAACATTGACTCCTAGGACAGCAGTATCTGCTTGTAATGCGGCATTTAAGACACCAAGCAGTGTACCATCTCCGCCAATTGCGATGCATAAATCTTGACCGATGAGTGCATCATTAGGCAGCGGGTAATCAGATACGATCTTAGTCTTTACGCCTTCATTTTGGGCTAGTTCAGAGAGGTGTCGTGCAGTGTCTGCAGCACCTGGCTTAGAATCGTTAACCGCAAAAGTTATACTTTTGATGGGTTGCATGATAGATAATTATTGGCAGTTATTTATTAGAGCGCAACGCGTTTACTTAGATCATATGCATGGAAAACCCGACAATTACAGTATAATTAAACAATAATATCTGTTATTTTTAATTAAATTATGCGATAATTTGTACATACAATGAGTAACTTTCCAGATAATAAAACGCTTGGTGATCGTGCGTATGCATTGATTGGAGTACTAATTCCTAGTTGTACTGCAGGACTTCGTCTTGTGGAGCTTGGTCAACAGCGTCCACTCAAGCTCCACGAGCGTTTAGCCTTGGTCTACAATTCGCCATTATGTCTGCACTGTAGTTGCAAGCGAGATAAGTTCAATAAGGAGCGAGCTAAATTAAGAGAAATTGAAATGAAGCGTCGTTCTTAGTTTCCAAGATTCAAAATAAAAGTCGAATACCTGCTCCTATTGTATATCCATGGTACATGGTTTTGTCGTCAGAGCTTAGTTTCTCCCACTTAATTCCTGATACGATTTTTAAATTATGCTCATTTATATAATAGTTATATCCAATATAATAGCTTAGATGCGAATCTCCTCGGCCAGCATTAATTTCTAATTGTTCATCGCGCTTTTCTGCTAATCTAGCATAACGACTGTTTAATCGTATTCCCTCTTTTTGAGAACTTTTTTGATATTGTATACGAGTTACGAATTTATGCTTATTAGGAATAATCCAGTACATCGGCATGATGACGGTGCCACAAAAAATTCCACTTCGATTTGTGTTTGGCTTAGCACCATTATCTCCAAAAGCCACTGTCGTATGTAATTCTGCTGAACCTTTAGCAAGCCGTGTAACAACAGTTGTTGCCCATTGGTTACCTCCAGCTAATCGGGCTTCATTTGTTTGAGCATTTTGATAGTACGTAGACCACCACAGATCGGTCTTATCAAGCCCAGTCTTACTAACTAGGTCAACTTCCCAGGACATGTAGTATGTAAGACTATCAGACCATCCACCAATCCAGTCATTATAAGTGCCAGAAAAGAGAGCTAGATCGATGGTATGTTTTCCTTTTTTTACTTTTGTCCAAGCTGCGAGTGGATTCCCTTTCTTACTGTCAGAGAGCCATAGTTTATTAGAGAAAGCAGAGCGTTCGAGCGTGTTTATGTGTGTTGCTGATCGCTGCCATTCATCTGCCATTCGCCCAGATCGGCGACCATATCCAATAGTTAATGCATCAAATATTTTTAAATTAAATGCCTCGTGTACTTGCAATGAAATATAAGCACTTCGAAATGTTTGATGGCCGAATTGTCGATTTTCGTTTGGATAATTGTGCCGGTCGTTAGTAATCTGACTGACTGCTTTAAATGCTAGGTAATCGCTAAATGTGCCCTGGATGCCTATCCAGAATCGGCGAATCTCTTCAGTAGTATCCTCAAAGTTTCTACCATTTTGATCTGTACCAGAAACATATCCAAGCTGGTGCATGTAGGCTAAATAGGGTTTAAATTTTAATGGATTCGCATTTTCTAAATAATCGAATTGGTGAGCTGAATTATTCAGAGGATTTACTGAACTTGCAGATTCAATGAATTCTCTTGCGCAGCATTTTTGTGAAGGAATCAGAAAAATACTGAGCGTAATGAGTGCGCAGACTCCTACTATTGCTGTATTTCTAGGATTATCCATATTTAGTATTGTCGTTGTATCCGCTAATTAGGATAAGTTCAATCAATCAGATATTTCATTCTTATTCAAATTCATGGCAATTAAAGATTATTTTTTAAAAGGTATTTTTACGAAGCACGATGGCCAGTTGGAGACTCTGCAGAGGCAACTTCATTGGGTGCTTCGAATCTCTGTAGCTCTTTGCTTTATAGGGCATGGCACTTGGGGTATTATTACAAAAGCTGGTTGGTTACCGTTTTTTGCTTCGCAGGGCATACCCCTTGACCTTGCTTGGAACTTACAACCTTTGATCGGTGCATTTGATATTCTAATGGCCTTTTTAATAGTTTGGAAGCCTCGTAGGATTATATTGTTTTGGATGTTTCTTTGGGCTCTATGGACAGCTGCTTTACGCCCACTTGCGGGGAATCTTGAGAAATTCCAAGTAGATGGTGAATGGTTTGTGCGCTTAGCAACTGATTCTATGAATGTTGCTAAGATGCAAACTTGGGAATTCTGGGAACGAGCAGGTAATTGGGGACCTCCGCTGATGTTGCTTCTTATGGGAGGAACTTTTGCTATGAAAGCCAAGGATTGGTTCTGTGAATATACAGAGCCTCGCCTCAAGGAATCCATGGTAGACAGCTTATTTTTTCTTCTGCGCATAACGTTGGCATTGCTGCTTATTGGGCATGCTGGTTTTGGCTTTGCTGTGGAAAAGCAGATGTTAATCAATCACTGGCAATCCATTGGTATTGATGCGAATGTAGATTTTATTCGAATGATTGGTTGGGGTGAATTGGGGCTAGGTGTCTTTGTTTTAATCTTTCCTATTCGCTCGATTGTTTGGCTTTGCCTAGTTTGGAAATTATTTACAGAGTTTCTATATGTCCCAGCAGATACAGTAGCCGGTATGGGTTGGGTGAATATTTTTGAGACTATTGAGCGATTTGGTGATTATGGAGTTCCTTTAGCCATGCTTTATATTATTTCATATCGGCAGGTAAATACAGACGCAGGTAAAAATTGCACAAAAGATTGATTAAGGTAATTCGCGCGCAACTTGTGCAGGGAATCAGTCAAAGTGACTGCGCACAGGCAATTGCTCTAGCTATCACTATTGGATTATTTCCAATAGTAGGATTTTCGACCCTTATAATTACCGCAATCGCTTATTTAAGGCGATTAAACCAGCCTATCGCTCAAGTATTTAACTGGATTTGCGGCCCTATAAAATTAGCCTTAATTATTCCTTTTATTCGAGTAGGTGAGTTCTTGTTTGGAGCGGATCGATTTGTTTTGAATTTACGCGAATTAAGCCGCCAATTTTATGAAAATAGTTGGGCGACGCTTTCGGAGTTTGCTTGGACGTTTGTTCATGCCATAGTAGGATGGGCATTTTGTACCCCCATTGTCTATTTAGTAGTATATACTATTTCAAAATCAGTTATCTTTCGTATGCGCCGTGGCGATACTCACAAAACAGATAATTTGTAGTTAATCGATTTCTTCGATTGAAGCAGTGGATTTTGAGATATACTCTTCGTATCGCTGCATTAACTGTTGGTGATACTCTGGATCATGGTAGGATCCAGCGCTGTGTGGAGGTATTTCCCCACGATTCATATCGTAGGCGAATTGGC
>PAAN01000009.1 GCA_002699365.1 Coraliomargarita sp. | reverse complement strand
TAAGCAACCTGCAATCAATGCGTAGAAGCTAGGCTCTGGAACCGCAGTCATAGTGATACTGTTGATCCATGCGTAGTCACCAGAATTACCACCTACCGAAGGATCGCCATTCAACATATCATCTAATGAGTTGTCGTAAGCACCGCCCCATGCACCAACTGAGGGGGAATTACCGGCTAAAGCTATCGATGAAATGGAAGTTAATCCAACGCCTGTGTTTACAATATCCCAATCTCCGCTTCCATTGTTATTTTTAACGGCCATGGTAAAATCACCAGTACCAAGATTACCAGCGAAACGAAGCTGCATTCCGTCGGCAGAATAACGTCCAAGTGAGCCACCAGTAACTTGTCCTCCGTTTATTTGGGCATAGCTAGATGTGACGCCTTCAGGACGAGCTGCTTCCCCTGACAATTGTCCTGCAATACGAAATCCGCTAGCACCCTGTGTGTAGGCAGTCATGGTTTCATTGCCATTTGTCCCTATAACTCTGAACATGATACCTTTTTGGGCAGCTGATGGAGATTCAGAAGAGCTAGTAGCGTTAACTGTATTATCCCAAATTTGTCTAAAATCATAACGTCGTACGTCCATGATTATTTGGTAATCCCCTGCAAAATCAGATGATGTAATCGCATCAGCATTGTCATAATCTCCATTTGTGTAAGTGCCTGGTGTACCATCGGTAAAAACAAACCTACGTGTTAAATTGTTAGTACCACTAGTATTTTGGTCTATGTCGGTTGTCTTGTAATAATTTGTATAACCAAAGTTTAATACGCCAGTTTCAGTACTACCAATATCCCGATTACTGACTGTGTAGGAACCAAAATTCCAGCTGCCGCCAACAGTACCAGCCGCTGTATTGCTAGCTGTAACACCAGCGTTAGTAGTATTTGAAAGATTGACTCCAGGACTGCCTCCGGGATTCATGTCATCAAATTGATTATCTAAAATAGTTATTTGAGCAGATAAGGAAGTCGCCAATGCGACAGCTACAATAAAGGAAACTATTAGTTTTGGTAGATTAATTGAGTACATAGTGTGTAGGGTTATAAAGCAAAATTACCATTTAAAGGCATTAATATATAAAATATAATACCAGATTATACTTAAATTAAAACTACAATTCTTGAATAATTAATTTTCTATTTTGAAACTATTGATTATAGAAAAATATGCGTAAATTCTATAAAATACTGCTATGCAATGTGATAAGTTTTTAAGGCCTTCTTATTAATATTCGCACTACTTACTCAACTGGCTGCGTGCTTAGGTGAGGGTCGATTAGACCTGCAACAGGCCCCGCGTATTCTGCGGGCACAATATACTTAAATTGTGGCTCACTTTGATTCAAGTGGTGCCTTTCAACCGCAAAAAGTGTGACTGGACTGCTTTGCGTTAGGTGGTCATGCTGCTGCGCCATCCATTTGAAGAGCTGGTCTTTTAGCCGCGCCTTAACCGCAGCAAGCTCTGGGTCTTGTGCACGGTTTTTAAATTCGAAGGGATCTAGCTCCGTATCAAAGAGCTGCTCTTCAGGGTGACCATGCTCCTTTGCGCCACGCTCTAAAAAGTAATTAATCGCTTTACCCGCAGAGCGCTCCCTCTTGATGCGCTCCATGCTGTTAAAATTATGTACGTAATGGTAGCGACCATCATGAATGGATCGCTGCGGGAAGACACTACGGCGCTGAATGCCTTGGTTATGCGATACCCCATACACATAGTCATGGTGCGTCTCGCTAGCGCCAGTAAGCACAGGAAGTAGACTCTTGCCGTCAAGGTCTGCGGGCGCAGCGCCGCCAGCTAGTTCAATAGCAGTTGGTACAAAATCGGCGAAGCTAACGAGTGCATCTGTGCGACCGGTGTGAATGCGGCCCGGCCAGCGTGCCATAAAGGCGACTCGCAATCCACGATCCGATACCGTAAACTTTCCCATATCTGCACCATGGTCATCGGCATATAATACTAAAGTATCGGACTCTAGGTCGTGTTTTTTTAAGAGTTCTAGCACCGCGGCAAATTCCTTCTCCTTCTGCGCTATACTTGCATAATACTGAGTGGCGCGTTTCAAATTCCAATCAGTCGATGGTAAATAAGGGGGCATTTGAATGTCAGTTGCAGTAAATGGGGTCTCCTTTATATAAGGACCATGCGGGTATTCACTAGCGACGATGATGCAAAAAGGTTGATCGCCAGAGGTTGCCATAAAGCGATCCATCTTATCGAGCGGTATCACAGGGCGCGGCAATCCTGCCTCACGCACAGGATTCATGTGCTCGGTCCAAGGAAATTGGGCAGATGGCTTGACGTGCGACTTGCCGGCAAGAATCACTTGATAGTCAAGCTCTCGCAAGTAGGTTGCAAGCGTCTTCACTCCCGAGCGGATTGCATAGTGATTGAGGAAGCATCCATTGCGGATCGGATATAGCCCGGAGTAGAGCATGGAGCGACTCGGCGCACACACCGCTTGGCCAGTGTACGCACGATCAAAAACCAGAGCCTGCTTCGAAAATGCAAGCGTCGTAGGAGTCGGCACCTTCGTGTTGCCATAGACTGCGTGGTCTGGGCGGCTTTGATCGTCCGCTAAGAAAAATACAATGTTTGGGCGAGTTCCTTGCAGAGAATTTACGCCAAGCTCTTGATCGAACTTATCCCCCCAGCACAAAGAAGCGCAAAGAAGCGTGATACCAAAAGTAATGGGAAAAACGATTCGTAGATAGATCATGGTATATATATATTGAATTTAATAAGTATTAACAGTGCTAGTAAAAACAGCCTTATAGCCCATCTGGCATTTTTGTTGGCTCTTGGTATTCTTTTAAATCAAGCGCTTCTAAATCATCGTCAGAAATATTCTGCGTGGGCCAAGTCTCTTCAATTGCAAATGAAGAATAAGTCATTTCATCAGAATGACCAGTTTTACGATGTATAATGATAAGCTTTCGCTTTTTCATACTTACTGCTAACCGTCGATTTTCAATGATTGAGGTAGCATCTTCCTCCATTACAGCGATAGCGAAACGAGTAAGAAAACGATTCTGCTGACTCTTTAGCTTATAGTTTTTTGCCTTCATTGGAGCAATCATAGCTTTCTCTTCACCGATGCGCACTCCAACTGTTTGATTGCTGAGATTTAATACCTGCAAGTAGCCAAGCTTAAATTTATCAACCCCAATGTCATAGGCAAAGGAATGGAAATCGCCGCTAAAATCTTGCACGACTAAGATTACTTTCTGACCCGGACTCCCAAGGTTTACAGAGACTAGAGGGAGCAGCTGCTCTTCTCCCCCTTCATTTAATTCCTCTTTGTAAAAAATGAGATTGGCGGGACCAGAGTAATTAAAGCTTCGAGAAAGAGTGCCAGCATAAGATCCTATTTGGTATATTTCACCCCCATCGAGGAATTTAAGGTTCGCTCCGACACGAATGCTCTTACTGCCTGCATTCAGCTGATAGTCCATGTAAATTACCCGAAAAGTATAATTAGCAATCTCCTTTTTCGTTGGATTCTGAGCAGTTAGTTGTGCCTCCACTAGGTTGAGGCAGCACAGAGCGAACAGTGCAATTTTTAGAGGTTTATGCCTAAGAAAGTATACCATCATTTATAGGTTAAAGTATCGCTAGATATTAAAGCTCTGCAACGTTGAGCCAACGAGTAGAGACAATTTTAAAACTTCTGCCAAACTGTTGATCGATTGGTAAGCTTGATGACAGGTAACTATCATTAGTACTCATGTACTCTGAGGTTCTTTGCACGACTGTCTCTAGGCAAGCCTTCGCTTGGTCAGAACTAGTTAATCCATTGCTGCTTTCTCCGTAAGAGCGTATGGTGAAAGTATCGCTGCGAGAAGCTAGGGATCCGCCAATTTTTGCCATAACATCTGCTTGTGTTAGAAATCCTGGGGCACCCTCTAACACAGGACGATTATTAAGTGAGTCTACAGAGTCCTGCCAGTATGGATTCGTAGTAAGATTAGGCTGATAAAAGAGGTAATTATCCTCCCATAAACCATAACCTTTTTGCTTTTCCCAGTCAGAGCTTAATGCAGGCGTCCCATTGACCCCAGATTGATCAATCGCATGCTGCAAAGCGCCCACGTACGAAAATCGCTTACGTACTGGATCATTTATATCATCCTGATCGATGGAACGATTTACAAAATCTGCTAGAGAAAGGAATGGATGCCCACGAGAGGAGCATCGAGCACGAATCTCTCTAACGATTGCAGTACTAAGTAACGCAATTTCAGGATCGGTAAGAGCACGATAACCAGCTACTATCTCGTCTTTGCTGCTAGCGTAGCTTGGTGATTCTAAAGGATCAGAAATTCCTGCGAGTGGAACGTCTCTTGTAGCAGATATTGTGGACTTAATTATAGGGCTAATAAAACGAGAAAAGTTGTGTAACTGGTACTCCTCCTCACTTGGACCTACCCCTAGGGTAGCAATATCGCGCATTGCCCCAAGAACAGACTCCCAAGCCGCTACCGAAGTAGAATTAACATTAAATGCACCCTTTAGGACTAAATTAGCCGCAGACAAGCGCGCGTCGCCTTCAAGTTCTGCATAATCGAAGTCCTCCTTCTTTATGCTGTAGTCCGCAGGAACCATTAAAGAATTAGGCAATGGATTGTCCGCAGAAGTATCGATTCCGGAAAAAAAATAGTTATCCCACAAGGCATCATTTAATTCATAGGAGTAGTCATAATGTGCACCCTTATATAAAGAATTTATACTCACCGGACCATCAAACATGAGCGGATCATCAATTTGCATGCGAGTCTGGCCTAAGGGTAAATGAATGTTTGCGAGCGAATTGCCAACCGCGTAAGCTGGAGTGGTATGCACTTGCTGGAAGTTTATATGCCAACCCGGAGAGTCGCTATCACCCCTGTAAAAAGTGTGCGAGACTTCATAAGTATTCATCAAATTAGCGTGCATAAGTTGGCCGATATTAATCGGCTGTTTTTTTGGAGACTCGAATAATACCATCTGGTCACTGCCTGAAATCGATGTATTACTCATGCCAATATGACCGCTTACGTCATCCGCACCTATAGTAAAATTAAGAGAATTGTCCCCTTCCCACCAACTGACTTCTCCTAGTCCATACTGACGAAACCCCATCACTGTATCATAGACACTGCTTGCCTGATCATTAGCGATCGACATATGAATCTGGGGGAAAGACTTGGGCGCACGCGGGTTGAATTGGGTAAGCAGATTTACCGGACGATCTCTACGCTCAATACTACTTTCTGGTAGGTTCATAATAGCGGCAAATCCAGAAATTGTGTGCGCTTGGGATTCAGTTCGCATCTCGACCAGATCAAAAATGGACATGTCGCTTTGCGGCGCTACCGCGCTTGAGTTCTGAGGCAAAATACTAGTTAAGAACTCACTAGTTGTCAGCCCTCCTTGATCCAAACGAATAACACGTGGAGAGTAGTAATCATTATTTTTATATATCTTGCCCATTCCATTGACCAAAAGTGTCAGAAATCGATCTCTGTGATCAAAGGTAGTATTTGAATATAAATTAATCACCTGTCTCCACAATTGATTGTCTAAAGATTCACCAAAGCATATGCTGTCTGACATTAAGACTCCAGTGCTAGGGCTGGGGTCATTTGGATCCAAGACTGGTGGTGATAAAAAGGATGGGCCGTAGAAAAACCCTCGTACTTGCTCAGCACTAGCGCCTGGTTTGAGAACATTCTGCTCTGGGTTATCCAAAGCTATAAAGGAGTTAATTGGCGGAGTAAAATTAACAACTTCACCAGCAGGAATAGTAGTTGAATCGATAGCGAAGCTTAAAAATCGCTTACGCTGCTCTTCAACTCTTGGCACGGAAAGATGCGGTAAGATCTCACCAAGACTCTCTCCATCTACTGGTGCATCTCTAACTAAAATCCCAACCATATCGGTCTGCACACCCAAATCAGGCATCTCCAAATCAACATCATATGGATTCCATAAAGAGATGAGCGGGAAGACACCTACGTAGTACTGAAAATCTGTTACGAGCGCAGGAGAAGTAGTGGTGGTTATTGGCGCCGCAAAAACTTGTACGATAAAATTAAATCGTGTTACGACAGGAGCAATTCCGACTTGGTCTTTTCCTGGCATTCTAAACTCAAGGTTGCTAGCCGGATTTTTTGTAAGATTAAAATAGTCTGCTAATTGCTCCCAGGTTGGCCCTCCGGGATCCCCTTCACTGGGCACGCTTCCAGCAGCAGGAAAAATTGGTCCAGTCATATCGCTTAAGGGGCGCAATAGACCTGTGGACAAATCCCGCTTTAAACCACCGTCTTTGGTATTAGCGAGCACCCCGCTAGAGTGCACGGTAAAGTCGTGGAAAAATTCACGGTTCCACTCTTCTAGCTCTTCCCTAGTCAGAGCGCCCTGAAGAAAGACCTGAATATTTTTAACACTAGAAATTTTACTCGGGTCGAGGCTTATATTCTTCCATCGAGAATCTTTTGCTGCGAGCAGTTGCTTGCCCACTATATTACTTACTGCAGTCGGGTCTGCCTGCTGTGCCATCGCAGTGCGGTAATACTCCACATCTGGGTCAATACTGTCTTGATGCCGGTCTGCTAAATCAAATCGGGCTTTAATCCCCTCATCACTCACCCAATAAGCGTAATGACCGGCAATTACATCATTCGCACCGCGAATTTTGACCTTTGCTGCGACGACAGAATCGTCCTGATTAATCGTGCTTTTGTCGATAACACTATTACCTACACTAGCAAGCCTTAGTGAGTCTATCGGGGCTAATGCAGAAGTTGCATCTGGATCCTGTCCGCTTACCAACCACCTCGGTTGCCTCGAGCTCAATCCATCAGCCACATCTAAAGGGTCGCTGGGCGATGCGTTCGAAGACCACACGCCGATCCAGCGTTCTTGCCCAGGGGGACCTCGTTCACCTGTGACTGGGTTGAGTAAAACATCCGCACGCGCAGTCACCCGCTGGTCAGGCCCAGTGTAGCGCTGCAAATCACCGAGTGCGATCATCGCGCCGAGCTCTGCATTGAGGCGTGCTTGCAAGCGATCTCGATTGATTGAAGCGCTGCTACTTTCTACTTGCACAAGAATTGATAAACTCAGCACTAGTAACAGAATAAATGCCATTAGTGAGAGAGCAATCACCAAGGCAAAACCATTTTTTTGGTTTACTGATTTGGGGTGAAGGGGGGGCATTAAAAAAGATACAGTTCTGCCGGAAGGGAAATTAGTTAGGGCATTCTAACGAGAAATAATTATAGGTGCATACTCTCTAGGATGCTAGAAAATGATGGCAATTAATAGTTAAATAGATGTAAAATTAATGAGCTTACGGCAGTGGCACTTCGTTCGACCAAAGGTCTTCTGGCGCTTCACGCTTGCGGATTAAGCGCGCCGTATTGTTCAAATCGAGTAATACTTCCGCAGCCTCAGGATAAGAATTATAGTGCTTAGTAGTCATTGCTGCGCAATAAGCGCCAACTCCATCAATAATACACAAATCCCCAATCTGCGCGACCGGAAAGCGGCGCGGAGCGAGTCGTTCTGGTTCGCCATCAGCAGGCGTCAAAATATCTCCTGACTCGCAGCAATGACCAGCAATCATGTAGTCACACATTTGCGGGTTTGCTGCGCTAGTAAATAAATGAATTGGATGCTGAGCACCATAAATCGACGGGCGCAGAATTTCAGTCATACCAGTGTTGAGCTTTAAAAACTCATATCCATCAGGGCCCGTAGAAACAATATCTTGTACAACGGATAAAAGCGCTCCGGCATTCGCGAGCAAATAAGTGCCAGGCTCGATTTCAAGATGTATCTCTCGGCCAGTCTCCGCAGCAAACTCGCGAAATTTCTCAGCGACCGGTTCACCGCAAGCCTGCAGGTCGGTAGCGATCTCATTGGGCATGCGAGCTACTTTATAACCGCCGCCTAAATTTAATGTAGTCACCGTCGGAAACTGACGAACTAAGTCGAGGCTCATTGTAGAAATTTTCTGCCAAACTGCAGGATCACTTCCGGAGCCAATATGTGTATGGATACGCGACACCGAAAGCTCATATCGATCTACTATCGATTGTGCTTGGTCAATCCACTCATGCCAGATACCAAAGCTCGATGCAGGACCACCTACATTCGTGCGATTATTGCCACCTGATCCCGAGCCAGGATTAAAGCGTAAACCGATCGAGCGTCCTGTAAAAGCTCTACCGAAGCGCTCTAATTGATTCAAAGAACAAGCATTGATCGATATTCCCAGCTCATAGAGTTCGGCAAAGTCGCTTGGCAGTTCCTGCGTGCTCAGGCTTATGGCACCCGGCGCATAGCCAGCAGCGATCGCTCGGCGTACCTCGTAGCCCGAGCTCGCATCAATGTGAAGCCCAGCTTTATTCAATAACTGTAGGATGGCTGCGCTTGGCGCTGCCTTCATAGCATAGCGTGCAGTTAGCCCATAGGCATTAGGAAAATTTAAGACTGCAGCGGCATTCGCCTGTAAGGTCGCTTGATCGTAAATATATACTGGCGAGCCGAACTGGTCGGATATGTTACGGGCAGTCGGTTCATCAAGAAATCTAGGCTGTGCTAAATGTGCCATACCTTAAACAAATGAACTGCTCGCTGACAGGCAAGCGTCATGTGCAAGAACTACAAATAGAAATTCACCTATTGATTTCAGTATAAATTGGCACTAACTAACTAGAATATGGAATCATCGATTGAAATCCCTTCCAGCCCGCAAGCTCCAAGTTATACTACCGGAATGTTCTGTCACTTACTTGGCCTTGCTCTCTTTCTAGGCATTCCGTTTGGAAATATTATCGCTCCACTAGTTTTATGGCTACTCAAACGAGCGGAGGATCCTTTCGTAGATGATTGCGGTAAAGAAGCGGTCAATTTTCAGATTACAATTAGCCTCTACTTTACTTTGTCTGCAGTCCTAATTTTTGCTATGATCGGTATCGTACTATTACCGCTAGTAGTCATTTTTCATGTTATCTATACAATCCGAGCATCTATAAAAGCAAGTGAGGGTCGATACTACCGATATCCACTCACGCTACGATTTATTCGTTAGGGCGATACCCCTTAGCCGAACAACGAGCCCATGGCACTTAACCAGACACTCCTAAATACAATTCTAAATAAGTTGCCTGCGGCTTTACAACAAGTTGTTGGCGATGCTCTAGGTGATGCAATGTTTAGCGGCTACCTAAAAGCTTCTAAAACAATAACACTTGAAGACCCAAAGTTTCTTAACGCCTTTCTTGAAGTAGCCAAGCAATTTTCTGTAGCCCCTATCTCTAACTTTTATGTAGGTGCCATCGCTGTTGGTGATTCTGGTAATTTATATTTTGGCGCGAATATGGAATTTGCAGGAGTTCCGCTTAGCGCAAGTATCCATGCCGAGCAGTCAGCAGTAATGAATGCTTGGCTGCACGGAGAGGACCGAATTCAAGCGCTGCATGTTTCCGAATTACCCTGCGGTCACTGCAGGCAGTTTCTTCTTGAGCTCTCCAACGCAGCCACGCTACCGATTACTATTGCTAATAAAAAGTATGTGTTAACTGATTTAATACCACATCATTTTGGTGTTAATCGAGAACCAGGGCAGGGGCTACTAGATAGCCCTAAACAGGCGTTAAAAAGTGTTCAATTGCTTGAAAAAGATCAACACCGCAGAGCGTTAAATGCAGCGGAACAAAGCTACACACCACACACAAAAAATAAACAGGGCTTCATAATAGGAGATGTCAATGGCACACTGTACGAAGGGCGCACAGCAGAAAGCGCCGCTTTTAATCCGACTGTACTAGCCGTCACAAGCGCGCTCAATCAGCGCAATCTTTCGGCGAATCGCGAGGACGCTATTAACACCTGCGTGTGCGCTCAAGTCGCTAGCGCAAGCCATTCTCAAAGTAGTATGGCAATAGCGCTGCTGAAGAGCATTACCTCAGCGCCAGTAGAGCACATCGATTTAAAATTCGCTTAATGGGGCGAACTATTGTGCTAATCGTAGCGCAATGCTTCGATTGGATCTAAGCGCCCCGCACGCAGCGCAGGATAAATACCAGAAACAAGACCGATCAAACTACTAAAAAGAAAGCCCAAAAACATCGCTGCAGTGGGAAGTAGATTGATCGTCGCGCCATCGGGAATAAGGTTTCTAGCAAGTGCCAAAAAACCGGTACTTAATACCAGACCAATTAAGCCACCCAAAATACTGATAACCACCGCCTCGGCAAGAAACTGCAAAAAGATATCGTGACTGCGCGCGCCTATCGCTTTACGTACCCCAATTTCACGGATGCGCTCACTTACCGAAGCAAGCATTACATTCATAATCCCAATGCCTCCTACCAAAAGTGAGATCGCCGCAATACCTCCCATCGAGTACAAGAATGAATTCTCTAGTTTTTGCATTTCTTCGAGTCGCTCATGCTGAGTGCGCACTTCGTAATCTTCTATTCCTCGGTGAGTCAGTGCTAAAGTATTGTTCATTTGCTCCTGCAAGTCTTCGAGTCGCTCCACGGAATCTCCTAATACCGCAATTGATGATACCTTTTCATTGCCATTAAACCGAGTCATCGCAGTCGTCGCTGGAATATAATTCCTACGATTTTCCCATCGCAGAGTATTACGCCCTGCAACCATTACCTCCAAATGCTCAAATTGACCAATCACAGTAAAAACCTTTCCATCTAAACGAACTTGTTCCCCTACAATATTGTCTCGATCGGGAAATAAGCGTTCTGCAACATAAGTGCCAATAACTACAACTGGACTACTAGAATCAATATCTGCGTCCGAAATTGTTCGCCCATGAGCAATCTGCCTAGTCTCAATTCCGAAAAAGTCTGGGCTGACTCCTTGAAGCATAGCTCGCGTGCGTTTTCCTTCAGCAGTAAACCGTGCCCATCTTAAGTCGACAATAGGAGAGACGTAGGCGATCAGCGGAATTGCTTTTTCAAACGCAAGTACATCCTGCCAGGTAAGTCCTGGAGAGATACCGACAATGTGTTGCTGCCATTCTGGCGCCTCCGCAGACCTAACTTCCATTTTTAGAATGCCACCACGTAACTCAAAAGACGCGCGCATATTGCCGAGCATACCCTGCAAGATTCCAACCATAGCGACCAACGCGGCTACTCCCAAAATGATGCCACTCATGGACAATAAAGAGCGAACCTTATTCGACCAGACCTCTCGCAGTCCATTCATGGAGCCCATGTATAAATCTGCTGCCAAACTCATCGCTGCGCGTCCTCCACAATACAGCCATCTTGCATATTAATGTGACGCTGGGCGTAAGCTGCTACCTCGGTATCATGTGTGACTACAGCAAGCGTGATTCCTTCCTCTAGCAAAGAAGTAAAGAGTTCCATGATGCGATCGCGATTTTTACTATCGAGATTTCCAGTGGGTTCGTCTGCTAAGATGAAGCGTGGACTATTAATTAAAGCGCGCGCGATAGCGACTCGCTGACGCTCGCCGCCCGAGAGTTGCCCAGGGCGATGCGTATAACGATGCTGCATGCCCACTCTTTTTAAGACCTGCATGCCCAATTCATTCGCATCAGCAACCCTTTGGCGCCCATAACTCAAAGGTAATACAACATTTTGTAAAACGCTGATCTTGGGCAATAGATTAAACGCCTGAAAAATAAACCCAATCCGTGTCGCTCGCAAGTGCGCGCGATGAACGCGAGAGATTTTTGATACCTCCTCACCCTCAAACCACATGCGCCCATCCGTTGGGGTGTCCATAAATCCTAGCACATGCATGAGTGTCGACTTGCCAGATCCTGAACTGCCGACAACTGCAATAAACTCGCTCTCACCAATAGTTAGATCGACTCCATTTAGTGCATGCACCGCTTCATCGCCGACTTGGTAAGTACGGCGAATCGAATCGAGCCGATAAATCGTCTCTGCTTCAGTCATAATTTCCGCGCCGAAATTCAGGTGGGCGACTGAGCCCAAGAACCGCATCCAGTGGAACACCAGTAACTATTTCAACATGTTGTAAATTACTAATACCAAGCTCTACTTCCTGGCGGCGCCAACCAGATTTATCCTGGATAAATACGTAGCGCTTATCGTTTTCGTGGAAGACTGCCGAAAGCAGCACAGATATAACATTCTCAGCCCGTGCAATTGGGATCTCAACAGTCGCGCTAACGCCAGAACGCACTCGCTCATCTTTCGCTTCAAAAACAACTTCAATAGGAAAGACGCGAATATTACCATCCTTACGCGCAGAAACAGCGATACGGTCAATAGTGCCAGGCAATGCAAGCTTAGGCATAGCCGCAAATTTTAGCCGCGCTGTTTGACCCAGCGCTAATTGCTCAACATCGACCTCGTTCACGGATGCCTCCATATATAGCTCCTCCATCTGCGCCACTGTCAGTATGTTCGTGCCATTCGACACCGACGTAGCCCCTGATATGACGCCCCCCTCAACCACATTGAGTTTTGTTACAATGCCATCGTGCGGGGCGACTATAGTTGTCTTAGAAAGATCTTCTTCCACGTCCTCTAAGCGAGCTTGCGCAATCTCTAAATTCAATTTTGCAAGCTCAAGATCTGTCTTGGCATCCAAGAAATCTTTCTCGCCAACAAATGCCTGAGCGAAGAGCTGCTCTAGTCTTTTATAATTTCGTTCTGACTTTTCCAAGCGTAGTCGCTGCGCCTCTAAACTACGCGCACTCTCTTTGACTTTTGCTTCAAGGTTGGTTCGATCGAGCTGTAGAAGATGCATTCCCTTCGTAACCGAGTCGCCTTCATCAATAAGAATCTCCGTGATGCGCCCACTCACCTCAGATTTAACAAAACTGCTCATAATGGGCAACACCTCGCCAGTCGCACTCACGACTGCCTCAAGGCTCCGGCGTTTAGCAATATCGGTAGGAGTACGATTATTGCCGTTACCTTCATCACCACTAAATAGACCGCTGAGAGCAAAAAGTATGGCTGTGCAAGCGACTATAACTAAAAAAATAATTCTCTTTTGTTTCATAAATTCACCTAGATCAGGCTTTAATTTTTATCTAATAATGGATGCCCTTCAATAGTGGGGGGACTTAATAAAGCATCCGCATCGGCCCAAGTATAGCCATTACGATCTAAAATTGTGCCATCGACTCGTGCAAGTTGAACGGTTGCGCGGCGCTGGTCAATTAACGCCTGTAAATGGCTTCGCCTAGCCTTGTCTAAATCTCGCTGTGCCTCCAAAACTTGCCTATATGCTGTAAGGCCTGCTCCATAGCGAGCACGCTCCTGTTCAAAAGATTCTTCGTTTAAAGCAATTGCTGTTTGCGTCACTTCTACTCTTTGTGTTCCTGCTTGCACCGCGCGCCAGGCACTGCGCGCTATGCGTGCTTTTATTTGGCGAATTTCATATAATCGTAATTCTTGCTGTTGAACAGTTCGAGTGGCACGATTATACCGCGCACGCGCATCACGAAGACCCCAGGGGACTCTAAGCTCAAAACCAACATTCCAATCATAGCCATCCACTCCCCGATAGGCATCTGTGTACGCTTGGTGGAGGACCGCATCACTTCCAAGATAATCAACTCCTGCGGTAAGGTCTAATTTTGGTACGGTCAAATTCTTAGCGAGCAATTGATTCAAGCGCGCGATTTCAATCTCTTTATATTGTATCTTTGTATCGGAATCTACCTGTAAGGCTGTTGCTACGACCCGATGCATATCGGGTAATGTAGAGTTCCTGTTTGGTTGAAGTGATTCAACAGAAAACATCTGGATGGGCTCATTACTGGCTAACGAGTCCATGCCGATCAAAGCAATTAATCGATCTTGCGAATCTTGAACCGCACGCCCCGCAATTATGCTACTTTCTTGTTGCTTAAGAAATTCTGTTCGAGCCTGCATCACCTCTAACTGGGTCACCAATCCAAGGCGCGCTCTCTCCAAGTTTTCGGCTAATAAGCTATCTGCTAATTCTAAGTTTGAACGTACGAGCAAAGCGCTCGCTTGCGAAAAAGCTAAATTCCAATAGGCAATCTCTACTTCCGTTATAAAATCTTGGATTTCCGCGCGCAGAATTTCAATTGATTGCTCTTGCTTTGCGGAAGCACGAACCAAGGGCGCAAGATTCACTTGTCTTCCAGCTGCAAGTAAGAGTGGTTGACGTATTGACAAAGAAATCGCCCCACTTGCAACTGGATCCAACAGCCCATCCGTTATCGTATCGGTACGAGTAGCGCTCGTACCGATACGCACGCTCGCACCACTTTTAAGGCGTTTGTCTAGGCCTAAATTAGCTCGGGATTGATTAACAAAACTTCCCTGAGCTGGGCTGCTACTGGCGGCCTGACTTTCGCGATATTGAGTATTGGCAAATACGCCAACGTCAAAACTTGCAGCCTCAATAAATACAGCATCTTTTTGCTTCTCCGGTTCGTATCGAGAAATAGCTAGACCTAAATTGTGACTGAGCGCTTGATCCAATGCTTTGGATAAACGCAAAACAGAATCATCAGAGGCACTAGTTGAAGTTTCGGCATGCACGATAACAAAAGATCCTAACAACAAGAAAACTAAGCTATAAATAAAGCTGCGTATAGAAAACATAATAGAATAAACTTGATAGAAACTGTAGTATGTAACGCAAGGGGCATGCGAACCTTAAAAAGTTTTCAATTATTAATAGATTAACTGCCTGAAACTTTTGCTTCTGGCATTTCGATGCATTGGCGATGCCGCCTACGAAAGTAGTGTAATTTCGTAAATCCTTTACTGCGTAGCCATGGTTGAATCTCATCAAAATGCTCCCCAACTCGACGCGGCTCATGAGAATCGGATCCGATTGTTAGCTTAACGCCTTGCTCGCTTGCCCAGTCAATAATTAGAGGATCTGGGTGTATTTGGTGGGCTCCTTTATTAAGACCGCTAGTATTGATCTCCATGCATATATCTTGATCTACAACCGCCTGCAAAAACTCTCTTATGATTGCCTCATGAGCAGCAGGCTCAAAATTTTGAACGACGCCATATGTACGAATCACATCTGGGTGCGACATACTGTCGTAACGCCCCGATTGAACTCCCTCCATGAGATGCTTAAAGTACCAATCAATTTTCGCAGCATCACTAGTCACATTTTTTTGCTCTAGCCATAGTAAATAGCTGCGGCAATGCGCATGCAAAGAACCTAGCACAAAATCAAAAGAGTCATTCGACAAAACAATATCCATTTTATCCATATGCGAGGCATCCGGATAGACTTCCGCTTCAATACCGCACAGTACCTCGACTCCAAAACCTTTGGCTTCAATCGCCGCTGTGCTGACCATATTCATGTAGTGCTCTAGCTCAACAAGCTGCATTCGTGTACCAGCTTGGCCAAAGGCTTCCCACTCCATGGGTATATGACAGGTGATCGTTATTACGTCGATGCCATTGGCGTGAGCTGCCTTAGCATAATCGAGAGGGTCGCCAACTGCATGTCCACACAGAGGCGTATGCATATGAGAATCAACACGCAGATTCACTATTTTATCCTTTTTAAGGCGCTAAGCGCGTAGTTTCCCAAAGCCCTTCAGAGTTCTGCCTATAGCAAAACCGGTCATGCAAACGACTTGGACGGCCTTGCCAAAACTCAAAGCTATCTGGCACGATACGACAACCACCCCAATTATTCGGTAAGGGTATTTTTCCATCTGCAAACTTTTGCTTCATTTGCTCGTGCCTAGTTTCAAGAACTTCTCGCGAGGCAATCACTTGGCTCTGGGGGGAAGTCCAAGCGCCTAACTGACTAGACTGCGGACGCGATGCAAAATAACGCAGCGAATCAGCTTCCGAGAGTTGCTCTATACGGCCTATAATATTAACTTGGCGTTGGAGTGGTAACCATAGAAAATTAGCTGCAACTCGCGGATTATTTTTGAACTCAATACCTTTACGGCTCTCATAGTTTGTATAAAAAACCAGGCCTTTTGTAGAAAATTCTTTGAGTAAAACAATACGAGTGGAGGGTTGCCCCTGAAGATCACAAGTCGCCAAACAGAAGGCATTCGGTTCTTCTATTGCGCAAGTCTCAGCCTCGGTAAACCAGTGCTCAAACTGCTCAAATGGAGTTACTGCCAAGTCAGATGCATTGAGGGAATTTTTGGCGTATTCAGCCCTGCGATCAGAGAGGTCCATGTGAAGCAAATCCAGTAGTATGTAGTAATAACTAATTATTGCTCCGCAAGCCAGCGTTCGGCTTCGATTGCAGCCTGGCAACCCATCCCAGCAGCTGTAATCGCCTGGCGATAGACATGGTCCACGCAATCTCCCGCCGCGAAAAGCCCTTCAATTGAAGTTTTCACCTGACTTCCTGCAGTCGGCACAATATAGCCATCCGCGTCGCGGCTAAGTAAACCTTCTGAAAAGTCGGTATTAGGAATGTGTCCGATCGCAATAAATGCTCCTTTGCATGCGATCTCTCGAGTATCACCAGACTCTCTGTCAGCAACGCGAATAGCCCGCGTAAAGCCTTTATCATCCGCTAAAATTTCTTCAGGAAGAGCATTCCAAGCCATCTGTATTTTTTCATGGCTGACCGCTCGATCCGCCATAATCTGCGAAGCCCGTAAAGTATCGCGGCGGTGAATAAGTGTCACCTTAGAGCAAAAACGAGTTAAAAACAATGCCTCCTCACACGCGGAATCGCCACCGCCGACGACCACCACTTCCATGTCCCGATAAAAAGCTCCATCGCAGGTAGCACAGGTGGTTACACCCTTGCCACCAAACATTTCTTTTTCACCTGGAATACCTAATAATCTGGGCCGCGCGCCGGTCGCAATAATAACTGTCTTCGCTTCGTATACAGCGCCTGCTGTATGCAACTGCTTCGTCGCACCATCAACCACGATCTTGTCTACTTTAGCATGCTCAAAGCGCGCACCAAACCGTGCCGCCTGCTTGCGCAAGTTATCCATCATTGCGTAGCCATCAATGCCCTCTGGGAAACCAGGAAAATTCTCGACCTCCGAGGTTGTAGTTAATTGACCGCCGGGCTGAGAGCCCTCCAGCACCAATGGGTTGAGCTGTGCCCGCCCGGTATAAATGGCTGCAGTGAGTCCTGCGCAACCAGTCCCTAGTATAATAACGTCTTCCATGAAATTGTGTTAAGTGAATAAACGATGCTTAAAAAGAAATAAGGTAAATGCACGCCTGTTATTCTCAAGCACTTTTAAAATATATAATGTTTCCGCTTTCCTCCAGGCTACTTTTCAACAATTTATATACTATGGATTTGATAGATAGCCACTGCCATCTACTCGGCTTTCAAAATAAGAACAAGCTTGAGGCGGTACTCTCGCGGGCGTCAGAGGCGGGCGTCGGGCACATGATTGCAGTGGGTACATCGATCGAAGATTGGGTGCCTTACCGCGAACTAAGTGCAGCTCATCCACATTCAATTAGCTATACAGTAGGACTGCATCCTTGCTACGTTAACGAAGAGTGGGTGGATGCTGTAAGCCAAATATCCGCATTTTTCATGCCCCCATCAGCACCTGTAGCACTAGGCGAGATCGGACTCGACTATTTTCATTTACCCAAAGACCCGATCGCCGCGGGTGAATGCTTGCTGCTGCAAGAAGCTGCCTTTCGAGAGCAGCTCGACTTAGCCGCTATACTCAATTGCCCAATTATTATCCACAGCCGTGATGCCTTTGACGACACCTATAGAATGATTATGGAATCAGGGGTCGATTGGGAAAAAGTCGTTTTTCACTGCTTTAGCTATGGACCCGATGAAATAAAAAAAATTAATGCTGCTGGTGGACGCGCTTCCTTTACTGGAATTGTGACCTATAAAAATGCACCTGCCGTGCGCGAAGCATTGCTCGCTCAAGGCGTCGGTCGACTTATGCTGGAAACAGACTGCCCCTACCTTTCCCCGGAACCACATCGCGGAGAACCTAACGAGCCTGCCTTTATGCTCTCGACAGCTAAGTACTGTGCGCAAATTTTAAATCTAACAACCGAAGCACTTGCGGCACAATGCACCGCAAATACAAAGCGCTTCTTTGCTATTTATTAATCATGAGCAGGCGATTTACAGTTCTATTAATAGCCAGCATAGCTGGCTTATCTTTACTACTATTAAAGCCTTATTTTCCAAAACTTAAAAAAGAAGCGGAAGTGGTCTATCAATTATGGCAAGCGCTGCGCAGCAGTGATCTGACAGTCACAGATTTAGAGGCTGCAACACTGCGTCCAACTGCAGCCAAGGCAGATAAGGACGATGCGGTCCAGAGGCGACAACTTCTAGAACCTAAACTTATAGATCCAGCCGCGCAGCAAAACTCGCAACTTTCGCTCGATCCTTTCATCTCGGAAGCACGTAGACGAGCTGAAGAAGACCCCATCTCGGCAATGCAGTGGCTACAGACGCAAAGCACTGGCAGTGAGCGCTTGCGCGGCATGCTAGAAGTAGTCGCGCTTTGGGCCGCTGAAGATTCAGAAGCTACACTATTATGGCTAGAGTCCAATGCACAAGGTCTAGCGCGGCTGGCAACTTTAAGTAGTGGGGTTGAGCTTTGGGCGGAGCGCAACCCCACAGAAACTGCAGCTTGGGTGGAAGGCATGGCTAATGATGGCAGTAAAATTACTGCGGCTCAATCACTAGCGGTTACCTGGTTACAATCGCAGCCAGAGCAATCAGCTGCATGGGTGTCGGCATTACCGCAAGGTCCTTTGCGCGACGATGTATCAACGGCGCTAGCAGATGCGTGGATAGAAATAGATCCGCAAGCCGCAGCTGTTTGGGCACTCACTGAAGCTGAATTTTATGGCAACAACCAGCTACTCGAATCAACAGTGGAAGCATTTACTCTCCAAAGCTCCGCTGATGCAGAGCTCTTTTTACGCGAAATTGCGCAGCCAAACAATGACGCTTCGGATTCTTCAGATATCTCTTCACTACTTTCCAAACATGTGCAAGCGCGCGCGCAGCAGGATCCATTAGCTGCCGCGCAGTGGTTAGCTAGCCTCAGCCCATCTGACCCATTATACTCCGCGCAGTCTCCTCGAACTCTTATGCAAGTTTGGGCAGAGACTGATTCAATCGCCGCATCCCAGTGGCTTAGTGAACAGGGAGCTGGCGATCAGCGCGACGCAGCGGCGATTGGATTTAGTGAATCCATACAGCGCTATGAACCAGAGGCAGCTACCATTTGGGCCAATACCATTAGCGAGCCTGAACAACGAATAAAGCGCCTCGGTGCGAGTTTAAGTAACTGGGCCAAGACGGCGCCTAGGGATGCTGAACAATGGATAATTGCCAATGAATTTGAATCCGCACTACGTGATAATTTAACTAAGATCATTGCTGAGAGCACCGGCAATTATGAAAATCAATAACCCTACATTATTTTAAAAAAAATGTTAAACCAAAACATTTAAATTTTATTACATGGTTTTTATAGCGTTATGAACTAATACTAGTCTCACAAATACCCCCAATCTAACTTAAATTGAAATACCCCGAAAGCACTCCTTCTAGTAGTTGTACCGTACGATTATCTCTGCGGATTATTTGCTGTTTATTCTTCCAGCTAACGGCAATGGCAACACAGCCAAATGTTATTTTTATTATCTGTGATGATTTAAATGATTCGATAGCAGGAATGGGAGGTCACGAGCAAGCGCAGACTCCAAACATTACCCGCTTAATTGAAAAAGGAGTACGCTTCACTAACGCACATTGTAATGCCCCCATATGTGGACCCTCGAGAGCTAGCCTTTGGACTGGACTATTGCCAAGCACCTCCGGTTACTATGGCTACAGTCAACAAGACAACAAATGGCGGCAGTTTACCAAGCTTAGTGATGCGATTACACTTATGGAGCACTTCAAGTCTGGAGGATACAATGTTTGGGGAAGTGGTAAAATATTCCATAACGGCCACCCGGATAATACGGTATTTACCGACAGCCCTGATAACGATCCAGATAATCCAGGAGACTCTGATTTCGGCCCTTTCCCCTGGGATGGAACGAGCTATCAAGGCACGAGCAATCGACGAGTCGGCACATTCCACCCTGATATGCCAGCAGGCATTCGCAGCTATTATGGCAGCTTCGCATCACTTGCGGCTGTGCCCACAGTCGGCACTCATACTGGATGGTCTTTAAAGGAAGAAGACTTTAACTATAACAGCGCTAGCGATCGTGATCTTATGCCCGATGAAGTTACGGCTGAGTGGGTAGAAACAAAACTTGGTAAAGCGGACTTTGAGCCTTTTTTATTAGTCGCTGGCATGAATAGGCCGCACACACCTATGTATGTTCCTGATGAATTCTTTGAACCTTTTAGGGATTCGAATGGTAACAACATAGTCGAACTTCCACCATACTTAGAAAATGATTTAGATGACGTTCCTGACATCCTTAAGTCTTACTCCGTTGGAATCGATAACCACAAGAATGCAGGCAGTGGTAACAATGAATGGTGGGAAAAGTTCGTTCAAGCATACTTAGCCTCTGTGGCATTTGTAGACCATCAAGTCGGGACAATTATAGATGCAGTTGAAACAAGCAACTACGCTGAAAATACCATTATTGTGTTCACCAGTGACCATGGATTTCATCTTGGCGAGAAAGACCACAAAAGTAAAACCAGCGCTTGGGAGGAAACCACTCGTGTGCCCTTGGTAGTTTATGCTCCAGGAGTCACACAAGCAAATCAAACCTGTGCCCTGCCAGTGTCCCTGATAGACCTTTATCCAACCTTAAATGCTTTATGCGGTTTGCCCGCAGACCCCAACAGCGGAGGAAATAATATTGCACTAGACGGGCACGACTTATCCCCATTACTGGCTAATCCAAGCTCTGGTAGCTGGGATGGCTATGATGTATCCTTATCACACCTACACGGCAAAGTAGCGATTGCTAATCACACGCAAAGCCCTTGGGCACTCAATCATCATTCCGTTCGATCCACGAACCATCACTATGTGTATTGTAGCGATGGATCCGAAGAACTCTACGACCATACAAATGACCCGCATGAATGGATAAACCAAGCAAACAATAGTTCTTATAATTCCACAAAGAGCATCCTCAAAGAGCAACTCTTCGAAGCCCTCGGCTTTAAGAGCTCAAGCTCACTAATTATAAATGGAGGCTTTGAAAATGCGCAGGATAATTGGCAAAATTTTGGTTCTTCTGTTAGCATTGAGAACTCCAATACTGAAAAGTATGAACAGACTAGTTCCGTATTAGTCAGCGATCGCAATTTTCCCTGGAATGGGATTAAACAAGATATCACCAATGTCCTCGAGCCAGGCAAGCGTTACCATTTCTCTGCATGGGTTAAACTGGCTGGAAATTCAAATGCAAATGGCGAGACCATTCGATTAGGAATCATGCAGGATCTATTAGGAAGTGAAACAACCTATCCAAATATNGATCAGATAACTGCGACAAGCAATGCTTTTAGCTTAATTGAAGGAGACTACACGNNNCCTAGCACTGGNAATGGGGAAATTAATTCGTTGAACTTAACTGTTAACGGNGCTCCCATCGGGACATCCTTCTATGTCGACCATGTGCGCTGCTACGCTTATGAAGAGCCGTTNATTGTCGCATCGACTGTAATCGATACCACAGATGGCTCNGTCTCTTTACGTTGGAATGCTGACCTCGGAGCCTCCTACCGCATGGAGCAATCATTGACCTTAGCTGCTGATGACTGGATCGTGATTGATAGCAATATTAATGCCGACAAAACCGCAATGATTTGGCCTGTGCCTGCTAATAGTAGCGAGCAGCGAGTATTTTGGAGAATCGTTAAAAATAGCTAGTCTACTTAATTGTATACAACACTAACAAATATCGCTCTTTAATTANTGGATAGGAGTAAGGAGCCACTTATGCGTATTTTTGCGGGTCCATTTTTGGTCTCGTATGTCTCAAAGCTCTCCGAGATAAGCTGGTAGCCACTCGCGTGGCGCACAATCTTTTCTCGAATCTGGTAATCGTTAGCACGCTCAACATCTTCGGGCAGCCAAATTAGCCACCCTTCGGCCAATACTCCAATATAGGTTTCCTCCCCACTTGACCGGTTGACTATTAAAATAAGCCTACCGTCTTGAATAAACGTTCTGGAGCTAGCACTTTCTAGACCCGTTGAGCGCATGGCGGCGAACACCCCAAGCAGTTCTCCATCTTGCATCCAGTACTGCTGCTCTACTGTGAACTCTTCCTTATACTGGTTAATCGAAGTATGAATTGAATAATGACCGACCCAGCGCCCTTCCAACTGTTCTAAATAAGGTAAAAGCTGTGCCGTATCATCAGCTGAGCAATAAGTAATCGCGAGAAGTAGACTGCATGCCACACGAATAAAACAATTTAACATTATCTTGCTTTAACAAAACAACGGGAGATTCAAAAGTTTTTTTTAGCTAAGATCCTTNGCTTTGTGGCTTGGCGTCNCATCTTAAACTCTACAATNTANCTATATGATTTATGATCCAGATAAACTATTGTTGCTTGCCGGGCCGTGCTCACTCGAAAGCCTAGACATCTGCCGAACAGTCGCAGATACGCTTCAGCAACTGGAGGAAAAGCACTCTGATTTAACTATTTTATTTAAAGGATCCTTTGATAAGGCTAACCGCACATCAAGCAAGAGTGAGCGTGGTACTGGTATCGACGCAGGCCTAGAAATCTTTAAAACTATTCGCGAAGAGTACGGCTTTCGCACAATTACTGACATTCATTTACCCGATCAATGCGCGGCGCTTGGAACGGTTGTGGACGCACTACAAATTCCCGCTTTTCTCTGTCGGCAGACGGACCTACTTGTAGCTGCTGCCGCTACAGGCTGTGCTATCAATGTCAAAAAGGGGCAATTTCTGTCCCCTCAAGAAATGCAATACGTTGTACAAAAGCTTGAAGATTCAGGCGCGCAAGANATATGGCAGACTGAGCGTGGCAGTACTTTTGGGTATCAAAATCTAGTTGTTGATATGCGCAGTTTTAANACGATGCATGCAAATGGTCACCCAACTNTTATCGATGCCACTCATAGTGTCCAACTTCCTGGTGCTGCAAATGGAAAAAGTGGCGGTGAGCGCGAGCANGTACCNGCTATNGCNCGNGCAGCNNTNGCGGCAGGNGCAAATGGAGTTTTTATAGAAACGCACCCAGAGCCAAGCAGTGCCATTTCCGATGCCGCTAGTCAGGTTCCAGTTTCTGAACTCCCCAAGCTTGTTGAAAGCCTGCTAAAAGTCTGGCACGCAGTACGCTAAATAAGCGCCTCGCACATTTTTATACATTTAACTCACTAGCAGCTTAATAATTATGCGTATCACTGGAGGACGCGCACGTGGTATAAAGCTCAAGGTGCCGACTGAGATAATCACGCGGCCGGCTACAGACCGTATGCGTGAAGCTGTCTTCTCAAGCCTTGGACCAAGTGTACAAAACTGCCAGGTCCTTGACCTCTTTGCAGGNACTGGAAGNTATGGTCTGGAGGCATTAAGTCGAGGCGCAGCTNGCGTATGCTTTGTAGAAAATAATCGTGCCGCCATCAAATGCCTGNAAATAAATACTNCNGCGGTTACTCGTTCTTGTGACCTAAAAAAAGAAGTAACAAGAATTGTCGCGCAAGANGTATATAGNAGCCAAGCAAATCTGCAAAAATACGACTTACTCTTTATTGACCCTCCNTACGCCAGCATNGCTAGCAATATTGGCCGAATATTTACTACTGTCATTAATNNTTGTAGCGCTAAAACTACACGCGCAATCCTAGAGGTTCCGGCTGATTTAGAACTTCAAATTGAGGGTTGGGAGCCTATCCGTAGGATTGGTAAACCAGGCAAGGGCAAACCAAACGTGGTTATCTTTAGCCCAACTTCTTAAGCCGAGTTAGTGGTCGTTGATTCATCGATTCTTCCGGGTAATTTCTTGGTTATTATACGAGCGCCTTGGCGCCAAGCTAAGTAGGACCAAACCCAATTAAGGAAAACACTGATACGATTACGCATACCCATTAGAAAGACGAGGTGTACGCCAAGCCATGCAACCCAAGCAAAATATCCATTTATTGAAANTTTACGGTAATTAGCGACAGCGCTACTGCGCCCTATGGTTGCCATATTACCCTTATCAAAATAGACAAAAGGNNCTCCCGGTTTGCCCGCTAAGTGACGAGCTATTTGTTTCGCGGCATGTNNACCCATCTGCGTAGCNGCAGGGGCNAGGCANGGCACTGGCTTCCCTTTAAAATCNGACAANCGNGCTAAGTCGCCAGCTATAAANACATTNTCAAAATTTGGCAGCATTAAATCTGCCCCCACTTCTANGCGACCTGCNCGATCTCTTGGNACTTGCCCGAGTTTGCTGGCNACAGAATTTGCCTCCACTCCAGCAGCCCAAAGAATTGTACCTGAACAGATCGTTGATTGCGATAGAGTAACTTCATCCGCAGAAACATTTGTAACTGGCTCGTTTAAATGAATTTTTACGCCCATGCGCGTTAAGCGCTTGTATGCATACTCAGACTGTCCTTCAGGAAATGCACTTAATAATCGAGGACTCGCCTCGATTAAATGTACCTCCGCCTTGGTTGAGTCGATATGCCGGAAGTCTTTAGCCATTACGTGCTGAGCAAGCTCAGCAATTGCTCCAGCTAACTCGACACCAGTGGGGCCCCCACCAACAACAACGAAAGTCAGCCATAAAGAAGCTTCATCTGGATCATTCGCCAATTCTGCACGCTCGAAAGCTGAAAGTACTCTTCGGCGAAGCTCAGTTGCTTCATCAAGGGTTTTAAGTCCTGGCGCAAAGCGCGCCCACTGATAATTACCAAAATATCCAGTGGTAACGCCGAGCGCGATAACCATGTAGTCATAACCGAGGCTCTGCGTACGTAGATGTACTTTTGAAGCATCCAAATCAAAATTAACCACCTCATCCATGAGTGTAGTCAAATTAGACTGGCCAGAGAAAATGTGCCGCAGCGGCTGCGCGATATCGGCAGCAGAAAGCCCAGCTGTCGCAACTTGATAAAGTAGCGGCTGAAAGAGGTGATGATTCTCTTTATCTACAAGAGTGATTTTAACTGGATGTTTAGCCAGCGCCTTGCCCGCAGCTAAACCAGCAAACCCACCTCCCAATATAACCACATGGGGGATGTGAGTTTCTTCACTAGAGCAATGNTTTTTGTTAAATAAGCGAGCCATAAAACGGATGTAAAAGATTGAAGTGTATTAAACAGACTATGCGCGAAATACTTACTTAAAACTTTTTGCCATAGCACTACACCTTTTGCCTTTAGTTCGATTGAATATTCCTATTTAACTTGCTTCAGACTTAAACTGATACTCAGTCTCAATAAATAAACCGATTTTGAAACGTACCAAAACAGGCATCCAAATGCAGCCTACTGCAGATTTGGACATGAGATGCCCATTTCACAAGCCTCAGGCTCTGAACTGGCAGGAAGATGCGGTGCAGCTTGATGCAAGGCGAATCCCGCTAAAGAGTGGGCTCGATCACTTAAGTCTAGACATCAAAATAGACGGCCCTTTGCCAGTACGAATTGAGTTTGAAGAACGCACGCTTATACTCGGTTTTGTTACTGCCGGTTGGGCTAAATTACANCATAATACAGANANCATTGAAAAACTAGAAAGCGGACAATGGTATCAATTAAGCACAAACGAACTGCATTTTGATAGGACTTCCAGTAAGGGGGTCTCTTTGGAAATATTCTTATGNTCGGGACAATTCGCCAAAACTCTTGGCGAACTGGAGCAAGATCATGGACTGAAAGCTTTAGATGAATTTAGCCATCAAGAAAACATAGAGATACTAGATACCGTTTCTGGTGGAATGATGAAATCAACGGCTCTTGCATGCTCGCAATTAATTGCTAAGTCGAGTTCCGGAAGCATTAAGGAACGCTTACAGCTAGAGGCTAACGCGCTGACTTGGATTGCTGAAATACTAAGCCAGTCAGCAGATGTGAATCAAGCTGCTGTAGCAGGAATTAATGCGAATGACAGAGAGGCCATAAAGAGAATTACTAACGCCATGGAGCAAAACCCAAGTAAAGAATTTACAATGGATGATCTGTGCCGCATCGGAGGGATCAATGAACACAAATTAAAATTAGCATTTAAATATATATATGGCAAAACAACGTTCAGTTATCTGCGGGAAGTACGTATGGATTACGCTGCTGAACTACTTCGCGAAGACCGGTTAAGTGTCATACAAGTCGCCAATGAAGTCAGTTATTCTAACGCGAGCCACTTTGCTAGAGCCTTTAAAAACCGGCACAAATTACTCCCTAAAGCTTATCAATGCCTCCACCGCTTGTAGTAGAAACGGCTAAATGGATAATCCGCGCTAAAACAAGTGCTCCCCAGATTGGTTATTTTTACTCCGCTATTGAGTAGAAATATTTACTCCTCATCTGATAATATAAAAATGTAAAGTCAATCAGTAGGTAGCACTTGTGCGAGTGCTGACTACAAAGGCCCATCAGCTAATGATTTTACATAAGTGTGTTCAACGTAGGCACCTAAGGGCTTGTCCCTTAGGTGCCTCATTGTATGCGCAGTCAGCACTAGCAGTAGCTTACTTAAAGCCCCTCTCGAATGCCATTGATGAGCATCGAACAATAGGAACAGTTTGGGAACTCAGACACCTCTTTCTGGTAGCCAAATTGAAGCAATTTTCCATTACGTAAAATCGCTATCTTATCGGCAAAATGCTGCGCGTCCATCGGGTCATGAGTCACCAATATTCCAGTCATACCTTTCGCTAATAAGATGGCTTTAACCTGATCACGTAGATCAATCGTTAAGCCTGCATCGAGATTGCTATAAGGTTCATCTAATAAGATAATATCTGGCTTTTGTACGATTGCTCGGATTAGGGCAATTCTCTGGCGCTCTCCTGCAGAAATTTCATGAGGATACCGGCTTGCTTTATCGGATAATTTAACCAGTTCCAAATGTTCGGCTACAATTGCCTCAACCTCGCTCTTTGTCTTATCCTTTAGGCCATATGCAACATTCTTTGCAACTGTCATGTGCGGAAAAAGAGCGCCACCTTGAAAGACCAAGCCTACATTGCGCTTTTCCGGTTCTACCCAACTGCCTTGTCCCACAAGACGCACCCCATTGCTGGTAATACTACCGCAATCTGGTGTCTCGAGCCCTGCAATGAGTCGCAGGAGNGTTGTCTTGCCACTNCCGCTCTCGCCCAGCAATGAAAGCAGTTGNCCAGGNCCNACTTCAAAGCTTACNTGCGTTACAGCNGACAGTTCGGCGTTCGCATATCGTTTAGAAATATTNTCTACTTTAAACATTTTAAGTGAAGGACTCTTCAATCCATTTATTTATAAAAAATAACCCAACTACGCCTAATCCTATAATTAAAAGCGCGGGCAAAGCGCAATCATAGATATACCCTTCTTTTGCAAAACCATACGCATAGGTTGCTAAAGTTTCAAATCCGCTTGGCCTCAAAATAAGCGTAAGGGGTAATTCCTTAGTAATGTCGATAAAGACTAGCGCTGCGCATGCGAGTAAGTGAACTTTAAGAAGGGGCCAATAGATAAGTCTTAAGCCGTCCCATTTGTTACGACCTAATAAAGAAGAGACTTCGTTGAAGGATTTACAAACGCTTTGCATGCTTGCGTGAAGTGGCTGGTAAGCGACAGAGAAGAACCTAACTACATAAGCAAATCCAATAGCTAAGAGACTACCGCTGAGAATAAATGGCAGCGAATATCTGCACCAAGCATCCATTTGGTCGATTGCTCCAAACAGAACAATTACACCGACTCCGGTAACCACACTGGGCACTGCATAGCCCAAAGTGGAAACACGTATAAGTTTTTGTATACTTTTGCTTTTGTGCAGCTCCATATTATACGCTAAAAAAAGCGCCATTAGGCAGATCGAAATTGAAGCGCCAAGTGCAAGTGAGGAACTAGTTAATGCTTGGGTGAAAAACTCTGATGGCTGATACAATGTTGCTGACAAACTTGCCCAATAAATAAATCTAAAAACTGGGAAAATAAATCCGACTAATAATGGAATCGTACATAGTAAGGTGGCGTACCGCCCAGCCCATTTACTGAGAGTGAGCAGCTGCTTCGGTGAATTTGCTTGAGAGCCTTCAGTGAAGCGGCGGCGCTTACGAAGCCAAAATTCGAACGCTAATAATTGGTATACCATTATAAGCATAATAATCGCTAATAGTAATCCAGAGCTACGATCTTCTAAGCCAAACCAAGTACGAAAAATTCCCTCTGTAAGAGTTGGCACNCCNAAAAAGTTTACAGCGCCATAATCATTAATCACTTCCATAATCACTAAGCTCAGTCCACCAACGAGCATCGGACGAGCAAGCGGCAGTGATATGCCCCAAAATATTTCTCTTGGCGAACGGCAGAGCATCTGGGCAGCCTCCGAGTAGACTCGCTGATCCCGAGAGAATGCTGTCCTTAAACTTATAAACACGTACGGGTAAAGGACGCTGCTTAGAAGAACGATAAGGACGCCATAGCGCAGGATTGACTCCGCTAATAATGAAGCCTCCAAGCCTGCATATTCACGAATAAATAGGAGTAAGGGTATCAACCAGTCCAGTAAGTCATAATAGACAAATGCGGCGGCAAAGGTTGGCACAGCTAGCGGCAGTACCAGTGCCCAATTNAGTANATTTCTAANTGGAAACTGAAANTTAGCNACCAGCCATGCAGTAGGAACTGCAAAAATTAGACTNAGNAAACTGACACCANAAATTAGGATTACTGTGTTTATTAAATACTNAGGNAGTACAGTCTGCGCAATGTGGGACCACTCNGCATTGTCCTGTAAAATACCCGCAAAAACTGCAATAAACGGCGCNAGTANTAANAGCGAACCNAANAGCGCGCCTACTGACCATACATTGATTTTTTTACTAAANGTTCGCCACAGTAAAGACATCACTCCCACTTAGCAGTATTAAATGTACGTATAGCAAGCGCATTTANAATACCNAGTTTGGATAAATTAATGGAGTCCGACTTAAAATNNCCCCACTGTTTTTGGCTAGCAGACCATTCGACACTCGCAACTACCGGGTACTCATACGTCGCCTCGGGGAATACGGCTTGAGCCGCATCCGAGGCAAGAAACTCAAGCAACTGAGTTGCACCTGCAACATTGTCTGCATGCGTAACAATACCTGCGCCGCTCACATTAACATGTGTGCCGCGGCCATCTTGATTCGGAAAGAATACCGCTAGCTTGTCAGCAACCGCACGATCCTTCGCACTTTCCGAATTTTGGAGTAAGCCTAAATAGTACGTATTGACGATAGCTACATCCGCTAACCCAGCAGCGACCGCTCTCATTTGGTCACGGTCACTGCCCTGAGGGGAGCGCGCCATATTACTGCGAAGGGCTTTTGCCCACTCAAATGCACTTTTTTCACCGTTACTTGCAATAATAGAGGCAAGTAACGATTGATTATATATGTTAGACGAAGAGCGCGCTAAGACTCGACCCCGCCATTTTTCATTGGATAATGACTCGTACGAGTTTAGCTCTTCGGGAGACACTCTGTCCTTCGCGTAAACAAGAACTCTTGCTCGCAAGGTAAAGCCGTACCAGTAGCCCTCTGGGTCACGCAGGTGTGCTGGTATTCGAGAGTTCAATTGTTCGGACTGCGCTGGCTGCAAAAGACCTGCCGCACGAGCCTTGTGCAGTCTGCCCGCATCCGAAGTGATTAAGACGTCCGCTCGAGTCTTGGAGCCCTCCGCTTTAAGCCGCTCTAGAAGGGTATCCGCCTTACTCTTCACCAGATGGACGACTATACCCGTTTTTTCAGTAAAGCGCTTAAAAAGCTGGGTGTCGGACTCATAATGCCGAAAACTGTAAACTGTTAATTCAGCTCCTTGAGCGAAACTGCTTAAGCAAAGAATAGAGATGAAGCATACAGATAGGACTAATTTCATGTAGTTAAGATATTTTAAGGATTACCAATGCTAAATTAATTACATGTTTATAAATTAGGGCAAGAAAGAGGTGCAAATTGAGTCTTTTTACTCCGCTTAGGGGCAGAAATAAACCATCATTTGTAGTAGTATGGGTATTGTTATCGTTATAAAAGAAATCAACAACATGAAGCAACAAACTACAAATAAACTAACTGCCGTGCTATTAGCATCAAGCTTAGCACTACCAGTCTTATCTTACGGTGACGATGAAGTCTATGAATTAGATGACTATGTCGTAACCGGTAAAGTGCTCTACACCGATGAGGTGAACGCACTAAAAACTCCGACGCCTATTATTGACGTCCCGCAAAGCTTATCGATTTTGACAGCTGACCAAATTTCCCAACAAGGATTTGACAGCATCGGTGACATCATTGACTACACGCCTGGTGTAAACAACTCTCAAGGTGAAGGTCACCGTGACGCCGTTGTTTTCCGCGGCGTTCGCTCTACTGCAGACTTCTTTGTCGATGGTGTACGTGATGATGTGCAATACTACCGCCCACTCTACAATGTAGACCGCGTCGAGATTCTTCGTGGTGCTAACGGGCTGTTCTTCGGACGTGGCGGCACAGGTGGTGTCCTTAATCGCGTTATGAAAAAAGGCGTAATTGGTGACAATTTTAACGAGTACAAAGTATCGGTTGATTCATTCGGCAGTACTTCGGCTCAGTTTGATAAAAACATCGCTGTCGATGAAACGACTGCCGTTCGTATCAATGTATTCAAGAATGACCTCGAGGGTGATCGTGACTTCTTCTACGCAGACGAAGTTGGTATTAACCCAACAGCGAAATTCCACCTCAGCGATACAGCTACACTCGATGTTTCCTATGAGTACTTGGATACCAAACGCTTTATTGATCGCGGTATCCCAACAGGTACTGACGGGCGTCCAGTTGAAGCACTGAAAGATATTGTATTCGGCGATGACGAGCAAAACTACTCCGAACTCGAAGCTCACATCATAAAGGCAAGTCTAGAAAATAGTTTCTCCGACACATTAAAAGGTCGCTTAAATCTAACACATAACGACTTTGATAAGCTCTACCAAAATCTTTATGCATCTGGATATGACTCTGATGAAGATGAGGTAACTCTCGATGGCTACAAAGACACCACTCAGCGCGATAGTACAATAATCAGCTATGATTTAATCGGCGAAAAAGAAATTGGTGGCTTACTCCACAAACTTATTGCTGGTGTAGAAGTAATTAAAACCAGTAATGATAACGATCGCTGGAATACATTTTTTGACACAACTAATGCCCGTAACATTGTTACTGAAGCCGAAAATGATGCTTTAAGAGCGCTGAATCCAGGCCTTACTGACACTGAAATTAATGATCTTGGCGGTATTGATCAGATTCAAAAGCTAGAAGGAACAGACAAAGAAAGTTTCAATGCAGCACGTCCTATTGATATCTCAAACGGCGTCGGCACGAATAGCTTAGATGTAGCGACTACCAATAGATTCGACGTTAATAATGCTGATGACACTTCTGCTGACGTTTCGGTATTCTCTATCTATCTTCAAGATGAGATAGAAGTATCCGATAAGCTAACTGCCATACTTGGAGTTCGCTTGGACGAAATTGATCAGACTGTTACTGGCACAACTACTGCAAGCAGCAGTCATACAGAGCTGTCACCCCGCCTAGGACTCGTATATAAAGTAGAGAATAATTTGTCCCTATATGCAAGTATGAGCGAAGCGATTCAGCCGAAGAGCGGAGAACAGTACGCTGGAGATGATATCTCTAACCTAGACCCGAATACATTCCAAAATAGGGAAGTAGGGGTTAAATGGGACTTGAGCAATAATCTTAGTCTAACAGCTGCTATTTTTGAACTTGAGAAAACTTCGCCTGAACCTGACGATAACAACGCCGGACAAGTAGTTGATATTTCTACTGAAGTCACTGGCTTTGAACTACAGCTACTAGGTAAGTTGGCAGACAATTGGTTCATATCCGCTGGCTATAGCCAACTGGACGGCAAGCAAGTTGATCAAGCTCTTACCCCTCGCGAGCTTCCTGAAGAGACCTTCTCTATATGGAACAAATTCGTACTATCTGAAAAGCTGGCACTGGCAGTTGGTATTACTCACTCTAGCGATAGCTTTGCCACAAATAACAACGAAGTTGTACTACCATCTTATACACGTGTAGATGCTGCTGCCTACTACAAGATATCTGACGACTTAAGCCTACAGCTTAATATTGAGAATGTAACAGATGAGCTCTACTTCCCGAATGCTCACTCCACACATCAAATTACAGTGGGAGCACCACTCAATGCGCGCCTTGCTCTGACAGGTCGCTTTTAAGTAATAGTATACATTACTTGTTTGTTTTTCAGGCCGCGGGGTGATTCACCTCGCGGCCTTTTTTGTGTCTGAAAATAACTGACCTAATGTTTGTCTACTAAATAGGCAGCGCAGCAAAAATAATCGCCTATCTGGAATGTAGGCCTAAGCGATCGGCAGCAATTGCTACAGCGCTAACGACAGCTGTCTCGACGCGTAATACCTGCTCGCCAATATGCGCGAGTTGCCAACTATTTTGGCGCAGGCAATCGCGCTCGTTTGGGGACCATCCACGCTCCGCTCCAAGCGCTAAAGCACACGTCTTCGCATCCGGACCGACCTGCCCGTCCTGTAATAAAATCGCCCCAAGTGATCCACTCGCTTCATAATTATCGAGTGCGACGCGAATAGGTATTTCAAAAAGCTCGCTAAGCGCGGTCTGTAAATCCGGATACATAACAACTTCTGGTAAGTGCGTGCCAAACGACTGCTCCGCCCCAAGCCACAGACGCTCGCGCCATGCATTGTCTTGCCACAAGCGGCTGCTTGCATACGAAGGCTCCCCACGCTCCGCCTCAAAAAACTGGACGCGTGCGACCCCGAGACTTGCCGCTTCAAAAAGTATACGCTTCGCAGTGTGGGGCCTAGGCAGACCAATAAGTAAGGTAATCGGTAGTGGCTTAGGGGCAGGCTCAGTGGATACAAGCTTAAGGGTTACCGAGCCATCTTCACCTAACTGCGTCACTTCTGCTTGGCCTCTTGGACCATTCACAAATCCTATACAAATAAGCGCTCCTAACTCTGCGCGTAAGACTTTACGAATGTGCAGCGCTCGCGTATCGTTTTTTTCAATACATATTAAATCAAACTGCTTTTCAAAAAGAATTAGATTCATGACAAATAACTATAAGCTTAGACGCGATTTGGTAACCAAGCTTTTAAATCGACTCTTAAAAAAATGACTTTTTTTAAAAAGTAAAAATTTTAACGGCGGCGGCCAAACTTACTACTCGCTGAATTACGCCGGCGGCGCTTCGGCTTCGCATCTTCTGCTGCGCGAATAATTGGCTCATGAAAATAATTAAAGCTCTCTAATTTGCGCTGCGGGATTTGCTGCTCAATAAATCGCTCGATCGCGTCTAGTTTACTTTGCTCATCTGGAGCCACAATTGTAGCTGCGTCCCCTTCCCGCTGTGCGCGGCCTGTACGCCCAATACGGTGAACATAATCCTCTGGGTGCTCGGGAACATCATAATTAATGACATGCGTGACATTAGCGATATCCAGTCCGCGTGAGGCAATATCGGTAGCCACTAAAATTTTAATTTTCCCATCTTTAAACTGCTCCAATGCCTTGGTGCGCGCTTTTTGCGGCAAATTCGAATGCATCGCTCCGCAGCTTAGCCCGCGCTCTTGAAGCCATCGAGTAATACGGTCGGCTCCGACTTTCATGCGGCAAAAAATAATCATACTGTCTACTTCCATTTGATCGATGAGCGCGATCAAAAGATCAAACTTTTGCATTGCCCCAACCGGATAAACTTCGTGCTTCACGGTCTCCGCGGGCGATATTTTGATACTAATAGCCACCTCAACAGGGTCTCGAAGGCTGCCCTTGATAAGTCGCTTAATATCTTCTGATACAGTGGCAGAAAAAAGTAGTGTCTGGCGCTTCTTGTTACGGCAGCTGCGAATAATACGCTTCACGTCATCGATGAAGCCCATGTCTAGCATCCGATCGACTTCGTCTAAAATTAGTAGCTCGATGGAGTCTAAGCTCATGGTCTTTTGCTGTACATGGTCGAGCAAGCGACCCGGAGTCGCAATCACGACATCTGCACCTGCCGCGAGTTCATCGCGCTGCTTGCCATAGCCTACGCCACCATGAATAAGGCAGCACTTTGGCGCTGAGCTTTGTCCATACTTTTTAAATTGCCCTTCGACTTGCGCAGCAAGTTCTCGAGTGGGGCCAAGAACTAGGCAACGTGGCGCTGCCCCTTTTCTATGCCCGTCCAATATATGTAGTGCGGGTAGCGCGAAGGCAGCTGTCTTGCCGGTGCCCGTTTGCGCAGAACCGATCACGTCACGACCGCTAAGAATATGTGGAATCGCGCCCGCTTGAATCGGAGTCGGCTCAGTGTATCCAGAAACATCAATTGCTTCGAGTAAAGAAGGCGCAAGGCCCAGTTCTTGAAATGTCATAATTTGCCAGGAAGATAAAAAGCCCGGCCTTTTTATTACCCGGGTCCAAATAAGAAGTCGCCCACTGTGGTCGTATTTAGCTGAGAATCAAGGAGAAAGAGCGACTCTTGCGATCCCTTCAATCAGGTTCCTTGAGCTATGAAGCATGGCTTGCGTCGTCCTTGGTGATTTGATTAAGTACTTTTATGAGTTCTTCCTATCGAGGTCGTATCGCGCCGACGCCCACCGGTTATCTGCACCTCGGCCACGCGCGCACCTTTTGGATCGCTATGCAGCGCGCCCAGCAAGCGGACGGGCAACTTATCTATCGTAATGAAGATCTTGATACGCTGCGCTGCAAAGTAGCGTACGCAGAAAGTGCCGTGGAAGATCTGCGCTGGTTTGGGATTGATTGGGATGAGGGTGCAGGCGACAAAAAAGGTGGTGCATTTGGCCCCTACTCACAAAGCCAGCGCACTAGAATGTATCAATCGGCTTGGGAACAACTAAAAAATACAGGCGCTATCTACCCATGTGAAAAGTCGCGAAAAGATGTAGCACACGCAGGGCAAGCTCCACACGCAGAAGATGCTGCTGCGCTCGAACCGATCTACCCAGAAAATTGGCGTCCCCCGATTGGCACTGGCAAGGATGCCGCTCATCCTGGAGCAAAAAATTGGCGGTTTAGAGTACCTGCAAACCGCACCATAAGTTTTAATGATGGACGCCTAGGTCCTTGTAAATTCGACTGCTTAAAAGATTTTGGCGATTTCTTAGTTTGGCGCAAAGACGGAGTGCCTGCTTATGAACTAGCAGTCGTAGTGGATGATGCTGCTATGAGAATTACGGAAGTAGTGCGCGGCGAAGACCTACTTATCTCCACTGCTCGTCAATTACTAGTCTACGAAGCATTACAACTAGCCCCACCGGCATTCTATCATACTCCCCTCATGATAGACTCCGAAGGTAGACGACTTGCGAAGCGTAACTTGTCCTTATGTCTGCGCGAACTTCGAGAAACTGGGCACGTACCCAGTCAGCTACGCCAATCTGAAGACTGGCAATACGGCCTTCATTAGCCTCCTGCGAGTATCTCTTTAATGTGGGCTACATAGTTTGNCGCGCCACCTCGCTGGTAACCGGTACGCTCAATTAATTCACCTTCTGCAGTTAGTAATACAATGGTGGGGTAACCACGAATGGAGTACTTTTTGGCGAGTGCTTTGTTTTGTGCCTTAATTTCTGCGCTTTGCTCCTTCCCTCTAGGAAAATCAAGCTCCACAAGCACTAGAGAATCTGCCGCGTAGGCCTTAAATTCCGGCTGACTAAAGACTTCCTTGTCCAAACGAATGCACCAACCACACCAATCAGAACCTGTAAAATCAAGTAGCATTGGTTTATTTTCTGCCTTTGCTCGTGCCAGCGCTTGCTCGAAATTAAGCTCCCAAGCTCCATGCGTGGAATCGCCCTGTTCGCCGCTTGTGGCGGCATCGGTTAAGCCGACTGAAGTTCGAGTCGCAACAAAGAAGAGCGCTGCAGCAGCTAGTAAAGTAAGAGAGATGGTTGATTTTTTCATAGTGTTAATACTGNAAGAGTCTCAAAGTTATCGTTTTGTTCCAAGCTTCTTTATTTGCACTTTTTAAGTCGCAAAAATTGAGTTGGAACTAATGTTGCTCTCTACACTCTTACTAATCTATAAATAAATTATGAACTTTTTATTACTTATTATTGTTCCACTCATCGTCGGCCTATGGGCGCAGATGAAAGTTAAAAGCGCGTATGGCAAATACAGCAAGGTGCCCTCACGAGGACGCATCACTGGAGTAGAGGCTGCGCAAGCTGTGATGCAAAGCGCCGGAATTAATGATGTGGAGATTGTCGAGTGCCAAGGCACGCTAACCGATCATTACGACCCGACTCGCCGGCGCCTCGCCCTTAGCCACGACAATTACCGAGGCACTAGCTTAGCTGCGCTCGGTGTAGCCGCTCACGAAGCTGGACATGCAATTCAGCACAAACAAGAATATGCCCCGCTCAACATGCGTATGGCACTCGTTCCAATTACAAGTTTTGCCTCACAGTTACTGCCGATGGTTATGTTTGGTGGCTTTTTCTTTGGAGGCTTTGGACCTTTGCTTCTCAACATTGGCATCGGAGTCTATCTTGTTTTGACCGTATTTCAATTGGTTACTCTGCCTGTAGAGTTTGATGCAAGTAAGCGCGCAAAAGCGCAGTTAGTAGGGCTTGGAATAGTTGCAGAAGATGAGCTAGAAGGAGTGAACAAAACTCTGGATGCTGCCGCTTACACTTATGTAGCTGCCTTTGTTTCAAGTCTCGGCTGGTTACTGTACCTGCTCGCTTCGAGGCGCTAAGTCGCAGCCGTACTTAGGAAAGTCGTCATACGAAACCCGTATAACGATTTACAATTATTTAACTAAGTTTTACATAGTCGATTAGGCAGTAACTCTATTAAATACAATCCACGCATGATTCCCCCCAATCTATGTGGCAGATTAAAACTGTTCCTTCTCTTTATGGCGCTTCACTTAAGCGCCTGTGCGATCATTCTTTACAGTGGCGATAACAGCGCGAACCAATCTGCGCCAGACGCAGCCAGAACAGCTATTTATAATGCAGTTGCGCGCGTAACAAATGCAGCCGGAACAAGTTCTTACGGTACTGCCGTACACATACGCGGAAAGTACATACTCACCGCAAATCATGTCGGCGGCGTCACATACTTTTTACTAAATGGATCTATTTACCAAAGAGATCCCTCATTTAGTCCAATCAGCTTCGGATCTGTCGATATGAAGATAATTAAATTGATGACGGATCCGGGATTGCCGGAGATAGAGCTGTACACTGGCAATCAGGACATTCCGTACGAAACAGGCAACAATTGGTGGAATACATCAACGCAATACACCACTGGTACCCTCATCGGCTGGGGGCGTGGACGAGATCCTAGTGATCCAAGCGGGCCAACTTGGAATTGGGGAGACGATTCAACTATCGCAAAAAGATGGGGCACTAACCGTATCGAAGGAACAGCATCCATGAGCTACAGCTTAGGAAGCACCAATTATTCTTACCAAGGACTGCAAACGAAGCTTGGGAGAAATAACGGACCGGATGAAGCAGCAATGAGCTATTATGATTCTGGGTCGGGTTTATTTATCGAAGATTCCGGAACCTGGAAGTTAGCTGGTCTTGCAACTTCGGTTGAAGCAAGTGGCTCCTCTATTTTTAGTTTTGCGAACAACTACAAAAATTACTTCGTCCGCATTCGCTCTTATGCGAGCCAAATAGAGGCTGCGATTCCTGATCTTTCTGTCTACGCCGGTTGGCAAATCGATCATAGCCTCTATAATAGCGATGCAGAAGATACGGCTGATACCGACTATGACGGCGTCCCACAAATTCTAGAATTTGCACTGGGTGGTGATCCCAACCAAGCAGACCAAAATTTATTNCCGGTTGAGCAAATCACCGAAATTAGCGGCAATCGCTATTTAGAGATTACTTTTAACCGGCCGCAGAATATATCGGGCATAACATACTCGGCGCGCACGACAACCGATCTGGATAGCTGGCCTAATAATTCGAATGGCGTCAACCCTCCGACAGTCAGCGCAAATGGCGATGGCANAGAATCGGTGACGTATCGCCGCACGCTTGCCCTAGAGGATGCCGATAAAGCTTATCTGCGAATGGAAGTTAGCTACTAACATTTGCGGCTATTACTGGTATAAAGTCTTGACGCAGTAATCGCTCGATCGATTAACTGCGATTCTTAGACAGTCGGGCCGTGGCGCAGTTTGGTAGCGCACTTCGCTGGGGGTGAAGGGGTCGCAGGTTCAAATCCTGTCGGCCCGACCATTTCCAACTACCGNGTTCGTGAGTCGGTAATGCGCCACCCCTCTAGCAGGCACGGCAGCCATTGTATACGATTAAGTCATTCTTGCCCATGGGCTATCAAATGACAAAGCTATTAAAACAAGATGCAAAATACACTTGTAAGAAAACTCTTTGGAAGTAGCCCTAATCCACGGTTTAAACAGCGTGGCCTCTTGCTCGACATTAGCCGTAACAGGGTGCCAAATATGAAATGGCTATACCGATTTATCGATGCGCTAGAAGTGCTTCGATTTAACGAATTACAACTCTACTCAGAGCATACTTTTGCCTACCAAGAGCATTCTACTGTCTGGAGTGATGCCTCGCCAATGACTGCTGCAGAGATTCGCTCGCTCGATGCCTACTGCGGCGCTCGCGGCATTGAACTAGTCGCCAATCAAAATTCATTTGGACATCTAGAGCGCTGGCTAAAGCATGACCGCTACCGCGCGCTTGCGGAATGTCCAGAGGGATTCACCCACCCTATCTCTGGCAAGCATAAAGACCCAAGTACGCTGTATCCAAGCAAGGAGAGTCTTGATTTTATCCATTCTCTCTACTGCGAACTACTTCCTAATTTTAGATCAAAGCAAATTCACGTAGGCGGTGATGAACCTTGGGAACTAGGGAAGGGCCGTAGCCAAGAAGCGGTCAAAATTGATGGTAAGCAAGCAGTCTATCTGGACTATATGCAGTCTGTTTTTGACCTCGCAGAGCAGCAAGAGTGTAGCGCGCAGTTTTGGGCAGATATTATACTCGAAAAATCCAGCCTGATTCAGCAGTTACCCAAACAGGTGACCCCTGTAATCTGGGGATATGAGAGTGACTTTCCCTTTGATTTGCACTGCCACGCTATTGCTGATGGTGGCTTCCGCGGCCAATTCTACGTAGCTCCAGGTGCAGGCAACTGGAACTCTTTTAGCGGTCGCCTAGGCGTCGCAGAAGCAAACATAAAAAATGCGGCACAGTCCGGCCATNCGCATGGAGCTAGTGGTCTACTACTTACTGCTTGGGGAGACAATGGTCATCATCAACCATATGCCACTTTATATCCATCGCTCATCCTGACCACTGCTGCGTGCTGGGGTACTGCAATCTCTACATTAGAACTCGCAGATNCAATTGATGCAGTTTTTTACAAGGACGGCGAACNCNCAACTGGTAATGGCGCAGCCCTCTGCGAGCTTGGAGCAATCGATGCCATGCTACCGCAACCAGCCCTGCCCAATAGTTTCTTGCACAGCGCGTACTTTGCTAATGATTCGGAATTAGCCCTACTATTAAAACGGACAACAACACAAAGATTAGAACAGGTTTATACAGTGCTAAAAGAGATACAAGTGGAGGCGCTTGATCCGGAAATCCAACTAAGTGTCGAGCTTAGCTTGGCTGCTATAGAGCGCTGCTTAGGAAAGCAAATGCCCACAAAAGATCTCCATCTACTCCTAGACCGATTTACATCGATTTGGCTACAAAGCAGCCGTNCAGGCGGTCTAAACGAGAGCCTGCAAGCTCTCAAAAGGCAGAACTAAAAGTAGACCACTAAGGCATTACGCCAACGAATATCATCTTTTAATAATCCACTACCTAAATTACCATCGTAATTTTGGTCATAGGAAAACTCGAGTCCAAATAAATCTGTTAACCGTACACGAAAGGCGCCAGTTAGAACATAGCTATACTGATTCGGATCTTCCATGTCTGAATAATAATTAAACTTCTGCGAAAATGTAGTCCGCTTATTTGGGTGCCACTTAAGTTCCTGAAAAATATTTAAATCTCCACTGAGCCCATCTTGGTCACCGCCACTATCGGTTTGAAAGTCTTCAACACCAAAACCACCCCCTAGCACTAACTCAATCGTGGGAGATAACTTATATTTATAACCCAAACCAACTGTTTCCTTTACTTCTCGCTTGATTCCTTTGACTCCATCCGAGCGATAACCAAGCGAGTTTTGAATAAACCAGTCTGTTGCAATCNTGCGCCGGTAAATCATATTTACATCATAGCGATCGGTGGAAACATATGTCTCTCCGCTGCTGCGCTCGTTCTGACGAAAACTATACGAGCCACTGTAGCGATAAAAATTAGGACTTCCTTTTTGACGAATCTCGAGCTGTCCACGCATATAGTTCTCACTCCATTTTTTGTCACCAGTGCTATAGTTTAAGCCCAAGCGAAGCATACCTTTCCAGTAATCTGGCGTCTTGATCGATCTAATCTGCCCAAGAACTACCTTACCTTTATGCCACAGACGGTCCTCGGCAGTATCTGATGGATCATTCTGATTGAGTAATAGATCGCCTTCGGTTGGATCTTGCGGATCAGTAGAAAGTTTTGGCTCTACAGCTTGCTTAGGAGTCGGCGCGTTTGCCACAATCGGTGGAGCGACTACTTCTTTTTTTCTTAATTCAATCGCTTGAATCGACACGACCAAGGAACGTNGCAGCTTTAAATCCCCTAGCGTTTTTGACCTTATGTAAAGCGTCTGCTCATCTGACTCGGGGAGCACTTCACCGATCAACTGCTCGCCAGAGGACAATGTAAACTTTTGNGGCGCTGCGTTTAAAAAAGACACACAAAAACAAACACAGCCGGCAAATATTACACGGAACAAACGAGCCCTATAATCGATACGTACAAATTGATATGCTAAATAACTATGAGCTCTTATCTTCAAATTAGTAAGCACCTGAAAGANTCTTACTAAAACTGTAAACGAATAAATTGTTCTTACGCTGAAATTTTGATAAGCTNCTATGAAAAGATACCGTCAAACAGCGGTCTCACTAAAACGCTGTTCGCGTATGACGGTTATTTCAATACTCCCTGGATAATTTAATTCATCCTCAATACTAGCACGAATTTTGCGCGCGATCTGCCTAGCCTCTTCATCGCCGATCACTTCAGGTTCAACAATGACTCGTACTTCACGGCCCGCTTGTATCGCATAAGCATCGCTAACTCCATGCTGCTTTAGTGCAATCTCTTCTATACTGCGAACCCTTTGAATAAAGCCATCTATTGACGAGGCTCGCGCGCCAGGGCGAACCGCCGATAGTGAATCGGCTACCATTACTAAGCCCGCATAAGCACTCTCTGGCTCCACCTCTTTATGATGTGCTGCGACTGCATTGACGACTCTTGCGTCTTCACCGTGCTGCTTAATTACATCTGCTCCTACAATTGCATGGCTTCCACAATATGCTTCATCGATGGCTTTGCCAATATCGTGAAAGAGTCCCGCGCGCTTAGCCAGTGTCGTATCCATGCCAATCTCTGAAGCTATCAATGCGCATAGATTGGCCACCTCCACTGAGTGCGCTAATGTATTCTGATTATTGGAAAGCCGGTAATGTAATTTTCCAAGAGTACTCACAACTTCGGGATGTACATTGGATAAGCGTAATTCACGAATCGCGCCTTCTCCCAGCTCGATTACAGTATTGTTCATCTCTTCTTCCGCAGCAATTACAGTTTCTTCAATGCTAGCTGGATGGATGCGACCATCTCGCAGGAGCGCCTCCAGTGCAATACGCGCAATCTCACGTCGCACAGGATCAAAGCATGAAATAAGGACGGAGTCAGGAGTCTCATCGATCATTAGAGTCGTCCCAGTAGAGTGCTCAAATGTGCGAATATTGCGACCCTCACGCCCAATAATACGGCCCTTCATCTCTTCGCTCGGCAGGCTTACTACGGTAGCTGTCGCATCATTCATCGGCTGGCTAGTAATACGTTGCATCGATGCAAGTAGCACTCGCCGTGCTTCTTCTGAAAGCTCCGATTCAGTTTTTCCCAAATAATGTTTACGTAAATCTTCCAACTCTTGAGCGCAGTCGCGCTCGGTAGTTCGTATCAAATGTTGCCGTGCTTGCTCGGTATCCATCTGCGCGATTTGATGTAATTTCATGTTGTATAGACGGCGCTTTTTCTCTGCTTCATGCTCGGCTTCTTCTACTTGGGACTGCACTTGCTTGATTGCTTTTTCCCGCTGCATTAATGACGCTAGGCGCTCCTCGGATAACTCTGCCATTCGAACTTGCTCGCGCTCGGTGGCATCTAATTGGTCCGTGCGCTTGGCGATTTCACGCTGCAATTCAGACTCCTTTGAATTATACGCTAGTTCTAAATTAGCGCGCTCTTCACGCAGAGTAAGCCGCACCTCGCGTGACTCCACCTCTGCTTTTTCACGAATAGTTTGGTATTCTCGCTTGGACCCTCCAGACCGAAGGCGAGCATAAACAAACCCTCCAAGCAATACGCCGATGCTGAGCCCAATTAATATATCTAAATTCATGTGCATTTACAGTCAAGAGGTCGGCTTAGAGGGGTTATCTAAGCTACCAACGGGGCTGAAACCCGAGTCCGCAGGGCAACAAGCGCGGACATTAATATGTGTTTTATATGTACTTAGTATGAGTAACTTAGGGTNAATTTCAAGGCAAAGTTAGCGGCGCTCTTGAAACCACTGCTGCACGGCCTTCGCGCTACGGCAATTTAAAACCTGCGAAGTATTCAGCCACCCTTTGCGCGCGATATTCACTCCAGCAGTAAAATATTCAAGCCCNTCGGTGCTGTGCGCATCTGGATTAATCGCACACATCAAACCACGTTCCGCTGCGCGTCGCCAATAACGCCAATCTAAATCCAGTCGATGCGGGTTAGCGTTAATTTCTATAATTACATGATTTGCGATCGCCGCATCAATTATTTTATGTAAATCAATNTGGTATCCCTCACGACGAAGCAAAAGACGTCCGGTAGGATGCCCAAGCATCGTAGTGGCGGGATGCTCAATTGCGCGGATCACACGCGCGGTCATTTCTGTCTCAGATTGAGTGAANGATGAATGAACGGACNCTACTGTATAGTCGAGCGCATCAAGGGTGGAATCCTCTAAGTCTAAGGTACCATTTGGTAATATATCACACTCTATACCTGCAAACACATGCACTGGCGATTCGCCAGATTGGTTAAATNGGCGCACAGCATCGATCATCTTCAGTACCCTTGCATCATTCAATCCATTTGCTTGATAACTCGCTTTGGAATGGTCCGCTAAGCCAATATATTCCAGCCCTAAATGATGCGCGGCGCCCGCCATCTGGCTGATTGTTGCGCGCCCATCCGAAGCGGTAGTATGATTATGGAAAACGCCGCGTATGTCTTGAACTGTAACTAGTTGCGGCAACATACGCGCTTCACCTGCCTCTAACTCTCCCATGCCCTCACGCAGTTCGGGCAAGATTTCCGCTAGCCCAAGAAATTCAAACAGCTCTGCCTCGGAGGAAATCTGGGGCACTGCTGCTCCTTGTTTTGGCTGAAGCCCCCACTCACTCAAGCTATATCCTCTTGACAAAGCTCGCTGCCGCAGCGCCACATTATGCTCTTTTGATCCAGTAAAATGATGCAGTGCAAAAGCAAACTGCTCACTTGTAACGACGCGTATATCGGCTTGTAAGCCATTCTCAAAGCGCACGCTGGATTTAGTACTTCCATGAGCAGATACTTCACAAACGCTAGCCTGACTCGTAAACCATTCCATGACAGGTGCAGCATCTGAGGAGGCCACAATAAAGTCTATATCTCCAACTGTTTCTCGCAAGCGGCGCAAACTTCCTGCAACTTCGGCACACTCCACTTCGGGTAAACTTCGTAAGCTCTCAAGAATTGGTTTCGCAATTTCAGAGGCTTTCCACCATAAATGACGCTTCGCATAGGACGCACGGTTGCTAATCCCAGTTAGTATCTTTTCCGCAGATTTTTTTCCAAATCCTTTTAACGACTCCACCCGTCCTTCCTCACAAGCTGCTTGCAAACCGGCAATGGTATCGATTCCTAGCGCATCATGCAGTCGCTTGACTTTCTTTCCCCCAAGACCGGGGATTTCTAACATCTCCACCAAGCCAGGGGCTACCGAAGCACGTAGATTCGTATAATACTCCAGTTCACCAGTCGCGTGGAGAGTCTCAATCTTGTCAACCAAAGCGGTGCCAATACCCTTTACAGCCCCTAGATCTCCATTTGCAATTAACTGATCAAGGTCTTCTTCCATTGTCTCTAAGGTGCGGGCCCCACTCATATAGGCACGAATCTTAAAGGGGTTATCACCCTTAAGCTCTAAAAGAACTGCGATGTCTTCTAAAATTGAAACAATATCGGCCTTATGCATATATATTATTTAAATTATCTAAGGGGCTGACCATGCCAAGTGACTTTTTTGTAAGCTTTGAATAAATCTGTGTAGTTTTTACCGAAGCGTGTCCTAAAAGTTGCTGCACTTTACAGATATCCGCCCCATTTTCTAGCAGATGAGTCGCAAAGCTATCACGCAAAGCTCGTGGCGTGACTACGCACTGCGGCTTAGCTCCTTTCTTGGCAGCAGTACGCAGAGCATTTTGGTAAGAATTTTCCCTAATGTGATCGCGCATGCCATCGGTCAGTCGGCTATGCGGAAACACATACTGCCATTTCCACTCTTTGCGAGCAGCCTGATAACCTTGAGCCAATTTTGCCGGCATAGCGGCACCTTTGTAACTCATCGAAAGATCTTCGGCATGCATGCGCCGCACACGATTTAATTGAACATTCATACTGCTTGCTAATGATTCTGGGAGAAGAGTAATACGGCTTACATGAACTTTTGCAGGATTGCTGCGAACAAGCAGTCGACGCCGGTCACCATCTATATCACGAACTCGTAAACGTAATAACTCCATAGTGCGCAAACCTGTGCCATATTGCAAACGAGCCATACACCGAAAACGGCTTGGCAATAGCTCGAACAACTCGTGTAATTGCTCCTTCGATAAAACAGTAGGTGACTGCATTGAAGGCACTTCATTTTTAGGAACTTTATAAGCGAAACACTTCGGAGCCTCAAAATGTAGCACATACGAGAAGAAAAAGCTCAAACTCTGGTACGACTGTCGCTGAGCGGAAGCAGAAAGACCTTTTTTCTCTTTTAGGTGCTCTAAGAATGAGATTACGTCACTACCCTGTGCGCGCATCGCATCGACTGGATAGATGTATGCTTGAAAGCGCCGCAAGCAACCCATGTAAGCTTTTTCCGTTCGGTAGGCCATGCTCTGTGATCGCAGCGCCGCACGCATACTTTGCCCGGCAATATCTAGGGCTACCACTTCTACGAAGAACCAATTGAGCGTGTCTTCTAAATGAGCCCACTCCTCTATATGCTCCGACAAGCCAGATTTATGTAATTGTATATCCTTTAGAAATATATTGCCATTTTCTACATTAAACGGATCTCCAAGCCTTTTTTTGGAGCAGTAGCCAAAATACCACTGTAACGCTCTCCACCAAGCATCGCGTTGCTGTAAACGCACACCCGATTGTTGTTGCAGTCGTTTTTTTACCCAATCATACATATCAAATATATTTTACATGATTATTATCATTANTACTATATAATATAAGCAACATACTAAAAATTGAACAATTTGGTTAATTTAGGNTAAAATAAGTTAAATATGACTNTAAATGGNATTTTTTATTCATTTAAATCATTATATTCAACTTTTTTTAGCAATTTTTTGTCAATTATTATTACATATGCATGATTTTTTAATCTTAATTTTATACTGCTGAAANTGTANCGGTTGAGTTAAAACGGACTGAATTGATTCGCGCCTGGCCAAAAGTTGAATACGCTTATGGTGTGTTTGACCATCAATAGTCANATGACTCGATTGTAGTAAATCTTCACTAAGAATAGCAGCTTTCCTGTATCCCTGCTTCTCCACTTACTATTATANACTACTCTATAGTATCGATGGCATCGGCTGCGCGAAAAGCCTATCGGTCTCGCAAGGTTTAATCGGCTTGCCTCGGAAGTTTTGAACTAGGATCAATCGACAGACTGCCTTTGCCGCTAAGTAATTCGAGGAGGCCAAGCCCACAGAACCCAGCTCGCCAGCCCCGCAGGATTCGATGATTCTGTGGATTCAAATCAGGCGCGCCGAGTACCAGCGATGTAATTTCTGAGCGATTTCCGATTAAAGCAGGGTCCACTTTAGCAGCCGTGCAAGTGCCTTTGATATAAGCCAATGCAAAGTCAACGCGTGCTTCGTAACCATCATCGCAACAAGCAGTTCGTACACTGCCGTTAGGCAGATCGGGTAAATCCCCACCGATGCCGCGCTCGATAGCCGCCCATATTTTACTGCGATTGCGCTCCAATGTCTTTTCCGTAAGACCTTTCATCGGCCTTATTGATTGTGCGCAATCCGGTAAGCGCTTCGTAAGCGAGACGATCGCATCGTCGGAGAGGATGAAGTTTCGNGGAAGATTACGGTGGCGCGCACTGTGTTCGCGCCATGCGCCCAGGCATCGTAAAACGTTGCGCTGCTGATGGGTCAACGCACCGCTTCCACGAACACGTGGCATTTCGATGTCTGGGTCTGACTCTTCATAAAGCGACTCTTGCTCATAATACTCCATTTCATTGAGTATCCATTCACGCCGCCCTGAAGCGTCCGCTTTCTCAAAGATACGCTCCATTAGTTCAGTAGAGTGAGCTACATCATCAGCGGCATAGACTAACTGTGCATCCGTAAGTGGCCTAGCAAGCCAATCGGACTGTGTTTCAGTCTTCTCTAGACGAATCTTCATCATGCTCTTTAACAAATCTCTTAATGAAATGGTCGACGACAGCCCTACGAAGCCAGCGCTGCGCTGCGTATCAAAAATATTTTTTGGAGAAGCCCCGCAGGCACGCTTCAATATGGTAAGATCCTGCTGTGCATCATGAAGTATTTTTACCGTCTTCGCATCTGCCATGAGCTTAGCAAAAGGGGCCCAATCATCGATAGCCAAAGCATCAATTAAGGCTGGCTTTTTATCAGGATAACCCATTTGAACGACTCCTAAGGTAGGGTAGTAGGTGCGGCTCCAAACAAATTCGGTATCAATGCCGACTGCCCCCGCAGCTCTGGCCTCTTGGCACGCCCGCGAGAGATCTTTTGTAGTTGTAATCATTTATAGAAACAAACTCGGCTAAAGCTGTACTAAAGAAAAGCAGAATCTTCACTTCATACTAAAAGTAAATGGGTCACGCTCATGGCTTGATGCCCAGCAAACTTTACTACAGAACAATATACATATATAAGATTAATGAACCGATACTCAATTTGATAAATGAAGCCACCTCTTAGTATTCGTGCCAATGAACTAACACGCCGCTTTGGCCCAGTGACTGCTATTCATAACGTCAGCTTCACCGTCAAACATGGTGAGATTGTAGGCTTTCTGGGACCAAATGGGGCAGGTAAGAGCACAACGATGCGAATCCTAAGTGGAATTCTTCCTGCCCACTCGGGCGCCGCATGGATAAGCGGCATATCAGTTGCTGAACACCCTCGCGAAATAAAACGTAAGATTGGGTATATGCCAGAGAATAATCCTCTACCTGGCGATATGCGTGTGGTCGAATACTTGCGCTTCCGCGCTAGGTTAAAAGAAGTACCTAGAAAAAACCTGCATAAGGCAGTGGAGAGCGCGATGGAAACCTGTGACCTGGCTCGCACAGCTAGGCGAAAAATTATTGGCACACTCTCTAAAGGATTTCGGCAACGCGTTGGCATTGCCGACGCATTACTTGGCGATCCTCAGGTTATTATTATGGATGAGCCCACGATTGGGCTTGATCCGCATCAAATTCAAGGCATCCGAAAATTAATTGATAGCCTGCGCGGCCGCATGACCGTTATCTTATCTAGTCATATACTTCCAGAAATAGAGCGATGCTGTGATCGTGTCATTATTATTAATCAAGGCCGTGTTGTAGCAGCTGGCACTAACCGAGAATTACGTGAAGAATTCCTTCCAGGAAATCGCTTTCTTNTTGAAATCGAAGGCTCTAAAATTGCACTACAAAAAAAATTAAATGAACATGGCTTACAGGTCGATATTCTTGATGCCCCTGAGGCGAAACAAGAGCGCCACAAACTAACACTTTGCGCGAATGAAACCATTCAGGGTTCGCAGATTCTACAAGCGCTATNTAATGCAGAACATTGCATCGTGCACAGCCTCAACAAGAGTGAACCAAATCTAGAAGAAATATTTCTTGCTGCAACTAGGCGCTCTTGGGAGGAAACAATAGAAATGCCAAAACCTATCGAACCAATAGATAGGGCAGGNAGCGATGGATCGAGCTCCAATAAAAGCATAAAAAAACAGCCTCAAAATAAAATTTAGTTATGCGTCATTTCCTTATACTTCTAAAACATGAATTGCGGATGCTTCTAATTAGCCCAGCAACTTACATCGCCAGCTTCCTATTTCTCGCGCTCATGGGATTACTGTACTGGATTATCTTAAATGAAATGGCTACGACTGCCTTAGAAGAGCTTCCACATGTAGAATTTTTTAAGGGGTTTTGGATTCCTACATTCTTTGTTGTTCCGCTATTGACAATGCGTAGCATTGCAGGAGAGCGCAGTAGTGGNACATTGGATACGCTTCTTACCACACCCACCTCTAGGATTTCTGTAGTTCTAAGTAAATTCACAGGCGCCTATTTATTCTATCTGCTTTTATGGTTCATGACTCTAGGATTTCCACTTATTGTAGATAAATTCTTCCCAGTCGCAGCAGCTAGCGGAAGACTGCTAGAAGCAGCCCCAATAATCGGTAGTTTTGCCTTTATTGCAGTCAGCGGAATCTTATTTATTTCTATTGGTATCTTCTCTAGTAGCATCACTCGAAGCCAACTCGTTGCTGGTATGCTAAGTTTTACTGCGCTCTTTATAATAATAATTGGCGGGCAACAATTAAGCGCTCTGGAGCATCCAGACTACGGGCTAATAGCCTATTTGCCAGGGATCGTTGAATACCTTCAAATATTCAATCATCTTGACGACTTTTCGCGCGGGATCATAGACACGCGACCCCTCATTTATTATACAAGCTTAGGCGCACTACTGCTTGGTCTTGCATCGCTTGTTATTAAAGCAAAAGCATGAAAAATCAGCAACAGTCACACGAATTTAGTTTTGTTCGTCGATTACGAGCAGTAAATACTACTTTGCAAATTCTTTTCAGTATAGGTCTAGCGCTAGCAATAAATTATTTAGCAGCTAATTATTATAAACGTTATGACATAACTAGTGGGGCTAAATATAGCCTTGCGGCTGAATCCAAAGCTTACATCCAAGAACTCACAGAGGAAGTTCATATTATTATCACTTTACCCAATGACTCTGACATTCCTGAAATTGCTAGAATTCANTCTGACCTNCGAAAGTTAACGCGTGAATACCAAGCCAATGCAAGGCGTAAAGGAAAGGCATTCATTAATGTCGAATTCGTCGATATACACCGGCAACGCGGACGTGCCCGTGAACTAATCAATCGCTACGGGATAGAAAAAGAAAACGTGCTATTTGTTGCGAGCGCGGACAAGGTTATAGAAATTGAACTACCAGAACTTTATAATGCTACAGAAGGAAAGCCTTCCGGGTTCAGGGGAGAACAGGCAATTACCTCGGCAATTTTAGAGGTCACGAACGAAAAGGCTCCAAAACTATATTTCTTAAGCGGTCATGGCGAAATGCAAATTGATTCAGTCGATCCGCTACGCGGATTATCACAGATGGGCAATTTCCTTCGTGAACGCAGCTACATTTGCGAGAGTCTAGACCTTACTCTTAGTGATGGGATTCCCGAGGATGCCGACTTGGTTATTATAGCTGCGCCACAAGCAAGCCTACTACCTGAAGAGGTGGATATATTAAGGCGTTATTTGAGAGATCGAAATGGGCGACTAATTATTTTCTTAGACCCAGGAAGACTACATGGCATGGATGACTTATTTTATGATTGGGGCGTCATGGTTGAAGACCTCGCTGTAATCGATATCGATCCAAAATATCGAACACAATCCGGGGACTTAATAATTCGGCACTTTAGCGAGCATCCAATAAGTAATCTATTACTTGAATATGCAGGGAGCGCCTATTTTGGACAGCCTCGACCTATTCGAATCGACCCACTAGCTAAAGAAGACCCGCGCCTTAGAGTCGACTATCTAATCGGCACTTCTAAGCAAAGCTGGGCCGAAAAAGATTTTCGCACGCAAACACCCCTACAATACGATGCCGATCGCGACATTCCTGGACCGATAAGCATAGCAACGGCTTCCATGCGTAGCGCTCGAACAGAGCTAGGTATATCCATTCCCGGCGGCCGCGTTGTTACTTTTGGCAATTCCGACTTTATTGCGAATAACCGTTTTAAAACGTATGGAAATTATACTTTATTTATCAACGCAGTTAATTGGTCCTTAAATCGCAGTAAACTGCTTAATATTTCCACTCGACCACTAGAGAGCTATGAAATTATTATGAGTCAAAGTGCACTACAAAACATGTTAGCAACTTTTGCTGTCTTGCCTGGCGTTATCGCTCTAATTGGTCTGTCTATTTACTTAATCCGCCGCAGATAACTTTTATGCGACTTCAGCTAACATCTATTCTCATTGCCCTGAACATTTTCGCCTTTGGGTTGATCCTGTTNCTTGATAATCGTAAAGAGTCCTATGATTCAAAAATTGGCGGACTTGCTGAATGTATTGGCGCAGCAGTCATAGAGACTGACCGCATTGAACTGTGGGGACAAATACCAGATAAATCTCGTATAATTGAACGGCAGGGCTCCAAGTGGATGTTGACAAAACCACTACAGTGGAAGGCAAACAACTTCGCGGTAAACCGTATACTTAATCAGCTACAGTTTGTACAAGAAGAGGCCACTTTTTTCGTCAGTGAGATTGAGCGCAGCGGTCAATCGCTAGCTGATTTTGGACTAGCGACGCCCAAGATTAAGTTAATCATTGGAAGAGGTGAAAAGCAGCTAGTTCTTAGCATAGGAGATACTACGGAAATAGGCGAGAACGTCTACTTGCTAGGTCCAGATAATGCAAAAATTTATGTAGTCAGCCGAGAAGTCATTGACAGCTTATTAATCGAACTAAGTGATTTGCGAAGCCGGTCTATATTTAGCATACCAGTATTTGAGATTGATGCCCTTAAACTACAAATAAAAACACTCTCTGGAGATAGTGATCTAAAAGTTCGGCTCGCAAGGACCTCTAGTGGCTGGTTATTTGAAGCGCCGTTAAATGCCCAGGCAGATCCAGTACTAGTTGCTAATGCCATTAATAATTTAACCGCCGCTAAAGTGATTCGTTTCCAACAAAACGCAGACCTACTTCTTACCGGTCTACAAGAACCAATGATGGAAGTCACCCTACATGGTAATAAGCGGCAACAAACTTTATTTATTGGTAAAAAAGACCCCTCCACAGTAGGCACTGAAGGTGCCTATTTTGCTAAACTTAAAGACAATCCAACAGTGTTTACTCTACCCGCAGAACCCTTTAACGCACTACGCGAAGCACAGGCAGCTCTTCGTGAGCGCAATTTCATGAGTTTTGATCCATCTTCAATAAACGCAATTCAGATCGGCCAAGGGGCACTAGAAATTCGCTTACAAAAATTAGAGAAGGGCGAGTGGCAAGTAATACGCAGTGGAGAGGGTGCATCCATACAACCACACCGTGCAGACCTAGCATTAATAAAGAGCCTGCTGGAAGATCTACTCGAATTGCGAGCTGTTGACTTCGCGGCAGATGCGCCGACTACAACCGATTTAAATCAGTTGGGATTTAGCGATCCCCAAAGAACAATTAAATTAGTNAGCCCGAACGAAACAGTCATGCTAGAACTAGCATCCCCTGAATCTACAAGTGATAAACTCTATGCGCGCACTAGTGGATCAATATATATTTACGAAATCGATCGACGGGCGACCCTAGAGTTACTCCCCATGGATGCTTTGATGTATCGCAATCGATTACTGGATTCACTGCCACAAGCAGCCCGCATACAAACAATTCGCCTCGAAAATATTCAAACAGGAGAGCTTCTATTTGAAAAGTCATTGAGTGCTGAAACAACTTCATGGGAGAGTGCTTTAGATGGCACAGCAGACAACGAGCGTGCTGCGATCTTTGCAATACTCGCAAAACTCAGAGACTTCACTGTTAAAAAATATCTACTCAATGAGTTTACCTCTAACTATTCTATAGATTCACAGAATTCTGTACCTTGGATTTACCGCTTAAGTGCTGATGTCTTACTACCAGGTGATTTAATAAACCAATTAGATACTCGCAGTTATGTATTTTCTAAGCGCCTATCGGGCACTGTTCAGATAGGAGGCTCGGAAGATCAAGCAACCATCTTTGAAGCTACTCAATCCATAATAGATGCCATATATACCTTTGAGAAAAATACACTTATTCCACCAGAAGCGACGGGTGCTGACGTGCCAGATCCAGAGCCCATTGATACGCTACCTGCCCCAGAACCTATTTTAGAATCACCTACGCTTTGATTCTAAGGAATATGCAAAAGCAAAAAGTCAGCAGAAAAGGTCCGCCAATCGTTCGCAGATGTTTAACTAGCTTACTTTTACTTTTACTTGTCGCCCAATGCATTTCTATCGTGTGCTTGCTCGCATACGGAGCCCTTCTTATCCCATCGGCATGGGCGAATAATTGGTTAAAACAATATGAATACAGCGGCCTGCATCTTCAGTCAGATGCAGTTAGTCTGCGCGTGAACGGAGACTTAGAATTACACAAGGCTACAGTATCTTGGGCTGATCATCCGAATGCTTTACTTTCGGCAGATACAATTGTCATCCATACTCAATTATTTTCTAACTTTAAGTTTCAGCCTAGCTTAAAAAGTTTAAGCCTCTCAAATGGAACACTTTTTATACCCTCCATCTATTCGCCAAGCGGTAGACGCGAACCGATCGTAAAAGACCTTAGTTTCAGTGTCAGTAAACTAGAAAAATCTTATCGTGTAAGTAACTTTGCAGCTGTACGCAAAACCATGCGCCTAAATGGCGAAATGCATCTAGAATTCGACAATCTAAGGCGAATGAAAGAATTGCGGCCAATACCGATACGAAATTTTTATGAAACTATTGCTGACTTACTAAAAGTAGATTTTTACACATCTATCTTTGATTCCCCAAGTGTCTACTTTGATCTTAGAAAAAGTGTAACCGATGGGCTACTAATTAGCACTCAACTCTATAGCCCTAAAGTACAGTATAATGATATAACTGGTAAAAACTTTCAGTTTTCTACTAGTTTGAAGTTACAAGAAAGCCAAATTGTTAATGCAGAACCACTTCATTTTTCACTCCAGCACTTTAAAAGTGAACAATCAAATATTCAAATAGAATCAGTCGCAGGCCTAATACAAGAATGTAACTTAGGGGAAGTAACGAAGCGACGGTGGCCAGAATGCACAGTAGCAACCACCTCGGCAAAATGGCATGAATACCAAATTAGTAGCTCTAAAATTACAATAAATCCTATCCACTATCCAGAAATCNATTTCATCGGATCGGTTCATTCAGATTTAGGGAGTGTACAACTGACTAGCACGCTAGATGCAGTCGACTTGAGCGGAACCCTGGATGCGCGAGGGCTAGTCAATATATTACCCCTCTTACCTGAGAATCTAAGGCAACAAATTCCAGAGTATCATTTTTCATCTCTGCCTTACTGCAGGCTGCAGCTACAATTAGCCAATCAACTGAAGCTAAATAGACTTAATTATAAGGCCAAATCAAAAAATATTAAGATAGGNCGCATTGCATTCGATTCATTAAATACAAGCGGTAATTTCGATAGAACTACTCTAACAGTAAACTCACTTAGCTTTGATCGCGGCGAGCAATATTTCGATATGAATTTATTGTGGAATACAAAAGTTCAATCTTATCAATCAGCACTCAGAGGTTTTATAATTCCGAATGAGTATAATGAAATTATGCCTACTTGGTGGGGCTCTATTTTTAATGACAATTTTGTTTTTAATTCAAACAGTCTAGTCTATGGCGACTTTCTTATTGCAGGGAATTTGGAGCCAGTTACAGAGACATCGTTTTATGGCTCTGTTAAGGGAGAGAATTTATCTTACAAATCTGTCCCAATTGCATCTGGTAGCCTAATTTTCCGAGGACGAAATAACTACTCTGAAATAAACCAGCTCCGNGCTATAAGCCCATTTGGATTCATAAATGGTAACATTCAATTCACTCAATTTCANGATGGGATTCAAAGCCTAGCGTCGATACGCTATGATATAGATGCAAAATTACCTATTAAGTATGCGCGAAAACTANTTAGTAAAAANATAGAANCAAACTTTGCAGCTTTTAATTCTGAGCAACCTGCCACAATTTCATTTAATGGCGCGCAATTTAGAGAAAGCTTCTATCCTCAGTTTCAAGACAAAGGCTATATCCATCTCGCTATCGATTCGAATGGCCCTGTAAGTTATTGGGGCAATCCGCTTGATTATCTACGTTTTAATTTAACTAGTGCGCGTGATTTAGTCTCTATTCGTGAACTCTATTTTGGCTATGCTAAAGGCAATGGCAGAGGAGGTATAGACATCTTAAATTCTAAGCATTCACCCGAGTTTTGTACCCAGTTGTCACTTAAGGATGCGGACTACAACTTGGCGCTCACCGGTATTAACGTGAACAATGATCTGCATCAGGAAATTAAGAAAACGGTTACCAAAGACGAACAACCTTCTAGCATAAATATTAACCTGCATGTCAAAGGCCCAACAAATGACTTATATAAGCTTAAGGGATATGGCGACTTAACCATTCAAGACTCAAACCTCGGCTCCATTCCAGTACTCGGACCACTTTCCACATTANTACAAGATACTCCCCTTAACTTTACCTCATTTAATCTTAATAAAATGAACGGACAGTTCTCGGTCGAAAATGAGCAACTAAACTTCGATAGAATTAGCATTAACGGGCCACAATCTACAGTTACAGCATCGGGAACTATGCAACTGAAAGACTACGCGCTAGACATGAATCTTGGCGTCGACCTATTTGGTAATTTAATTAGGAATAACAATGGCAGGGCAACTGGACTCCAAAAGACAATTAAGCTGCTGAATCCTCTAAATTACTTACTTCAGTTTAAATTAACTGGCACCTTAAGCGAACAACATCTGCAGTTATTTTATAGCTCAGATACTATCTTTGAGCGGTAATTTAAAATTGCTTCAGCTTTAAAAAATGATCCCAGTCGTTATCATAGCTCTGCCCTATTAGTGAACTAATAAATGGGCGCCAGCGTGGTCGTTCTGGTTTACGAATAAGGTGCATGCTAGCTTGATGGGGCAGTCGATTCGCTTTTTGTGAATTACATTTTATGCAAGAGGTCACGATATTTTCCCAAGATGTGCGTCCACCGCGATCACGAGGAATTACATGATCCATATTTAGTTGCTCGGCTTTGAAGGCGTTGCCGCAATACTGACAGCGATAACTGTCTCGCTCGAACAGATTTTCGCGCGTAAATTTAACTTCTTGTGCCGGNAACTGATCATAATGACGAAGCAAAAGTACTTTCGGCACACGGATGCGTAGACGAACTGTTTGCACGAATGCCTCCTCGTCGCTTGGTATATTTGATTGATTAAGCTCTAACCACTGGCTTGAGTCCATCATTTGAAAGCTACCATCAACAGTATTGATGACCTGAGCATGGTCCTGTAACAATAAACAAAAAGCACGCGGCACGCCTACAATGTTAACTGCTTGCCAAAGGCGATTGAGGACTAATACGCGATATTTAAGCACAGTACTCATGAGGGCTTTACTTTAGTAATTAGGCTACGTCTGCTGTCAACAGTAGCCTCGATTGACCTATTATTAATTGGTTAGCTGGATAATTTGGTCTGGTTTTTGAATCTGTGAACGTAACCAAGTGCGCTGTTTCTTTACTAACTGCATAGTATTTTTAATAATTAATGGCATTAGTTCGTCCGCACTTAAATGTCCGTTTATGTAGTTTATTGTCTCTCGATAACCTATTGCCGATGCCGCGCTAGGATTGCTTTCTATTCCAGCATTCATCAATGCTCGTACCTCATCTATTAGGCCTTNGCGTAGCATCTGCGCTGCCCGTAACTCAACGCGTGAGCGTATGTCATCTGGATCGCGCNCTAATAAAATAAGCCGCTTATCATAGGACGCATAAGGATTTGGGCGCGCCTCAAATTCAGAGTGTAATTGTGGCAAAGATTTACCCGAAGCGATGCATCGTTCTAACGCTCTTTGCACACGGCGAGGGTTACGACAGTCTAACTGACCAAGCCCCTCTTTGCTTATTTGGTTCAAATACTCTAATAATCCAGCCAAGCCAGACTCGTCATATAGCTTAGAAACAGCGGATCGNACAGACTTAGGTACGACGACTAAATCAACTACAGGAGAAACAAAACTCTTCAGGTAAAATCCACTTCCACCGGTTACAACAATCGATTTTCCGCGAGCATTAATTGCATCTACCGCCTTCTGCGCATGCTGATTATATGTAACAATATCGCATGGCTCCCGGACTTCTAGTAAATCAATTAAATGATGCGGCACCTGCGCTAGCTCCTGCTTGCTCGGCTTGGCCGTTCCTATATCCATGCCCCTATAAACTAAGGAAGCATCACAAGAGATAATCTCGGCATTATGCGCATCTGCATACTCTAGGGCATAGCTGGTTTTTCCGACCGCAGTTACGCCAGTAATAATGTGTATCTCCCCTCTCACTTTTTACTATCTAGTTATATGCCAAGACGGGTGCTGTAGCTTAATGAAATTGGCAACAGCACCTATTTACCGTTAACTAGTAGTATCCTTATTGCATAAAATGCCAATCTTTGAATCTCTTTTTGGCCGGATCTTACTTAACGATAAAGATNCTAATTTCATGATTACATCAAAAAATTAGAAAACATCGCTTGACTTCAAAACCTTCAAAACTAGTTTCTGCCTCTTCTCCTCGTAAGGGGTAGTAGCTCAGTTGGTTAGAGCGCCGGCCTGTCACGCCGGAGGCCGCGGGTTCGAGTCCCGTCTATCCCGCCAGGGTTATTCACGAAGCAAATAAAAGAGCTGTAGGACTCTTAATTTATTAAAGGCATTTGCAGACAGACTCGTTTCCAAAGCGCAAAGCTGTAATAAGTTCTCCTAGAAGACTCATAATAACTAGTTCTCTTAACTTGTAGATAGTACCACACCAAGTAGGCACGAATGGTTACAATAGATTTATTGCTGCACTAAGAGTTTGCAGAGCCTCAAGGGAGCGAATACCTGGAACAGATAAATAATCTTCAAAGATTAGATGGATGCGGCCACTTCGTATAGCATTTATTTGACTCCAAATGGGATCTTTCTGTAATGACAAAATACGCCTTCTTAAATGCATCCCTTGCATTTCACTGCCATCAAAAGTAACGAAAATTACCTCTGGGTTGGCATGGAGTAAGGCTTCTAAATTAAGTTGAGGCCACGATGCAGCTGCTTCGCTAGCTATATTATAGCCGCCAGCAATTTGTATTAAATCATCCGGAAAGGTGCCAGCGCCTGCACTGTAAAGTGCCTCTAAGTCATAAATAAGGGCGACTCTAGGCAGATCATGTAAAGCTGCCTCAGGAATTTGGCGCCTNTAATATTTCAGGGTACTTTTAAATTCATCAATACATTTCTCAGCAGCCTCTATTCGTCCAAGCCTATGACCCAGCGCTTGTAGAACTTCAATAATTCCTTCAAGTCCAGTTTCAGTGAAGCGATCCACACATAAGCCAAGACTGCGCAAGCGCTCGACCACTGCTGGCGCAGTGAGTGAAGAAACAATTACCCAATCTGGTTCCAAATTCAAAATTGCTTCGTAGTTAGGCAAGTCGAGCCGNCCAACAGAAGGTAGCTCCTGTACGCAAGGAGGATACTCGCAATAGTCGGTACGCCCGACTAATTGATTCACAGCGCCCAATGAGAATATTGCTTGAGTTAGACTAGGCGCGAGCGAAATAACTCGTAAGTTAGTCGCGGTATTGGCCTGTGCCCGGTGATCATCAATAGGCGGATCACAACTACAAAGAAGAAAAATTGCTGCAAATCCAGTAAGCCAAAAGGTAGGGCTTTTAAACATCGTAAGCGGTTGAACAATCTCTGCATTCACCCGAATAAATAATCTCACCACCTTTGACCACAAAACCGCTTGGTGCCTGAGCGGGCGGTAATTCGGTCGCAATAGGCAGATCAAAAACCTTATTGCAAACGCGGCAAATAAAATGAGGGTGCTCACAACCAGCCGGTAGCTCATAGCGCCGCGGCTGCCCAGGAAATTCAACACCTATAATATCTAATTTTTGACTGAGTTCACGAATTGCTCGATTCACCGTAGCAGGACCCAACCGTGGTACCTTTGAGCGTCCCAAGCGCAAGATTTCCTCACGGCACAGTGGCCGCCCTGCTTCCTGCAGAACACTAAAAATCGCTTCACGTTGCCGAGTCTGGACCATCAAATGCTATTCATCCATGTGCGTCCTGTAAGGACAAGCGTATTTTATTAGCATCCATTAGCCTTATACAAATGCGAATCCTACTCTTCAAACTTTGATGATACAAAAGTATCGACTCCAATCTGAACATTATCTGCACGTACAACTGAACGATTTGAATCTGCCAAAACTAGTACTTTTGGCTTCCACTTTTTGGCAGCGGCCAAATCAAACTGCGCAAAAGACATAATAACTAACAAATCACCAAGCTGTCCCTTATGGGCAGCTGCTCCATTGAGAGAAATAGTATGGGAACCTTCAGGTGCCTCAATGGCGTAGGTCTCAAAGCGTTCACCGTTTGCAATATTAGCAACAAGTATTTTCTCATGTGGAAGCAATCCAACCTGCTTCATTAAAGTGGCATCGATAGCCAAACTGCCCTCATAATGAAGTGCGCGGTCTGTTATCTGAGCACGAAGTAATTTCGACTTTAGTAACGTGATTTGCATGCGTCTAATATTTCCAAGTATATAAATGAAGACTAGCTGTCTGAAGCGTTTTACGGCGTTTGACAATTTGAAAACGCACCAACACAGGCACTACCACAATCCAANAGCCTCCATTTGTTCGGTCATTTTAGCTGACCATCCCCGATTCGCAGCAGGACTTGCTGGACTAGGGTGTAAGATTCGGCCAAATTGGACATTGTCCTCACTTAGGGCAACACGCGCTCGGGCTTCTGCGAAAGCCCCGACTCCTATAAGCCATTCTGGTTGTAGAGAATGTATTACCGAGCGCAGATGCGTATCACAGCATGCCTGTAATGCGGCAACTTCTTTATTCGGTAATTTATCTGGTGTTCTATTTCTACCACTCTGTTCCATAAAAACTAATGGACAATAATTTATAACAAAGTGATCGATAAAAAAAGCCTCTGCTTGTCCGAAGCGCTCCTTCATCGCTCCCCAAAATCGTCGACCACTAACTTCGCTACGGGCGCAATTGAAGCCTTCAATTCGTCGTTTTGGGTGCTCATTTTTGGGCGCTAGAACCTCCCCGCAGATTCCGAGCCAATCTCTTACATGCGCGACCTCACCAAAGGGAATACCCGTCTGCGCCATACCAAAAGGACCAGGGTTCATACCCATGAAAAGGATCTTCTTGGAGCTATCTCCATATTTTCTTAAATAGTGCTCATGGGGGAAACTAGCATACTCAAGTGGGTTATAAACTACGGAAGTAGGTTCAGAAAAATTCAATTCAGCAACCGCATCCGTTAGCTTTCTGGCCGCTTCGACGAGGGCTGAGCTCTGCTTATTTAGCCTCACAATCTTGCCGCTTTATCGCTGTGACCTAAGTCGCGCTCTGGCGCCACATGATCGCGGATTTTTTGTTTCAATTCTTTCATCTCAGGGAANCCGTTCTTTTTCTCTCGGCTCCACANCAAGTTGCCGTCGACACTAACATCGAAACAACCACTCTTTGCAGAGGGACGTATGTTAACTCCACCTAATTCCTCCTGGAATGTTGTTAATAATTCTTGTGCAGTCCAGCTTGCCCGCAGCAACCAGCGGCAACCTGTGCAATACTCAATTTCAACTGTAGGTTTCATTTAATTAACGACAAAAAACTCTATTAGTTTAAGTCCTCGGATAAAGATTTCGGGTACTCCCGTAACCCTATTTCGGGCAGCTCTTTAAGCCAATCACACAGTAACCGACCATTAACGAATAAACCTGGAGCAATATCAAGTAAGGGCTGAATCACAAAGTCACGCTTGGTTAACTGGGAATGAGGTACTGTTAAGCGCTCCGTCTTAAACTCAATATTTTCGTATAAGAGTATGTCTAAGTCTATTGTTCGCGAGGTCCATTCTGCGAGTCGCTTTCGACCCATACTAGATTCAACAAATAGGCAGGCATCAAGCAAGTCCTGGGGATCTAAGTCTGTAGCAATTTCGGCTACTGCATTTAGAAAATCATCTCCTTGCATCCCGATTGCACGATTTTCATAAATTGGACTAACGCAGACTATGCGTATTGGATACTGCAACTCTAGTAATTCCAATGCAGCACGCATCTGCCCAAGCCGGTCTCCTAAATTACTACCTAATCCCAAATACGCTTTTTTTAGCGGCATTGGATGACCTCCACGGCAAATGAGTCGCATGCACAAGGAACCGGAACTGATGGCTTATCAACTCTTACACGCACTTCTACTATCTTTTTAAATTGTGAAAGTAATTCGGAAGCAATCGCCTCTGCTGCTCGCTCAATTAGCTGAAAGCGTGATTCAGTAAAAACAGACTCCACCGTAGAATAGACTCGGCTATAATCTACGGTGACTTGCGTGTTGTCGTCCTTAAAGTCGAGACCGTCTGCTAGGCGTAAAGAGACATCAACTTTGAACCGCTGCCCTAATTCTGACTCTGCTTGCAGTGCGCCATGATAGGCGTAAAAAACTAAACCGTTTAATTCTATAGTTGTCTTATTCATAACGTAANCAGTGATTNATTACAGCTGCACAATCCGCATTTTCAAGTACATCGTGTACTCGTATAAAATCAACTCCTGACTGTATTGCGAGCGCAGTTGTTGCAAGAGTTCCGCTCAGACGACTCTTTGGGGATTCTCTATCTAATAATTTAGCGAGCATAGATTTGCGTGATGCCCCGATGAGTATAGGATAACCTAAATCCTTAAGGTCGCTTAGTTGTCGCATGATCTCCCAGTTTTCTTCGTAAGTCTTGCCAAAGCCCAGACCTGGATCCAGCGCAATGGAATCCTGTCGAACTCCTGCTTGTCTAACTAGTTTCGTAGAAGTCATCAGAAATGATCGCACCGATTGCATTACTTTACCACAACCTGCCTGCTCAGGCGGTCGGTTATGCATGAGAATACACGCAGCGCCATGACTCGCTATGACCGCAGCCATATTAGGGTCTCGCTGCGCGCCCCATACATCATTAACAATATCAGCGCCGGCCTTGAGCGCNGCATCTGCAACATCGCTCTTGGATGTATCAATCGACAATAAAGCCTGTGTATATGGGCGAATTTTTTTTATAAATGGTACAACACGATGGATTTCTTCTTCTACTGTAACTGGATCGTACCCGGGACGCGTTGATTCCCCGCCTATGTCAATTATAGATGCTCCTGATTGAACCATTTGATGCGCGTGCAATGAAGCTGCCTTAATATCGACGTAATCACCCCCGTCTGAGAAAGAATCTGGCGTGAGATTGAGTATTCCAACAATATGACTATTTCGTCCGAGAAATAAGGAACGACGATTGGTGAAAAATGTACGCAGATCACTCATTATAAGAGCAGTAAATCTCTATCCTTAGCTGAGGCAAGAAGGTCGATTAATGTTGAGACTACNGGGTGTGCTTCGCTCGACTTATGCATTTCCAAAGCTTCCCCTTCGATTGAATCTACCGGAATAATTCCAAGGGATGAATTTGTAATAAAAGCTGCATCTATGTCTTTAAGCGCATCGATTAAATAGCTTCCTTCTTGCGCATTAATTTCTGCTAGGCGAGCACTTTGCAAAACAATCTGGCGCGTCACTCCTGGCAGAGCACCCGTACAAAGTGATGGAGAGTAGAGACTATTATTACGAATAAAAAAGAAATTCGCCACGGCAGTCTCTGACAGAAATCCAGCAGTATTTATNCGTAAAACATCGTAATAATTATCCGCACGGGCGGCATTGAGTAGATGCCAATTCTCCGCGTAATTATGCATCTTGTGTCCAGCAATNGGAGAATGCTCATTGAGCGGACAAGTCGTGTCTAATTTTAAACGCACTGACCCCTGTGGCGACGGTAGGGATGGCCGCGCATATATAAATAATTGTTCACTGCAGAGTGAAAGTTTGAGAACTCCATCATTAATGTTGTCGGATTGAACAAGTTCACGAATCGCAGCAATCACTGCGGACTCCTCATAGTCACATTGGAAACCAAGCTGTTGTGCTGAAAGCTTGAGTCGATCCCAGTGCGACTTCCAAAATAAAAGTCGCTTGGAATCAACGCGCAATGTCTCAAACAGCGCGTACCCATGACAAAAACTTGAATCTGCAGGTAATAATTCAGCTTTTTGGCCAGCGTTAATAATTATGATCTTAGGCATAAGGCATCAATAGTTTCACGAATAGCGCATCCTTTATCGAGAGTTTCTTGGTATTCAGATGCAGCAATAGAATCCCAAACAATACCACCACCAACTTGATAATCCAAATATCCATCTTTTAAATGCAAGCTGCGAATAGCGATATTTAATTCTGCATCTCCATTGAATCCAATGTAACCAACAGAGCCACAATATAAACCACGCCTTGTAGGTTCGAGTCGTTCAATAATTTGCATCGCACTAACTTTAGGCGCTCCAGTTATCGAACCTCCTGGAAAAATTGCATGTATACAATCAAAGACGTCTTTGCCCTGCGCTAAAGTCGCGCTCACTTGAGCAGTCTGATGCATAACCCTTGCATAGTTTTCTAGATAATACAATTGNTCAACTTTTACTGATCCAAACTCCGCAACTCGCCCAAGNTCATTACGTTCNAGATCTACGATCATGAGTAATTCGGCTCGCTCTTTTTCTGATTCCATAAGAGCCTTCGCATTAAGTCGGTCTTTGCGCGGATCACCACTACGCGGGCGCGTGCCTTTTATCGGGCGCGTCATTAAACTTCGCCCTCGCTTGCGCAAAAACTGCTCCGGCGAAGTCGAGAATACTTGCAGTGCACCTGTATCAAGGTACGCACCGAAAGGAGCAGGATTACCAAGCCTTAATGCGGCATAAAGTTGCAACGGGTCACCTTCGTATTGGCAACGTGCCCGCCTAGAAAGATTAACTTGGTACACTTCTCCCATGCCAATCAATGCTTTAATGTTATCCACACCTTCAATAAATTCTTCACGGGTATAATTCCAATCCCATTGCCCGCAACGTGGCTTCGGTAACCGCTCAAGCGGAGGTGCCTCTTGAATAATCGAGCGTAACTGTTNCAANACAATTTCTTCGCTTGCACGAAAGCCAAGTGCCACCAGATAAAGCNCNCCTGTTTTATGATTAAGCGCCGCTATCCCATCATATAAGCCAAAATGCAAATCTGGAATATCACGATCATCGAGTGCGAATTGTTCAATTGATTCAATNTGCCTGCCATAATCATATGCCAAAAATCCTACACCTCCACCGATAAATGGAATTTCTGGATGACTTACACTTTGGTGTGCTCCCATTCGCTCACGCAAGAGAGCAAGGCCATCTACTCTAGCGCCAAATCCATCATAATGACCGGATTTTCCAGTAATTATTTCAAATGGGTCAGCGCCAAAAAAACTCCATTCGCCGAGACCATCATTGGACAAGGCGCTGTCCAATAAGAAGGGCTGCTTGCGACGGCCAAAACATTGCACTAATGCCTCAATGGAAGGCGGGTTCTGTATTTCCTCAACCTGCATGAATAGGTTATAAATCAATTCTGGCTAGCACGATGCAACCAATACAAGCCAATGAATTGAAAAACTATATTCGGCACCCAAATCAGCAGATCTGGCCTGAGTGATACGCTGCGCTCTAACCAACTAATTGCAATAAAAGTGAAATAAAAACCTATCGCAATAACTAAGGCGATACCAAGATTCGCGTGACCCTCTTTACGGCCTGTACGTAATGCCAATGGAACACCAAAAATAGCCAGTGAAAAAACGGAGAACGACAAGGCGAAATTTTTTTGTAAATGAAACTGCGCTTGCAAGCGATCTACAGAAAGTCCTTCCCCGCGTTCGGCTACTAATGTTGCCTCGCGCAAATTCAGTAATTGCGAAAAAGTCATATATTTAGTCTTTGTTCCTAAGGCAGATTGCCTGCTAAAAATTTCGTCCAAAGACCACTCGAAGGGCAATTCCCCAAAATCAAGCATATCTAAACTCATGCTACTGAATTGCTCTGGACTTAACGGATCACGCTTTTCCGTTGTGCCGTCTATTAAGGTAAGAATAAGAGTATTATCTACTTCGCGGAACTCAACTCGACCTTTGTTACCACGTATAAATAATTCGACGCGCTTTTTATCATCTAACTTCCAAAACCAAATATCCTCAAGGTTAGTACCATCACGAGTCCCTGTATAAATCACCGCACCAGGAAATTCATTAATAAAGCGCCTAGCCTCAATAAAACTAACTGGATTCTCCGTCACAGCTGAAGCCATTAATTCTTTATAAGCATTACGAGCTTTTGGAGCATAGTGTAAATTCACGACAACCGCTGCGACAACTCCTATGGTCGCAATCAGAAATATTGGTGCTACAATTTGATAAAGCCCCAAGCCAGAGGCTTTCATTGCAGTAATTTCATTATTTGATGATAACCGCCCGAGTGCCATAAGCGTCCCGGTCAACATACCTAGCGGCAATGCGTAAGCACAAACGTAAGGGATTAGCAGAGCAATTAACTTAAAAAAAAGTACCCATTTCAGCTGGCCTGCCACCACTAGCTCAACAATGTCCTTGAGCGCATTACCCATTAATAGCACGAAAACAAATAAAAGCATCGCCAAAAGAGTCGATAGGACAATCTCACGAAGAATGTGACGATGGATTAAATTGAACATTAGCAGTACTATTAACAGACAGTAAGTAGTTAGATCCTGCGCAAAACAACCTGATTTTCGCTCTTCACACTTCTTAGTTCTACCTACATGGTAATTTTATGGATAAACAACCTGACGAAGTCATCAAAATCTTTCGCGACAGTGGCGCGCTACTAGAAGGCCATTTTATATTACGTTCTGGCTTACACAGTGCACATTTTTTCCAGTGCGCACAAGTTTGTCAGTATATGGATAAAGTTACTCGACTGGCAGAACTCCTGCGCAAGCACCTAGATCATTACGATGCCACTACTGTTGTAGGTCCTGCTATGGGAGGGTTGGTTATTGGACAAGAAATAGCGCGCCAAATGGGTCTACGCTTCCTCTTTTTGGAAAAAGTAGACGACCGGTTGGAACTACGAAGAAATTTCAAATTCTCGCCTGGCGAAAGAGTCCTTATTATAGAAGATGTCATCACTCGCGGTGGCCGCGTACTAGAAGCCATAAAAAAGTGCCGTGAACATGGAGCCGAACCAGTCGGCGTTGGTGTGATTGTAGATCGAAGCCAAGGAAAAACTACTTTTGAGATCCCTCACCACAGCCTCGCGGAGCTAAGTTTCCCTACATTCGCTTCCGACCAACTTCCACCTGAGCTGGCACTAAAAAAACCTATTAAACCGGGAAGCTAAAAATGAAAGTGTCTATTAGAGTACAGCGAAAGATCGGTACTTATGAAGCCCTCTCTTACCTTCTTCTACTCGGGGCCGCGATGCCATTAAAATATTTGTTTGACCTACCCTTAGGAGTCCAAGTTGTGGGGATGGCGCATGGCTTACTGTGGATCCTGTATGTCTTTTTAGCGATTGCTGGCTTTGTGCTAAAACAATGGTCGGTGCAGACAGCAATTGTATTAATCATTGCTAGCTTATTGCCATTTGGACCNTTCATTGCAGACCGGAGACTTATGCGCGCAATTGAAGCGGAAAATTGATGCCTTATTTGGATCAAAATTATTCGTATTTTTACATTAAATAAAAATGTAGCTATGTACATTGTAACCGAGGGAGTAACTGAACTAATCTATTTCAAGACATTGAGTCTAAAATATGCCTGTGAAGATGTTAATGTACAGCAAGGCAGAAGCAGCGACCCACTCCGCTTAGCCTACGAAGCAATTGCGCGACGTAAAGAAATCGTAGCGGATCAACAGGTTTGTATCGTCCTTGATGAAGAAATCGCAAGCAAGGACCGCACTCGCTATCGCCGCTTACAGAAAGCTCTGCGATTGTGCAGAAAGCATAACATTCATACCGCCATATCCCAACCATGCTTTGAAGGCTGGCTCACCAGTCACCTCGTACCAATGAAAGATTATCGCATCAATCAAACAAGCGAATATTTTGGAAAAATTCTTACAAAAAAGTTAAAATGCCCCTATCGCAAAAATAACTATAATGCTGATTCTTTTATGGGCGAAGTAGCCATTTCCAATGCACTTATATCACCAGTCGGCCGAATGGGATTATCAAGATTAGTTACATGCCTATTAAGCTGTGCAAACACTAATCGTTGGGATTCTTTAATTGCCCAATCGGTCAATTGCCTTGGTAGCTCAAAACTACTCGTCGAGGCTGACTAAGCCTACGATGCTCCCATAAGAAAACACCCTGCCAGGCGCCCAAGCAAAGTCGCCCATCTACAAACGGGATAACCTCAGCAGTACGAGTAAGGGCCATCTTAATATGACTGGGCATATCATCCGAACCCTCATATGTATGGGTAAAATCTGCGTCATCTTCTGGCACAAGACGATCGATGAAACGCTCTAAATCACGACGAGCAGATGGGTCAGCATTTTCCATTATAACTAAGCTGCAACTAGTATGGCAGCAGAAGATTGTCACGTTGCCTTCCTGAAGTCCTGATTCATGCAATCCAGTANCAATTAAATCNGTAAACTCCTGAGTCGATTTGCCCGAGGCACTTACAGTAAGAGATTGCGTGTAGACTTTCATAAAAAATAAATACTATATCACTATGTTCAGTAACTAATTGTCGTATCGAGATTATTCGATCCCACCAACTAATGAATGCGAGTAAAATCAAAGCGAGATATTCCCTAATTCAAGAGTTTATTATCATCGGTGCGCATGCTTGCAGTTGGAGTAACCTTTACACTACTGCAGAGCCCTGAATCTAGTCCGTGGTCAAAACTACACGTACTTCAAGGAGTACTTCATGTAGAACAGGCAGTTACTCTAGAGGTGATGTGGGTAGATGTTCGCGAAAGAAGTGCATATAATAAAAATCATATAAATGGAGCGATTAGCTATCCAATCGATGGATAAGNTTCTGGCATTATCGAGCTAATAGAGGCATGGCTTTCCTCGCCACGCCCCATTTTAGTCTACTGCGATGACTCGGTATGTGCTAAGAGTCGCTGGTTCATAAAGNAATTACGTGCCGACCTGCCAGAAGCAGAAATTTATCATTTAAAAGGAGGTTGGGCAGAATGGCAGGCTTTCAATACATGATACTAATCATTATCCGCTGAGTCGTATCGGGGGCATTTATTTTAGCCGATCTGCCGAAAACCCAAAGCCCTACAAGCTNTAGCGAGAGNGTAGCTACTCTTGAATTTTGAGTAATACATCCTCTGCATGGATAGCAATTATTCTTCCATGGCTAGAATTAGTCTGCGCAGTGGGGCTACTGGCTACGCGGATAAAAGGTAGTTGCGCCGCAATCTTGAGTAGCTTGTTAACTGTTTTCTTAGGATTACACATAAGTGTTTTAGTTAGCGGAAGAACTATCGACTGTGGTTGCTTTGGTCCTATAATCAAAAAATCAGCGCTTCCATCCGTGGCTATTTTGCAGACAGTGTTACAACTTTTAGTAAGTTGCTTCGTCGTCTATTCAGACTGGAATTTAAGCAGTAAATGCAAGTCATTACGCGCTGCAAACTAAGACATCCAGACTTGCCTGTTTCTGCCTACTGCCTATCTATACATTTATGCTACGCAGTATTGCCATAATCGCTTTATTCCTTGGGTCTATCCTCTCATCACTTGCGTCTGAACTAACTTGGGATCGCACCGAAGCAAGGATTGAGTTGCTTCCGCATGAGACAGAAGTTAGAGCCGTTTATAAGGTTACCAATAACAGTGATGCACCACTGCGCATTAATAAACTTGAAAGCAGTAGCGGTAGCACTCTGTCTAAAATCGACAGAAGAATTTTATATCCAGGCGATACTGCTACAGTTACAGGGATATTTAATAAGGGAAAGCGGCAAGGGGAAAACCACAGTACGATTAAAGTTTTTCTAGAGGGACGCAATAATCCTGCAGCAGTCCTAGGCCTTGTTGCACAAATTCCAGTGTTAATAGAAGCTTCTCCGCGCATCCTTTACTGGAAATCAGATAGCCTGCAACAAGAACAACAAATTGAACTGCTCCTCGACACTCGCTACGTAAATCAAATAGCTGATATTAACTACGACTCGGTTCGTCTAAATGTTAAAAAAGAGAGTCGTAGCGAACCAATACCTAGAACTATTTTACATGTGTCGCCTAAGCGCTACGATGTACCCTTTAGAGATACCATAGTAATATACGCTAGCGGCCCAAAGGGTATGCGTTCGCAGACACGCATCCATATTTTTGTACAGCCCTAGCTAATAAAAGTTAATCGATTATATTAACCCGTATTGATCGGTTCGCTTGCGCAATGTAGCTCGAGTCATCCCTAAAATTTCAGCTGCAGGCCCTAACTTGCCGTCCGTTTCTGTTAATGCCCTTGCTATGATAGCACGCTCTGCGTGCTCAAGAATATTATTGCCCTGCTCTTCACGCAATTTTTGGTATAAACCTTCTAGTGGAGACAATACAGGAGTGCCTAAAACTGCCTCCTCAGCTGGCATGCCTTCATTCATGTTAGCGTTTTCTGCTGGAGCTGGTACTGAAGCAGTGCTGGCTGAATCAATAACTTCCTGAGGCAAGTCTTTTATCAAAATACTGTCGCCCTGAGCCATTACTGCACTGCGGTAAACAATGTTTTCTAATTCACGAACATTTCCAGGCCACTGATAACAGGAAAGAATCTCGAGCGCTTCGGGAGAGATAGATTGAGTGCTCGCTTTGCTATCACTAGCAAGCCGTTTTAAAACAAAATCAATTAATTGCGGCACATCCTCCATGCGCTCACGCAATGGTGGTATTTGGATCCGCACGACATTAAGTCGATAATATAAATCTTCTCGAAACGTTTTCTCCGCAACCATTGATTCTAAGGGCTTATTAGTAGCCGCAAGCATGCGCACATTGACTTTAATTGTAACGCTGCTGCCGACACGCTGGATTTCTCCCTCCTGTAGTGCGCGTAAGATTTTAGTCTGCGTAGGCAGAGCCATATCACCAATCTCATCTAAAAAGATTGTGCCACCATCGCACTGCTCAAATTTACCAATACGCCGATCAGCTGCCCCAGTAAAGGCACCTTTCTCATGACCAAAGAGCTCACTCTCAATTAAATTCTCGGGTATCGCAGCACAATTAACCGCAATAAATGGCTTGTTAACACGCAAACTATTTTTAAATACAGCTCGCGCAATCANTTCTTTACCGGTGCCGCTTTCGCCGGTGACCATTACAGTAACATCGCTGGCTGCAACTTGTCCAATCGTCTTAAATACTTCCTGCATCGCTGAGGAACTTCCAATAAGCCCACCTCTAATATCTTCCTCACTAACCGTTGCGCTTGCCGCACTATTATCCGTACTCGCTTTATCTAGATCCTTTGACGCATTCAGTGCCGCCTGCGTAAGAGCGAGTATCTTCTTTAAATCAAAGGGCTTCATTATGTAATCAAATGCCCCAAATTTCATCGCCTCGATGGTAGTCTGCGTAGTACCATAAGCCGTCATTAAAATAATCATCGCATTGGTATCAATTCCACGAAGGTGCTGCAGGGTCTCAATGCCACTCATTCCTCCCATGCGATTATCCAATAAAATAACTTGTGGGCTATGCTTCTCCGCGGCCGTCAACCCCTCTTCGCCACTGGCGGCCTCAATAACTAAATAATTACGCGCTGATAANATCCGCTTGAGAGAGTAGCGTAAATCATCGTCATCATCGATAACCAATACAATAGGCTGAGCGTCATTCATTTTGATAAAACTAAGTTAAAGCGTAAACAGTGAATACAAATCTAATTAAGGTAGAGTAAATACTAAGCAAAACTTTTAAGCTATANAAATAGGAAAACTAGTACGATGAACGACTACAAGCCTACAGCGACCGATATTGATTCCATAAATAAATAAAAGACTTAGCAAAGTCCTCNGGCGTACTAGACATCCACTCATTTAATCTATCTTGGCTTNCCCAACATCCTTCGCTTATTTCATTTGGGTCNAGGATAAATGGGCCCTCTGCGGAGCATNGGTAAACCGCAACAAACTCCTGACCGGTTTGCTCACAAGCCTTAACCCTAAAAACCTCCATCAAGCTTTTAGCAGGGACTAAGCCGATTTCTTCACGGAGTTCCCGCAATGCAGCGCAAATGTAAGTCTCCCCGCTATCTACGTGACCNGAGCAAGAGCTTACCCATTTGCCTGGCGCGGAATCTTTTAGCATAGATCTTCGCTGTAAAAACAGCTGTCCATTAGCATTAAAAACAAAAATGTGTATAGCACGGTGCAAAAGGCCGTCGCGATGGACCACGCTACGAGGCTTTGTGGACGTAACAGCGTCATTGGCATCGACTACATCCAATATTTCTTCTGCTAAAGACATTAAAAATACAATTGTTTAAAAGTAGTCATGCAGCTAATTAAATAAGCCTAGAAGTTGCCGCTATAAACCACGTAGTGGCCTGCAATGAATTAACGAACTAGGCCCTTGAAGTCATCGAACTGTCCGGTAAATCCACCCTTTACGCCCTTGTGTATTACCGCAACTGCATCATGAGAGTGAAGCGACTCTAAGTGCGAGCAAGCAACTTGGAAGTCGACGATTCTTAATTCTTTGATAAGCTCCTCATAGAGTAAACGTGCAGCATCTTCGACGAATTTTGTAAACGCACCATTGAGTTCTGCAAAGGCTTGCTCATCCTCACGCTTCACCATCACTTGAGTTTCTGTTTTCAGCGCCGCTAAACAAATTTGCTGCATTTCTTCGATGCTGATGTGCTCACCATCTGCTACTTCAACACTTACGCGAGCAGTACTTCGCTGTGAATGAGGAATGCCGTAAATATTGCGACTGCCCCTGGCATGCTCGGATAACTCTGAAGAGCACGGGCAAGCAGATGAATATATAAANTCGAAGTGTATGTACTTATGAAACTGGTTGAGTTCATCGACTTTCCCCTCGAAGGCACATTTGTAGTACTGCCAACCATTCAGCTCGCTACGCAGGCTTGATTTCAAGATCGGGTACTCAAATTCTAATTTCAGTTGCGCCTGCTGTGCACGAATCGACTCTTTGTACGCAACAAGGATAGACTGTAATAGGTCAGGTGTAAATATGCGCTCTTTAAAGTCGTAAAATACACGCATTATTCGAGACATGTTAATGCCTTTCTGATCAGCCTCTAGCGACACAGTGCCAGTAACTGAAGTCTCTAAAGTGTGCGTGTCGGAGCTAGATGTAATATATCGAAGCGGTAGCCGGAAGTTTGAAATGCCTACCTTAAGGATGGGAACATTCGCTCCAAAAATCTCACGGGCATCTGCATTTTGCATGTCCGGCAAGCTTTCACGATAGGCTTCGGTTACAACAAAGTCCTCATCATAGTCTTTCGTTGGCAGAGATAACGGATCGACCTTAACAGCCTTTAGTTTCGCATCTGCAGCTTTTGCCCCACTGTCCTGCTTNTTTTTCATTTAAAATATAGTACTATATATAGAATNTATGCTGGCTGAAAATAACGACAACTGCAAGCACCTGCTACAAATAATAATGCGTAGGAAGAAAATCATATTTATTATGTATGCAAGCGTCTAAAATTGCTTTGCGGCAAGTCGCTTCCGAACTCAATGTAGTTATCTATGCTAGCAGATTTCAAAATTTTAGGCTCCAGCAGCAGTGGCAACTGTGCCTTTTTGCAAACTGGAGATACGCTAATACTCATCGATGCTGGCTTCTCTGCAAAACGAATCGCAGCAATGCTAGAACTTCATGGCAAAAAAATTGAAAAAATAGACGCCGTTTTTTTAACGCACGAGCATAGTGACCACTCTCAAGGCATCCGCGGATTAGCCCGCTTTGCTAGCCTNCCNGTATTTGCTAACCGTGACACCGCTGATGCAGTTCAATCCAAACTAAAAAAACGACCCAATTGGCAGATCTTCGAAACTGGCACGGCATTTAGTTTCCGAGATATTGAGATCCGTTCTTTTTCATTGCCTCACGATGCGTACGACCCGGTCGGCTACACCTTTCGCTGGGGCGAGGAAGATGACTTGATCTATCCAAGGCAAAGCCTGGCTTGGATAACAGACCTAGGATACATTCCAGCGCATGTGCAGGAACACATGCGCGAGGTGGAGACTCTTGTGATTGAGGCGAATTACGATGAAGCTCTTTTAGAAAAAGACACGAAGCGTCCCTGGGCAACAAAGCAGCGCATCCGAGGTCGTCATGGTCACCTTTCCAACGATGCTGCCTTAAAAGCAATCAACAGCCTAAATGGAAACTCTGTGTTACGCGAAATTTACTTAGCCCATCTAAGCTCGGATTGTAATACGGTAGATAAGGTCAAACAAACCTTCTTATCGCTTCATAATGNAGATAATTTAACTATTAATATTATCGACCCAGCATCCAGCACATGACGTTTTATACGACAAACAAATAAATAACTTATGAATATAGGATACCGCAAAACCAAAATAATCTTCACAGTCGGACCAGCGACAATGGAAGAAGANATGCTCGAGAGCCTCATTGAGAAGGGCGTCGACATTTGTCGTATTAACATGGCGCATGCGGATCATAAATGGACACGCGAAATCATTCAACGAGTACGCCGTGCAAGTAAAAAGGCTGGTCGCCAAATCGCTATTTTAATGGACGTAAAAGGACCAGAAATTCGCACCGGTGATGTCCCCGATACCTTTACTCTTTCAGTAGGGGAGCCTCTCGACTTTACATACGGAGTTGGCGTGGGCAGCACCGGCNATGATGGAGTACGCAGGATTGATGTAAACTACCCTGGCCTAATGAAAGACCTCCATGTAGGAGATACCATATTAGTAGACAGTGGNTTGATTCGCCTAAAGGTTTTGGAGATTGAAAAAGCTAGAGTTCGAACTGAGGTTATAATACCTGGGACAATAGGAAATAGGCGCCACATCAATCTACCTGGCGTGCGTGTCAATCTACCTGCACTTACTGAAAAAGATCAAGCGGATGTTGTTGTAGGCATCGAAGAAGAAATTGACTTTTTTGCACTCTCCTTTGTTAGAGAACCAGAAGACCTTTATATATTTCACGAGTTTCTCGAAGAGCGCGGCTGCAATGCAAAAATCATTGCTAAGATTGAAGACCAACAAGCCATTAGTAATTTAGAAGGCATTATAAAAGCATCCGATGGATTAATGGTTGCACGTGGGGATCTTGGCATTGAATGCCCCTTCGAAGACTTACCCTTAATTCAGAGCCGCGCGGTTCGTATGTGCATACAAAACACGAAGCCNGTTATTGTCGCTACACACATGCTAGAATCTATGATNGAGTCACCGATTCCTACNCGGGCAGAAGTCACTGACATTGCTAATGCGATCCGAGAGCAAGCAGACTGTGTCATGCTTTCAGGAGAAACAACTATTGGGAAATATCCAATTGAATGCGTCGAGGCCATTAATCGTATCGCGCACCGCACCGAACGCGAACAAAAGGAGGTTTTGCGACAAGACTTAGAGCTTCGATTGCCTCGCTCCATGATGCTACGCGCTGCTGCTCAGCTTGCAGCCGACATGCAGGCAACAGCAATCTTAGTTTTCACCCGTCGCGGAATCTTCTCCCAAAAACTCTCCTCGCTGCGCCCGTTAGTTCCAATCTATGCCTTTACCGACAACCCGGTGCTCTTTAAGCAGATGTTAATTATGCGCGGCATAGAACCATTCTATATGAAATTCGATCATGACCACGAAGCAACCATTCAAGACGCGTTCTCTCGACTTAAAGATCGCGAATGGGCCAAAGCTGGCGATCCTATAGTTGTGGCTACCAAGCTTTATGCAGGCAAAAAGCTGATCGACAGTACGCAAATTCGTACAATAGAGTAATTTATTAATTTTTAATAGTATGAATAAGCTCAGAGCCCTACTCCTTCCGCTTGCCCTAGTTTTTGGTGCAATCGCCATCTTTGAAACCGGTGCGCGCTACGGCGCNACTAATATGCGCGCCTATGCAATTGCGCAGCAACTTCATAGCCTTACGCAAATTCGCATCTCGATTCAGACCGAGGAAAATGAAAATGCACAGGTACCTGTCGTACCCATTGATCAGATAGATAGTCTCATTGCTAGCGGATCCATGCTTCGTGAGACTTGGCACCTTTCCACCAATGCAAAAGAGGCACTGAACAATACTTTAGCATTTGTACTCCAAGCGCGTGGATGTGATAATATTATTAATCAATTGAAACAGGCAAGAGAGAGTGCAGGCGCTACTGAGGATAGCCAGGAGCAGTTTGATTCNATTATTGCAGCGATTCAATTAGCTCAAACTGAATTAATTGATAATGCAGAAACTGTAGGCGATAGTAGTGAAAATGATTCTATAAAAGAGTCTCCAGTGGTAGAATCTGCTCAGTAGTCTAAGTCGCTTGAAAACTTAAACGCCGGCTCGTGCGGTAGCTTTTAGTGCCTGTAACCAAATTACTCCAACTGCGCTTGCCAACGCACAGGACAATAGCGGGGTCAGCAAATTTGTTGCGCCCAAGCAAATACCCACGGATACTAAAAAAAAGCCTACTGCCACCATCCATACAGGTGCACGATTTTGTGCAATGCGTGCGATTGGATAGAGCGCCCCTGCAAGTAATGCGGCAGTAGTGGATTCAATTATTTCAGGTCCCTGCCAATTGTAGCTAAAGCTAGCAAACAAGAGTAGAGAACACAGCACCCCCCATATNAAAAAGGTTAATAAGAACTGAACGCGCCGAATAGCAATGCCCTCTTGGGATACAACAAACTCACCATGTGCGATTCGTGCATGCCACCAGCGACCAAATAATAGCAGACTAATTAACAAAGAAATATGCCATAAACTAGAATTTTCGTACGAAGATGCGAAAAAGGAAAAAAGCTGTGTTACAATATATAATAGCAAGCCCAGCGTGATTAAAAAGTCGTGGTGCATGACGCGCGCCTGCAAAGAACGCCATACAGGTACAAAGAAGTANCTTCCGCCGACAAAGATGCTAATTAAGCTAAAGCACAAATCTAATAAATGAAATAGTCCTAGATATTTTATATCGACCGAAGTGGCTATTTGCGCGAAAAATAGCAATACTCCGTTAAAGGNAAATAGCATGCATAAAACCCATTGCCATGTAAGCGCNGACCAACGAGCGGTCACACTTTTACTTATTGGGTATGCAAGGTACCCAAATGTCCGAAGTTCTTCTAGGAAATCGGATAGATTAAGAGCATTTGGCTTCCAGCACACCCATAAGCTATTCTCCTCTAAACTAACTTTTGCTCGGACCGCGCCAGATCGGCGCATAAATAAATGCTCTACTAGCCAGCCACAACCAAGGCAAGTTAACCCACTTAATTGCACTCGTAGCTCACTCGGACTTTTATTGCTTTGGTTCTCGTCTTGCAGCGCATCGACCCAAGCAAAATCTGATTGATGCGTACCAAAGTTATCGATTGTAACCGGTTTACCGGCGCCATTTTGTATGTCATAAAATGTTTCTAAGCCTTTGCTATGAATTAGCTCATAAACTTGTGCACAACCCTGACAGCAGAAATTACTATCATTGGAAGCGCTTAAAAAACTAAGCCCGCAATGTTTGCAATTCTGTTTAATTGACCTGCCCGTAGCCATAAGCATTNCGTCGCTTTGATTTAATTTAAATTAAATCAAAGCGCTCTATGCCTTTGCGCACATCCGTAAGAAAAGCAGCTGCGCCGACACCATTGACCCAGCGATGATCAAAGGTGAGTACAAGTGAAACTACTTCCATTGTACTACTATCTGAAGAGCTAGGATCTGGTAATGTGTATGGAGACCCAATAAACAAAGTGGCGACCGCTGGGGGAACCACGACTGGTATTGCTGAGCGAACATTATAAGTGCCCATACTAGAAATAGCTAATGCAACTTTGTTNTTAGAAGCCACTTCTCCTTTACGGGNGCGCTTTAAGGCCTGATTGACTGATTCACGAAATTGAGCCCACTGCAGAGTGTTTGCTTCTTTAACTACGGCAGTCTCTAGAACATCTCCTGGTAATGCTACAGCAACCCCTAGATCGACGCTTTCTGTGTCGTGAACTAACTCTCCTGAGCGAACATAAGAAGCAAAGCGCTCATGCTTTTGCATCGCCTTAAGGACTTCCCAGGCAGCCATTGTCAACGTTGATACAGTACCCTCGCCCAATTCTTTACTGCGCAGGCGCGCATCGCGAACTGCTTCCCAGCGGCANGTCATATCGATTGTAGCTGGAATAATCCCTTGAAGCTGATGTATTGCCTCGGTTGAAAGTCCTACGGGATCTTTTAAAGTCGCAGATACCTGCGAATCATTCATCACCTCAAGCTTAGAGTCGGGGGAGGACGTACTAGTGCTGTTTACAACCAAAAGTTCCTGACCCACTTTTACCTCCTCGTCTTCAGTAATTTTCCATTCCTTTAAAACTCCGTCTACATCACTTTCGATTGGAAAAACTGCTTTATCTGTTTCCACTTCACAAAGCGCATCATCGGCTTTTATGCTATCACCTTCTTGTTTAAGAATAGAAACTACACGTGCAACGCGTATTCCTTCACCCAAGATGGGCACTGTGATTACTTTTTTGCTTTCCTGNATTTTTAGAGGCTCCATANGATGAGACTGCTCAGAATTCTGTGCACCAGTATTTACATGTACTGCTTTATCCACTAACTCAAGTGAAGTCTTTAAAGTTGTAGCTAACAAGTGTTCAATAGCAGCTAAAATTCGTGGCTTATCCGGTAATACTGCATACTCATACACTGGATTGAATCCTACATGTACATCCCCCTTTGAAACAATGGCAGGCGGACTTTTTAGCGAGGATAATAGAGTCTGCTCGCCACACAAATCAGCCACAATCATCTGCCCTATGCTAGCNGTAATGTTATCTTCTTGAACAACTAGTAACCGTCCTGTCTTTTTTACTGAAGTAGCAATTGTCTCTCGATCCCAAGGTGCAATCGAGCGTAAATCGATGCACTCGATAGATAGTTTTGTATCCATCGAAGCGATAGTTTCTTCGACTAATTCCACACAATTACCCCACGTGACCAAAGTGAGTAAATCACCCTCACTGACAAGTCGAGCTTGTCCCAGCGGTACTGCTTCAACAGNTGCTAAGGTCGATTGCTCCGCCCACATTAAGTGCTTAGGCAGTAAGATGATGGTTGGGTCTGCGCCTTGCATTGCTGTCCAAAAAAGTCCTGCAGCATCATTGGGTGTCGATGGGACAACGACACAAATGCCAGGAATCCGTGCGAAGGAAGCCTCGCCAGCTTGGCTATGCCATAAAGCGCCACCGGGCAAATAACCCCCACAAGGAGCATAAATAACTAAGGGACACTGCCAGTGTCCAAAGCTTCGCCACCGCAGAGTCGCCATATTGGAAACTAGTTGATTCCAACCAGGATAAATAAAATCAACAAACTGTATTTCAAAGCAAGGGCGCTTTCCATAGGAAGCAAGCCCTACAGCGACTCCCATGATTGTAGACTCAGCAAGTGGTGCGTTAACTGCTCGGGAAGGATCCTTTGTGGACAACCCCTTCGTCAAATTAAACACTCCACCTTTAGGATCCTCAATATCCTCACCAAAGAAAACAACATCTGGCATAGTGTCCATAGCGGTGTGGAACGTGCGATTAACCGCATCCAGCATTCGGCAAGAAGGCTCTAACTGAAAAGGTGGAGGTGACGTATTTTTCGACTCGCCGATTAAGTGCAATTTGCTTTCGCTAGCTAGTGGGTCGGTAGCATTACTAGCCTCGCGATACGCCTCACGAACTGCCTCTCGTGTAGTCGACTCTAGTTGGCTAGCTTCGTCTTTAGTCAACACGCCAGCTTCAATCAATCGCTGCTGATAGAGGAGTACTGGGTCGCGTTCCTGCATCGCCTCAAGCTCATCTGTGGGGCGATACATACGCTGGTCGTCGGCGCTCGAATGATTTGAAAAACGCTCAACGTCACACCAAATAAATGCTGGTCCTCTACCCGAACGAGCCTGCTCTACGCTTGCACGACCTGCCGCAGCAACCGCTTCTAAGTCACTACCATCGACACGCAGCCATTCGCTCTGATTTAAAACACCGAGCGCAAGTGGGTTCGTTCGCTCGGTTGCGGTACTTATTGCAATGCGATTGTCCTCAACAATAAAAACCATCGGTAAGTTGCGCTCCTTTGCGAAGCAAACGGACTCAAAGAAATCTCCTTGCCGAGCAGATGCTTCTCCAAGAGAAGCATACACTACGTTCGGCTTTTCATCGAGTTGCATCGCCCATGCAGCACCACAGGCAGGCAAAAGATGGACTCCTACTGGCGAAGGATGACTCCAAATGTTGAGAGCTCTATCGCTAAAATGACCGGTTAATTGACGGCCTCCACTGGAAGCATTACGCTTCGCGTAGAAGGCCAACGCGAGATCATAGTCACTAATTCCTCGCTGCACACAAAAAGCACGATCGCGGTAATATGGAAAAGCATAATCATTNGGCACNAGTTCTAGCGCAACTGCGGCAAGTGCCTCGTGACCCATCCCAGAAATATGAAACCATCCCTTGCCCTGACGAATAAGGCTTTGTTCGCGTAAATCTCCGAGTCGACTGCGCCACAAGGAGCGCAGCAGTTCTAATTGCTTATCCTTGGCAATTGAAACAATCGCGGTTGAAACATTATCTGACATTATAAAAAAGTAGCTGCAAAANNACCAGCTTAGCTAGATGTAAATACCTGCGTACGATAGCCAAGCAAGGACGAAACCCTTATAAGAAATTATCGAAACACAGCCGGCACTANAAAAATAAGGCTTCTGCAAGTGCTTGCTCTGCAGTTAGCGATTGGATCTGTATCGGCATGTGCTCGACCTGTTGCCCAAGATTAGAATCAATCACTCCACGTGCGCTATCGGCGAGTAATTGCCACTTAAAAAAGCGTGCATCATTATATTCAAATTCTAAGCTTAATAAACAGTCGGATNGATCGTCTGGGCTAGCTATCAAGTCAGTTTTAATAGCGCTCGCATTATTCAGGAGTCGCCCGCAATCACTAAAACAATCTTGCGCCCACTCCATAAGCCGAAGGCCTTCGCCCCACATTTTAGGACAGTAGACGACTCGGATCAACTCTAGCCCGATTGATAATTGTTCCGCACAATAACCACTCAAAAACTGGCCAATCGATTGCCGAACAGGAAGAAGACGTGCTTTCGCGAGATCGTAAACTCGATCTGGCTCCGGCCAATTAAGAGACTCTAAAGCNTCTGAGCCTAGGCTGCTATCGTAGACACAACGTCGAACGCCCGTAAGTAATGTATGGAAGTAGGTCTCCATACGATGTGCGGGCACTTCGCTAAACCAATGATACGTTGGTAAATCCGCCTCCAACCAAACCGAAACTTGATTGGACAAATAACCGAAATCCTCTGGTTCGTAGCGCAGTAAAAGTGCCTCGCAACAACACATCTCACGATGTGAGTCACCAATATAACACTGACTAAAAAGTTTAGCGCCCATCGAACCACCATCCTTATTATGACTCGGGCATAAAACGATAATGCGGCTCGGATAGCGCTGAGCAAAGCGAATTAATGTATCAAACCGCTCCCGCGCATCATCGGGCTCTACGCTGGATCCGAAGTGTAGCACTACATTCATCTGTGAAGCACGAAACTCTGTCGGAACATCCGTAGCATCGGTCTCCCACATAACAGCTAAGTGGTCCGTAACCTCGCGCACGGGCAATTCAATGCCTGGCAAGCTATCGATTAATTCAGGTGTTTTCAATTTTTAAGCCTCTGGTATCAACGATAAGTGTCCCTACTCTCGGTCAGCTAGAGCGGCGCCACTGGTGGCCTGACTCCTTTAAAAGTGCGTCACTTTCCTTAGGGCCCCAAGAGCCGGATGTATATTCTTCAAGCCCCTCAGAACCCCGAGTGGCCCAATCCTCCAGAATTGGTGTGATTAACTTCCAGGAGGCCTCTGTTTCATCGCCGCGAATAAATAGAGTGCTGTCACCGATCATTGCATCTAAAATAAGGCGCTCATAGGCCTCTGGGGTGTTCGACCCAAAAGTAGTGGCATAACGAAAATGCATTTTCACCGGTTGTGTGCGTGTCTCTAGGCCAGGAATTTTAGAATTCATCACCAATGTTACCCCTTCATCAGGCTGTATCCGAATAACCATCGTATTAGCAGCCACATCATATTTCTCTCCTTCGGAAAAGAGGATACCTGGTGGGCGCTTNAACTGAATCGCAATTTCACTAGTACGTCGCGGCATGCGCTTGCCTGAGCGGATATAAAATGGTACGCCTTTCCAGCGCCAATTATTTATCGATAGCCGAAGGGCTGCATANGTCTCGGTNGTCGAGCTCTTTGGAATGTCGTCCTCTTTTAAATAGGCATTAACAGGCTCGCCATCGACTAGCCCCTCTAAATAGCGAGCACGCACGACATCTTCGGCTCCGGGCTTTAATTCGAGTGGTTGAATAGCTTTGAGTACTTTAACTTTTTCATCGCGTATGGATTCAGGGTCTAATGAAACTGGCGGTTCCATAGCNGTTAGCGCGAGTAGCTGCATAGTATGATTCTGTATCATATCCCTTAANGCGCCGCTGGTATCGTAGTATCCTCCTCGACTACCAACGCCTAAACTCTCAGCGACAGTAATTTGCACATTATTGACGTACTCTCGATTCCACATTGGTTCAAAAATAGAATTTGCGAAGCGCTGTACCAATAAATCTTGAACGGTCTCTTTACCAAGATAGTGATCAATTCGAAATACTTGAGACTCATCAAAGACTTCCTTGATTGCTGCATTCAGCGAGCGCGCAGAATCTAAATCATGGCCAAAGGGCTTCTCNATAATTACCTTCGAAGCCACTTTTGTGTTTATATGCATACTCGCCATCCCGCTCGCACCTAGATTGGCTATAATTGGGGCAAAAACACTAGGTGGAGTAGAGACATAAAACAGGCGCTGCACGTCTCTTCCTAAGTCAGCTTCAATTGTATCAATTTTCTTGGCTAACTCTGAAAATGCTTCAGCCGCATCATATCCTCCAGTGTGATAGATTGTATTTTGTCGTACTCGATCCCATATTTCAGCGTCCATGGGGCGTCGCGAAAACTCACCAATCGCTTGATCCATAGCCTCGCGGAATTTAGTATCTTTCATTGGCTTACGACCAAATCCGATTAAATGAAAGTCGCCTGGCAATAGGTTATCAACACCCAAATTAAAGATGGCGGGCACTAACTTACGGGCAGTCAAATCTCCCGATGCGCCGAAGATTACCACTACAGTAGGCGGTGAGCCGCGGTGCTTGCTTAAGCCATTTAAAAAAGGATGCCTGGATTCGTCACTTGTAGTCATTGTCTCTCGAAGTTACGGGCTTTGTAATGTTTATGAAAAAGTGGAATATTTTTGTAGTGTCGTACTTTATCAGCTTTATTGCATGAAAGTACGACATCTATGATGTCAAAACGAAAGTGCTTTGGTGGATGTTGGATCTGATTTAAATACTGTCTACAGGTCCGATGCAAGACCGCCTTCTTATTTACGTCGATTGAATGGTAGCCAGAAACAAGTGCTTTTTCTNCACGAGCACGCACCTCAATAAATACCAAAGTATCCTTATCGCTACAAATTAGATCCAACTCGCCGCGGCTTCCGTGCCAATTACGAGTGATTAATTTATAACCAAGCGTACGCTTGCAGTAATCTGCTGCCAACGCTTCGCCATAAGCACCACGCTCTGCACTGGTAGCATCTNGGCCAGGTGCTAAGGGTGGCTTACTAAACGGCAAAAGATTATAAACGCGCCAGAAAAGATTCATGCGACAAGCTTGCAGGTTTGGGTAGGCTAGTTGATAATAATACTATACCTATTTATATAATTTAATCCTAAATAACTATCAAGACGGATCGAAANACATCTNATTTTTTAATCGTTGGGGCCGGTATCGCAGGGTGCCTGCTTGCATGGAGGCTACAAAAAGCAGGCAAAAGCGTGGTCNTGCTGAGCAATTCTAAGGCTCCTAGTGCCTCTGCTGTAGCAGCCGGTGTAATTAACCCAGTGACAGGACGCTGGGCCGTTAAATCTTGGCGTATCGATGATTTATTACCCGAAGCCGAACGCCTGTACCGATCTTTAGAGGAAGAATTGAATATCGATGTGTACCATCCAATGCCACTTCGGCGCTTTTGCAAAAATAAGGAAGACCAAAAGCGTATAGGTCGTCGTTTACGAAATTTGCGATACGCAGACGTACTCGGCGATTTCCATCTGGCAGGGGACTGCCCTGAAAAAATAAAAGACTCCTACGGTAGCTTTGACATTTTAAGAGCCGCCTACGTCGACCTACCCAAATTACTGGAGGNAATGAGAGCTCGGTTCCGATTCGTTGATACACAATTTGATCACGCAGACTTACGGCGTATTGGAGATTGCTGGGAGTACAAAGAGTTTAAAGCTGCCAAAGTAGTCTTTAGTGAAGGGGCCGCAATGCACGGTAACCCATGGTTTACTCTACTAAAATCTGCACTCACCCCAATAAAAGGTGAAACACTTTCATTTGAGTGCCCAGAGCTGAAGCTGCCGCACTCTATTTACCATCACGGCAAATGGTTGCTAGCATATGGCGACAATCGCTTCCGCATCGGGGCAACCTACAGCCAGGATTTTGATGGAGCCGATCCATCCAAGTCTGCTACGAACGAGTTGCTAGAAGGTGTAAGGGCTTTTGTTGGTACAGAACTTTTCTTACAGAAAGAAAAACAACTCGCCGGCATTCGGCCTAGTACGTTCGATGCACGTCCGCTACTTGGGGCGCACCCAACTGAAGCCGGCCTTTACCTCTTTAATGGATTGGGCTCAAAAGGCGCGTCGGTCGCGCCACTGATGAGCCGTCACTTCACTAAATATTTACTTAGTGGCGCACAGCTTGACCCCGAAGTAGATATAAAACGATTCCTTAACCCTTAATTTCCTACTCTTTATATGCGCCTCACCGAATTAGTCCATAAGCTGCTGGATCAACAGGTCCATCTTGGAGACTCAGTCATTGATGCCACTAGTGGCAATGGGCACGACAGTTGTAAGCTTGCTTCGCTCATTGGCGCCAGTGGACACTTGCATGCAATTGATATTCAGGCGCCTGCTATTGCAGCAACGAAGCAACTACTCGAGGGCTCAGGATTTGGTAATTGTTACACTCTTTACTGCGACGACCATGCAGCAGTGCTACGAGCGATGCAGGCAAAGCACCAGCATAGAATAAGCGCTATAGTGTTCAATCTTGGCTACTTGCCAGGTAGCGATCACACCATTCAGACCAGTTCTACTACTACAATTACCGCTTTGGATGCTTGTCTGCGGCTACTTCGCGAAGACGGATTGTTACTCGTTACCGCCTACCGTGGTCACCCTGGTGGCGCCGAAGAAGCAGCTCAAGTCGATAAATGGATGCAGCAACGAGCAATCTGTAAGGGCTGGAAGATGGAGCAGGAGGCACCCCAAGTGAAAGGGCCTCGTATGGCACCTGTCCTATGGCAAGTGCGTTCCCCTGTAGTTTCAATATAACTTTCTCTCAAGCAGCCCAAAGTCTATTTTTTGCAGCTCTAGGTAATCTCCCTCATACTGGCGAGAAACTCGAAAGTGCAAGCGCGCTTCTTGGGCGCCTTGTGGAGAATGAAATGGAATTTGTATACGCTGCAAACCTGCTGATTGTCCAACTGGAAGTTGTAACGGATAATCGTAACCGATACGCTGCCCTTCTGCATCCATCCAGCGCACCGAGAGCTGGGTGCGATTATCGGGGCTTACCTTGTACGCAAGATGACAATCGAGCAAGTAGTCACGTGCTCCTTCCACTGCTACATTGGTAAAGATCGAAAATACATCTGCGCCACTTGCGCGTAGTCCACTAGGTGCTGTGCCCGAATGGCTCGCAGGCGAGAAATGCAAATGTTCCGACGGGCGAAAGTCCATCGACCAATTTGCTATACGCGGCAATTTTGGCGGCAGAAAACTGCGCGATTGACTCGCCGGGCTGAGATACTTCAAATCTGCGTTTGGCAACAGAGATTTGAAGCTCTGCGGCTCCTCCATCCACTTACGCGCGGCGTCGATTTGTGAGGAGTAATTCGCTGCTCCCGAAAATTCGATTGGCTGACCCGCCGCTGCTAGCGCAGCGATCGCAATCGGCACTGGGTCCGACTGCAGCAGGCCAGTGAAGTACTTCAGGCGAGCGTGAAGTGGCTCTTTTATAAGCAATTGGCCNTAGGATTCAAAGGCTGCCCNAGCTTGNATAAATGCAGAGATCTCGCCACCAGTCACAGCACCTGCAAAGCTNNNTTCNANCAACTNCTCTCNCTGCGNCTGATAGGNTGCCTGCANCTCGGTGAAAGTAAANGCATCCGAAACTATCTGCACGCGAGCGANGCGCCTAGCATCNTCNGNNACCTNCTCTTTGGCGCGCTCAATTAAAGCACGCAGCTCGGTAAGAACTTCGGTAGTAAACANAGCTATTCCAGCTTCGTCCTTATAGTATTTAATCCACTGCCAAGTGCCTGCGTGCATCTCTCTGTGCGCCTCCGCTCCTTCGTAAAAAGCGCGCATGGAATCCGCGGCCGCTCCGAAGAACTGCGTATAATATTCATCGAGTAGTGCAGCGCTATTCTGCCAAGGGTTCCATAATAACTGCGCTGCAAGCCAAGCCTTGGCCCCATCTAAGCCCCAGGCAGAGGGCAACTGCGAAAAGAAAACGGTGATCTGATTATCGGCTAAATGCTTTAGGCTCTCTGCAATCCAACTGTTAAACTGACGCGGGTATGGAAGAGGCGCACCGAAATAGTAGTCCCAGGTCGCGATGCGGGAGGCGCCGGACTTCGACCAGCGTTCTATTAAAGCACGATCTTCGGCGCGGTATTCAGGGTCGTGCCATTGTGCGCGATCCGAAGTCAGCACCGGCATAACATTGGGATGTACCGTTATCGATGGCGATTGCTCCGTCCAGTAATAGGCTAACGCAGTTAAGTAGCGCGTTCCACCGTTTGGCGTTCGCCAAACACTGGCTGCCACTAAGTTTTGCTCTACCTGTAATTCATGTAACTCCTCGACTCGCTTCGCTACATTATTCATAAATCCAAAGACTAGATCGGTGTAATTGGGGCGCTCGCGAAAATAATGGAGCGGGCCAAGGGCTACTGCTGTACGTTCGGAGTCGTCAAACAAACAATTATCGTTAATCGACAGTGAGAAGCTCTGGCTTTCTGTATTGTCCTGAAAATGCTGTAGCGCCGCCTTAGCGGCTACTTCAACAACTTGTGGATTGGTAAAATCCGGCTGCGGGTCCTTCTGCGCGCTGCCAGTGGGTTTACGCCGTGTGCCATAGACCTTTGAAAAAAGCTCTTGATTAACGGCAAATAATTCTGGGGTAAATATTTTTGAAAGTGCATGATTAAATTGATAGCCACCGACCAGTCGGTTGCGCCGCCCAAAGTCATTTATCATAGGGTGAAGACGGCGCTGCACAAATGCGGGCGCTTCTAACCAGCGCTCCTCAGGAAAGAACCGAGGCACTTCGCCGGCAAACTCTTGACCGATATCGCTTGGCCAGTACCAACGAGCGCCAAGCACATCTGTGCAAACTGCGTAGACGGCATTAAGTAAGCCAGCATCGGTTTGAGCGCCTAAGTAAATACGACTGCGTTGCCGAGCTAGAGTGAAACTGCCCGCTACCTGCTGACCTCGCCACTCGGCAAATGGCTGCGCTGTGGAGCGCTGCAAAATAATAGCATTTTGAGGCTCTACTTGGAGCGGCGCTAGATGGCACCGGACTATTTTAAGGGGCTCGCCTACACGCTCGAGCCATACTGCTTGCAGATCTGCGGCAGCTACAATCAGCGACTCGCTGGCAGCAGGTGGTAGGACTAGTTTCTGAATGTTAACTAGCGGCAAGCGCGCCGAGCCCGGCAGTGCTTCCGGCTTCCAAGAATGTGCGCGCGCAGCAAAGCCCTCCAGGCTCACCAAGCAAGGCAGGAGCAACAGGGCAAAAATAAATCGATTGCACATCAGTATTTTAAATAAATCTATGCGACGTTATGTCAGCCGCATACTTGTGTTTCGAGCCTGAATTGACCGACTTTTTGCCGACACCTACTAAGGACTCTTGCCGCCCTAAGAGTCTTGTAGGCCAGCTTAGACGCGCCGCCTGAAAAAAACTGAAACACTAGCCAATACCACCAAAACCGCAGCAGTCGCACTTGGCTCAGGAATTGCAATCAGCTCAATGTTATCCATGCCGATGACTCCTGAATATTCAGCGCCTATAGCAGAATATCCGTTGCCGTTACTTATGAAGCGAAAGCCCCTTACATTTGATAACGTTTCTTCAAAAGAGTCCGTTCCTGGGGTATCAGAATTGACCGTTCCGACTGGCCGCATCTGACTTTCTGTAATATTAAAGCTAACATGCTCCCATTGGCTTAAGGGGCTTAAACGATAGTAGGTTGTACTGACCCACCAAGTGCCTGTTGTTATCTGCGGGTTGGCCACATTCGATATGGCTAAACGCAAAAAAACTGTATCTGATGAGCTACTATTTTTGAAATCTAACTCCACTCTTTGAATGCCTTTAGATATATAGTCACCTAACCAAGGATCAGTTGCAACAATAGTAGGATCGGTAGGTCTGCGCACGACCATCCTCGATTTGTTACCACCCCCTCCATCTAAATCGATTTCCTTGCGCATATAAGGGTCACCAGCATTGATGGCACTCGCAGTACTAATTTCTCCATCAGCGCCACCGCCCCAACCATCTAGATCGCT
>PAAN01000037.1 GCA_002699365.1 Coraliomargarita sp. | reverse complement strand
TTTTCCAGACTTTTACTTTATCTTCAAATTTTAATTCAAACATTAACCTAAAACTTTTATTTTGTAGTTGAAACTTCCTGTATCATTTGTAGTAGAGTTTAACATAGAAACTATGATTGTGTCAACCCCTACTTGTCCATTTGTGTTAACCATTGAAGCAGTAAATTGGAGAGCTGTTTCATAATTCGAATCTCCTTGATAGTCGTGGTCATCAATAAAATTTAATGTATTGTTGCCAGTGTCTAGTTGAAACGTCATCTTTCCGCTTCTTTGTGCATTTACTAATCCACTGTTATAAAAGTATTCAACTTCGTAAGTTCTAGAATAATCGCCTGGTAATCTAAAAAAGTATGTTGCGGAAGATTGTTCTGTAACTGTAAGTGACATGAACCCGCCTAGTGTTGTGTTGACTTTGCCTTTTATTTCTGATACGTAAGGATACGTTGTAAGATATGTTTGATTGTTTGATAAGTCAGATGTTCTTGCAAATGTATCTTCAACTGAACTGTTGCCTCCAGCAGTAAAATCTAATACACTATATTGTGCATTACCTTCATTACCTCCTACATTTCCTACACCTTCATAATTATTATGTGAGCTATAGTTTTCTGTTCCTTTTGCTATCGCCATGCCTTCTCTATCAATATCCGAAAATTGACATTGGCTAAATTTATTCCTGCAAGGTCCTGTTGATTGTCCTTGTGCGCCGATAACTGTTCCTTGCCCAAATTGTATTCCGTATCCGCAACCTGTAAAATATGAACAATGAAAATGATTATTATAAACATCATCGTCACTAGCTATAGCTGTACTGAATCCTGATACACTTACGTGATCAAATTTGTTCTTTTGTGTACCAACTAATGAACTAAGTGAACCTAGTTTAATAGCTGAGTTTGTTGTTGTAATTGCAGTACCAGTTGTCCAAGGTCCTGTAATTTTAATTTCTTTAAAGTGACTATTTTTACAACTTTGTATAATCATAGCAGGATTAGTTGTAGACATAGTAGCTAGAGTAAATCCCTCTAGTGTAACATTAGTAGGCTGGTTTAGTGTTGTGCTTGTACTATCATTAGCATAATTACCTGGGGTACTACTACTATTAACAGTTTCAAATGCTGTTGCACTGTTTGTCATATTAAATTTAGTTTTATCCATGCCATCGCCTACAATAGTTGCGTATGGCGGAATCTTTACTGTAGATGTTATCTGATAAACTCCTGCAGGAAAGTAAAGTCTTACTCTACTTGCTTCTGTGCCCTTAGTTGAATTGTTTAGGTATAGTTGATCTATTGCACGTTGTATGGCAACTGTTTGATCTGATCCGTCTCCTGCAACACCAAACGATTTCACACTTACTGTTTCATCTAATCTTTGTTGTAATGTTCTTTTAATAGGTGATGTAGCAGATGTTCCTGTTTGAACCTGTGTACCGCCTAGATAAGTGTAACTATCTGCTAAACTAAACAAGTCATCATGTTGTGTGATTATCTTTGTATTTCCAACTGCTGGTGATCCTTCTGCAACAGAGCCATTTCCTATGTACAATTCTCTGGCATCTACTGCCCAACCAAACTCACCGCCTGATAATTGAGGAATACCTGAACCTTGATTCTTTTGTCCTCTTCTAACTTGTATTCGGGATATCTGTACGACTGCCACTGCTAAACTCCTTAATTATATTATATTTATGCGAACTTGTCGTAATACTTGTATACTCTGTCCCACCATTTTGACTCCCATGTTTTAAAGTCATCTGGCCATAAATCAAACTGTTGGTACTGTAGGTCTCTAGAACACATGAATACATGTCCTTCTTGTATGTTTGTACCATAAACTTCGTTATGGGCTAGTGCATAAGCTGTAAGCTGTAAATAATAGTCCTCTACCCATTCTTTTTTCTTAGGTTTATTTGTTTGTTTAAAATCCATTATTGCAGGTTGTCCTTTGTATTTTCCTACTACATCGGTTGTGCCTGCATATATCTTAGGATGGTATAGATTTATTTCACTTCCCCATATTTCGTCTACATCTGCCATGGCATTTTGCTTAACTTGTTCAGCCATTTTATGTGCCTGTTGAGCATAAGGATTAGAACCAGGAGTAGGCCAAGTGCCTTCTTCAATATAGTCCTCTAGGTATTTGTGCATACGAGTTCCTACACCTGCGGCTTCTGTAGTAATCTCTCTAGCTTTAGTTTCACCAACTCGTTTTCGCCAAGCAATAAGGTGAGTTTTGTCCTTCGTAGCATCTAATATAGTTGTTACACTTGCAACATGGTTGCCGTCTGGACAGGCATAAAGCCTTTTACCTTCTACACTTTGCTTCTTTATTTCTTTATAATCGTATTTGTTTGTTATCAATGTCATTCTATCACCTAGTTATTATTCTATATCAAAATCCCAAACTAAACATCTGCGATTATCTTCTGTGGGGTAAGATCCGTGCCAAACTCTATCATCCATTACTACTACCTTACCTGGAGTAGGATGGAACTTATGATCATAAGAATATCCGTTAGGATCTTGTAAAACTGTAGTCAGACAACCGTTGAACGGATTCTTTTTTGTTGGGGTAAGCTCGTCGAAAAACATTACACTTGAAGCAAAACGTTTGTTGGATTGATCAGTTTTTCTTGTAGAATGAAAATGCCCTGCTTGCCAACCACCTGGAAAGTAATTTATAGTCCAGGCCTTGTGACCTTGTTCATTTTTGCCTCTATCATTAATTTTATTAATAGGTAAGTCAATTTGTTTAAAAATATCAAGAAACCATTTCTTATATTCTAATCTTTCATCTTCCCATTCTGAATCTTCAATAGGTTTCTGTATGCCATTTACTGTGCATGATCCTTTACTAATATCTTGATTAGTAAAATCAAACAACTTTTCTAGGTCTTGGTAAAAGGGATATTCAGCAGTAACAATCCAATGTTGATTAGGAACTGCGTATAACTCTATATTATTATTCTTTCTTAGTAGGCTCATCTGAATTCCAACTTTCATACTGATCAAAGTTTTCCATNAACGGATCCATTCTATAGTATGGATCTACCGTTGAGTTTGGATCGTCATCTGCTGATATAGTATGTACTTCAGGAACATAATGTTTTACCATATTTTCCACACCCATTTTGAGAGTGATTGTGCTACTTGCACACCCGCTACATGCACCTCCCAAAATAAGTTGTAAGTGTCCGTCTTTGTAACTTACAAAGTCAATTACTCCACCGTGGCTGTCTACTGCTGGTTTGACATAATCTTCTAATATTTTTTTGATTTGAGCAATGATTTCTTCATCTGTTCTATCTTCTGCTACGGCCATAATTTTTCTCCAACTGTTATTATATATTAAAAATAAAAGTTTGTCAACCGGTTTATGATAGTGCTGATTTAGCCGCTCTGCTAGCCATTTTGTCGACAGTTTTATCTTCTGGTTTGGTTTGTGGAGCATCTCCACCTGCTAAAACTACACCGTTTTCATCAAAACTGTCGACAAGTTCTTGTATTCTTGAGTCATTGTTATATGCCTTTACAAAACTTTTTTGGTCAAAGTGTTCACTGCCTACATTATCGAGAAACATGTTCAAGTCATCCCAACTTATTCTAGTTGCGCCTTGTTGTAATTTAAGATGTAGTATTTGGGCTAGGCCGTCTTTTGTGTTTGAAGTTGTAGTGTTTGCTTCAGCTTCACCTATTTGATAGCCTTTTTTTTTGATCCTGCTAATAGCAAGCCTAATCTTTTGCTTAATTCAACGCTTTCGCGTTTGGCCCTGTCCGCCGGTTCATCACCTCCTGCTGAGGCATCTGATGTGGCAAACTCATCGCCTTCTGGGTCATCTGCTTCCATTCCTTCATCGTCGTCGACGGTTGGCTCCATGTCCATATCGTCGTCCGCAGGAATTTCATCGCCCATGGTAGCTGGTGCGCCTTCGCCTGTCAAAATGGCTACGCCACTTGTTAAGGCGTCTCTGGTGCTTTCCAATGACGTGAACAAACTTTCGAGTGCAGGTTTAACACTGCCGATAAATTGTTCGGACTTGTCAACACCCATTTCATCTCTAATCTTATCGCCTATTTCTAACATAGATTCAGTTTGCATTTCTGCTGTATCTTCCATCCAGCCTGTTACCCTGTCTACCATGTCCTTTGCGGCCATAGTAAGTGCGGCTTCTTCTTCAGCACCTTCTGTTATTGAAACTCCAGGTCCTGCTTTGTATCTTTTGTTGCCCTTTACAAGTTCTTGGTATGCTTTTGTGTTAGCCTTCTTGTCTGCTTTTGAAACTATCATTGGCTCATCTTTTTTATCTGTATCGTCTTCCTCACGCTCTGATATAGCTGTATTAAGGACATCTAGGAACATCTTGTTTTTTTGGTAATCATTGCTTGAGTGTACAGCATCAAAACTTTCGTTAGTTTCAATTTGAGATAATTTAGTTCTAATTTTGTTACGTGCATCTTCTAACTGTTCAAGTGTGAACTTAGATACATCAATTCTAGTTCCAAATTGCTTGGATAGATTCTCGTTCAGGTCATCTGATGAGACTCTTTTTGAAAATTCTTTTAATAGCATGTTCTATTCCTTTTATTACAACTCTTACTTTTATTTATCAAATATATATCTTTCTATGGCGGCCAATGCGGTCCAGGCTTCTTGTGTAGCTATATCAAATTGTACCTCTGCAGACTCTCTACGTTCTTCGGTTTCCCCTGTTTTCATGCTTCTTTTGGCATAAAGAGCATCCATATAATATTTTGCTACCTTATCATCCATTTTTTGCAGTATTTTTAGGTCAAACGGTACCTTTTCCACAGTCATTTTTGCAACAGCCAATGCAGTTGCTTTAGCAAAAGTTGTACATATATGTTTGTTTGTAGTTAAATTAAATAGTCTATAACCGTTATGATGCTTTCGTATAATGATATTCTTTACACGTATGCTATTACCTTTTTGATATGGTATTGCTACCCTTATCAAATTAGATTCTATTATTTCTTCTAATTGTTCTGTTAGATACTTGTCAAAACTCATTCACTTTAACCATTACAGTGTTGCCTTGCATTACTTTACTTACTAATGCTTTGCGTATAAGATTCTCTAATATGGATCTATCTCTTTCAGAAAAACTGTCAAATGGTCTAAGTTCTGTGCATTTATCAAGCACATTTTGTTCTTCGTTACTTCTTTGTATATGGAAGTCTTGTAGTAATTCGGTTATCCTCATTTAGGTGCGCCTTGAGCCATTGCCTGAATTGCTCCTGCTATCATAGGATCCTTTTTCTGTAGTACAGTTTTAGGAGCCATTTTGTTTTTTGGATCAGCTATAGTAACTTCTTTACCTTGAACTTTATCAACTACTGTATCCTTACCGCCTATAGATAATTTTTGTCCTGGTTTAAGAACTTGATTAGCTAGGTTGGCATTAGATTGTTGTGTAGCCTGTTGTGCTTTCTTTTGTAGTGCTGTATTAGGTGCTGGAGCTGTTTTACCTGCTCCCATTTGTTGTCCAACTTTACTGGAACCTGTTGTTCCTGTTGTACCTTGTGTTTGTCCACCATACTCTACAATATTAAATTCATTGAATCTCATTACTTGATCCTTTTACGCTTAGCCGTGCTTCTTTTTGTTGGTTTAAGTCGTGTTTTATTTAATCTTGTTAATCTTCTAGTGTTAGGACTCATTCTTTTTGTAAATCTACTTTTAATTTTTATTAATGGTGAACGTCTTGCTTTTGCTTTTTTAATAGCTATCCTACTTGAAACTCTAATAGGTGCTGAACATGTTGTAGGTTTTGCAACGATTCTACCTTTTTTCTGTCCACTGGTGCATCTATACTTACGTACAACTTTTCCTTTGTTCCGACCAAAAATCTGTACTGCACCTTCAGGTATTATCTCTGATATAATCATTTTGCTCTCTTGTTCAATCTTCTCAATGCAATAGAAGCCGGGTTTGTTCTTTTTGTCCTACGAGCTTTTCTTGCCATTCTTGCACCTAGCCTAGCTCTAGTTTTTTTCATAGCCATCCTGGCTTTCATGTTAGGTGCGGCGAAACACTGTGCCATTGATGCCACAATTCTTCCTTTGCGTCTACCAGCGGCGCACCTATATTTTCTAACAAGTTTTTTACCTCTGCGTCCCCAGATCTGTTTTTCACTTAGGTCAGAAGTTATGATCTCTGTTACTAGCATAACAGTATTTATGTTTTTCTATTCTTAGTTAAAGGAAATTAAGAGAACAACTATAGTGGAAAGTAATCCAGCTACTATAGTACCTGTGGCACCTAGAACTACTTTCATCATTGCTTTGTTCCCGTTGGTGATATCAGAGTGGATATGCTCCACTTTCATCTCAATCTTCTCAAGACGTGCTTCTAAATTGATATATCTCTGCTCACACAGATCAACATGTGCTTCTAGACTTTCACGCTCTAATTTTGTGGCTCTTGCCATAATATTATCTCTCCATTCCATTCTCTCTCGAGGAAGGGGCCTTGCATACATTGCCTGATATTATGTGTCGTCTGCCTTAAATGTTATGTTTTTTGCCTTTTTGTCTGCTGTTCTAAATACGTTATTATTTATCTTAATCGTCTCATCTAAAGCATTTATCACAGGCACTAAATCAAAGTCTTCTTCGAAAGTTTTTATGTCTCCGAAGGTTCGTCCTTCATCAACCGTTAATGCTAGGCGCCATACGTTGTGGCTACCTTTATAGTCAGTACCAAACCCTAGTTCACGTAATTTTTTTTCAGATAATTTTTCAATGACTGGCGAATTTTCATAACCATAGTTGCTTCTCAAACATAAAGTCTGAAAGAACGTCATAAAGTTTGCCTGCTGATGATTTAATTTTTGATCAGCACTTCTATAGCTTTTTGTTTCAGTTATATCTATAAGGGTATAGGCAATCATACTTCTATTTACCGGTCATAAAAAAAGGGCTCAAACAATGTGAATGAGCCCTTTAATTTAACTTATTTTAATTACTATAATTATACAGCAATTACAAGTGTTTTAGCATTTACAGTAGCGCCTGATAAGTCAACTGAGTCAACTGTACCTAATGCTCTGATTGCCGCTTGTAGTGTAGCTACAACAACTGAATCTTCACCTTCTGTCATGAAAGTTTGTTCTGTGTTTGAGTTACCTAATGGGCCTGCCATGATGATTGTTGCAGTATTCATGATTGTATCTAATACTGCCTTTTGTGCACCAAGTGGTCCTGCTGAACCATTAATTGCATTAATGTAATCGATTGTAAACAACTGAACTGGTTTACCAATATTTGCGTGTGGAACCTTAGTTGCTGTTGGATTTACTTTTGTTATTCCGGCCATTTTTTTTCTCCTATTTTCTCTTAAAATGACACCTTCGTTACTCTACGAAGTTGTTATATGTATTTACCAATTTAGGAAAAATATTAGGTATTAGGCGTCTTTTTAGCTCGATTTTCTAATGTTCTTAGCATTTGTACGAAACCAGGCCCTGCTTTTACTATATTATCTATCATTGTAATAGCAGGCAAATATGCTTGTACCATCTGTGGAGGAATTGATTTGCCGTCTTTTGCAAGTTCTAAAAACTTCTTTGTCATCATTAAATTCTTAGAACCAACTAGATATCTGTAACCTGCTAGGTCTTTACCTGTTACTTCTATGTCTGGCATACTAATCTTTGGTTCTGGATCCGTAACCTTATATGTTTCTAAGTCACGTTGAGCAGATAGTTGTTCAAGATATTTAATAATATCACTTGATCTTAGTTTGGCTCTAGATGCTAATAATAATCTAGTAACCGTCTTTTTCTTTTCAAACGTAGGAAGTCTATTAAAGCTGAATAAGTTTCGTCTGGTTGCTTTATAATCAGAGTTTGTTATTCCTAATGTACTTTCTGCCCTTATAAGGAATTGTTCGTCGGCTGAGCTTGGAGCAAATCCTCTTGACATGTTACTCACATATCTGTTGAAAGCCATCACTGGAAACTGTGTTTTCTCACGTTTCTTTCTTGCATTACCTGGATCCTTTAACTTGTCTTGAGCGTTCTGATCTCCTACAACAAAGTAAACAAAGTTGTACAAGTCCGTGCCACTTATTCTAAAGTGTTTATAGCTATCGTATCCTGATGTGCTTTTTGCATAACCATGAGCATAAGGTGCCGTGGTAGGAAAACGTCTTAACGTTTCAAGAATCAACATGGTCAAGTAAGCTCTTTCGCAACAATCTGTATATGTCAGAGCTTTAAGTCCTGACGAGTTACGAGTCATTCTTGCCTCATGAAGTTCTTGTAGGAATTCCATTATGCTTTTGCTACTGCTTTAGCTAGGTTATTAATACCGCGATCTTGTTGGTCTGGATCTGGTGCAGACTTTGTAATGTCTACGTTGCCTGTTTTAATAAAATCAAATATAGCTTGTGCTTTTTCTTTGTCCATTCCTCTAGTTCTTGCAATAACACTATCAAGTGTATCTTCACGACCTGAATGGATTAATGCATTAGAAAAATGCAATGCATCTAAAAATTGTTGATCATCTTTCCAAATTAAATCACTGCTTCTTGGACTTAATGCCGCCGCAATCTGTTGACCCATTTTTGCTAATTTTCTTTCACTGTCAGACATATCGTGAGCACTGCCGCCTTTGACTGGAATAGCTTCTGCTTGTACATAACCCAGATCAGCTTTGATTGGTTGGAATGCTTCGCTGTCCATCATTTCTGTCATCTTCATAGTTTTCTCCTATCGTTGTCCGGCTCTATTGGCCGCTGTGAACCCTGCTCTATTTACCAGTTTCATGTCTCCGCCAGGGTGTGCTAAGACATATCCTTCTCCTCCAGGCTGGCCTGCTGTAGTTGCCTTTACAGAACCTCCCTGTGAATCTAATTGTTTTATAATATTATTTTTTACCTTCATTATACCACTTACTACTTCCCATAAGCTAGAAAATGCTTTCATATTTTGTTTTACATATTTTGCAATCTTATCTTTTTTAGGTGCACTAATCTTTTCATGGTTCATTAACCAACTCATAAAGTCTCTGCCTAGTTTATCTAGTGTTCCCCTGTCTACACTTTGGTTAACATAATTGTATAGTATGTTATCAAAGTCCGATAATTTCATTGACTGTAATTTTGCTTTATCAAGCAAACTATCTATATCAGCACTATCTTGTTTTATAATATTTGCAAGTCTTTCTACTTCTTCGTTAGGTACTTCTGGTGGTGTTTCTACGCTCATTGGTGGAACAACTAACAGTTCATTACCTTGAAACATTCCTAAATCTTTTAAACCTGATTCAGATCCATCTAAATCAACCATTCTATGTACAACTACTGCTGTCTTGCTTTTAGCAATACGTTTTCCTAAGTCACTTGCTATATCTACTGCATACTCTACACCATTTGGATTAGGTTTGAATACAAAGTTTTTATCAATAACTTTAGGTGTGTTGTAATAAAGCAAATCCCCTTTGAAAAATCCTATATGATCTGTTGGAACTGCTCTTTCAAATACAGAAAATATTTCTGCCATGCTGTCAGCAAATTTTATACGGCCTGGATCATCTTTGAACTTTCCACCACTACGACCGAGGAGCTCTGCCTTAAGGTCATCTGGACTTTTTGCTCTACCAACTCCGCCTTTTTTAACGAAGCCACCTTTGTCTGTAAGTATAAACTCTCCATCTTCATCGCGACCAAAAATGACTGCGGGAGATCCATCCCATTTGATTGTAACATCTTTATGTCCTCCACTTGCCATGTTCCTTAAACTTGCCAATGCTCTCATGGCTCCTTTTGAACCTTCGAAGAAAACCAAATCTTCTATGTGTTGTATTCTAGCACCTTCATTAATGCTTTCTTTTTTAATACTTTCTGTTGAAGAACTATCGTAGCCTTGCATTTTAAAGCCGGCTTTATCATATTCTCCTCTATTGGCATTATAAACATTGATTGGTACTGTTTGTCGTTCAGTGCCAAACTTTTTTTGTCTTACAATTACAACATTCTTAGGTTGTTCCTTAGTATTACTATCGTCTTTTAGAGTATATACATTACCATCTTTGTCTTTAATTTGTTTTTTCTTTTTAGGATCAACTTCTTTCCATCCTTTTTTCGTGTACATGTCTAGATCACTTCTAGCAATTTTTTTCTTTTTATATTTGCCTTTGACATTGCCATGTACAGTAACTACATCGTCTGTTGCTCTGTCCCAAGTTCTTTTTGCTAGATCTTTCACTTGTCCTATTGTAGTTTTTCCACCACCTGCATCTGTGTATGCTTTCTTAGCCGCCGCATATCCATCCTTAGATTTATATCCAGCCATAAAGCCCCCCTTGGCTGTTCGTAGTGCTCCTGCAACACCTTTACCTACGTTTCCAATACCTCTCATTACTGAACTAGGACCTAGTTCGTCTAGTTCTCTTTCTGCTAACATCATTCCTGATCTAATACTTTTAGACTCTGGCATAGGCAATCCTTGATTTTCAAAGTTTGCTCTTACATCTGCCGTGAGTTGTTCATAGTCTGGACGACCTTTAATTGCTTTGTTAATAGTTTCTACACTATCAAGGTTAGCTCTGTTGGCTCCTGGACCAATTAATTTCTTTGCTATCTCATTAGGATCAGTTGTAATAACTTCCTTTGTTTCTCTATCTACTAGCCCTTTTGTAGGTGACCACATCATACCTTGTGCTTTTGCGATGCTAGCCAAAAATATCATTCTATGCGATCCTTTGTAAGGTGTACCATCGCCCATACCTTTAAGTGCAAACTTCATCCATTCTGGATTGCCAAACATCAAGTCTGTTTGTACAAAGCCATTAGCTGGATTGCCGTTAATTGGTGTTTTCAAATGTACATTGGTACCTGACTTTGCTACCCATTGTCTTGAATTATCATTAGGGTGATTCTTTTGTTGCCATGCAACTAATTTCTGGAACACTTCTTCTTTACTGTGTTGACTTTGGTCAACTGCAACATCTATATCACCACTAGAACTTCTAATGCCCGTGCTACCTAGCTTCATCTCTTTGTGATTGAGCCCTGTAATCTTTTCTACCCAATCTAGAGTAGTATCGATATCGCCTCTAGCAATACGTTGTGTAACAGGTTTACCTTCGGCATCCTTAAAAATATTCCCACCTTCTTTAAGTATCATGCTTCTTGCTTTCTTTAATCTTTGTTATACCACGTCTAAACTTCTTAGGATCACCTGTTCTTACACTGTTGATAAAACGCCTTTCTAACTCCATAGCTTCTTCATCTGAATACTGTTCAGATATCTTTTGGAACAAATTAATAGTGCTTTCTATTAAATTATGCCCTGTAGTAGCTATAAGGCTTTCCTTATCCTTTGTCCAACTAAGGTTGTTTAGTTCTTGTAATATAGATCTGGTGACTTTTTTCATGTCAGTTTGTCCTCATATAACATATTTAGCTATGAAACGATAAATATGTTTAGGTTAAGAAGAAGGTAAATTATGATAGAAAAGTTAAATTTCAAACAAAGATCCTTGCTATTTGCTAATTTGTCACGTATAGCATACTATAACACAAAAAAAGCAACAAGTCAAGCGAAAAAGTTAGGCTTTACTACAACAGAATTTTACAATAAAGAAGGTGCTCAAGCATATCGTTTTATGAACAAAACGGATCTAGTAATAGCTTGTAGAGGCACTGAACCTACTCAATGGAACGATATAAGTGCTGACCTTAAGGCTATACCTGTGATGGCTGAAACTGTTAGCAGAGTACATAAAGGCTTCAAAGAAGAAGTAGACGAACTATGGCCAATGGTGTGCGAAGACATTGACAGAAAAGTTAACCTAAAAAAGAAACTTTGGTTTTGCGGACATAGTTTAGGAGCGGCAATGGCAACTATTATGTCAAGCCGAGCTAAACACAATGCTGACTTAAATGATCCTGTAGAATTGTATACTTATGGTTCACCTAGAGTAGGTTGGAATGCATATTGCAAGAGCCTTAACGTTGAACATCATCGTTGGAGAAACAACAATGATATAGTAACAAAGGTACCGTTATGGATAATGGGCTACAGACACCATGGTAACTTACATTACATCACATCAGACTGTAAGATAGGTAAACCAGGATTTAAAGATTGGTGCAAAGGCATGTGGGCTGGCATTAAAGATAGAAAGTTTGATTCAATAGGCGATCATGATATCCAAGCCTATCACGATAATATAGTTAAAGCTCTCTAGGAGATACAATTGAAAGAATGGTTACTTGTATTAGTTACAGCCTTGACAAACGGGTCAATTACTATTGAAGTTGTTGATGGTTATGATAACAAACCACGTTGTGAATATTCAGCCAAAGCAAGAAAAACGTTCTTTGCATTTGAGAATAATAAAAACTTTATATGTTTAGAGGAACCTATACAATCCAAACATTAATGATCCTGTAAAAGCACAGCCTATTGCCATTGCTACCCAAAAACCAAAAGCAGGTAAAAAATAAACAAATATAGGAAAGAACAGTAAACTTACCAAAA
>PAAN01000036.1 GCA_002699365.1 Coraliomargarita sp. | reverse complement strand
TACAGTTTCGCTGGCGTGGCGCTCACGCCCGAGGGCAATATAGAACAAGGACGCTTTGCGGCCTTTGGCCCCACTGTCTATTATGCATCTGAACAAACTGAGGTCGCTGGCCTAGCGGTCACCAAGCTAAATGCAGCAGAGGCGTCTATAGCGCTGCCTGGCGAAGCATACAGCGATGGGATTCGCCAGTTAGTCGAGTCAGGTGAAGGTAGCATTCCAGCGGATGCTACTCTAGGCAAGGCGCTGAAGATCGTCGAAGGCAATGACAGTATAGGTGAACACTTAGCTAAGGGTGGCAGTGTGGGTACAGTAATTATAGCCCTAGGCTTCGTCTGCTTACTACTCGGTATCTTTAAAATAAAAGAAATTACCACCTTCAAAACACCAGACCCAGAAAAAGTACAAGCAGTCCTCAGCAGTATGGAAAGCGGTAACACAGTAGACGCACAAAAAGCAGCACAAGGGGTTGAAGGAATGGGTGGAGAATTACTTCTTACTGGAATCGAACATGCCGATGAAAAACGCGGCACTTTGGAAGAAATACTCTACGAAAAAATCTTAGCTGTTCGTCCAAAGCTTGAGCGCTTTCTATCCTTCATGGCACTAACCGCTGCTGCTGCTCCCCTATTAGGACTTTTAGGTACTGTCACTGGTATGATCAAAACCTTTAATTTGATAACCATATTTGGTACAGGTGACGCGAAAAGTTTATCTTCCGGTATTTCCGAAGCGCTCGTGACCACTGAGCTTGGTCTCATTGTAGCGATTCCATCACTCATCTTGCATGGATTATTATCTCGTATGGCAAAGCAAAAAATCGGTGATTTGGAGCAAACTGCAGTTGGCTTTATGAATGGTGTCGCGGCTTCTAAAAGTAACAATGCTGGATAAAAATTTCTAACTTTTATATCGTAAAAAATTAGAGAGAAATCGATTCCGTGCTAGAAATATTGTACAAATGCTGGGGAGTATGGATAAGTGGTGGTTGGGTTATGATACCACTAGTCTTGTTAGCAGCGCTCATTTATACAAACGGTATTCAGTTACTTCTAACACTGAAAACGCAAGCTTCCGAAATGGGCCAAGAAAGTGAGTGGACGCATTGGATTTATAATCCTAAAAGTGCCACTGGGCGAGCCGGAGCCATCATCCGCTATACCCAAGAAAACGTGAGTCAAGCCAAGCACGTGCGCCGACGTTTTGAGGAAATTCGTCAGTCAATGATTCACAATATCGAGCGGCGACTCGTTTTTCTCAACACACTGGTTGCTGCGGCACCGCTCATGGGCCTACTCGGAACAGTTATTGGTATGCTCGGGACCTTTGCAGCCATTTCTAGCGGTGGTGGTTCGGAGACCGCTGCTAAAGTCGCTGAAGGAATTTCAGAAGCTCTCATTACCACGCAGACCGGGCTATTTATTGCTCTTCCTGGTATATTTCTTATTCTTATTGTACGCCGCCGTAAGCATGCAATTGAAGCGGCACTTGCTCGGATCGAAGCGATGAGCTTAACGAAACTCAAGCTCGACTAAACCATCTTATAATTTCCAAATTAATCCCAAGCTATTATGCGACGAAATTTAACCTCTGACGACCGTGATGATGTAGAGATCAATCTCTCACCGATGATCGATATGGTCTTTATCCTCCTAATTTTCTTCATTGTTACTACCGTATTCGTCGAAGAGACAGGTGTAGAAGTCAATAAGCCAGAAGCTGCTGCTGCTATTCAGCTAGAAAAAAATAGTATTCTTATTGCAGTTACAAAAAATAATAAGGTTATTTATGGTGGCCGCGACATCGGTATTAGTGGCGTTTCTGCGATCGTTAAACGCCTTACCTTAAATGAAGATATACCAGTTATTATTCAAGCAGACGAAGGTGCCAGTCACGGAGTTTTCTCTCGTGTTTACGGTGAGGCTAAACTAGCGGGAGCAAAGTCTATTAACTTTTCTACGAAGCGCTGAGTGCGCACCACTTAAAATACTTATTTATATCTAGCACTCAATGGCACCGGTTTACCAACCTCCTTCAGGAGATAGTAATCAGACTCGCAGCATAATTATAGGTGTTTGCGTCTGCATATTACTTTTTTTAGCCATACCACTGACGCAAATTTTTACTCAATACGAAAAAGCTCCTGAGTCTATCGATACCCTTGAAATCGCTCCCCCGCCCCCACCGCCACCTCCTGAGGAACCGCCTCCTCCTCCAGAACCTGAAGAAGAGGAACCCCCTCCAGAATTAGATGCGCCTCCACCTCCCATAACTCTAGAGCAGCTGGATATGGCACTTAACCCAGGCACGGGTGGATCACTTTCTGGAGACTTTGCGATGCCTAGTTTTAATGCAAAAAAAGAAGATCTGGGCACGCTAGACATCTTTGATATCGGAGATCTGGATAACAAGCCACGACCTAGAAAGCAAAGTTCTCCTAAATATCCCAGTACAGCAAAACGCCGTGGTCAAGAGGGCTTCGTCGTTGCAGAATTTATAATCGATGAATTTGGAAATGTGGTTAATGTTGTCGTCAAACAGTCAAGTGATCCAGTTTTTGAGGCACCCACAATAGATGCCATACGTGGTTGGAAGTTTACTGCTGGTGAAAAAGACGGTCGCAAAGTCAAAACCCGTACTAGGGTCAAAATTCCTTATGCTCTAGATTAAGCCTATTAACGAAAACTAATTTTCTTTTCTTACACTAATCATTTCTCCCTCAAGATTATGCATTCATTCAAAATATTACTTCTAAGTGTGGCCTTGATCGCTTCACTCACAAACCTATCAGTAAGTGGCAAAACAGCGAATAAGTATTCTACTTCGCAGATGTGGAAAGACGAAAGCTTCGTTAAATCCTTTCTAGGTAGTTATGGATTCTTGGGCGAATATGAGCCAAAGATATCTGATACCGAGAAGACTGTGTTACGTACATTAATTGATTTGATTAAGGCGAGCCCAAAGGCTGCTATCAAACAATTAGAACCCCAAATTAAATCGTCGAGTAGCGCTGCCTTTGACTTTATTCTTGCGAATTTATATTTCCAAGAAGGCAATTTAGCTAAAGCGCAAAAATACTATACCAGTGCCACAAAGAAGCATCCAGAATTTCGCCGTGCGTATAAGAATCTTGGGCTTGTATACGTCCAGGATGGAAATTTCAAAAAAGCAATTCCGACTATTTCTAAAGCTTTAGAGCTTGGTGTTGTCGATGGCCGCGCTTACGGATTATTAGCATATGGTTACTTAAGCGAAGAGAAGTACTATCCAGCGGAAGCAGCTTATCGACAGGCCATTTTGATTCAGCCAGATGTAAAGGACTGGAAAATTGGTCTTGCCCGCTGTTTACTGGAAACCGAGCGTTATACAGAGGCAGTCGCTCTATTTGAAACCTTACTCAAAGACGAACCAAATAACGCTGACTATTGGTTACTACAGGGCAATGCATACATAGGAAAAGATGAAGTACTTAAGGCTGCACAAAATATCGAAATTGTTCACCGCATGGGTGCAACGGACCTAACAACCCTAATGCTACTTGGTGATATCTATATGAATAATGACTATTCTGACTTAGCCCTTCATGCCTACCTTGCCGCAGTTGAAATAGCAGATTCAAATCAAAGTAAACCACTAGTCCGCGCAGCAGATGTGCTCACACAAACTGGCAATTTTTCACAAGCCAAAGTATTGATTNCTTCAATACGAGCAAAGACTGCAACTGTGCTGAGTGAAGAACAGGATTTACGTTTACTCACTTCCGAAGCACGTATCGCACGCCACGAAGGAGACGATGCCACTGCGGTCGCCACCTTAAATAAAATCGTCGAGCGGGATGCGTTAAATGGAGAAGCACTTATTGAGTTGGGCAATTACTACGCAGATCAAGATCTTATGGCCGAGGCGATCACCCGCTATGAACAAGCGGCAAAAATACGCGACAGCGAGCGCAAAGCGCTAGTTGCTCACGCCCAAGCACTTGTAAGAAAAAATGAATATCGAGAAGCGCTACCTCTTCTTAAACGCGCACTCCAGATTAAGAATGATAGAAGCTTAGAAGACTACACCGCGCGTGTCGAGCGTGCCGCCAAGGGTCAAAGAAGTTAAGCGATCAACTGCTACTATCGATATTTTTAAAACCTTACTTGGATAAGGCTTCGGCAGAACATAGAGCGCTTAATTTATCCAGAAGCGCTCCTTTAATCGCTTTTGGATCCGCTAGATTGTTAGCAATGCAATTGACAATGGCACTACCGACTACAACCCCATCGGCAGCTTGAGAAACTGTCTTCACATGTTCTGGAGCTGAAATACCAAAGCCAACTACCACAGGACAATCTGTGTGCTGCTGGATGGTTGTAACGCGCGCTGCTATGTCCTCCGACATAGATGCTCGCTCACCTGTCACACCTTCACGAGAAACATAGTAAACAAATCCAGTCGTGGCTGCGCAAATAGTCTGGATGCGAGCATCTGGTGTTGTTGGAGCTACAATAAAAATAGTAGATAAGGACACAGCTTCGCATGCAGCCAAATGCGCCTGCGCTTCTTCAGGAGGCAGGTCTAAGGTCAATATGCCATCAACTCCAGCTTGCTTGGCAGCGGATGCATACGCTTCACTACCTTTAGCAAAAACTAGATTGTAATAGGTATAAAATACAATTGGTATCTCGCTAAATGCTCGAACCGCTTGCACAAGCTCAAGCACACGCTCAGCAGTCATTCCACTCTCTAACGCTCTTTGGGCAGCTAGTTGATTGGTAATCCCATCTGCTAAAGGATCTGAAAATGGTACTCCTAACTCAAGAATGTCCACACCATTGTCAATTAAGCTACGACATGCAGAAACAGAGGTATCAAAATCTGGGTCACCGGCACATAAATAGCCAATAAAACAAGCACGATTTTCTGCTTTGGCAGTAGCAAATGCTTTTGAGATTCGGTTCATACTCTAGGAAATAGTGAATAGTATACAGTTAATGCGAGACTTTTCGGATCATAAAGTATGCAGTTAATTATATATTCGACTTAGATATACACGCTTCAGCTGTCACTAGAATGAGCATCCATTTGAATTTTATACTCTACTGAATCAACCAGAGCTTCCCACGTAGCTTCGATAATATTATCGCTCGCTCCCACTGTGCCCCATGTTTCACTTGTTTGTGTGTCTTCGCTTTCAATCTGCACGCGAATAATCGCATCTGCACCATGCTGGCTTTCTAAAATACGCACTTTGTAGTCGACCAGTTCGACTTGCATAATCTCTGGGAATACTGGAGCGATCGCTTTACGTAATGCTTGGTCTAATGCAGCCACTGGACCCGTAGCTACAGCTTCCGTATTGTATACGTCTCCATTAATTCGCACTTGGACTGAAGCCTTAGAGGATGGCCGTGCAGAGGATTCATTACTAACTACGACACGATAGCTAACTAAATCAAAATCAGGCTGTTTACCCTTTAGAAAACGACCTAAGAGTAGCTTAAATGATGCATCTGCAGCTTCATACTCATAACCTTTATATTCTAAGTCTTTTAATTCAGCTAAAAACTTTTTAAGTTGTTCGCTGCGAGGTTCTAGATCGACGCCTATTTCCTTTGCCTTCATCATGATACTACTTCGCCCCGACATATCTGAAACTAAGACACGAGTATGATTNCCGACTAGCTCTGGCGCAATATGCTCATAACTATGCTTCACCTTGGCTGCAGCATCCGCATGCACACCACCCTTATGAGCAAAGGCGCTGGATCCGACAAAGGGCGCTGTATTGTCGGATGCACGATTTGCCATTTCATCCACAAATAAAGAAAGCTCGCGTAATTTTTCTATATTTTTGCTACAATGCAATGTGTACCCCATTTTAAGGGATAAATTTGGTATTAGGGTCGTTAAATTCGCATTACCATTTCTTTCACCCANGCCATTTATTGTGCCCTGAACAAGAGTCGCTCCTGCTTCTACTCCAGTTAGTGAAACGGCCACACCTAGTCCAGAATCATTATGACAATGTACTCCAATAGGAGTATCGGGGAAATGTGCTTTCACTTCAGTGACTATAGATTGTAACTGTGATACTAGCTTACCACCGTTCGTATCACAAAGAGTTAAATTAGACGCGCCTCCACTCTTAGCCGCTTCCAAGGTCTGCATGGCATAGCTGGGGTTATCACAATAACCGTCAAAAAAATGTTCTGCATCATAAATTACCTCACGTCCATTTGAAACTAAAAAGCGTACGGAATCTTCAATCATGCGGAGATTCTCTTGTTCTGTAGTGCGCAATATTTCCGTGACGTGTAACAACCAAGTCTTACCAAAAATAGTGACTACAGGAGTCTTAGCATCTAGTAATAACTTTAGCTGTGGGTCCTCTTCAGCAGCAACTAATGCACGGCAAGTTGAACCAAAAGCAGCAATTTTCGCATGTTTTAGATCCAGCTTTTCTGCAGCTTCAAAGAATGCCATATCGCGCGGATTTGAGCCGGGCCATCCACCCTCAATAAAATCAATGCCGAACTGATCGAGTTTCTCCGCCACTCTTAACTTTGCTGCTACAGTAAAAGAAACACCCTCACCTTGTGTGCCATCACGTAAAGTAGTATCGTATATTTTAATTTTTGTGCTCATCAGGAGAAACTAAATTTTCATAAAGTTTGAAGACAACGCTTTGAAGATGGTGGGGCAAACCAAAAGAGACGACCTAATCTTTATGCAAACGCTTTAAATGCCGACCAAATGCATGCATTACAGCTAAGTGAACACGAGCTTGTGTGCTNGCGTAAATCCACCACGGCAAGCGAGGTGCGAAGCCATGTATAGACGCAATCAAACATTCACTTTGTGGGAATAACCTAAATTCCAAACGACCTGGAGGTTCAACAGAGCGAGAAAGTAAGCCACCCGTTACATAGAAGGCNCANCGACGCTTGTTATCNACTGTGTAAGGAGTTGGTGTGAGCTCNAGAAGCTTGNAGCGCTTTAAACCAATAAATGTGATCACTCCCTGCGCAGTTTGCTCCACACAAATCAGNCCGCGGAAAGTCTTCGTTAGCCAAGATGCATATTCTTCTGCCACNGCGCGAGCATCTAACTTAGTCACTAGCGCCATTCGCTGTACAGATCGAACACGGCGCAATTTACGAATTTGCTGAGTGTCTGTTGATTGAGTCTCACTACGCGGATTCGCCTTAGGCATCCCCTTATCGTTAACAGATCGAAGGATCGACTGATCGAAATCAATCAGTGTTGCTTGTAATCGGTCTAGGAGTGGATTCGGGCGGGCTTTTAAATTATGTCGTAAACTTTCTTGTAGGGGTCCTACCAATGCTGTGGGTACACCACCAAAAAAAGCGACCCAATGCTTGGATATGCGAAAGCAATTCCAAGGAAAGTTAACTATATATATAGGTCGACTAAGTACTTGCGCAGTTCGAACAATTAGCTCTCGATAGCTCATAGGCTCATGACCACCTAAATCATACACGCCTCCAGCTAATGCACTGTCGTTAAAACAATACCCAAAAGCTTCGCATATGTTTTTTATGTCAATTGATTGAGTCATTGAATTGGCCCACCTTGGAAAAAACATAATAGGTAAGCGTCGCACCAAATTAACCAGCATTGAGAAAGAGGATCCGCCAGGACCACAAATTAGTCCGGCTCGTAGTACGGTGACCTTGACCGTCCGGCTACGTAAAACTTTTTCCACTTCACGCCTACTACGCAAATGAGGCGATAACTCCTCTTCGGTCTCCGGCAAAAGGCCACTCAAATAAATAACATGGCGCAGGCCAGCTGCTTCAGCTGCACGAATAAAGTTATCTGCTAGGAGTAAATCCGTATCCTCAAAACTAGCTTGTATTAAGCGGCTAGAGGGCGCCATCGAATGCACAAGGTAAATACCAAAATCACATCCCTGCATCGCTTCGGTCAATTTGGGAAGGGAATAAACATCACATAATCGCCACTCCGTATTAGCAGAGCTAGATTGAGCTTCGACAACGCTGGTGCTGCGAGTTAATGCACGAAAGTCATAATCCCCGCTAAGATACTCCCGTAGATGCGTGCCAACAAAACCGCTAGCGCCTGCAACGGCTATCTTTGGGCGACCATTATGTGACAAATTTGACATCTTAGAAATATGTTTAAGAAGAACTTACAGCACAAGTAATGACTGCCACATTTAAAAGCAAAAAAATGGGCTAATCCTTTAATATAAGCGGTATTGTTAGGTTTATATTAGTATATTTTCGATAAATTGAAGAACCTATTTATTAAAAAGATAGTTAAAACAATAGAATCAAAGTTGAAATACTATGTTTTACGGTCTTGCAGAATTCGTATCGAGCCCTAATCTCCGCCTCTTTTTTGTAAATTCAGTGGCAAAATAACGATTTTTTGCTCTTCCTATATTCTAAACGAAATACAATTTTAATATCTTCAAATTATAATGAGCGACCTATCAAAATACAGAAACATCGGAATCTTTGCTCACGTAGACGCCGGCAAGACGACCACTACCGAGCGTATACTCAAACTAACTGGTAAAATCCACAAGTTAGGTGAAGTACATGACGGCGCGGCAACTACGGACTTTATGGAACAAGAGCAAGAGCGTGGTATTACCATTCAGTCTGCAGCGACTACTTGTTTTTGGGATGATCATCGTTTTAACATAATTGATACTCCTGGTCATGTTGACTTTACTGTCGAGGTATACCGTTCCTTAAAGGTCTTAGATGGTGGTGTCGGTGTTTTCTGTGGATCTGGAGGAGTCGAACCTCAATCCGAGACGAACTGGAGATATGCTAATGAGTCGAAAGTGGCACGATTAATCTATGTCAATAAACTCGATCGTATCGGCGCTGATTTCTACAAGGTTATCGACCAAGTAAAAAAAGTTTTAGGGGCAACTCCTTTAGTAATGGTATTACCAATTGGCACAGAGAGTGAACTCCAAGGCGTGGTCGATCTAATTACGCGAAAAGCATGGGTATGGGACGATTCTGGAGACCCAATGAGTTACGAATTACAAGACGTACCCGCCGATATGGTAGATAAAGTTGAAGAGTACCGTTCCGTATTAATAGAAACAGCTATCGAACAAGATGATGCTGCGATGGAAGCCTATTTGGACGGCACAGAACCGGATGAAGCAACTCTTAAAATGTGTATACGTAAGGGCACGATCAATCTAGATTTCTTCCCTACCTATTGTGGCTCATCATTCAAAAACAAGGGCGTCCAAAATGTGCTCAATGGTGTAGTCGATTACTTGCCAAGTCCAACTGAAGTCAACCCGCAACCAGAAGTGGATGCTGAAGGAAATGAAACTGGTGAAAAAGCAATTGTTGATCCTGAACGACCTTTGCGTGCACTTGCATTCAAAATTATGGATGACAAATACGGTGCTCTAACTTTTACCAGAATTTACTCTGGCAAACTTACCAAGGGCATGTCGGTGCTCAACTCCTTCACCGGAAAAACAGAGCGAGTTGGTCGCATTGTAGAGATGCATGCAGATGACCGCGAAGAAGTCGATTCAGCACAAGCTGGAGATATTGTGGCTCTTCTTGGAATGAAGAATACACAAACGGGTCACACTCTCTGCGATCCAAACAATCCTGCGACGCTAGAACCTATGGTTTTCCCAGATCCAGTTATTTCAATCGCCGTAAAGCCTAAGGACAAAGGACAAGCTGAAAAACTAGGTGTAGCTATCGGTAAAATGGTGGCAGAAGATCCTTCTTTCCGAGTTGAAACGGACGAAGATTCTGGCGAAACCATTCTTAAAGGAATGGGTGAATTACACCTCGATATTAAGGTCGATATTTTAAAGCGTACCTACGGCGTAGAAGCTGAAATTGGTAAACCGCAAGTTGCCTATCGAGAAACGATTACTATTCCTGTTGAAGATAGTTATACTCACAAAAAACAGTCTGGTGGATCCGGTCAATTTGCTAAAATAGATTATGTTATTGAACCTATTATGCCCAGCGAAGAGGAAGAAACTAAGAATTTTGAATTCGAATCAAAAGTTGTTGGTGGTAATGTTCCTCGCGAATTCTGGCCTGCGGTAGAAAAGGGTTTTCGATTCTCCATGGAGAAGGGTCCACTTGCCGGCTATCCAGCAGTTAGTGTAAAAGTAACTCTAACAGATGGCGCTTTCCACGCAGTTGATTCTTCTGCAGTAGCCTACGAAATAGCCGCTAAAGCAGCTTATCGCCAAACTATGCCAAAGGGTAAGCCTGATATTCTTGAACCTATTATGAAGCTCGATGTTTTCTGCGGTGAAGAAAATATGGGGGATGTAATTGGCGACCTCAACCGCCGTAGAGGTATGATTAAGTCTCAAGAACCTGGTAATACTGGCGTACGAATAAAGGCAGATGCGCCACTTTCAGAAATGTTTGGTTATATTGGTTCACTGCGGACAATGACATCAGGACGTGGTCAGTTCTCGATGGAATTTTCTCACTATGCAGCTTGCCCTAAAAATGTTGCTGAAGACGTAATTAAAGAAGCGCAAGAGCGGGAAGCTGCGAAGCGAAAATAGAGCACTATTTGTACATCAAATTATTGATTGTAGTTTTACTTCAATCAATAATCTCGCGCAAATCCAATTTAAGCGGCAGAAGTTTGTTTGTATGTTTACATCTATAATCACTCATCCTGGTGGTGCTCATAAAGACGATTTTCTCGCATGCTGCGTGCTCCTCACACAAGCATGCGTACCTATATATCGGCGAAATCCTAGCGCAGAAGACCTTAAAGATTCATCGATTGCTGTTGTCGATGTTGGTCTACAACACGCATCAGAAATTTATAACTTTGACCATCATCAACTTCCCAGTGAACAAGTACCAACTTGCGCACTATCTTTAGTGCTAAAAAATCTAGGCCTTTATGAAGATGCTCTAGAGTTCTGCGACTGGCTCGAAACATCCGAATGGTTAGACTGCAGAGGTCCTGCTGATACTGCCACATGGCTGGGAACTGATCATCAGGTATTAGCAAAACTAAATTCGCCAATTGATATCACACTTTTACGCCGTTTTGCGAGCCAAGTAGAACACCATCAAGGAGAACCCGTTTGGGAAGTAATGCTAATGATCGGCCAAGATTTAATTGAATATATAAAGGGGCTAAGGAGTCGAATCGACTTTATATCTGAGCATGCTCAAATCTGGAATTTTAGAACCAAAAAGGCACTATATATGCCTCGAACCGATCCACTCCCCAAAGACCCCTCCGCAGGATTGGCTCGTTATCTTTCACAAAAACAGCTTGATAAGGATGTTATTGCAATGATCTACCCTGACAGTCGTGGCACAGGATACGGTATGCGCCGCTTTAATGATGACCATAGGTTGGACTTCACACAAATTAATTCACAACCAGACGTCCACTTTACCCACGCACGAGGCTTCATTGCAAAAACATCTGCTACTACAATAGATCGCTTGGCAGATTTACTCGAACTAGCGCATAACAATAACTAGACAAGGCGCTAGGAAATAAAAAAGGAGCTCAATAATGAGCTCCTTTGAAAATTAAAGAGATGTTAGGCTAGAATTAATATTCCCCGCCGCCGAAGTCACGATCTCCGCCGCCACGTCTGTCTCCTCGACCTCCGCCGCCGCCACGACGATCACCGCCGAAGTTACGACCTCCACCGCCGCCACGACGATCACCGCCGAAGTTGCGACCTCCGCCACCTCCGCCGCTGCGCTCTTCACGTGGACGCGCCTCGTTAATAACTAAAGGACGACCTAGGAACTCTTCTCCATTGAGTGCTTCAATAGCTGTGTCCATACCTTCTTTAGTTTCCATCGTTACAAAAGCGAAGCCACGGGGTCGACCGGACTCACGATCTTTAACGATGAATACATCTTCTACTCCACCATGAGCTTCAAATAAGCTCTTGATGTCCTCAAATGAGGCATCAAAGGAGAGATTTCCTACATACATTTTTGAATTCATTCTATTTCTTTATCTCTATCTATCTACTCCTGCTCCATAGCCCTGGATGTTCTTAATTGAACTCGATCTGCACTGATTATGAAAAAACAGTTTGAACAACTACCCACGCTTTGGAAATTAACAATGATTAGATTGTTGGGTGTATGACAGTATTGTTGAAAAAAGCAAGTGATGATTCAGCTATACAATTACTGCTAAAAAAATCTAAATAAGCCCATAAATTAAAGCACTTGACTATAGGTAATGGTGGGAGCTGCGGGAGTCGAACCCACGACCTCTACCATGTCAAGGTAGCGCTCTAACCAACTGAGCTAAGCCCCCGTATTTAAGGAAGTCAGCAATAAAGAAATGCAAGCGGCATATCGCAAGAAAAAATTTGAAGTGGATTAATTCTTGCTAACAATAAACATTATGCAAATTACGCGTATTATCGATCAGGACGGGAAAGTACACTTTGCATCTGAATCTGGAAGCACCCTCTATCGCATAGAAGGAGACCTATACAATGACTTTGAGGTAACCGATGAGCGAATTATTCCAATACGCCGATTAGCTCCTATAGTTCCAAATGTTATTTTTGGAATCGGCCTAAACTATGCGCAGCACGCTGACGAAATGGGACTTGATCGACCAGATTGTCCAGTTGTATTCATGAAAAATCCTGCTGCTATCCAACATCCAGATGCGCCAATAGTACTTCCTCGCCATATGCATAGCGAACAAGTCGATTATGAAGCAGAGTTAGCAGTTATTATCGGTCGTCATTGCAAAAATGTAGACAGCAAAGAAGCCCTTAGTTACGTCTATGGTTATACTTGTGCTAATGATGTTTGTGCACGTGACTGGCAACCCTTTCACAGGGGTGGGCAGTGGGTTAAAAGCAAGAGCTTTGATACATTTTGCCCGATTGGGCCTGTATTAGTTACAGCAGACGAAATCCCAAATCCACAAATTCTTCCAATTCGGGGACTACTGAACGGTAAAATCATTCAGGAATCATGGACTGGAGATATGATTTTTTCAGTAGCCGAAATTATTTCTTTTCTAAGCGGCAGTACTACTCTGCTACCTGGGACTATTATTCTTACTGGAACTCCCCCAGGCATTGGGATGTCACAAACTCCCCCAAGATATCTAAAAGCTAATGATACATTTACTGTAGAAATCACAGGTATTGGCAGTTTGCAAAATCCAGTACGTGAAGAAAATTAATTAATAGTTAGTATCTATTATTCGATAGAAAAACAAAAAAGCCTCTGGGACTAAATCCACAGAGACTTAAAATGGAGCGAGCGAAGAGGTTCGAACTCTCGACATCCACCTTGGCAAGGTGGTGCTCTACCAACTGAGCTACGCTCGCTAAGTGATAGAATTCGCTAGGATCTCAATGGAAAGATCCATGTCAACGCGTTTTTGTGTTTATTTTACAACTCTCTTACTACGTAAAGTCAGATCCATCTGTAGTTGTTGGCGCACATTATATGGAATCGGTACAAAATGAGAATCGGACAATACGTTAGCAACAGAATCGCTTAACAGAGCTTCCACTACATGTGCTAGATTGGGAACTTCCGATTTTAGAAGCGCAATATAGAATGAAAGACGAAATGGGTAATCTCCATAATGTATATTATCATCAGAAGGTTCGAAGGCGGGGGAATCCTGCTCTTTAGCAACTGATAAAACTTTTATATATCTATCCTGCGGATTAGTAGGAAGTATAGCGATGGCAGCAACATCATTTGAAATAATGGAAAGTGCGGCATTATTTTTGAGCAGACTAACTGTAGACCTAATTTTACCATCTTCTAAGGCTACATGCTTAAATAGCTCAAGAGATATACTTCCCTCTAATTGCCCTACTATAGGCTTAATGCTTCGATTACCCCATCCACTAAGACCAATCTCGCTCCATTTACTTAGGCTAAGTTCCTCATGTGAACCAAAAGTGCCGCTTAAACGATTAATACTAATTTCATCAAGTGGGTTATTAACGTTTACAGCTATTATGGAGGTACTATAAGCAAATGGGTACAGCTGATAATTGCTGCTTGGCTGAGTAGATCGTCTTGGAATCGCTATTAATGCCATGTCCAATTCACCTGCATTGAGCTTATCAAGCGCTGGTAAACTACCGATGCTATCGATCTTGAATTGTAGGTCCTTCTCCTGGGCATGAAGCATTAATGTATCGACTACTGTATCCGCTAATAAATCGGAAACTGCTATACGTACCTCTTTAGCATTCATGCAGCAGATTAATACACTGAAAAATATGGGTAATTTAAGATAGACGCTCATGCCAATCACAGACTTATAAAAATTACGTATTGCTTGCATATTTATGTCAAACCAATAGCTGTAAACATACTCTATGACGCTTACCGAGTAACATCTAATTCAGGCCATTGGATTAATTTTCTGTGTAAAGTACGCCGACTAATCCCCATTAAATCTGCAGCTTTTGTACGATTACCATTCGACTTAATTAGTGCGTTACGCAGTAAGCGCTTCTCATTTTCAGATTTACTTAACATTGAGTGATTCGATACCCCTACGTCCTGATTCTCAGAAGATAGAGAAGTAGGATTTAATTGATAAATAGGGTCTAAGTCGTACTCATTTATTTCAGATCCACGCTTTAAAATGACTATATTTTCACAAAAGTTGCGTAACTGACGAATATTGCCAGGCCACGCGTAAGCACAGAGTACTGACAAAGCGCCTTCCGTTAGTTTCACAGCGCTAAATCCATTTTGTTCACTAAAATACTGAGTATAGTGCTGCAACAATGTAACTATATCCTCTGGCCTCTCTCGTAACGGCGGAAGAGAAATGCGAATTACATTTAATCGATACAGTAAATCTTCCCTAAATTCTCCACGCTCCACCATTTCCTCTAGATTACGATTTGTCGCACAGACTAATCGCACATCCACTTCTAATTGTTTAGAACTACCAAGACGTTCAAAACTACGCGTTTCAAGAAAACGCAGAAGCTTTACTTGTATAGATGCATCAATTTCTCCGATCTCATCAAGAAACAAAGTTCCAGAGTCGGCAGCCTCAAAACGACCAATCCGGCGCTCTGTTGCACCGGTGAAAGCACCCTTTTCATGACCAAATAGTTCACTTTCTAACAAGTTCGTCGCCAATGCTGCACAATGTACCGGCACGAAGGCTTTGCGGGAACGATCGCTATTTTGGTGTATTGATTGTGCAATTAATTCCTTACCAGTTCCAGTTTCACCTTCTAATAAGATTGTAGCCTTTGATGGTGCGACTAGCTTAACTTTATCCAATACTTCCACCAAACTAGGCGAATTACCGACGATACCAGTAAAACTATATTTCTGCTCCAGGCGCTCCTGTAATTGCACATTTTCACTCTCCATTGAGCGTGTTTGCAAAGCGCGCTTAATTACAATCTCGAGCTTCTCAAGGTTTACCGGTTTTGTTAAGAAATCGAAGGCGCCCCTACGCATCGCTTCCACGGCAGTCTCCACATTACCATATGCAGTCATCATAATACAAATCGGCTGGTTCGAAAGTACCAATGCATGATCGATTACTTTAAGTCCTGATTTTCCAGCCATGCGTAAGTCAGTCAAAACAACGTCAAAAGTTTCTGCATCCATTAAGTTGAACGCTTCCTCTGCACCGGATGCAAGATATACATCATAACTATCCTCAAGAGCTAAACCTAGCCCTTCTCGGGTATTTTTCTCATCATCAACAATCAATAAGGTTGCGGGCATGTGAGACAAATAGACACAACTTTAAGGAAAAATCAATCCTTGGTTTTTTGCGAAACTTTTTACTTTCGTTGTTGTCGTTGACGATTGACCTGTAATCAAATTTTTCTAGCAAAATATAATCAAAACACATGAGTCATCAAAATATGTCTAATCAAAGCAATCCAGATGCTATTATTGAGCTGGATTGGATCCCAAAACTACGCAATGAAATCGGTCGTGTAATTGTTGCGCAAAATTACCTTATCGACCGCTTGATCGTAGGCCTACTTGCCAATGGGCATGTTCTATTAGAAGGCGTTCCAGGTTTAGCAAAGACTCTAAGCATACGAACTTTAGCAGCGGCTACAGATGCTGATTTTAAGCGCATCCAATTCACTCCCGATCTACTCCCTGCGGATGTCATTGGTACACTTATTTATAATCCCAAAGAGAGTTGCTTTGAGACTCGTAAAGGCCCCATTTTTGCAAATTTAGTTCTTGCAGATGAAATTAATCGTGCACCTGCCAAAGTACAAAGTGCATTACTCGAAGCGATGCAAGAGCGACAAGTTACCTTAGGAGAGCAGACNTATAAACTTCCAGATCCATTCTTAGTTTTAGCGACGGAAAATCCGATTGATCAAGAAGGCACCTATCCACTACCTGAAGCGCAAGTGGATCGCTTCATGCTAAAACTCAAAGTTGATTATCCGACAAAGTCAGAGGAACGAGAGATACTCGACCGAATGGCATCAACAACTCCAGACATCCAGGTTAATGCAGTCACGACGCTTAAAGAGATTCAAGGTGCTCGAAAAAAAGTTAATGAAGTTTACGTTGATGAGAAAATTAGAGACTATATCGTTAATTTGATNGCAGCTACTCGCCACCCAAGTGAGTACAAGTTAAACATTGGTCAATATCTACAATTTGGAGCCAGCCCACGTGCTACAATAAGCCTGACGCTTGCAGCTAAAGCTTGGGCAATTATACAAGGGCGAACTTATGTAGTACCTCAAGACATCAAGGAAATCGGCATGGATGTACTGCGCCATAGAGTGATACCAAGCTATGAAGCGGAAGCCGAAGACATCTCTAGTGAAGACTTAGTCCAAAGTATTTTTGAAGCAGTACCTGTTCCTTAAAATCTTATTATCATCCGAGCGATTCGCTAATTGCTAGCGATTGCTTCATAGCATTCATAACCGTGAACTCCTCCGATATAATTAATAAAGTGCGTCGCTTAGAAATTCGTACTCGGAGTCTGGTAACAGATTCTATTAGCGGAGCCTACCACAGTTCGTTTAAAGGAAGAGGAATGGATTTCGAAGAGGTTCGTGAATACTGCGTAGGCGACGATGTGCGCAGTATCGACTGGAACGTTAGCGCTAAAATGGGCAAGCCATTCATTAAGGTATTTCGCGAGGAGCGTGAGCTCACACTAATGCTTGTAATTGATTTAAGCGCCTCTGGAATCTTTGGATCGGTTCAACAAAGTAAGCGAGAATATGCCGCAGAAATTGCTGGCGTTCTAGCATACTCTGCTACCCTTAATAATGATAAGGTTGGCTTAATACTCTATACTCATCAAGTCGAGCACTACATAGCACCCAAAAAGGGTCGAAGCCATATTTTGAGACTTATCCGTGATCTATTATTCTACCAGCCGCAAGGTCGTGAAACCAATCACAGGGCAGCCTTGGATTACTTAAATCGTGTACAAAAACGTAAAAGTGTCGTCTTTCTAATTTCTGATTTTTTACAAACTAACTCGGATACTTTCTCTAAATTGTCTCTCACAAACCAGCGGCACGACCTAATTAGTATTGCTTTAACCGATCCTCGAGAGAGCGAAGTACCTGATGTTGGATTAATTACTCTTGAAGATGCAGAAACAGGTGAACTTATCGAAGTAAATACAGCCGATTCAAGCGTGCGTAAGCGCTACCATAATCAAGCAAAACAGCGGCGGTACTTATTTCATAAACAAATGCTCCAGAATGGTCTAGATTACGTACAAGTAGGGACCGACGAACCCTACCTACCAACACTACGTCAACTTATGGCACGGCGCGCTTCACGTCACTAGTACAATGCCAGTAAAAAATATACACTCTGCAGCTAATAGTCCGCTTGGTAATTTGCCGATCAGTAATCCATTACCTGAATTACCAGAAGGTCCCTCATTGGAGAGAGTACGAGCGCCCATAGAGATTATGCAGTTAGGAACATGGCAGATTACACTACTAGTAACAGTTACTGTAATAATTCTCGGCCTACTACTGTCTTTATTTTTTTGGCGCTCTAGAAAAAATACCCTTAAAAACGTTGAATCGGATTGTTACGAGGAGTCACTACAAGTTTTAAATGCTATAAATCCAGACACTATTAGCTCGCAGTTAGCAGCAGATTTACTGGATGTGATGTATCTATTTTTAAAGCGGTCGTATAAAATTACAATTAGTGATGGCAGTCATGAGACTATTATCCGCCAACTTAAGATCGCTGATAGTCACACACAGAAAATACATAACTTCTGGGAAATATGTAATCGTGCTAAATTTAGCCAAGAATCACTGGATTTAAAAGCGCGCAGAGAATTAATCNATATGGCAGAAGAAATTATCGGTGAACTGCAGTCATCGCTACGGGAGGAACTAAAATAATGGACTTTTTTCATTTCAAAGATCCAGCATTTTTATGGTTGCTGCTTAGTTTACCTTTTATCGCGCTTTTGTTTGGAAAAACAGGCCCTGAAGCAGCTGTTCAATTTTCCAGTACTGCTTTATTTAAAGAAATCAGTCATTCACGCCGCAGTCGACCAGGTGTCTGGCTACTTATGATTCGATTATTCACACTTGCCTTTATTATTGCTGCCCTGGCACGGCCACAATTAGGAAAAATAAATGAAAGTACAAACGTTGAAGGTATCGATATTGTACTAACACTCGACCTGTCTGGATCCATGCGAGCTTTGGATCTATCCACGCAGGACAATATTGTTACTCGTCTAGATGCCGCTAAAAAGGTGGTTCGCGATTTCATTGATCAAAGGCCACATGATCGTATTGCCTTAGTCGTATTTGCAGCAGATGCCTATGTTGTGAGTCCACTCACCTTAAATCATGACTGGCTCAAAAAGAATTTACAGCGCCTCGAACTAGGTGAAATCAATGGAGGAGGTACTGCAATTGGTACTGCTCTAGGTGCTAGCGTGAATCGCCTACGTGATCATGAAGCTAGAAGCAGAATTATAGTTCTTCTTACCGATGGTGAAAACAATGCTGGCACTATTTCTCCAATAGGTGCAGCAGAGGCGGCTGCCACCTACGGGGTAAAAATCTACGCGATTGCAACAGGTCAAAAAGGAAGAGTGCCAGTCGCTGAAACCGACCGAGCAGGGCGCATCATTCGAGATGACAAAAATCAGCCTCTATATCGAGGCCGTAAAGATAACTCTAATTACGATGAAGCCGAGTTAAGTGAAATTGCGAGCCTAACTGGTGGTCAATTTTACAGCGCTAAGCGTGGTGGTGAACTAAAAAAAATTTACGATGAGATTGATGCTCTCGAAAAGACTGCAGTTGAGCTACGAAGTTATGCTAGTTTTACAGAACTATTTATTTGGCCTTGTTTCATTGCTCTACTCTTACTCTCGCTCGAACAAGGCTTATTGAATACCCGTTATCGAAGATTACCATGACCTTCGCATCTCCAATCTGGCTATATATTGCAGGGCTACTAATTGTCGCTCTGAGTGTATTACTTGCCTACGGACTGAAGAAGCGTGATTGGCTACTGGGCCGATTTGCTGCGGAGCGTTTATTACAACAATTAACCACTCAAACGAGTCAAAAGCGGCTTCTGCTAAGGGCATTATTTATATTAATCGCAGTTGCTTTTATTGGTATTGCTTTAGCTCGCCCTCAATATGGCGTAGAGTGGACCGAGCGCAAAGCACGTAGCCTAGATATTGTTTTTGCCCTCGANAGTTCAAAAAGTATGTTAGCAACGGATCTTCGCCCCACTCGATTAGATCGAGCAAAGCTGGCTATTTTAGACCTTGTTGAACGACTAGAAAGTGACCGAGTCGGCCTTATTGTGTTTGCCGGAAGTGCTTTTTTACAAACTCCTCCAACACTTGATTATTCTGCCTTTAGAGAAAGTTTAGCCAGCATTGACCCCAATGTTATGACGCTAGGAGGCAGTAATTTAGGTAGCGCTATCAAGGAGGCAACTAAAGCATTTCCGCCCGATAACAATGTTAAGATCGTAATCTTGTTAACTGATGGAGAAGACCTCACTGGGGAGGCAATTACGGCTGCTGAAAAAGTCACAACTGAAGGTATAAAAATATATACAATTGGCATTGGTACGAAAGAAGGTGAATACCTGAAAAATCGTACAAAAGACGGGAGTGAACGCTTTGTCCGAGATGCCCAAGGCCAACCTGTACGAAGCCAACTCGATGAGCTCACCTTAAAAGAAATAGCAAAAATAACAGAAGCTNGTTACTGCCAGCTTAACGAACAATCGCTCGTACAACTCTTCGACTCTGTGATCGATAATTTACCGAGAAAAGAACGCGAGTCTGAATTACAAGAGCTACGTATCGAACGTTACCAGTGGGCACTTGCCGCAGCGTTCATATTTCTACTGTTAGAAATGGCGGTAATTGGTCGCAAGAGAATAAAAAATGCGGCTATAGTCCTCGCATCGAGCCTGATTTTTATGCCTGTAGAATCTAAAGGCGCTGGCGAGGTACTAGACGACCTGTCAAATAGCATGGAATTAAGTACCGATTTAGAGGATAAGAATGAATCGCTGAACCGCAAACCGAGCGCACTAGATGCTCGCAAAAGTTTTAATGCTGCTCACCAAACGTTAACAGATGGAGACTATGCTCTAGCAGAAAAAAGTTTGGCTCAAGTAGTCCGGTCAACTACCGATCTTCCACTACAACGAGATGCATTGTACAACATGGGGCATTGCAATTTTCAGTTAGGAGAAAAGGCCTACCAATCACAGGACTATAAAGCGGCAATTAAAAATTGGAAGACTTCCGAAGCGCTATTTAATTCAGCTAGTCAGATCGACACAACCGACCTTGCCGCCATTCAGGACGCCGAAGATGTTCGCTTGCGCAGAGAAGCATTAGAGACGTATTTACAAGAGCAAGAGCAGCAGCAAAACCAAGAGTCCGATCAGAGCCAAGAAAATCCAAACGACCAAGACGAACAAAACCAAGAAAATAACCAATCGTCAGAGGATTCTAATAATTCAGAACAGTCCCAAACTCCAACTGATGAAGCTAATAACAGTTCAGAGAGTAGGCAGAAAAGTGAGCGTCTAGAGCAAGAACAGCAGCAGCAACAACAAGACTCTAATGAAGATGCAACTATGCAATCCTCAATGGAGGATCGTGCACAAGCAGATTTTGAGCAGCCAGATAATCCAACATCACCCGAATCCAGTAAAGACGTTACCGAAGACATGCCTAACAATGAGCTAACTAGTGAATCGCAGGAACAAGAGCAGACATCCACTACCGCTGCTGAAAATGACAGCACTAGTGAAGCACAAGAAATGAATACTGAAGATGAAACAATTAAAGGAATGTATCTATCGGAAGCTCAAGATTTACTCGATAGCCTCCGCGGCAAGGAGCGCCTNCTCCCATACACTGAAACCTCTCCATCCAAGAAGCGCGACAATCGCGACTGGTAGTTATGATGCGATATAAAAAAGCCATATTTCTAACGCTACTTTGTTTACTTAGTGGGATTTCATCATCCGGTGAAATCACTATCAATGCTCGCTTTAGTCCAGCAGCAATAGCTCTAGGTGACCGTGCCCAGTATATAGTTGAGATAATTGATTCAAGCGGTACATCAATGCCAAAACCTGAATCAGTTCAGTCGCTACCTATTCCTGTTGTACGAGAGCTCAATTTGTCCAATGGGCGCATATCAAATAGCTCGCAAACAAATTACATAAATGGCGAAGGACAATTTTCTAATACACAAAGTCTAATTTTTGATGTACGAATAAATCGACCCGGAAGCTATACAATTCCAGAATTTAAATTTAGCTATAAAGGTGAAATGCAAACTGTAGAAAGTGCTTCGCTTTCTGTACTTGAACGTGGAGCAGATGCTGCTCCTACGCAAGAGGAGATACTCTTACTAGATGCTGATTTACCAGAATCGATGTACATTGGACAAAGTTACAATACGACCCTCAATCTCTATGTTGAATCAAGTCATAGTTTAAGTGGTATTAGTGGATACGAGCGCCAGGCCGATGGCTATGCCATGCGTGAATTAGATCTAAATGCAGCGACAGAAAGTATTCAAATGATAGAAGATCGGCGCTATCGCGTGCTCTCATGGCCACTAATTGTAACACCAATAAGAACGGGGCAGCAACCCATTGATTTCAATTTCACAGTCTCTGTTCGATCGCCACAAAGTAGAGATCCTTTTACTATACGTAGTCCTTTCGGTGGTGGCCTTTTGGATAACCTAGTGGGAAGAAGTGAAATCTTTGAAGTAAACACTGACTCTTTATTGATCGAGGTAAAAGCACTTCCAAAGCTGGGGCAGCCAGATAGCTTTTCGGGAGCCATAGGAGATTTTAATTTGCAGGTCTACTCAGACTTACAATCTATAAAAGTTGACGAGCCTATCATGCTCTCCGTCGAAATCAGTGGTCGTGGCAACTTTGACCGAATTCAAGAACCACCCATTGAAAAGACATCTGAATGGCGAAGCTACACTCCTGAAATAAGCTTTCAGCCGAAGGACGCACTCTCGCTAGAAGGNACAAAGCGCTTTGATTATGTCTTCATACCTCAACAATCTGGACAGCTAGAATTACCCGAAATTGCATTTTCATTTCTTGATCCACAAACTGGAGAATATACAGAACTCATTAGTCCTCCGATAAAAGTTGAAGTAAGCCCCAATCAAGCAGTTCAAAGTAGTGAAATTTCCGCGCCTGCGGAAGTGCTAGTTACGAATAAAGATGATGATGGCAGCTTGCAGTTGACCCGATCGCTAAGCCCAGAAGAAGCGCTGCTTACTTTGGCATACAGGCAAAAGCANCCTCCATCATACCCTACTTCAATACTAAGATCACTAAATTATTATTTGGGCAACCTACTGGCTTTTATTACATTACTCCTACTAGGACTGCACTTACGAAAACGCCGAAAACTGAATAGCGACCCAGTCTATGCTCTACAATACGCAGCGAATAAAGAATTTAAAAAAGTGCTTTCTGCATCGCTTAAATGCAAAGATATCACCGATTTTTACCAGCTAGCTCTATTATCATTACGCTTAGCAGCTACTCGAAAAACTGGGATTAATTTTCGCAACGCAACTGGCGATCAAATCAAGGAACTCATCACAGACAAATCCATACAAGAAATTAGTTGTGAATTCTTCTCCACTGCCGACGCTATTCATTTTTCGAAAACCTCTACTATGGCAGATCTAAAAATCGCCCGTGATCAACTTCAAATAATTTTGAAAAAANTATAAANTCATGAAAGTGCTCTCTTATATTTTCTTCGTGTTTATTACAGCCAAACTAACATTCTTTAGCTCAGCGCTGTGCGCAGATTCTTTCTTGCAGGGCATTACTGCATATGAGTTAGAAAACTACGAGCTAGCTCTTATTGAATTTGAAGCTGCTGTAAAAGATAGCCCATCTGCAGCAGCGCATCACAACTTAGGTCTTACTTACTTAAANCTAAANCAGCTACCAGATGCCATCTGGCAGATTGAAACTGCGCTTCGCTTAGATCCCCATAATGATCAATATGCTTTTAAGCTGACTAGTCTGCGAGAACAACGCCTAGGTATCTTTCAAGAACCGGTACCAAAATATTTAAAATTAGCTCGATTATTACAAATCAACCAGTGGATTGTAACGTGCACCATTTGTGCTTGGATATTATTAGTAGTGATACTAATGCCTAAGTTTACTAGATATTCGACTGGCGCAGTTCTTCAATTACTACTGATTATAAGTTGTTGCATACTACCAGTAGGCATTACCGCAATAGTGATTAATTACAGGGCTCAAGCTGGCGGAATTATAATGGCAGAAGCCCCAATCGAGCTGCGATCAGCACCGGCTAGTGCAGCACCTCAAACCGGTAATGCTCGCCCAGCAGAAAGAGCTAAAGTTATTGATTATCACAACGAGTATATAAAGGTCAAAACTGAGGGTCAAGCAACTGGATGGATCCCTAAAAAAGCTTTCCGTAGCTTAAAAACATCGAATACAGATGCTTGATTTTAAATAATTCCGCTCTACCTTAATCAGTTTTTAAGAACCCTACTCCACAAACGAAATAAAACTATGAGTCAAAAGACAGCTTCTCCTGAGCGCCACGAATTCCAAGCCGAAGTAAAACAGGTACTCGATATCGTCGTTCATTCTTTATANACAGACAAAGAAATCTTTGTGCGTGAATTAATCTCCAATGCATCCGATGCTACTGAAAAGCTACGACATACACAGATCACTGAAAAAGAGATATTTGATGCTGACCTGGATCTCGAAATTCAGGTGACCTCTGATGAAGAAGCTGGAACGATCACAATCTGTGATTCTGGCATAGGAATGACTCGCAGTGAATTGATCGAGAATTTGGGTACAATAGCTCACTCAGGATCCAAGCAATTTCTTAATGCTCTTAAAGAATCTGGAGAGCGCAACGAGAATCTAATTGGTCAATTCGGCGTTGGATTTTACTCTGCCTTTATGGTGGCAGACAAAGTAGATGTCTATACCCGCAATTGGCAAAATGATGGAGAAAGTCTCCATTGGTCAAGTGATGGTTCTGGTGCCTACGAAATTGCAGTTGTGGAAAACGAGCGCCGCGGAACACGTATCCTTATTCACCTTAAAGAAGAGTATAAAGAGTTCGCTAAAAAGGACCGCTTAGAAGGCATCATTAAAAACTACTCTGCTTTCGTACAGTTCCCGATTAAGGTAGAGGGTGAAGAACTCAATACAGTGCAAGCAATTTGGCTTAAAAATAAGAGCGATATCACTGAAGAAGAATATAAAGAATTCTACAAGTTTCAGGCGAATGCATATGATGAGCCGCGCTTTTGGTTACATTTTTCAGCGGATGCTCCCTTAGAAATTAATACACTATTGTACGCCCCAACTGAAAATATGGAGGGCTTTGGCTTTGGACGAATGGAACCAGGAGTTTCTCTATACTGCCGCAAGGTCCTGATCGACAGTGATCCTAAGAATTTACTACCCGATTGGTTACGGTTCGTACGTGGAGTGGTCGACAGCGCAGATTTACCGCTCAANATTTCGCGCGAATCGATGCAAGATAGCACGCTCATACAGAAGTTAAATAAGGTAATTACCAAACGCTTCTTAAAATTACTGGAAGAAAAGGCTAAAAAAGAGCCAGATGTATACAATGATTTCTGGGGCAAATTCGGTTTATTCCTAAAAGAAGGTGTGACCACTGACTTCACCCATCGTGATCAACTCTTAAAGTTACTTCGCTACGAATCTTCGTACACCGAAGAGGGTACAAACACAAGCTTAGCTGATTATCTTTCCCGTGCAACAGAAGGGCAAAAAGAAATATTTTACCTTTCCGGTACCAGTCGCACAGCAATAGAAAGTGGCCCCTATTTAGAAGCTTTTAAAGCACGCAACATTGAAGTCTTGTACATGTTTGAACCCGTTGANGAATTCGTCATGAATCACGCTCGNAGTTTTGAGGAGAAAAATTTCGTTTCTGCAGATAGTGATGATATTGATTTAGATGCCATCGCCCCTGAAACCGACACAGACAAAGAAGCCGCACTAGACAGCGCTGCTAGTGATTGCTTATGTACATTCATCAAAGAAAAATTAGGGGACNAAGTCAGCGAGGTCACTGCAAGTGAGCGTCTCGTTGGCAGTCCTGCAATGATTGTAAGTGGTGATAAAATGATGACTGCGCAAATGCGCAAGATGATGAAAGCCATGCAACAAGATGGCGGTATGATGGGGGGCGAACCACCCGCTAAACTACAAATTAATCCGCGTCATCCACTCGTTAAGAACCTCTCGAATTTAAGTACTAGTGATAATGAACTTGCTAGCATTATTAGCTTACAAATCCTAGATAACGCCCGCATGGCGGCTGGCTTGCTTGAAGACTCGAGTACAATGGTGCAAAGAAATTACGATATTCTCGAAAAGCTTAGCGTAGGCGCTACAGCCAAAAAGAANGTAGCTAAGAAGAAAGTGGCTAAAAAATCAGCTTCTAAAAAAACACCGCCAAAAAAGNCGGATTCTTAAAGATATAAAATCCGTCAGATCTTACGATACTTATGCAGTAGATCTTTTGGTAAGTGGCAGGGGTCATTCGGCATTCGCATCAAGCGATCTTGATGCTTCTTATGACTTTTAACATAATTATCTAAGGGCAGCACTTCAACCGCTACATTTCGGCTATCCTCTCTTTGCTTGATAAACTCTCTAGCAATAAGCAGGTGGGCATGGCTTCTACTNTAGACTCCTGTTCGGTACTGCCTTCCTNAGTCAGGCCCTTGCTTATTGATACTGTATGGATCAATAATTTCAAAAAGATGTCGGATTAAATCGCTTACCGATAACTGATCTGAATCAAAAAAAATGCGGACACACTCTGCGTATCCGTCGTATGCGCCATCAATCGACTGCGAACTTCCATTTGCGCGGCCTGCTTCAGTTGAAATAACGCCAGGAATATAGCGGAAAAACTCCTGTACCCCCCAAAGACATCCACCAGCAAGATAAATTTCTTGATTGTTATTATGCGCCATCGTCTAAATTTGAGCGTGAATAAACATAATGTGAACCTTTTTAAGCGAATTAAAGGTTCTGGAGTATTGCTGCATGACTTTTCCATGCTCCCTGTGTTGTTAACTTAATTCTTTAATTAGTTAACAATTGAACTTATGCATAAATAGCTGCATCTAATTAGAAATGCATACAAAATTACTCTACTCAATTTACTCTATTGCAATTGCAGTACTCGCTACGACTCTATGCTACGGGGAATTTTCTATAGAGACGAATAAGAGTCAAAGTAATTCGATATATACCCTACCTACCCTAACTGTAAGAGGCCAAGAAACTGCCAACATTCGGGCAGCGGCGACATTTGAGTCAGTAGTATCGAATTTAGATTTTGATCCACGAATGGACTTTCAGTCGCGCAATATGGCAGAAGCCCAAGGCGATATTAATATCCGTGGAGGAACCTTTGAGGGTACCGCTATTAAAGTTGGAGCTGCCACACTAATTGACCCACAAACAGGACATTACACGACAGAATTACCAATTGCTCCAGAAATGCTAAGCGAGGCAAGGGTTTATACGGGTACAGAAAATGCACTTCGCGGTTTTAATAGTACAGCAGGTACCATTGCTTACCAATGGAGCCGAATTGTAGATGCTGGAAGTACCACCATTGGAGGTGGCAATAACAGTTTAAATTTCCAACGCGTTCACCATGCCTTTAAACGTGATTTTACAAAATCCCAGCAATGGACATGGGGAGCTGAATTCGAATATTCACGCTCTCAAAGCGATGGCACTATAAAATATGGGGATCACAACTTTAATCGCACTAGCGGGCGAATCCAACTCCTAGGGCCTAACTCACAGACCGATTTCTTTGCTGGTTACCAAGATAAATTTTTTGGCTGGCCAGAACTTTATGCGGCTCCATTTGGATCGAATGAAACAGAAGATTTAAATACACAACTTTTTCTAATCAACCACAAGTACACATACGCGGCAGAAAAAAGCTATTGGGAGTCCGCTATTTATCACCGAATTAATTCGGATTACTATATATATAATCGGTTTGCTCCTGATTCAGATAAGCCATACTTACATAAATCCAAGATTACCTCTATTGCGCTATCTGGATTTCACTCCATCAATGAAGCCACTGGGATCCACTATGTTTCACAACTAATGAGTGATACTATTGATTCAAATTCACTTACTTTTGGTAACTTTAATTCNCGCACAAATTACAAGCTTNGTGTGCTTCCTGAATATCAATTTAGTCTAAATAATNTTGATAATTTAACTCTACGGGCTGGGGCGAGCTACGACGGCGATAATCGTAAGGGGAATGGGCTTTCTATCATTAGTGACCTAACATGGGAGAAAGTTAATGCTAACGGTGACTCGCAAAGCATTTATCTCTCTTATTCGCAAGCAAGTAAAGCNACTGGGTACACCGCACTAAACAGCNACCCTAANGGATATCTTTTTGCAGGTAATAACGCTTTGAGTCGTGAAAGGAGTAATAATTTAGAGCTTGGTGGTCAGATTAATAAACGTGAATGGAGATTTGAAGGTGCTGTTTTTTACCGCTGGGATAAAGATCTTGTCGACTGGACTTTTGGCTCGGATGAAAATAACCGTGCAGCTAATGCTGTAGACATCGATACATTTGGTATTGAACTAATCACTTCAAAGCGCTGGCACACCCTGGAAACAATTGCGAGCTATACATTTTTGGATAAGAACGAAGATTATGGTGATAAGGAAATTAAGGGCAGCTTTTACGCCCTAAACTTCGCAAACCACAGGATAACCCTGGGGGCTATATGGACACCCAATGATATAGTACAGGTGCGATTAGACAACGAATGGCGCTCGCAAGCCGATAACCCAGCGCGCACTAGTGGCAGTAAAGCACTCTACACAAACATTAGTTTAAGTATCTTCCCACCTGAGCATGAAAACCTTGAGCTTTTTGTTANTCTAGANAACGCATGGGATGAGGACTACCAAGAGGTGCCCGGTACGCCTGGACGAAGTGATCAAGTCTCTTGCGGAGCTACCTACCGCTGGTAGTAGTTATTTAAGCGGAGGCTTCACTTTACTGCTCACATGATTTACTTAGCCATCGTCTCTGTTCTATGGGCATTTTCCTTTGGCCTAATCGGTAGTACACTAAGTAATGTAGATGCATTCTTTGTTGCTACTTTGCGCCTAAGTTTTGCTACCCTAGTATTACTTCCATTTTTTCGCCCAAAATTACTTGGAGGTAAAAACTGTTTCCTTCTATGCATATACGGGTCGATTCAATTTGGCGTAATGTACACCTGCTATATGAAAGCCTATCAATTTCTTCCATCACACCTAGTAGCGNTCTTCTCTATTTTCACACCAATGTATGTTGTTTTCATACACAGTATTCGTCAGCATAAGTTTTCTCCTAGGTATCTATTAGCCGCAACTTTTTCTGTAATAGGAGCAGCTATAATAAAAGTGCAAGGCACTCCTNGCGGTGATATATGGCTTGGATTCGCACTCATGCAAGTGGCAGGAATTTCCTTTGCATATGGTCAGATTGCCTATCGAGACTGGAAACGCTCGCATCCATTTATCGATGACTTAGCAGTTTTTTCTATGCTTACATTAGGAGGAGCGCTTTGTGCAGGCACTTTTAGTCTATTTTTCTCCAATACAGAGTATCTGGTCGTGAGCACTGCTCAGTGGCAGGCAATTTTGTACCTCGGTTGTATCGCTTCAGGGCTAGGATTTTTTCTATGGAATAAAGGTGCCACACTGTCCAATGCTGGCGAACTAGCTGCATTTAATAATGCAGTTGTTCCGCTAGCTGTCATTGTATCTCTATTCATCTTTAAAGAGAGCCAGTCACTCGCACTCGAAGACTTATTTCGGCTACTAACAGGAGGATTTTTTGTGGTCGCAGCTGTTATAATTGCAGTCAAAAAAGGTAGCGTTATTGAGTGAATATCTCTAAANCAAAGATGTTATTATAAAGTTATTTAAGCTTCATTATTAGTCCGCACGAAGTTGGCGAAGTGCTTCGTATGTTGCGATTCCAGCAGCAGTCGATAAATTAAGTGATCGTAACTCATTATTCATATGAGGAATGGTAATTCTATGACCCGTTAATTGCTCATGTAACCATTCTGGAGCTCCGTTCCCCTCGTTCCCAAAAACAAGTCCATCCTCATCTTCATANGTAACATNCCAGTAAGCATGATCTGCCTTCGTAGTAAAAAGCCATAGGCGATTAGGAGCGAATTTACTTGCCTTAAAAGCTTCCCAACAGTCGTGGTGATGTACGTCCAGACTGTTCCAGTAATCCATGCCACTTCGCCTTAAATGCTTCTCACTAATTGAGAATCCTAGAGGATGAATCAAATGCAAACGACAAGCGGTAATAGCGCATAATCGGCCAATATTTCCAGTATTTTGAGGAATCTCTGGATTAAATAAAATAATATGAAGCATACAATTTAGACCCTATTGATTACTACTATTTCGTTGTTAAATAAATGCTAAGTGATAACAAAATTTGAAAATATATTAATCCATAATCACAATAAAAAAAAGCCGAAGGTCTGGTCCTCCGGCTTTNATGAAATTCTTAATGAAAGAAAATTAGTTGGATTGTTTTGCTGCGCTATCAATTAAACTAATAAAAGAATCGGCTTTTAATGCAGCGCCACCAATTAGGCCACCGTCAATATTAGCTTGCGCAAGCAATTCATCGGCATTTTCCGGCTTCATCGAACCGCCGTATAGAATTCGAATTTTTTGCGCTGCTGATTCACCCATTAAACCAGTCAGCATAGCACGAATTTCTGCATGTACCGCCTCCGCCATCTCAGGCGTAGCAGTCTTACCAGTTCCAATTGCCCATACAGGCTCATAAGCGATTACTAGAGAATCGGCACAATCCGCACCCAAAGAAGCAAGACCACCCTCCACCTGAGATTGAATCACCGCTATTGTTTGGTCTGCTTCGCGTTGCTCAAGGGTCTCGCCTACGCAAACAATCGGTTTTAATCCAGCTTGTAAAGCAGCTACAGTCTTTTGATTGACCAAGCTATCGGTTTCACCGAAATATTCACGACGCTCCGAGTGCCCTAATATGACGTAGTCAACCTCAAGCGATTCAAGCATACTGGCAGAAATTTCACCTGTATATGCACCAGAAACCTCTTGGTGCATATTTTGTGCACCAAGCGAAACCTGCGAACCGTTCACCATACGTGACACCGCATCTAAAGCTGTAAATGTAGGGCTCACACAAATGTCTACCGAAGAATTTTGGCTAACTAGTTGGACAACCTCTTTTGCTAAGGCCGCACTTTCGGTAGCTGTCAGATTCATCTTCCAGTTACCAGCGATTAAGTAATTACGAGTCATAGTAGTTGATTTTAATTTTTATAAAAAATGAATTGGAAATTAATTTTGGTCTAGAGCCGATACTCCGGGCAACTCTTTACCCTCAAGAAATTCTAAGGAAGCGCCGCCTCCGGTACTCATAAAGGTTACCCTGTCACTGTAGCCAGACATCTTGATTGCCTTAACTGAATCACCGCCACCNATAATAGAAATTCCATCTGAATTTGCAATTGTCTCGGCTACGGCAAAAGTGCCTTTATTGCAGGCATCTATTTCGAAAATACCCATGGGACCATTCCAAAGAACCGTCTTCGCNCCAGCAACTTCCTTCTTAAATAGCTCAATACTTTTAGGTCCTATGTCGACACCTTCCCAACCGTCTTTAATTTGCCCTTCAAAGAATTGACTTTCCCCGACAGAACCTGCGCCAAAATCGAGATCTTTAACTGCAAGATTATCGACTGGCAGTAAAAATTTAACTCCCTTTTTAGCGGCCTTCTCCAAAGCTGACTTTGCAGTCGCAATAAAATCTGGCTCACTTAGTGACTCCCCTACTTGCCTGCCCTCTGCTAAAGCAAATGTATATGCCATCGCTCCGCCAATGATAATAGTGTCTGCCTTATCTAGTAAGGTATCGATGACCTTAATCTTATCGGAGACTTTAGCGCCGCCTAATATAACGGTAAATGGACGCTCAGGGTGAGCGGTTTTTTCACCTAGGTAAGCCAATTCTTTTTCAATTAAAAAGCCACATACGCATGGAGATAAGTACTTCGCCACGCCTGCCGTAGAAGCATGCGCACGGTGTGCAGTACCAAAAGCATCATTTACATAAGCATCTGCAAGCTTGGCGAGAGCTGCAGCAAATTGAGGATCATTATCAGTTTCTCCAGCATAGAAGCGTACATTTTCTAGCAGTGAAACATCTCCATCGCCCATTTTAGCAATCTCCGATTCGACTTCTGCACCGATACAATCTTCTATAAAAGTAACGGGCTTGCCGAGTTTAACAGCTAAGTCTTCAGCAACAGGCGATAAACTAAAAATCGCATTCTTCTCGCCCTTTGGNCTTCCCAAATGACTACATAGAATAACCTTCGCTCCCTGACTAATTAGGTGCTGGATTGTCGGTAATGCTGCAACNATTCGAGAATCGTCAGAAACTGCGCCCTCTTTGAGCGGTACATTAAAATCGCAACGTACGAGTACTCGCTTCCCAGTAAGGTTAATTTCTTTTATAGATTTGGTCGCCATATAGTTTTGGTGTAGAATTCAATTAATATTAAAAAAAGCCACCGCGATCAGTACATCCTTAATGGAATACTGCCGCNGTGGCCAAAATTTAGCAGTTATTACCGAGTACCCCTAGAGGAACTTGGAGACTTTCTGCACAAGTTCCACTACGCGGTTAGAATAACCCCATTCGTTATCATACCATGATACCAGCTTGAAAAATGTATCACTCAGTCCCATTCCGGAGCCAGCATCAAAGATCGAACTAAGCTCATCGTGGATAAAGTCTGACGAACAAACTTCGTCTTCGGTNTAACCAAGAATGCCTTTGAGAGAACCTTCTGAAGCTTCCTTCATCTTTTGACAAATTTCTTCGTAAGATGTGCTCTTTTCAGTCTTCACGGTAAGATCTACTGCAGAAACAGTTGGAGTTGGCACGCGAAACGCCATACCAGTGAGCTTACCTTGGACCTGTGGAAGAACTAACCCTACCGCCTTGGCAGCACCTGTAGTCGAAGGTATAATATTTAAGGCAGCGGTACGGCCACCTTTCATATCTTTTGGTGAAGGACCATCCACTGTTTTTTGTGTTGCTGTATATGAGTGTACCGTAGTCATAAGGCCTTCAGCTATACCAAAGTTTTCAAGGACAACTTTGGTCATCGGTGCTAGGCAATTAGTCGTACAGGAGGCATTGGAGATAAGATCATCCGCTGCACTAAGCTCATCATCATTTACTCCGATAACTACAGTTTTAACTCCATCACCCTTACCTGGAGCAGAAATAATAACTTTCTTCGCACCTGCTTCTAAGTGACCCTTCGCCTTTTCGTCTTGTACGAATAAACCNGTCGATTCGATAACAATATCCACGCCAAGCTCTTTCCATGGCAATGCAGCAGGTCCTTCGCGAACTGCAAGCGTCTTAATCTCATTTCCATTAACGACGATAATATCGTCGCCCTTGGTTTCAACTGTGCCCTTAAAACGACCCTGAGTGGTGTCATATTTAAGCAGATAAGCGAGATTTTCTGCAGGAACGAGGTCGTTGATTGCGACCACTTCTATTTCACTTCCGAGGAGACCCTTCTCAACGAGCGAGCGAAAAACTAAGCGACCGATACGGCCGAATCCATTAATACCTATTTTAATTGCCATGATGTGTACTTATTTAAGTTCAGAGAATGATGTATTTAGCGAAGCGTGCACTTGTAGACACAGTGAATATCAAGGCAAGCGTTATCGATAGAAAATTTGATAGAAACTAAAAGCAAAGATATACTAAGGACATGCTGTCAAACTATAAGGTGCTCTGTCACCGAGTGGGTTAATTGAGAATGAAATACTTCTAGTTGCAGTATTAACGAATCGGGTATANCATCTTGACACTTTCACGCTCTAAATCATATAAAACAGCCTTTGAGACGAACAAATACAGTTAGGATTATAACTGTTTTACGATANACAATGTAGGTGGTTNGAAAGCGCCAAATTGCACAAAAACAGTATATTTATACACTTGCTTATCAAATTCTCTTACAATCCGCTCTGCTATGAAAATTAAAAATTGGGACATGTTTACCTTCGTGGTCGTCTACCACCTGTTACTGGTAATACTACTACCTGCTTTCGTCCAAGTCTTCTCTTGGGCATCATTTTGGCTTTTCCTAGTAACTTACATATTAGGGGGAATGGCAATTACAGTAGGATATCACCGCTTGTACGCCCATAAAGCATACAGCGCTAATCCATTTTTTGAATGGTGCGTCCTACTNACCTCCGCTCTATCATTTGAAATGTCTGCTTTAATGTGGTCTCACGACCATCGTATTCACCACACTCATGTAGATACCGAAAAAGATCCCTACTCCATAGATAAGGGATTTTGGTATGCCCACATCCTTTGGTTATTTGACTATAAGCGTACATTTGAGCCAAAGTTAGTTCAAGATCTACTCAAGAATCCACGGGTTGTATTGCAAGATAAGTATTATCCACATTTTTTAATAGGAGTAAATCTTGCGGTTTTTCTATTTGGTTGGTGGTTAACCGGTAGTGCGCTAGCCTCTTTTTACATGGGCTTCTTAGCTAGAATGGCAATGGTGCATCATTGTACATGGTTTATAAATTCACTATGTCATACCTTTGGGGCAAAAACTTTTGCACGTGAACTTTCCGCAGTAGACAATGCTTTGATGGCAGTACTCACCTTTGGAGAAGGTTATCATAATTATCATCATGCTTTTGCNGCTGANTATCGCAATGGAGTTCGTTGGTATCATTTTGATCCTACTAAATGGACAATTTGGACGGCTTCCAAACTTGGCATGGTTAGCAAGCTACGTACGATTAATACGTTAACCGTACAGAAATCACTGGTACAAAAAGACAAAAAATTGATCCTTGATCACTTGAGCGATGAAGTCGATGAACTTGCCGCTGAATTGAAGTACAAGTTAGAAGAGGTAGCTGATACATTCGAAAAGAAGTCTTCCATGCTTGTNCGTAAGGCTCGTGAACTTAAACAAGCGAGTGAGCAACAAAGTCGTTTGCTTAAAAAAGAGATTAAAGAATTACGCGCTTCGCTTAAAACGACTTGGAATGAATGGGTTGCCTTAACTCGTCACGCGACTGAACACTACNAACTAGGTCACGTGCACTAAATCTATTGCGCCAAGAAACACGCTATAGATACAGGTAGCTATGCTCTTAGCGGTTCATTCAATGTAAATGCATATTACACACATTGCTGCAGAGTTAGCTCCAATATGTAAGGTTGGTGGTCTAGCAGATGTTGTTCAAGGGCTCTCAAGAGAACTCGGCACTCGCAGCAACTTGGTGGAAATCATTCTGCCAAAGTACAAGCATCTGCGCTATGACCTCATTGCTGAATTAACAAAGTCACACGAAGGTCTTATGGTTGCTTGGCAGCAAAGACAAATCGCCTGCACTGTTTATAAAGGATATGTAGANGAGCTGACGTGTTTTTTCATCGAACCACATTCAGAAGATAACTTTTTTAACCGTGAAGATTGTTATGGTGAACCAGATGATACTGAGCGATTCGCTTTCTTTTCCAAAGCATCGATGGAATTTCTTCATAAATCGAGTACGTATCCAGACATCATCCATTGCCACGACTGGCACACTGCGCTTATTCCTGTTTTAAAAGCCGAAGTTTACCAAAACTTAGGTTTTAAAGATAGTCGCACTTGCTACACTATCCATAATTTTAAACACCAAGGCATATGTGGTGAGGAAATACTCTGTGCGACTGATCTGAATCGTCCTGAATATTATTTCAGCCTAGATCGTCTCGGTGACAATACATACAAAACTGCGCTAAATCTAATGAAAGGTGGAATTGTTTATTCTGACTTTGTGACTACTGTGTCTCCCACCCATGCACTTGAAGCAAAGAATCAAGACCAAGGATTTGGCTTAGAAAAAACTTTGCAAGTACACCACGATAAATTTGAGGGAGTCATAAATGGCATCGACTTTAAGGCATGGAATCCCCAGGAAGATCGCTTCATAGCCAACAATTACTCGGTACAATCAATAGAACGAAAGTATGAAAATAAACGTGCTCTAAGAAAACGCTTACAATTAGAAGATAATAAAAGACCCATCATTGCGTACATAGGACGCTTAGATGCTCAAAAAGGGCTGGAACTAGTTCGTCATAGCATTTTCTATTGCATCAATAATAAAGCCCAGTTTGTTCTTCTGGGAACTAGTCCGGATCCCTCTGTAAATGAAGATTTCGAGGAATTAAAAGTTCAAGTTAATCAGGATCCTAATTGTCATTTGGAAATTCGCTTCGATGAGGAATTAGCCCATCAATTATACGCTGGTGCGGATATGTTACTAGTGCCTAGTCGATTTGAACCGTGTGGTCTAACACAACTTATTGCTATGCGCTATGGAACAATTCCAGTCGTTCGCTCGGTTGGTGGTTTNGCAGATACAGTTTTTGATAAAGACAATAGTGAAAAAGATCAAGATATGCGCAACGGCTATGTCTTCAAAGATGACAATGTAATTGGGGTCGAAGGCGCCCTTGAACGCGCCATTGCTTGCTTTGATNCAANACCGAAGGATTTCCGTTCCCTAATTGTTACGGCTATGCAAACAGATCACTCATGGAGTAAATCTGGACAGTNTTATATAGATATTTATAAGCAGATAAGCAGTGAATAACTCACTATTACAAAGCGCTAGCGATCGATCTATTTCCTATAATTACCATTCATGTGATAAAGTGGCATTTGTCTGGCTTTCAGTTGATATAAAAAAGACTGTTTCAGCCTAAGCTATTCCTAAAAAGGTTTAGACGACACTAACATGATTGCGCACAACCATTTAATACAAGCCGCCTATTGGGTCGGACCAGGAAAAGGTTGTTTTCTACTTTCCAAAAACTGGGAAAAAAGAAGCCTGCCACCTGTTAGCATTGCTGGAGAACAGTTAGTGATACAAAACCTGCAACCAATGCAGCCAGATGACATTGGTGTGTTTACTGGACACTATGAAGAAAAAGATTTTATTATTTTCTGCCTCGATCCAGAACGACACCCACATGTTGATTTTAAACATAACCCGGTCCGAGTTGCTGGGATATTCAATAATTGGGGACGCTCTGAAGACGCCTATTCATTCGAGCTAAGCGCTTCATATGGTCCTAGTGGGCGGCCTTTGTACACAGTGGCGATTCCGCGCGATCAAATCATCAAAGGCAAAAAAGAGATATCCTTTAAATTTGTGACACGCAGTTGGCATTGGCTGACTCCGCTGCGCTGCTCGCCCAACTTAAGTAAGGATAAAAGTGGGCACTTGAACTATACCCTCAATTTTTTTCAAACTGGTCGACATGCATTTACTTTTGAAGTAGCAAAAAAGCGTGGCATGGATCAAAATGCTGCGCTAATCTGGGATAACGATTTAGCTACGCCGATTCGTCCTGGTCTGTTCTTTTATGATTTAAAAAGTGATTCAGAATGTGGCCTCCTATTTTCTGCAAATACAGTGACATTTCGTCTATTCGCGCCTCGAGCTACCAGGGTCTGTCTTGAAATACATACATCCACTAACGCTAAGCGATCTCGCCACGACTTAATCTTAAGTAACGATCAAGTCACTTGGGAGATTACCCTGAAAGGAGATCTTCACGGTAGCTATTATAGCTACTATGTGGATGGTCCAAATGATAAATGTACGACACATTTTGACTTCACACTACCCTTGCTTGATCCGTATGCAAAAGCAAGCGTCGGACCCCAAGGACCCGCTATCATTCTTGATCCAGCAAAAGACCATACTCCGAACAAAAAGTACAACCCACCACGCTGGGAAGACTTAAATATTCTTGAATGTCATGTGCGCGATTTAACTCAACTATCGCCCATAAAATTAACTAAAAATCAGCGTCAAGGCTTTACTGGAGTCACACAATTACTGAATCAAAAAAATAATTATTTAAAAGAAATTGGAGTCAATGCACTGGAGTTTCAACCTGTGCAACAATTCGATAGTACTCAAACCAGTCAGTACCACTGGGGATACATGACAAATGCTTACTTTGCACCATGCGCATGGTATGGAACTGACCCACTCAAGGCCTCACAGAATCGGGAATTTCGTGATATGGTCGAAGCGTGTCACCAAAATAATTTATCTGTAATTATTGATGTCGTCTATAATCATGTCGGCGAACCGCCGAATTTACTCTCCATCGACAAGGCTTATTACTTTCATTTGGACGAAGCAGGTAAACTCATTAATTGGTCCGGTTGTGGTAATACCTTACGTTCCGAGTCTGCAATGTCACAAAGATTAATAATAGAAAGCCTCACTCATCTAATAGAACACTACGCTGTCGATGGTTTCCGATTTGATTTAGCAGAGCTAATTAGTATCGAGGTACTTAAGGAAATAGGCGATGCACTCAAAACTATCAAACCATCGATTATTCTAATCGCTGAGCCGTGGAGCTTCCGAGGTAGTATACAATGGGACACTCGCATGGCTGGCTACTCCTATTGGAATGATGGATTTCGCGAATTTGCCCGCGAGTATGTACTTGGGAAAAGTGATAGTGCCACCCTAGCTTATTATGCTGAAGGCTGTATAGCGCATCTGTCTGATTGGCCGTCGCAAAGTATTAATTACGTGGAATCGCATGATGACCGTTGCTGGATTGATCAAATAACAGAAAATCAAGACTACAATGGTGATACGCCCACACACAATGATACTCTTCGAACACACATGATGGTTGCTCTACTGTATACTTCGTTGGGCATTCCACTGCTCTCTAGTGGACAAGATTTTATGCGATCGAAGAAAGGAAGGAACAACACCTATCTTCGTGGCGATGTAAATGCGCTCGATTATAAACGCATCGAACGCTACCAACGCACACACAACTACTTTAAAAAATGGATCGCATTTAGGCAGAGTTCATTTGGAAAGATTTTGCGTTTAAGCAAAAACCCTAAGAATGGATACCTGCGATTTTTTAATTGTGATGACGATTGTAATTCTGCGACAGCGCTACTATTTAATGCAGATTGCCAACTTGGGAACACACAAATCCTTCTTGCCCTAAATCCGCATTCTAAAACCCATAGAATACAACTCGATGATCTTGCCTGTGAAGATTGGCGACCAGTGGCAAGTATTGAGGATTTTGATCTTAATGGTATCAATGATACCCAGCTAAAAAGTAGGGAAAAGTGTATACATATTGAACCTATGAATTTGGGTCTCTGGTTACGTGCAGAGGAATTATAACACAACTACCTATACAAACTAGCGAAGTATATCGAGCTATTGATCAACACCTATTGACGGGCGCAGGAGGCATGTTTTAATAACGAATAATGCAAAAAATTCTTGTTGGTCTTTCTGGTGGCGTAGATAGCGCGGTCGCTGCCTTGCTTCTTAAAGAGCAAGGCTACGATGTGTCCGGAGCCTACATACGAACTTGGATGAATGAGGAAACTCCATTTGCCGATTGCCCTGCACAACAAGACATTGAGGATTCAAGAGCGGTCGCTGCACACATTGGAATAGACTATTCTATAGTCAATTTGGTCAATGAGTATCGCGAACATGTAGTGAACTATTTAGTCGATGGATATGAAAATGGCATTACACCAAACCCGGACATCATGTGTAATCGAGAAATGAAATTTGGTATTTTTCAAAAGTACGCTCGGGAGAACGGATTTGATGGAATCGCCACGGGGCATTACGTACGTAAAATTAAAAATTCTAAAGGCAGGTATCATTTAATTGAAGGAGCCGATAATAATAAAGATCAGAGCTACTTCCTAGCCATGCTCGAGCAACATCAGATAACTCATGCCTCATTTCCTCTCGGTGAACTTAAAAAGTCACAAGTACGTGCTCTTGCGGAGCAATATAAATTACCAAATGCTGCAAAAAAAGATAGCCAAGGAATATGCTTTTTAGGTGATATGAACATTAATCGATTCCTCGAATACTACATTGAGGATAAACCTGGAGATATATTAAATGTAGAAGGTAAAAAAGTAGGTCAGCATAGAGGTCTTCATCGATATACAATTGGTCAAAGAAGAGGAATTGGTGTGCCCTCCAATACGGATAATGAATTCTATGTAGTCGTCGGTTTTAATAGAGAAAGCAATGAACTAATAGTCGCTTTTGATCAATTTGATGCACCAGGACTTTTTACTGAAAAAGTAGAGTTGTATGGTCTGAGTTTTATTGATGAACCAGTCCAATCGCAGCGCGATCTTTTAGCAAAACCACGTTACCGTGACCAGTCTCAAGAAATTACTTACATTCCAATAGGTGAAACGCGCGCTCGAGTCATCTTCAAAGAACCACAACGAGCACTCGCTCCCGGACAAATATTGGCTCTTTATGATGGAAATAAATTACTCGGTGGTGGATTTTATAAATAATCGAGTAAATATGCAGTATTAGGCACTCAAAAATACACAAAGAATGACTTCAATGAAATCTCCTTCAGATCTACTATCTTGGAACGTTAATGGTTTACGAGCAGTTCTTAAGAAAGGGTTTAATACCTTTATTAAGGAGCAATCACCGGATATAATCTGCTTACAAGAAACAAAAATATCGAACGATTTAACTGCTGACTTTACCTTTGATGACTACCCCTTTGTCTACTGGAACTGTGCGCAAAAAAAGGGCTACTCTGGAACTGCAATGCTGTGTAAGATTCAGCCAATAAGTATACAATATGGTATGGGAATTTCAAAACACGACACCGAAGGGCGTATCATTACAGCAGAATTCAATGATTATTACTTAGTAACTGTTTATACACCAAATTCTCAAAACCATGATGCAAACAAGCGCCCTCGTCGTATCAATTACCGCACGCTTGAATGGGATACTGATTTTCTATCCTACTTAAAAAAATTAGAAGCACATAAGTCTGTAATATTTTGCGGTGATTTAAATGTAGCACATACAGAGATTGACCTAGCAAATCCCAAAACAAACCGTAAGAATGCAGGCTTTACCGATGAGGAGCGCACAGGTTTCTGTGCCCTCTTAGAAGCAGGTTTTATTGATACATTCCGACACTTGTCACCGCTAGCGACCGGTCGATATTCTTGGTGGTCGTATCGAGCAGCAGCACGCCAGCGAAATATAGGCTGGCGCATTGACTACTTCTGTACCTCTCAAGTATTGCGCGAGCGCATCAAAGAAGCAGACATACTGGATCAAGTTCTAGGCTCGGACCACTGCCCTGTACGATTAAAAATATAAAGCTGGCGCCACCATATATAGAAAAATGATTTTTACTCAGGTATATGAAGATTCGATTGCGTATCTAGGCGAGCGAACACTTCTTTCGAGTATTCAAAAATGGTTAGGCCCATGTGCCCCACCAGCGCCCCATGGTATGGGTGATGACTGTGCGGTACTAGTCCCATTTTCTTCAGGAAAGCCTCTTCTAACTACGGACAGCCTGACTTTTGGGCAGCATTTCGATAGTAGCGTAAGCGCTAAGGATGCGGGAGCAAAGCTGATTAAGCGAAATCTAAGTGACATTGCTGCAATGGGAGGCACACCCAGTTCAGCTGTGCTCGCGCTATTGTGTGGCCCAGATGTTTCTACTAAGTGGTTGCAACAATTCTTTGAAGGCGTGCGTACAGCATGCTTCGACTATAGTGTTTCCTTAGTGGGAGGCGATGTTAGCCAAGTTAAAAAAAGCGCATTTTCAGCTGTTTTAACCCTAACAGGCACTGCATCGGTTCCAATTCTACGACAAACTGCACAAAAAAATGATCAAATTTATGTTACTGGCTCTTTGGGGGGCAGCGCTTTAGGCAAACATTATGCCTTTGTTCCCCGTCTTATGGAAGCACGCTGGTTAGCAAAACAGAGCGAATGCAGCGCGATGATGGATTTAACCGATGGTCTTGGTAAAGATTTAAGTGTTCTTTGCCCAGATAAATGCGCAGTAGAGATTAACTTAAGCGCAGTTCCCATTGCTAGCTCGGCATACAAAATGGCAAAACAGAGCAAACGCAAAGCCCTGGAACATGCAATGTGTGACGGTGAAGATTATGAATTACTCTTCAGTATTACTGGCAACAGCAATCGCAGTAAATTTGAATCACGCTGGGCTGCAGCATTTCCTGAACTTAGCCTTACGAATATTGGAGCATTTGTAGCCGATTCACGCACTTCCAAACTACTCGATACAAAAACTAACAAAGTACTTTCCATGTATCCTGGCTTTGAGCATTTTAAACTACCATGAACGCCTTGGATGAACAATTTAATGCCCTAGAACAAGGTCTGACTACAACTAGTGCGAAGCAAACTGAGCAAATTGCTTGTGCGCTGGCCCCATTAATTCCAGTTAACCAAGTACTCGCCTTTCATGGTGAATTAGGTGTCGGTAAAACAACATTTATCCGTGCGCTAGCAAAATCCTGGGGGATTAAAGAACACCTAACCAGTCCAACGTATAATCTATTTAAAATATACCAAAGTAGCAGCCGTTGCCTCATTCATCTCGATGCATATCGTTTGGAAAAAGGTGCAGACTTTGAGAATCTTATGGTAGATGACTTCCTCCATGATCCGTGGTGCTTAGCAATCGAATGGCCAGAAAAAATTGAAGAATCAATACCCACTGATGCCTGGCATTTTTATCTGACTATTGAAGAAAGTACGCACCATCACCTGCGTTTAGTGCGTTCGTAATCGACGAACCAGTACATATACCTTGATGAAAAGCTATATGTACCTTATTTATTAAGTGACACTGCATAATCGCTCAATTTACTAATTAAATTAGCAAAATTCGCTCGTTCAGCCTCATCAAAAACTTCGAATAAGTGGTCTAATTCAGAAGAATGTTCTGTAAAACTTTGCTCTATCAAAGCGCTACCGGCTGGAGTTAATTCGATAAATACCATGCGGGCATCCAGTTGATTACGTGATCGTTGTACTAAGCCTCGCTTCTCCAGGCGTTGCACAGCTGTAGTAATCGAACCACTTGTTAGCATTACTCTTTCCCCTATAGCACTTACTGGCATTGGCCCTTTGTGTAAGAGAATCTCCAAAACTGCGAAATCCGATAGGGACTTAAAGCCTGCCCGACTAATGCTAGATTTCTCATAACACATGACTTGATGCGCTGCCCGCCACAATAGGAGAAACAAATGTGCCCCAGAATGCTGATAAATCTTAGCCATATAAGCAGCAAAAACAACATAATACTTGATGTCAAGGTATTAATGGTGCCATCGTCTGGGGTCTTCAATTACTGTATCCTAAATGGCATCTTAAACTGATGGGAACGACCAGTGGGCGTGGGTTGTACCCTACTAAGTCGCTTAAAAGCCTCTAATACCGAAGCGTCAAATTTAGAATTACCGGAGCTAGGAAGAAGCCTTACTGAAGAAATAACTCCTGCTGCAGAGACTTCAAAAACTGCAATACATTTTAAATTTACCGCGGCAATTTCCTGTTGTTTCCAGCTAGCATAGAGCTGATTTCTTAATTGAGTTTGGAAATGCAGCAGTTCGCTAATTTTAGCATCGCTCAGCCGATCGTTGGATTGCGATGCTGTGACTGTGAGCTCTAATTCTTGCCAATCAATTGACGGCAACTGTACGAGTTGAGTATTTACAGGTTGTTTTCGCGGCTTTGGATTCCCTTCTTTTTTAATAAATTGCTCATAAGTTAAGGTTGGCTTCGCTTGCATTGTTGCCTGCTTCACTGACTCTGGTGTTGTATTAGGTGTCACAGTTGGCAGAGTTGGAGTCTGCTTAAGGGGTACTTCTGCTGCAGTAGGTACGGTAGGTTGCGCACTTTGTGGCAGGGCAGAAATAATCTGGAAAACGTGCGGCTTTGGCTTCGGCCAAAAAGTTACGATAAGTAAATATAGTAAGCCAACAAGCAAGACAGCAGCATGTAAAATAACGGAAGCCCACAAGGGCTGATTACGTAATAATCTAATTTTATTAATCAACTTTAGTATCTAAACTTATTTTTGATAAGTTACGCTGTTTAATCATGTCGATAAGAGTAACAATACGTTGGTAGGGAAGTTTTGCATCTGCGCGAATACTGAGTACTGGCACAGAAGGCTCTTGCGCCAATTGATCGAGCAAGACTCCCAAACGCTGTAGCGATACTTCCTGATTACCCCAGAAGTGTCGCCCCGCAGCATCAATCGATACGGATTGGAAATCATCTCTATCTTCAGCTTGTTCCTTGCCGGTTTCAATTGGTAGATTCAACGCTATTGTCTGCTCCAATAATGGGGTGGTAATCATAAATATAATTAATAGAGCAAAGGCTAAGTCGATTAGTGGCGTCACATTAATCTCTGTAAGAGCCGAAAGACGGTCTTTGCGGTGGAAGTTTCGGGCCATAGTACGAATTCTTCAATCAAGTAGACTGGATCAATCACTTACAGTCGCCTGTGCTTCCAGTTCGATACGATCAGCGACAGTGCTCGCAAAATTCTCTAACTCTACGACTGAAATCTTGGTCTGTTGTAACAGGTAATTATATCCAAAAACTGACGGGATCGCAACCACTAAGCCAGCTACAGTTGTCAGTAATGCACCTGACACCCCTGGCGCTAGTCCTTGCAAACTTGCTGAACCAGAGCCTGCCATGCCGCCAAAAGCATCCATAACGCCCCACACAGTACCTAATAAACCAAGAAAAGGCGCTCCGCTGACTATTGAACCGAGCATCACCATCTTGGTCTCATAACGTATCGTTTGCTGCGCTACGGAGCGCTGCAAAGCATTTTCTACATGACCCATGCGCAAGGTCATTCTTTGTACATCCGGATCTTTTATGCCACTACCGTATCGGCGAAAAGCCTGTAAGCCCTCTCGAACTATAGCATAAAAAGGTCCCGCTCCTTTACCGGGCCTGTCGGAGTCGAGTGTAAGAAGGTGCCCCTCTTGACTGAGTAATCGCTCATAACGCTGGTTTTGCGACCTAAGGCGAGAGAGATCCATATACTTGCCAAGCATAACAGACCAAGCAACTACACTAAAAATCGCTAAAATCAGAATTATAACTTTACCGGCAAAATTCGACTGCCCAAAATAAGTGAAGACGTTAGATCCTGCGGTTGCTTGTAAGAGGAAAATATTTATTGCAAAATTTACACACATAAGGACTTCAGTGAAGGATTGTTACTCATTTACACTAAACCACTCCTTCAATTACGCGCTAGCATAAAATCCAGGCATTTAGTCCAAATTTATAAATATCGAATAAAAAGTGCATGTAAAATGGTTTGCCAGCAAGACTCAGGAGCCTAGACCTATAAGTTATTAAACAACAATGAATCAATTTGAACAGGCAGTAACCGAACTTAGAAATGCAGCCAGCTTTGCGGGCAATAAAGAAGCCCTTGTGGGCATCGATGGATTTGTAGATGAAATAGTGCACCCTGTCGATCAACGAACTGGTCCTGGAAGTGCGTTTACTGCGATCTCTACCATTACAGATTTTGGTGCTCGAATCAGTTCAGCGGCCGGAAAAAGTGCCAATATAGAACTGGCTCCAGTCGTTCAAAAACTAGGTGGAAATGGTCCCATCATGGCAAACGCTCAGTACGCACAAGGCATAAAAGTTCGATATATTGGGGCGCTAGGTAATCCTTCCATACATCCGGTTTTTAAAACTTTTGCGCAAAAAACAAGCGCAGTATCTATTACAGATCCTGGAGTTACTCATGCCGCTGAATTTACCGATGGGAAAATTATGTTTGGCTCCATGGCTAGTCTGGATGCCATTACCTACTCGGCCCTAATCGATGCAATGGGAATCGATGACTTAACCCAGGCATTTGGACAAGCAGATGCTATATCAATGGTGAATTGGACGATGATTCCTTACCTCTCCGATGTATTTGAAAGTTTCCTTAAACAGCTCCTTCCAAAACTACCGAAAAACCCAGAGCGCATCTTCTTTTTTGATTTAGCAGATCCGGAGAAACGATCGGCTGAAGATCTCCTAGGCGTGCTCGATTTATTTAGTCAATTCGAGGCTTTTGGTCAGGTAATTTTAGGCCTCAATTATCGTGAAGCCGAGCAAATAGATGCATTATTAGGATTTGAAAAATTAGAAAAAAATCCGGCTAATTTAAAAATGGTAGCTGCTCGTATTCGCGATAAACTAAGATTAAACACTGTTGTCGTTCATCCGGTCGAATGTGCCGTTTGTGCGACAGCGCAAGGCACTGAGTTTATCGATGGACCACTGTGTGAAAAACCTAAAATAACGACTGGAGCTGGTGATCATTTCAATTCCGGTTTTGTAACGGCTCGTATGCTCGGTTTATCGCCAGCGAGTGCACTGACAGTGGCGGTGGCTACATCCGGTCACTACGTGCGCACCGCAGAGAGTCCTTCTCTTGAGACTATCGCAGAATTTATCTCTACTTGGTAATTGCTACGTGCCTGGACTTTTTATCAGTTTTGAAGGAACCGAAGGTTGTGGAAAATCAACTCAGTTAAAGGCGCTTGCTGCTCGATTGTCTGGCGCAGGCCATGACGTTGTAGAAACGCGTGAACCTGGTGGCACTGTATTAAGTGAAGCAATACGCACGCTCCTACAGCACGATCCTGCAGGAGAAGGAATGTGCCCAGAAACCGAACTACTATTATTTGCTGCATCTAGAGCTCAACATTCGCGAGCATGCATACAACCAGCAATAAAGGCTAATAAAGTAGTACTTTGTGATCGCTTCATGGATTCTACTACAGTTTACCAAGGTGTCGCGCGCTCACTTTCAACTCAAAGAGTGGACGAAATAAACAAATTTGCTGTAGGGGAAAGCATTCCCGACTTGACCGTATTAATTGATCTTGCTCCTGAAATTGGTTTAGCACGCGTTCGATCGCGAGGTACTGGTGAACTCGATCGTATGGAACGTGAGGCTCTCGATTTTTTTCAAGCAGTGCGCGAAGGATACTTACGTCTCGCTGCTACCGAAGTGCATCGTTTCATTATAATTGATGGCGATCAATCACCTGAAACTCTTGAGAAAGAAATATGGGATGGCGTTAAGCAGCGACTTACCTGAACCCTTGCGCCATTGCCGGGCGGTCGAAGTACTTGAGCGATCGCTCAAGCGCGACCGTTTAGGTCATGGCATTTTACTGCATGGAGAAAGTCTATCGAGCTTAGAGACTATTGTAAAAGCGATCGCAACAGATCGGCTACAAGCGAAAAATGATCCATACTTGCACCCAGATTGCTTTACACTTCGACCAAGCGGCAAAGCACGCAAGATTCGTATTGGCTCAGGAGCAGATGAATCAAATACCATGCGAAAACTGGTCATTGATGTCCAAAAGACTGCAAATCAAGGAGGCCGTAAAGTAGGCATTATTTTTGAAGCAGACCGCATGAATGTTCAGTCTGCGAATGCTTTTTTAAAGACACTTGAAGAACCCCCTGCTGGCACCACCTTATTTCTTATTACAACTCGTCCTTACGATTTGCTAGATACGATAAGAAGCCGCTGTTTAAATTTCCGTATACCCAGTCAAGCTGAAGGCATCGAACACAGTAATTGGGAGGATTGGTCTATTGATTATCGCGCCTGGCTTGGGCGCTTACTCAAAGGCCCAAGCAAAGAGAGCGTTCCGCATATAATGCTAGGCGCCTACGGGCTAATGAGTCGTTTTCAATCGATTCTAAGCGAAGTGACTAAGCACGCTTGGGCGGAGCAAAAAAAACTACTAGCCGAACACGTGAGTAATGATGAAAAAGAAGCCATGCAAGCAGGACTCGGTAGGGGCTATCGTAAACAACTCTATGGCGAAATTGAGTCATTAACAGCTGGATTTTGCCGAGATGTTGAAGTTCTAAATCCTGGACGACTCCCAGTAAATGCTCAGATTCGAGTCATTCAAGCCTTGGAAAGTAGCGCTGGACTGCTTGAATTAAATCTAAATGAAGCCACTGCGTTAGAACTATTCTTCCTTAAGTCATTACGGCTGTGGACTGCGAAATAAACCCTTAATTGAATTCCCATGTGTGGTCGATACACCCTTCATAGTCCGTCTGAAAAACTCGCCAATTCGATTGCAGAATTATTGCCAGAGGATTACACACCGAGCTACAATATTGGTCCTGGAACTACTATTTTATCTCGCACAAAAGAATCGTTAACTCGCATGCATTGGGGACTACGAACTCCTCAAAATTTTCATATCAATGCACGCCTTGAGAGCGCAGATGCTACGCCGCGCTTTCGCGATAGTTGGGAGGCTTATCGCTGCCTAATTCCTGCAGATGGATTTTATGAGTGGCTCAGCGATGGCGTACGAAAACAGCCCTATTATATTTCTTCTGCGCAAGCCGAGTTACTCTATTTTGCAGGATTGTGGATGCCTGCAACAAAGCTTGAAGAGGTGCCTCAATGTGTAATTCTCACGACCTGTGCACAAGAGCGAATAAAGGGAATACACGAAAGAATGCCAGTGCTACTGCCTGAATCTGCCCATCAGAAATGGTTAGACAATTACCTCACGAAATCAGAGGCAAATGCCTACTCGCAAAAGATAGAAATCACTGAACACACAGTCAGTAACCGTGTTAATGGTATTAATAATAATGACAACAAATTGATCCTTCCGACTACACCACTCACTGATGATCAATTACAGTTGTTTTAAGCAATAGAGAATCTTTTAGATACTAACTTTTACAGCGACGAAATAAATAAACTTCTTCGCAACCATATGGGCGACAGTCATAGTGCTCACTTGGAGTATATGAAGTTACTCGGTCAAATCCTTCTGCAAAGAGTGCCTGGATTTCATCCGCAGTGATTGGGTGCGGCGGCCCGCTTCCATCATACGCTTGAACTTCTCTAAAAAAAATAGCTAAAAGATAACCGCCTTCTTTTATAGCTAGGCGGGCAGATTGAACATAGTTAGCACGCTGATCTGGATCTAGTGCACACAAGCATGTATGTTCTACGAGCCAGTCAAATTTATTTTTTAAATCATCTGTTAAGTGAAGGAAATCACCAATACGGTAATTCGCATTTTTAAAATTCTTAAAACTTATTGCAGCGCTATGGGCACGAGGCGATACATCAAGACCCAAAACATCTGCTCCTTGCCCAGCAATTAGGCGTACATCATGGCCGGTACCAGATCCAGGAACTAAAACCTGACCACTAATTGTATGCTTCGATAAAAACTCGACCAATGGTGGCGCCGCCTTTCCTTTGTCCCATGGAGTCTGTCCCTGTGCATAAGCTGCGTCCCAATCCTTCATAGCTTTTTATAACATAACGCGCGAACAGATAGTGACAACCGTATGATCGTATAAAATAACAAATAGTTGCATAATAACTACCATCCTTGGTATTGCGCAATACAGGAAAATTAGTTGTGGTTGATCGATGTCTTCCAAATTACTTAGAAGAGAATTACGCCAGGAGATTGTCCTCGCTCGTCAACGTATCTACGCAGTGGGTAAGCGCACGCCACTCGATTCGATCCAGCTTGGGGATACCACTATCTATGTGAAGCGAGAAGACTTGTCGCCGATACATGCATATAAATGGCGAGGTGCTTATAACTCAATGGCGCAGCTTTCGCAGGAACAATTAGCCTGTGGCGTCGTGACTGCATCGGCGGGCAACCATGCACAAGGAGTCGCTCTAGCCGCAAAGAATCTTGGTACGACGGCAACCATTTACATGCCCCTATCAACACCTCGAATGAAACAACTTGCAGTTAAAAAACATGGCGGTGATTTAGTGAAGGTACTTCTATTAGGGGACACCTACGACGCTGCCTGTACCGCTGCCATCGCAGACGCAAAAAAATACAAAAAGACTTACATCCATGCTTATGACTCCATTGATGTAATGGCAGGACAAGGCACACTAGCAGATGAAATAGTTCTTTCAGAAAAGGGACCATTCGATGTTGCCTTCTTGCAAGTTGGTGGTGGTGGACTTGCAGCAGCAACTGCGACATGGCTAAAACTCAACTATCCTAACATACATATAGTCGGCGTAGAAGGAGAAGGACAGGCATCTATGGCAGCAGCGATGCAAGCGGGACATCCCGTACCACTAGAAAAAGTTGATGTTTTCTGTGATGGTACTGCAGTACGCCAAGTCGGCGAGCACACTTATTTAATCTGTAAGGAAGTAATCGACGAATGGATGACTGTGAGTAACGACGAAGTCTCTGCTGCAATCCAATTTTCCTGGGAACAGTTGCGCTGTATTCCGGAGCCATCCGGAGCGATGGGAATAGCGGCGATACTGCAGCGCCGTAAACAATTACAAAACAAGCGTGTGCTATCGGTCTTATGTGGCGCAAATATTGACTTTGAGCAACTCGCAAGTGTTGCCCGACGTGCAGCTGTCGGCGCTTCTAGGCGGCGCTACTTGCGCATCTCTATTGCCGAACAAGCTGGCGCCATGCAAGCACTCTTAGAGTCATTACCAGAATCAGTAAATATCGTCGATTTTCAATATGGTAAAATCCACAATAAGCAGGCGCATCCTGTAATTGGTTTTGACGTCAACGCTCTACAATTTGAAGCACTGTGTGAAGCTTTACTAAATAGCGACTATACATCAAAAGAAGTTACTTTAGATAGTGATGTAGGATTTCGCTTAATAAACTACGAGGCCAAATTGCTACAGCATCCAGCTTTTATATCTCTAGAATTTCACGAGCGAGCAGGCGCACTTGCAGAATTTCTGCGTGCTGTAAGCCCGCATGCGAATCTGTGTTATTTTAACTATGAATACTCAGGGGAGCGTGTGGGACGTGCTCTTTTAGGCTTTGAATTTCCAGATATAGCCTCACAGAAACAATTTCCTAATGTACTAAAATCTGCCGCTCATTCCTACCGAACTTACGACCAAGTAAAAGATGACGTACTCAAGCGCATCATTTAGCTATAGGTAGTTGACCACTAAAACGTATCAATAATATGCAAACTACATACATCGTGATACACGCACTACTTCCGATTTTCGCGATTATCTGCGCCGGCTATCTAGCAAGAAGACTCGGATGGATTAACGAAGCAGCCGACCGAAGTATTATGACACTGATCGTCAATTTACTTTATCCATGCTTAATTTTTAGCTTTATTCTTAATAATGACGCACTGCGCCAAGTAGCTAATATTTTGGTACCACCTCTATTTGGCTTTATAAGTGTTATCATTGGATTTTTGCTTGCAGGTTTAGTGGCCAAAAAGTTGGACTTAGGTTCGAAGCAAGAATGTCGCACTTTTAGTGTTAGTAGTGGAATCTACAACTATGCATACTTCGCGATACCGATTGCTACATTACTATTCGACCGTGAAACCATTGGTGTGTTACTCGTTTATAACGTAGGCATCGAAGCTGCGATGTGGATTGTTGGAGTTGGATACATCTTAGCTGGCAAGGAAAATAAATCACTTGTTAAGCGCATTTTTAATGGGCCTGTTATCGCTATTTGCATAGCAGTACCAGCAAATAGTATCGGCATTGGACAGCTCCTTCCTAGCTTTATTGATTCTTCTGTGCAGCAACTAGGTCAGTGCACCATTCCACTTGGACTTATTTTAATTGGGGCTACCTTTGCGGATCTGGTTGGTAAAAATAGTCTACTCGGACAGATTCGAGTACCTGCAGTTGCTTGCGCGCTACGATTAGCTATTCTACCGATAATAATGCTCGCTACTGCCTTTCTTTTACCCATCTCGGCAGAACTGAAAAAAGTCGTCATTGTACAAGCAGCTATGCCATGTGGCGTCTTTCCTATTCTGTTAGCGCGCCATTATAATGGGGTCGCACTGATAGCTATTCAAGTCGCCCTAGGCACTACTTTGGTGAGTTGTATAAGTATTCCAATCTGGATTAACTTTGGCTTACAGTTACTTGGCAATTAGTACAAACTCGTAAAACACTACACAGTCTAATCGATACATAGTAAAAAATTCTTAATACAATGACACTTTCCCAAAAGTTTTTTGATGTTTCTAGTGCAATACAGGACAAGGTATTCGCAGACAATGCGGAGACCTTAAAAGAGGCAGGCAAAAGGATTGCTACGTCTATCGCAGCAGATGGAGTCCTTCATACTTTTGGTAGCGGGCACTCACAAATCCTTGCTTCAGAAATTGAGCGACGGGCTGGTGGGCTTGTTCCTGTTAGTAGCATCCATGATCCAGCGGATGGATGGCCGGAGCAAATATCTGGCTATGGCGCACGGCTATTTCAGCGTTATGTCTACCAATATGAAGCGCAAGCTAGTGATGTGGTTTTGGTCATTTCAAATTCGGGGCGAAACGCCGCGCCTATAGAAGTTGCGATGGAAGCTAGAGCTGCTGGTATGCAGGTGATCGCGATGACTTCACTGGAGATGTCAAAAAAGACGACTTCGCGGCATTCATCTGGCAAGAAGCTTTATGAACTCGCTGATTTAGTTCTCGATAATGGTGGAGTCCCTGGAGATGCAGCTATTCAGGCCTCTGGGTTTGAGCATAAAGTTGGGCCAACTTCGACAATGAGCGGCGCACTTTTACTCAATCTTTTATCTATGGAAATTATCGAAAAGCTAATTAAAATGGGTATCACTCCGCCCACTTATGTGAGTCAAAACGCAGACGGCGGGGCTTCCCACAATGAATCCTTAGCGATAAAATACCGCCACCGCATACGCAGACCAATCTAGCGCGACTGCAAACGAATCGTATTCATACGATTGTTTCTACAGATGTCCATTACCTCAGTAATGTGTTTCAGTGCTGCCTCTTCATCTGCCAAAAGAAGAATTGGTAAATCCGGGGTCGCTTGTCCTGCTAATTGTATTGCAACCTCTAATTGCTCCGAATCGACTTCGCGGTCATTTAAATACAATACTCCCTGCGGGCTTACCGCTATAACAATCTGTTCGGTAATAGTATTCTCTCCGGCAGATTCAATCTTTGGAGCAGTAATATTTAAAGCGCTCACTTGTTTAAATTGCATGGTTACTAAGAAAAAAAATAGCAATACAGTGAGTACATCCACGAGCGGTACAATATTGATCGTCGGGGAGTGACGCTTCTGAACAATTAGGCTCATTCTACAGTATTTTGAACTTCTGAATGCTTGCATAAACATTCAAGTGCGACGCTAAGCTGCGCGGCTAGGGCCTCAATTCGCCGAAGTAAATAAGCATGCACTGCGAGCGCCGGAATCGCTATAGCAATTCCCGCTATTGTGGTATTTAGCGCAAGCGCGATCCCTTGAATAAAAGTACTCGTATCCGGTAAGCCTGTATCCACGGAAAACCCACCAAAAACTTGAGTTAAGCCAATCACTGTACCAAGCAGTCCTAGTAAGGGCGCAGCACCGATAACAAACTCGAGAAGAAAAAGACCCCTGTGTAAGCGGCTCACCTCGAGCCTAGCATATGCCTTCAGCGCATCTGGTTCAGTAGCGCGCTCCTTATAGAAGCTAACAATACGTCCACTAACGGTATGCATGTCTGCATCTAGGTTATCAATATTACCAGAAATAAATACATCCAAAGTATGCGGCGGTAATACCCGAGACTGCCGTAGCATCCAAAGGCGCTCTAAAGTGATCGTAACTGCAATTAGCGAGCAAGCTGCAAGCGGATAAAAAAATAATCCGATATTGTTAAGAAGTTCGATCATAAGAAAATATCTAGAAAAAAGAGCTTAAGGCCAACTAGTCAGCTGTCGATCGTGGCAAAGATTTCTACACTAACTAGCGAAATAATTAAGCCTGCATGTAAGGCAGTTTAAGTGCAACACTAGCCACAGAATCGGCGCCGGACAAGAGCTCTTTTAGTGGATCAAAATGACCGCTAAGTAAACTCTCGCGCGCATTCGACTTAATGGAGCATTCAAAAGAAGTATCCCCCACCCATATCTTATATTCTTTAATATCGATCGTTATTTCTACTAGTGGATTCGCTTCAATCTTGCTTGCAATCGACTCACGGTCCTGAGCACTTGCAGTCACACAGACGACCCCTAAATTAGTGGCGTTTCCAAAAAATATCTCGGCAAAACTACCGGCAATAATAGCAGTATATCCGGCACGTAATATCGCTTGTGGAGCATGCTCACGAGAACTACCACAGCCAAAGTTTTTACCGCCTATTATAATATTAGCACCGGTAAAACGACTGTCATTTAAGTTATGAATCTTATTGTCACCATTTTCATCCTTGCGCACATCGTAAAAGAAATACTCTCCAAGTCCATCAAAGGTAATACACTTCATAAAACGCGCTGGAATAATGCGGTCGGTGTCCACGTCATCACCAGGAACAAAAACCCCGCGACCTGTTACTTTGATAATCGGACCTGTAGACATAATTTTGTATATTTAGAGATTATAAAGTGTTGTATTCTATGCGCTAACTGCTGCTGCCTGTACACTAAAAATTTCGCGCGCATCGGTGACCTCACCTTTTATTGCAGCTGCTGCTACCATTAGCGGACTCATGAGCATGGTGCGCCCTGTGGGTGAACCTTGACGACCTTTAAAATTACGATTGGACGAACTTGCGCACAGTTGATCTCCAATAAGTTTGTCTGGATTCATGGCTAAGCACATCGAGCACCCAGCTCCACGCCACTCAAAACCAGCATCCGTAAATATTGTATGTAGACCTAATTGCTGGGCAATTTGCGCGACCACTTGCGATCCAGGCACAACGATCGCTTGTACATTGTCGGCCACCCGATGGCCTTTAATATGATGAGCGACCTCCTTGAGGTCCGAAAGACGACCGTTGGTGCAAGAACCAATAAAAGCTACATCGATTTTTTTACCTCTTAGTGCAGAACCACCTTCGAATTTCATATACTCAAGGGCTTCTTCAATGGATTCACGCTCGGACTGCGTAACACCCTCATTGATAGCTGGAATCATTTCGTTGATACCAACTCCCTGGCTCGGTGTGATCCCCCAAGTAACCGTTGGCTCTATATCATTAGTAGAAATAGTGACAACATCGTCATACGAACAATCCGGATCGGAAGCATAGGATTGCCAATCTGCAACTGCCGCTTCCCAAGCCTTCCCAGTAGGTGAATAAGGGCGTCCTTTTAAATAGTCATAAGTCGTGGCATCTGGATTAACATATCCCACACGAGCACCGCCCTCAATGGACATATTACATACGGTCATACGCTCTTCCATGGTCATCGCATCAAAAGTCGATCCGCCATATTCATAAGCAAAACCAGTACCTCCTTGTGTACCTAATAAACGTATGATGTGTAAAATTACATCTTTTGCATACACTCCAGCGCGAAGTTTTCCTTCTACGTTAATACGGCGAACTTTTAATTCACCAAGCGCAATGGTCTGGGTTGCGAGTACATCACGTACTTGGCTCGTACCAATACCAAAAGCAATCGCTCCAAATGCCCCATGCGTAGCAGTGTGAGAATCTCCACATGCTATAGTAGTGCCAGGCTGAGTAATGCCTTGCTCGGGTCCTACGATGTGTACGACCCCTTGTTTCCCTGTATTGGTATCAAAGAAGGTCACGTTATTTTCCGCACAATTTTTGCGTAGCTCTTCGATCATCCCTTGAGCAAGTGGATCACTATACGGCTCTAAAGCTTCATTAGTCGGAACAATGTGATCCACAGTCGCATAGGTGCGATGTGGATATTGGACACTGAGCCCCTTGTCACGAAGCATGCCAAAGGCCTGCGGGCTTGTGACTTCGTGGATCAAGTGAGTGCCGATTAATAACTGCGTCTGACCGTTCGCTAAAGTGCGAACAGTGTGCGCGTCCCATACTTTCTGAAATAAACTTTTGCCCATTATAGTGTTCTTGGTTGAGTGATGACCAATCTCAAAAGTGTCTCAATAAGAAAAGCTTTGTCCTCGGTGGCAAGTGCGAATCAAAAATACCTAACAGCTAAGTAAAAGTGATATAGGCATAAAAAAGCCCGCAGTAAAACTGCGGGCTTTGCTAGAAAATAAATTTTCAAAAAACAATCAATTGTTTAAAGAGCAGCCTTTAGTCCTGCACCAGCTTTAAACTTAACAGCTTTAGAAGCTTGAATTCTGATCTTTTCGCCTGTTTGTGGGTTGATACCATCACGTGCAGCACGGTTAGTAACGGAGAAGGTACCGAAGCCAATTAATTGGACACTGTTCGATCCACCACTGATACCCTTTTTGATGCCTTCAAGAACGGCTTCAAGAGCACGCTCAGCGGCAGCTTTAGATGTATCGGATCCTAGGGATGCTTGCACTTCGGCAACGAGTTCTGCTTTGTTCATAAACGTATTATTTTTATTGTTGAGGTTA
>PAAN01000035.1 GCA_002699365.1 Coraliomargarita sp. | reverse complement strand
TTGAAGCATCGTTAGGATCGTCATACCCGTAAGGACCATAGATCGGGTAACCATCTCTCACCCATCCTATGATTGGGGAGTGGGACGGGTTTGTGGTTTTTTCAGAGTAAGTATTAGAGGTGCTATCATAGCCTACGTGGTCGCCTAGCAGGAAGCGTAGCCCTGGGGGGTTAGCATGGTAATGATAATTAGACCCAGCTTGGTGGGCATTGCCCGCATCAAAGGTGACACTTTCATTTACATAGGCATCACGATTCCAGATGCCGTCTCCGTTAAAGTTAGTATTTGGTCTCGCATCAGAAGCATTACTATTTGAATAAGAAAAGGCATCACGATTATCAAACATCGCAACTCCATCGACAAAATAACCAATTGCGCCTAGACCAGTAAGCGTTTTGTTTATTGCAGAGCTTGGACTTCTTGGAAATTGATACAGTACCGCTCGATTGGCTGGATAATTTGGAAATAGATTTGTTTTGTCAGCATTGAGGTACCAAGGACCCATGATATAGCTGGCAAGATTGGTCGTGCGAATGTAGACCCAGTCATTCGAGTAACTGACTTCATGAATGCCCGCGTAGGTCGGTGAGCTCTGAGTGCCTTGTCCGCGAGTCCAGGTCGTCACCGCATTACCCGAATTTTGGTCACTGATGGTTTCGTAAATACGGGCGTATTGACCGCTGTTTTCAGTGTACCAGGAAGTTACCTGCGGATCAGTAGCAAAAATAAAGCCAGTAGCAAAAAATAGCGCCGATACTAGTAAGGGGTAAGTAGATTTTAAATGGGGCAAGTTAAGTGCAGATTATTTAGTCAATATTTCGACTTTTGCTATCTAATTTGATTAAATTAGAGTAACGGTATGTGTTACTTTTTGTACTTTAAAGCAGTCGCTATAAAATTTGCAAAAAGAGGATGAGCCGCATTTGGCTTGGATTTAAATTCTGGATGAAATTGTACTCCTACGAACCAAGGGTGATCTGGGATTTCAATAATCTCGACAAGATCACGATCCGGGTTCGTTCCTGCGATGCGTAAGCCTGATTCTTTAAGCTGATCACGGAAAGTATTATTAAATTCATATCTATGTCGGTGGCGTTCTTCGATATTTGCTTGTCCGTAAGCATGGATGCTAAAGCTGTCATCAGACAGCGTACAGGGGCAGGCACCCAGGCGCATATTCCCACCCTTAGTGGTGAGGTCTTTTTGGTCCTCCATAATATCAATCACTGGATATTCAGTTGCTGCATTAAATTCTGTACTGTTGGCATCTTTGAGACCCGCTACATGCCTCGCAAATTCAATGACTGCGATTTGCATGCCGAGGCAGAGTCCGAAATACGGAATGCTTTGCTCACGAGCAAATTTGGCTGCAGCGATTTTACCTTCGGTGCCGCGGTCTCCAAAACCACCAGGAATGAGGATACCGTCCAGACTCGCTAAATGCTTTGCAGGATCTTTTTCGATGTCTTCTGCATCCAGGCGCACAATACGTACGGCGCTGTCGTTTGCGATCCCAGCATGGATAATGGATTCGTATACAGATTTGTATGCATCCTGTAATTCAATGTACTTTCCTACGACTCCAATTTCAACTTTATGGCTAGGTGCTTTAAGCCTGCGAACAACATCATGCCATATTTGCATATCATTATCAGGCGCTTTTAATTTTAAATGCTCGACGACTAGGTCATCAACTTTTTCAGCCTTTAGAGCTAAAGGAAGTTCATAAATGGATGTTTCGACGTCCATTTCTTCGATTACTGCCCGGACAGGAACATTACAAAATAACGACAACTTCTGTCTCATTTCGTTAGTCATTGGCTCTTCTGTACGACACACTAAAATGTCAGGTTGAATTCCAATTTCGCGCAATTTTGCGACGGATTGTTGGCTGGGCTTTGTCTTTAATTCTCCGGCAGCTTTTAAGTAGGGCAGCAATGTGCAGTGTAAAAAGAGTACATCTCCACGATCTACTTCTAGGGCGAACTGGCGCATTGCCTCTAAAAAGGGCAGCCCTTCAATGTCTCCAATTGTGCCACCAAGTTCCGTGATCAAAACATCCACATCATCACTTGTTCCCTTGTAAATCCTGTCTTTAATCTCATTTGTAACATGTGGGATCACTTGTACGGTAGCACCTAAATAGTCTCCGCGCCGCTCTTTTTGTAGTACTTTTTCATAGACTTGACCTGAAGTAAGATTGTTAAGTCGGCTAAGTTCACCAGTTGTGAAGCGTTCGTAGTGCCCCAAGTCGAGGTCAGTCTCGGCGCCGTCATTTAACACATAGACTTCACCATGTTGAAATGGGCTCATTGTGCCAGGATCTACATTCAAGTAGGGATCAAACTTTTGTAAGCGCACACGCAGTCCACGTTGCTCCAAAAGCGCTCCAAGCGCAGCCGCGGTTAGCCCTTTGCCTAGCGAAGAAACAACGCCACCGGTTACAAAAATATACTTCATGGACTAACTTTGCATCTAAATGTTAAGCAATACAGCTTGTAATGCTTCTCTCGGAGGTCGATTTAATTAGTCCTGCTATGGTGTTGGCAACTCTAATTAGTTATAGGATGGTATATTCGCTGTAGTTTAATCCTAAAGTCAGCGGCATTGATAAAGGTTTAGCGTCACATCTGATTGACCTATTAAAAACGTTGTTTTTATTTAGGTAAGTATTTCTAATGCATATAATGTTAATTGCTTATAGATTAGTATATTAGCGCTACTTATTTGTAAAGGTACGCTGATTCATTAGAACACTTTTGAACACAATTTTAAATGTACACGATAAGTAGCTTTTTTAAGTCCACAATTGGGCGGAAAATATTGATGGCGCTGACCGGCTTAGTATTAGTGCTTTTTGTAATGGGTCATATGCTCGGAAACCTTCAAATTTTTTTAGGTCCCGATGCGATCAATGCATATGCTTACAAATTGCATGAAGTACTGCCTTCTTCGGCACTATGGGCTGTGCGTGTATTTTTACTTATTTGTATCGCAGTGCATATTTGGATGGCTGTCTTACTCACTATTGAAAATCGTCGGGCACGTCCTCAAGCATATTTGAAACAGCGCCCAGTACAAGCAACGTATGCATCACGCACGATGCGTATGAGCGGCGTCATTTTATTCGCATTTATTATTTTTCATATTGCTCACTATACTGTGCGCGTAGTTCCAGGAATGCTGTATGATGAGCTTAATGTATTGGATTCAACCAAAGTGCCCCTATTTAAGGACGGGCTTGCAGTTGTTAAAGAAGGGGAGACGGTTCCGACCTTTAATGTCTACGATATGATGATAGACGGATTTGAAGTTTGGTGGGTGTCGGCATTCTACATTACAGCTACCGGGCTATTGTGCCTCCATCTCACTCATGGAGTGAGCAGTATGTTTCAGACAGTTGGTTTACGCAATCAATTGTGGCGACAGCGCCTCGACCGCGCGGCATTACTATACGGTTGGGTCGTGTTTCTAGGTTTTGCAATTATTCCTGCTGCTGTGCTGAGCGGACTATTAGAGAATGACCCTCGCTACGAACAAGCTACCAGCGCTGCGCACCCTAACATTTCAGAGCAAGTGGTAATAGCGCATGATTAATTACAATATTTAATATGAATTTAGATTCTAAAATCCCAGAAGGCCCAATTGCCGAGAAGTGGTCATCTCACAAGTTTAATATGAAGCTGGTTAATCCAGCCAACCGTCGAAAGTATACTGTAATTGTTGTCGGTTCAGGCCTGGCGGGCGGCGCGGCAGCTGCTAGCTTGGCGGAGCAGGGTTATAATGTGTCTTGCTTTTGCTATCAAGATAGTCCGCGCCGGGCGCATAGTATTGCTGCCCAAGGAGGCATTAATGCCGCAAAGAATTATCAAAATGATGGAGATAGTGTTCACCGGCTATTTTATGATACAGTAAAAGGAGGTGATTATCGTGCCCGCGAAGCAAATGTGCATCGCTTGGCGGAGGTCTCCGTAGATATTATTGATCAATGTGTTGCTAACGGTGTGCCATTTGCGCGAGAGTATGGTGGTTTGTTAGCAAATCGTTCCTTTGGTGGTGCTCAGGTTTCGCGCACCTTTTATGCGCGCGGCCAAACAGGGCAGCAATTGTTACTAGGTGCTTATGCAGCGCTTAGTAAGCAAATTGGTTTGGGCAAAATAAAAATGCACAATCGTCATGAGATGTTAGACCTGGTAAAGGTAGACGGGCATGCAAAAGGAATCATTGCCCGCAATATGGTGACCGGTGAGATTACGCGCCACGCTGCCGACTGTGTGGTCTTAGCTACGGGTGGCTATGGAAATGTTTTCTTCCTCTCGACCAATGCACAAGGGTGTAACGTTACAGCAACTTATCGGGCTCACAAGCGCGGCGCTGGATTTGCTAACCCTTGCTACACGCAAATTCATCCGACCTGTATACCCGTGCATGGAGAGCAGCAATCAAAACTGACTTTGATGTCAGAATCACTACGTAATGACGGCCGAGTTTGGGCGCCAAAGAGTGCGGACACTGCAAAATTAATTCGTGAAGGTCAGCTTCAAGCCAATGATGTACCTGAAGTAGAGCGTGATTATTATCTAGAACGTAAGTATCCTAGTTTTGGTAATTTGGCACCTCGTGATATTTCTTCGCGCTCGGCTAAAGAAGTCTGTGATGAGGGTCGTGGCATTGCTTCAACTGGCCTTGGGGTATATCTTGATTTTAGAGACGCCATCGAGCGCGATGGTAAACAAGCCATTCAGGAACGCTATGGAAACCTATTTGAAATGTATAATCGTATTACAGCCGATGATCCTTACCAAGTTCCAATGATGATTTTCCCAGCTGTACACTATACCATGGGTGGCTTGTGGGTCGATTATAACTTGCAAAGTAGTATACCTGGTATGTTTGTGGGTGGAGAAGCTAACTTTTCTGACCATGGTGCAAATCGATTGGGAGCATCTGCTTTGATGCAGGGCCTTGCAGATGGCTATTTTGTGCTTCCTTACACGGTTGGTAACTATTTAGGCGAGCAGGGTGTGGCTGCTGCTGGCCAGATCACTACAGACCATAAGAATTTTTCTGAGGTCGAATCCGAAGTGAAAGCACGAATCGATAAATTTTTGACAATTAATGGTACAGAATCTCCACGGTCTTTCCATAAGCGCCTTGGCCATATTATTTGGGAACAGTGTGGTATGGCTCGCAGTAAGGAGGGGCTTGAAAAAGCGATTCGTGATGTACAAGCGTTGCGCAAAGAGTTCTGGGAGAATGTACGAGTAGTGGGCGATGCGGATGGGCCGAATCCTGAGTTAGAGCGTGCCGGACGAGTCGCAGACTTTTTGGAGTTTGGCGAATTAATGTGTCGTGACGCCCTTATGCGTGAAGAATCATGCGGTGGACATTTTAGAGTCGAGCATCAGACAGAGGAAGGTGAAGCCAAGCGAGATGATGACGCATTTGCTTTTGTGGGAGTATGGGAATATATTGGAGATTTTGTTGAACCAGCATTGCACAAAGAGTCACTCATTTATGACAATGTAAAGTTGGCAACACGCAGTTACAAATAAGTCGTAGTATAGGTATAACATGGAAAAAACAATGAATCTTATCCTTAAAGTTTGGCGCCAGCGGCGCAGAGATGATGTAGGGCAGTTTCACATGTATGAACTCCAAAATGTGTCTGAAGATTCTTCATTTTTGGAGATGATGGATTCACTTTCTGAGGAATTAGTTTCTAGAGGTGAGGAACCTGTAGCTTTTGATCATGATTGTCGTGAGGGTATTTGCGGAATGTGCTCCATGACAATTAATGGTGTGCCACATGGGCCGGAGAGAGCGACAACAGCATGTCAGCTACATATGCGGCATTTTAATGATGGACAAATAATTACAATAGAACCTTGGCGCGCAAAGCCATTTCCGGTCATAAAAGATTTAGTTGTGGATCGCTCGCCTTTTGATCGAATCATCCAGTCTGGCGGCTTCATTACTGCGCGGACAGGCAGCGCAGTAGATGCCAACGAAATTCCAATTTCCAAACAAACTGCTGACTTCGCCATGGATGCGGCAGCTTGTATCGGTTGTGGCGCGTGCGTGGCTGCTTGTCCAAATGCATCGGCAATGTTATTTACTGCAGCTAAAGTCACTCATATGAACAGCTTACCGCAAGGCAAGGCAGAGCAAGATCGGCGCACTCTTGCTATGGTAACTACCATGGATCGGGAGGGCTTTGGCGGTTGTACAAATGTAGGCGAGTGTGAAGCTGCCTGCCCGAAGGTTATCTCGCTTGATATGATTGCGCACTTAAATCGAGATTACTTAAGTGCGCAAACGAAGAATTTCTTGAAACCAGTTCAGTGATTCTTGGCATGCTGTATTCGCAAGCTTCAAAAAAAGCCGAGCAGTTACGCTCGGCTTTACTGTTAATTATATAAATTTATTTAAAGAGTATTTGATGGATCGTATATTTGTACTGTTGCTGTCGATTGAACAGCATCAGCTATCAATTCAGTTGTTTTCCCTGCATTACCAGCGGCAGAATTTCCGACCAATTGCTTCGGTTCCGCAATATTTTCATGGTACTCGATGTGACCATCCATAAATGCGATGTGACCTCCATTTGCTCCCCATGGATTTACTGCTGGATCCCAAAACCCACTGGATTGTAATCCCTTCGTCCATATAAGTGGTGTGGTTGATCCATTTGCATTTCCACTCATATTAACGACACCTGCATAGCCAATTATTTCTTCATCGGAACTAATCCAATCAGCATTTGGCTCAAAAGAACCATCGGATATTCGCGATCCAACTAATTTAGGTAATTCAGGAACTGCAGCATGTGCAGGATCACCATCAATCAGATAGATTGCGGCATCGACTAATCCAGCTCCTTGTGCCAGTACCAAAGCCCACTCATTCATATCCGCGGCAACTGTAGGTGTGCTAGTAGAATAAGTGCCCTCCCCAATAACACGTGTACGACCTCCAGAGGTAGAGTAGTTGTTGTAGGCAAGAGCAATTTGGCGCATATTACTCGATGACTTTGTTTGCGANGCTTTTTGGCGTACAGTGCCAACAGNTGGAATTAAAATCCCAGCGAGAATACCTATAATGGCAATAACTGTGAGTAATTCAATAAGTGTAAAAGCAGAATTNGGGTATTTTTTTGAATGCATAGGANTTATTATAGTAATAGNGTNAAAANTTGTCATTAGTAAGGGGTTGAGTCGATACTTTTTACGCAGTAANNCCGAACTGGTTATCAATCGAGCANAGTGCTCAATAAGGTAATGGATAAGCAGCGCAAAGTTTAAGTGCAACTGCTTTAGCAGAAGCTAAAGCGGTTGCATCCTCAGGTGCTGAGAGGACAGTGTCAATTGCATCNGCAATAAGCCGCATGTCTGCTTCGCCCATACCGCGACTAGTTACTGCAGGTGTGCCGAGGCGAATGCCGCTTGTCTGAAATGGACTACGTGTTTCTCCAGGCACCGTATTTTTGTTAGCAGTTATATTTGCCTGATCCAGTGCCATCTGCGCTACTTTTCCGGTAAGTTCCGGGTCCTTTTTGCGCAAGTCAATCATCATTAAATGATTGTCCGTTCCACCACTAATAATGTGATGTCCTTTGTCGATAAGGACATTGGCAAGCACCTTTGCATTGTTGGCAACATTTTGTTGGTAAGATTTAAATTCTTCACTAGCAGCTTCTTTAAAACAGAGCGCCTTCGCAGCAATCACGTGCATGAGTGGCCCGCCTTGAGTACCTGGAAAAACTGCTGAATCAATTTTTTTTGCGTGGGCTTGCTTGCACAATATTAATCCACCACGGGGTCCACGTAATGTTTTGTGCGTGGTTGTGGTGACAAAGTCAGCATGTGGCACTGGAGACGGATGAACACCAGCAGCAACAAGACCAGCAATATGAGCAATATCTGCTAAGAGGTAAGCGCCCACCTCTTTTGCTATTTCACCCATACGCTTAAAGTCGATTGTTCTCGAGTAAGCAGATGCACCCACCGTGATCATTTTAGGCCTTTCTTTGCGCGCTGTCTCAGCGATGCCCTCGTAGTCAATTAGTCCATCCTCGGTTCCGACTCCATAGTTAACAACCTCATGGTAAATACCGCTAAAATTCATAGGATGACCATGCGTCAGGTGCCCCCCATCAGCTAGGCTCATTGTCAAAATTTTATCTCCTGGACGAAGTACCGATAAATAAACTGCAGCATTTGCCTGACTNCCTGCATGGGGTTGTACGTTAGCATGGTCTGCACCAAATAGTATTTTCGCACGATCAATGGCGAGTTCTTCTACAGTATCTACAAATTCACATCCTCCGTAGTAACGCTTGCCTGGATATCCTTCCGCATATTTATTGGTTAGTACGCTGCCTTGTGCTTCCATAATCGCAGGATAAGTGAAATTCTCAGACGCGATTAATTCAATGTGCGTTTCTTGCCTTTTACGCTCGGCGGCAATTGCGGCAGCGATTTCTGGATCTAAATGATCAAGTGAAGTAGCATTAATAGCGCTAGATATGTTTTGTGGGCTCATAGTATAAAATGTAACAGAATGATGTTATCAATTTGTGCAACTTAGAAGGGCCAAAGCCATGTTTTCTTGGCTTTTTTAGCATTAGATCCATCTACATTACGAGACGGGTCCAAGTTAGAGTCACTAATTGTTTCTGTAGCAGGTTTATTTTCTAATGTATCTTCGCCCTGTCTAATCAATGTATCTGGATTTTCACTCCAAAAAGGCCACCACCATGGATCGTTATTTTCTGCGGATACCACTTCATCAGAGGGCTCTGCTGTAGAATCTTTTTTAGAGTCAAAAGGCCAAGCCCAGCGCATAAAAGTGCGCCCCCAACCCTCATCTTTAGCGGTCGTCTCAATTCCGGCAGCATTTGCCAGTTCTAGTATATGATTCGCCACAGCTTGGCGACCTTCTAGATGCTGCGTGAGCTTAGCAATTTCTGCAGGTGCAGCAGTTAGTACTTTCGTAGGAATGCCATCGAGGGGGCGCCCTGGTTTGTAGCTATAAAGGACGAAGCCAAGGCCAACTGGGCTAAGAATTGTTCGCATTCCATTATCCCAACGCATGAAGATGTCCTGGCCGTTCATTAGCCAATCTCCTTTGAGGGAGCGATCCAATGAGGTGGATAGGCCACCGAAACGTCCAATCACAATATGTTCCAGAGTATTATCGGCATGCCTAATAATCCAAGTGCCACGGTAAAATTGTCGCGCCTGCTTACGAGTGGAAAAAGCGATACCCCCGCTGAATATTTCACGCTCTTTTAAGTATGCGCCTAGCCAATCACTTGGTATATTGTCTTTACGGGTACGTGCTGCAGATACAAAGCTCGTGGAGTCGGCATCGATCAGATTGCCATTAGCAATGCGCTTGTAACTAAAGTCACGATCTCCTTCACGCAGAATCGAATAGTGACCGCTGTCCCAAACGATATGTAAATCACTGCCTTGCTTTGCCCATGCGCCGCGCAATCCACGAGTGTCATTCACGCCTTGAACTTCAGTGCTAGCTGCGGAGCGATCCTTCTCGATAAAAATATAATTTGCGCTATCTTTCGAATTGCCAATTTTCCATATACCAAAAAAGTTCTTTGCTTTATCGCGATCAGAGGCAAGAGCTTGCGAGGATGTTGGAGGTTTCGCCCATTGCCCTAGTATTTCCTTAGGTATTTGTTGGGCCGATTCGGTATAAATTTCTCTACCGCTTGCATCAAAATAAGTAACATTAAACCCAGTATTTGTACGCTTCAGTTTATGCAGGGTATTATCCTGCCATGAAAAAGTAGCCTCAGCCTCTGTGCTTTCCCAGTTGCCTTGATAAACCAAGCGGTCCGAATTATCCCCCCAGAAGTAGGAGGCTCTACCTTGTTTTTTAACAATTAAAATAAGCTGACCTGATTCAGGTGTGGTTACCTGCCAAGTGCCTTGATAGAGGGCATTGTTCGTTTGTGCGGGTAGACTTAAGGATGAGCCCACTATAGATAAAGCAATAATCAGCGCCAAGTTGAATCGCTTTTTGCGCAAGCGTGAAAAAATTAACATATTAACTGCATATTTTTAGCTTCTTGCCCATGCAAGTATTATTCATTGTGAAATTATATACAGCCATTTAATATTACAAAGTTCTTATTGATCATATATATTAATTATTTTGCTGCGTCATTCGTAGCTGCTATTTGTGAGAAATCTAGTAAGCTTTGACTAATGCTACCTCGTTCCAAAGCGGCGCGATCGGTTTGATTGTGCGAGTCGGTAATCGTTCCTTCAGAGTAATGAAAACTATATCTACCAGGGGAACTCTTTTTATAGAAACTACCCAAGCGAATCTTAGCAGGGGTTGTCATTTCGATTGGGCTATCATCTCGAGTCTCGTAAGGAAAATTTATATTTACGACTTTGCCACTTTTGGGCGGATGTTTTAAAATTTGATTGGTTAATTCGAGTGCTCGCTGCCCTGCGCATTTGAGGGACTTTGCGAACATTCCTTCTGTTCGTCCATTTGCGGCTTGGATGTCATTAAATAGCTCGATTGGCACGTATTTACTAAAAGCAATTGCTGGATGCCCCCACTGTGCGCCTTCAATAGCACCTGCTACTGTGCCAGAACTAAGGATTAGTGTTTCTGTCGTATTGTAACCTATGTTAATGCCCGAGAGAACGACATCTACTGGCTTATTAATGAGATGCCCTAGTGCAATGTTTACGCAGTCAGTGGGAGTACCGTTTACTGCCCATGCTTCAATATCGTCATCAAAATACTCCAAATTTTGAACGACTTCAACTTCTTTTCGACGACTGATTGCCCTTCCAATCCAGCTTTGCTCTTTAGCGGGAGCAGCAACCGAAACTGTAAAGTCGCGACTGATTGCTTTCACCAAGCAGTGAAGGAAGGCTGAATGGATACTGTCATCATTTGTTATGAGTGCGTGTGGTCTCATGGGTCTGTGGAATTCATAATAGAATTATTTTTGGTAAATATAGCCAGAGCGGATCTCATAAAACAGAGCATATCAAGCGGAGCATTATACCCCATTAGGTCTTTGTAAGACCTCCATTGGAGCTTCAATGATTCGCTCGCACACCTCAGNCGGTAATTCAATGCTTTGTAAAGACCCATCCTCGTTAAGCTTTGCTAATATCGTTGTCATATGTCCTTTGCCTGCTTGGGTTAGAGTTTTATCTGCATTCCTGCGGTAAATCCGAAATTGATAATCAATTGCGCGATCTTTGACTGCTTTGACTGCTAAGTGAATTTCTATTGTATCACCAAATCGTAGAGGCGCTGTAAATTTGCATTCTGCACGGGCGCGCGGCCACCCAGTTAATTCTCCAGGTTGGACTTTAATTAAGTCTAGATTGTTGGCGGCAAAAAAGTCACGTTCTGCAAGTTCCATATATTTGAAGAAGTTTGAGAAGTGCACAAGTCCAGCCATATCGGTTTCTGAAAACTGAATTATGTGTTTCGATCGATGTTCGTAAGGCATAGCCAATAGATAGGTAAGAAGTCTTCTAAATTGCAACGCGTTTCATTCATTATAGCTCGAGTTGCTTCTTTTTGAGAAATAGATTTACACTAAATAAGTGTAGGTTCTAATTATAGCCTAGCGCAAAGCTTGCAGCNCTATGATACATTTTTCACCCAGCTTAAAATTAGCATCTGTCCATTTATCTTTAAGCACCACTCTCTTGATTTTGGTGCTCATCGCATTCAATAATCATTTATATGCGGAGATTGTGCTATCGGAGGCACTTTCAGTGGAAGGCTATTTGGATGTATGTGCAGAGTATAATGATTTAAATCAATCTGCGCCATCTTCGGGTCACAGTACTCTAAACGCCGATGAGCTCTCATTAAGCTTTCTTGTGGAGCCTGATTCTATCTTAAGTGGTCAATTAGATATTGCTTATGATGGCACCGATGACGGCCAAGGCATGCAACTGGACCAAGCGCTTGCAGTCATTCGGCTAGAGCATGGTGAACTGACCATTGGGCAATATGCATCCATGCTCGGGTTTGAGGCTTTTGACCCAACTGGACTCTATCAGTCAACGACGGCATATAATTTGGGTTTGATAGGAGATTTTTCAGTACTCAATCAGTATGCGTCTGGGGTTAAGTATTCTTACAGTACTGCTGTTAACTTTTTCGGTATTTCTTTTCAAAAGGGCGCTGTGGATATCGATGCGAATCCTTTACAAAAGCCGTACGAAAATACTGATTCTATGGTAGAAGCTGCTACTGCGAGAGATTGGGGTGCGGGGCTGACGTCTTTTCTGGGAGGTGCTTACTGTTTGGATGATGGGGGTCATCGCTCAAGTTACTCGATCAACGCTTACTTAACTTATGAAATACAAGCTTGGATTTTCGCTGCGGAGCTAAATCGCTACAACTCAAAGGTTGGCGCACAACTGAGTGAGCACATAAATCAGTCTCCATTATTGTCCTTAACAGCGGGCGCAGAAGACGTCCTTCAATTTCTACTTATGGCAAACTACACTTACAGTGATACGGCCTCTATCACTGCGCGTATTTCAAGTAGCAGGCATGAGGCCACTTTGTTCAATGATGGTGGACGTACGAAAGCTGACTTTATGAAGTTCACAACAGCCCACAGGCAAGAGTTGGCGGACAACCTGACTATTATTACTGAGCTAAGTTTGATTAAGGCCGATTCATTTACTTCTGCATTTGTAGCTGACGGCATCCAGGGGACTGCTCATATTCTTTTTAGTTTTTAGTAGAGTTGTTAAGAAAACTGGAGTTCATTGAGTTTTTATTCTAGTGTTTATAAATAGTGATACAGCGACTGCATTCTTATGTCTAATTTTTGATTAATTAGAAGCTGTCGGTGTGTAACTTCTTGCTTATTATCTAGAGGTTATTTACTAACATTTTATGAAAATTGTACTCGCTTACTCTGGAGGTCTCGACACCTCTGTACTCGTTAGCTGGCTCAAGGAGCACTACTCTGCGGAGATTATTACTTTTGCTGCTGATGTTGGCCAAGGTGAAGAGTTAGATGGGCTTGCCGAGAAGGCAAAAGCTACGGGAGCTTCAGCGCATTATACAGTTGATTTAGTTGATGAGTTTGCGCNCGATTTTATCTATCCTATGCTACGCGCGAATGCACTCTATGAGGGTCAATATTTCCTAGGTACTTCAATTGCGCGACCACTTATTGGAAAAGCTCATGTAGAGATTGCCGAGCGTGAAGGTGCAGATGCTGTTGCTCATGGAGCGACTGGAAAGGGCAATGATCAAGTGCGCTTTGAGCTCACTTATGCAGCATTAGCTCCAAAGTTAGAAATTATTGCACCGTGGCGCATGGATGTTTTCCGTAAGGCCTTCCCCGGACGTACCGAGATGATTGATTACTGCCGCGCGCAATCGATCGATGTGGAGGCAAGTGCTTCAAAACCATATTCCATGGATCGAAATTTGCTGCATATTTCTTACGAGGCAGGTATTTTGGAAGACCCATGGTTTGATCCGACTACGGACGACAACAAAGCCATGTATAAACTCACTAGTGCCCCCGAAGACGCACCTGAAGATGCAGAATACGTCGAGCTCGACTTTGAGTGTGGTGATTGTGTTGCTGTTAATGGAGTGACTCTTTCGCCGGCTCAGGTAATGCAAGAGCTTAACTTACTTGCTGGTAAGCACGGAGTCGGGAGAGTCGATTTAATTGAAAACCGTTTTGTAGGCATGAAAAGTCGGGGCGTTTATGAAACTCCAGGTGGTACAGTTCTGATGCATGCGCATCGTAACATGGAAACTCTAACAATGGATCGAGATCTGATGCACTTGCGTGATAGCTTAATCCCACGCTACGCGACATTAATTTATAATGGTTTTTGGTACGCGCCGGAGAGAGAAGCTTTGCAGGCCTTTATTGATGATTCACAAAAAACGGTTACAGGCACTGTGCGCTTAAAGCTCTATAAAGGCTCGATCACTACGGTTGGGCGCAAGTCACCACTCTCTTTATATGATGAAAATATAGCTTCTATGGAGGGAGTACAGAGCGATTATAACCCAGACGATGCGAGTGGTTTCATTCGTCTTAATGCGCTTCGACTACGCCGTCGTGCGCTTGCTCAAGGCGGACCGGAGATAGCTTCGGAGAGTCAACTAGAACGCGAGTAAGTCCTGNATTTATTGCTTATCTATACTGCTATGAAAATACTGTAGCCATAAGCTTTTCCTGCAAATATAGTTTAGCGCTAAAGTAATGCTACATGGATAGCGTTTGGCTGACCTGAAATACACTTGTTACGATTCCAATTGCTATTAATGCGACCAGCAAGAAAGCAAATATTAACGCGCCTGAAGAGACTATGTTTGTGAGTCGCAAGAGGCGCTTGTTTAGCTCTTCTCGAAAGCTTTTAGTTACCTCATGCATACTTTCGCTCAAATTACCAGTATCTTCACCGACAGCAAGTATATCAAGAGCAATATCCGGCATGAATTGATTTCGCCTAAAGGCTTGAGCGATAGAGAGACCTTCATTGACCTGATGGCGGGCAGTTTTGAATCGCATGCGCAGCTCATAATTATGTACCGTTCTTTCCGTCAATCGTAGAGTTTCTGTAGTATTTATACCACTTTGCAGTAGGGTGCTAATTAGATTGCCGGATTGAAATAAATCACTGTATCGAATAATTGCTCCTATTAGGGGCAGTCTCAAAAACCAGCGGTCGGTCTTGGTTAGGCCACCCTTTGTAAGGCGCCACTGCCGTAAGCTGATTGCTGTAATAATTATGCATAGAATTAAAAAGGGACCATAGCTCATAAGCAAACTGGAGCCATCGATTAATACCCTCGCGCTCCAAGTCATTTCAGACCCGAGGCGAGCAAGCATATTTTCAATCTGTGGTAGTAACACTGTTAAAAAAAGAATGACCACACCGATTGCGACGGTNCAGATAAAACCAGGGTAGGCCATACTCGTTAACATCTTTTGACGAATAGCTTGTTTCTCTTCCAAGTAATCGATAACTTTTTTTAAGATTGGCGTGAGGTTGCCAGTCGCTTCACCTGCTTCAACCACATAGCTCACTGAATTAGAAAAATACTTTGGTTGACGTGCAAGTGCTCCGGCTAAAGTGCTACCTTCGCTTAACTCGCGCCACATAGCCTGAGCCAGGGTTCTTTGCTCCGTTTGCAAGAGACGCTTACTTAATATTTTAATGGAGTCTCCTATTGGAAGTCCAGAACTGTGGAGTTCCATGAGTCGCTTGAGTAATTGTAATCCAACTTTTTCTCGAGACTGGCCACCTCGCTTTACCAAGTTAGAATCCGCACGTGAATTGTGCGTACTATTTTTAAGCCAGAGTATCTTATCTTTTAAACGACTCCAATGGTTATTAACTTTTGGAATTATGACTTCCAGTGAGACTGGCTGAAGGCCACGACGGTTCAGTGCTTGAAGTGCTTGGCGGCGATCACTTGCTTCTAGCATGCCTTGTTCTATATGGCCATTGGNGCTGCGTGTTGTATAATTAAATTCAGGCATAGAGTACTCGTTATTTTTGACGATTAATAACTCGATCCATTATTGAGTCGATAATTTTAAGATTTATTGTGGGGAATAAAAGATTGTATTACGGTTTAGTTATTAGCCAATAGAACAGTGGGTTACGATTAATCCNATACTCTCTCATCAGTAATCATAATATTACATCTTATTTACAAAACAGCGGGGAATTTACCTTGAATGGTAATATGGCCTATACTTAAGTAATGGGAATGAAATTACCCTATTCCAAAATTTTCTCTTTTATCCTTCTTTTAGTTTCAGGGGCTCTTAGCTCGCAAACTACTGTGACTTCTGATGTAGTTGGGTATCTTAAGATTACTTGCTTAGGCGGATCCGATACTGTGGTTGGTGTACCACTTCCTAAAAGTACAGTAGTCAACTCCACGGTAGACTCCGTTAATCCTGGAGCTTCTCAAATAACACTCACTTTAATTACGATGACAGCTTCTGAGTACCAAGACTCCCATTTTGTGCGATTTGGTGAAGGTTCTAGTCTGGAAGGTGCTAAAATGACAATTAGTGCGAATACTAATAATACACTTACATTAGAAGCTGTTAGTGGATACGATTTGAGTGATGTATCCGTCGGCGACGAACTAGCGATTATTCCTCATGCTACTTTATCAGAGCTATTTGAATCGGTGGCAACTATTCCAGAAGGCACAGAGGTCTTCTACTTTGATAGTACAGGTGCTAGTATTAATAAATCATCTGCTGGTGGATATATTTATTATGCTCCTACATGGTACGATGCGAGCACCTTTGCAAATGCAGATGGTGCGGTACTTTTTCCAGATGATGCTCTGATTGTAAGAGTACCAGGAGATGTAGCGAATGATTTTAATTTAATTATAAGCGGCGAAGTCCCAAATGTAGGACATAGTTTTCCTGTAGTGACCTCTTCTGCTGGAGCTAATGACAATCTTATAGCACCACAAATTCCTGTAGCCCTAACTATTGCTACACTTTTCTCTAATGCTAGCGACGGCGATGAGGTTCTCTTATTTGACAACAATACGAGAGCGATTAACAAGTCTTCTTCGGCAGGTTATGTATATTATGCTCCAACGTGGTATGATTCGAGCACTTTCGATAACGCGGATAATGTATTATTAAATCCTTGGGAGTTAGCAGTGTACAGGCGTGCTAATCAAAATGGACAGTCTGCTGCTATCTTTAGTGGTCGTGATGATTATTTAAATAATCTTTGACAGTTAATAGCATAATTGATCTTTTATCTCACACATTACCTCTTTTAAATATGATTAATAAAGTTTTTCTTCTTTCTTTAGTTCTTGTGGTTGCAACACTCAATGCTACTGTAACTCTACAAATTCGTACGCAACTTGCCAATTCTGATGGTGTCGCTACTAATGGCATGAACTGGGGAGTACTTGTTGATTCAACCGGAGATGGGTTTGCAGTTACATCAACTGGCAACATAAATGCATTTGATTTTGCCTCCAACGGCTCCTATGGTAACGACAACTATTTTATAGGTTCTAGTACGACTGTTACCGTACCTGCAGGGCCTTATGCAGGTACCGGTGTTGCCACCAACACTAATGAGATCACTCTTAGCAGTAATGTTTCCGCAGGTGACTCGTTCGGCATCTTTTGGACTGATAAGAGTGGAGGTTCGGGTGTAAATGGCGACTCTTACGGTTTTGTTACTGTTGCAAATGCTGTATTACCTTCCGATGGAAGCACCACACCATTTAATACTGTATTTACTGCTGACCCCTATACTGCTCAAGGGTCTATTGTTCCAGAGCCATCTACCTTGGGTCTTTTGTCAGGTATTTTTGCAATTGGCGCAGTAATGCTTCGTAGACGCGCGGGTTAGAATAATCTAATTTATAATTTTAAGCCTCGGTTCGCCGAGGTTTTTTTATAATTTTATGGAACCGTATGTTTTACTTGGTGACTTCAAGAATTGACCTTNTATNACTATCTGGGAATCTTCCGCCTTTCAATATTCGCTATCAATTAATATTACTATGTCTAAGAAAACTTTAACAATCATTGTCGCTATAGGGGTGGCTCTCTACTTTGCACGCACAATTCTTCTTGAGCCANCTATTGAAGCTAAAGAGCAAATAACTGAATCAGTCGAAGAAGTTGAGCTAGTAGAATCAGTCGAAGAACTTGAGTCTAGTGAAGCCGTAGAANAAGTAGAAGCAAATCAGGAAAGTGAAGAGGTTGCTCTTACTGAAGCCCAGATGATAGAAGCCTTTGCTTACTTCAGTACTTTTCAATCTGGTTACCAAGCCTTTGGTTTCAGTTCAGAGGATGCAACTGCAATTACAAGCGGTGTAGCATTAGCACTGGCCGACACGGAGCCTTCCGATACAATGATTGCTTTAATTCAGAGCCCTGAATTTCAAGCTTTCATGCAGCCTCGTGCTGAGGCTGCCCAAGCAGAAGCAGCAGCTGCACAGGCAGAGCAACAGGCTGCAGCAGAAGCGGCTGGGGCAGAAGCTGCGCAAGAAAACATTGCTGCAGGTAAGGCCTATATAAATAACATGCAAGGTGATGAGGATCTTCAGTCGACAGATTCGGGACTGTATTTTAAAGTAGTTGAACCGGGTGAGGGGGATCGACCTTCTTTGACCGATACAGTTTTAGTTCATTACAAGGGTACGCGCATTGATGGCACTACGTTTGATAGTTCGTACGATCGAGGCGAGCCAGCCACCTTCCCCCTAAATGGCGTTGTTGCAGGTTTCGGTGAAGGGCTAACTAAAATAGCTGCTGGGGGTAAAATCATTCTCTATATTCCAAGTGATCTTGGTTATGGTAACACTCCTCGTCCAGGCGGTGAAATTCAGCCGGGAGACACATTGGTCTTTGAGTGCGAGCTAATAGAGATCAACCCAGNNAGTTGAGCCTTCTAGTTAAATNAGTTTACGAAGCCCGCGTTTTTTAACGCGGGCTTTTTNTTACAAATGTTAATAATTACACTAGTAACCTCGAAGAGTATCTCCGCCAAGAGGAGCAAGCGGAGCGCTACCAGGATCTAGTAAGTCAGCCCCGTAATTTTTATGCAGTTGCCATCCTCCGCGGTACGGCGCTCCGTGTTGCTTGATCCACTCAGTAATTGTATTTAAGATGGTAGGGTCTTCATGCCGAGACCATTCAGGATGTAACCAAATAGGGACATTCTTGTGGCCAATAATGGAATTGTATTCTTCAATAGCAGAGGGAGTATCAATAATACATTTAAATTCATTAGCGATAAGTATATTCTCTTCTAGTGGAAGTTTCCAGCGTTTGGGACTTAATGTAATCCAGTCAAAATCTCCTTTTAGTGGAAAAGANCCGCTAGTTTCCAGGTGGACCGCTTGACCCGCTTTTTTCAATGCCTCACATAGTTCGCTTAAGTCATGGATAGCCGGTTCACCTCCAGTAATTACAGTAAACTCAGCTTGCGTTGAAGCTGCTGCTGCTGCGAGCGTGTCAACATCTAGACGTGGTATTTTTTTTGGAATATGTTCTGGATGCCATGTACCTGCTGAATCGCACCAAGGGCAGTGAACTGGGCAACCAAAAAGCCTTATAAAGTAAGCCGCACGCCCAACATAGAAACCTTCACCCTGAAAGCTATAGAATTGCTCGTGAACTGGGAGTTTTCTCGCCATAGAAACTACTCAGGACTATAGCTGGCTGAGTTCTTACTATCTTCTTTGACTTCGACTGCTGCCACCCATGCCCTATCGTTAGTTTGCTTGCGTACCATAGGATCGAATATNTCGTGCAAATGCTTAGCAATTCCTTCGCTCGCACAATTCGGTATAATATAAACTTTAAATAAGGAGCCAAAGCGTGCGATTAAGTCGTCCATTTCTGGGTCATCAGCATTAAAAAGACAGGCGTGATCTAGCTTGTCCTCTATCCAATCTTTCAGGTCTCCTAGTTTACCAAAATCTACAACAAATCCATTTAAGTCAGTTTCATGGCAGGAAAAGGTTACAGTGAAGGACCAATTATGGCCATGTATCAGCGCACAGTGGCCATCATGAAGGTGTTGGCGATGGGCAAATGGAATATCAGAGTAAGTTTTTTTACAGTTCATCATAAAAAGATCCTTAAGTAAGTCGCCAATTGTTGGCGCGTAAGCTATCAATGGACGGTGCGCAATCGGCGTAAATTGTTGGATCTTCTACCCCTGCTAGATCAAATGCTTCGCGGCGCTCAATACAAGTGCCACATCGTCCGCAGTGAAGTGCTCCACCTTTATAACAAGACCAAGTTTTTCCGAATGGGACACCTAGTTCGGCTCCCCTTCGCACGATATCTGCCTTTGTCCAATCTACAAAAGGTCGATTTAAGGTTACACATTTCCAATCGCATAGCTGCATGACTGCTGACATTGCATCGGCAAATTCATTTCGACAGTCTGGATAAATCGCATGATCGCCACTGTGGGCTGCGTACGCCACTTCAGCTGCACCAATAGAAAGAGCATGACCAGTCGCAATCGCTAGTAATATCATATTTCGATTCGGTACTACCGTACTTTTCATATTCGATTCTGCGTAATGCCCTTCGGCAACGTCTATCTGCGGTGAAGTTAAACTACTGCCTGCAAGAAGTGGTTGAATCGGTGAAAGATCAGCTATGCGGTGCGTAATATTCATATCCGCACAAATTTCAGTAGCTTTTTCTAACTCACACCGGTGACGTTGCCCATAGTCAATAGAAAGGGCATGTATTTCATGCCCAGAAGACTTCATATGGGCTAGAAGGACTGTGGAATCAAGTCCACCAGAATAGATAAGTACAGTTTTCATGAATTCAGTCATTGCCGAGTTGGTTCGGCGCCCTGGGAATTCCTTAGCAGGGAATGTATAATTAGTTGAATATGTTTTAGTAATTGAGTGGGGCAAGTTTAAAGAGCGGTGCACACCTGTCTTGACAAGCACCATAAGCGCTTTACTTTACGCCATTCAAATTATAACCCAGCAATCAGAAAAAGCGGGCCTGTCTCGCTTTTTTTATTTTCTGCAAGCAATGAGCCACGAAATACTTTCAGTCTTAGAATACATGGAAAAGGAAAAGGGGATCGGTCGTGAAGACATGATCGCTGCAATCTCGACCGCTATAGCTAGCGCTGCCCAAAGGGGCGAGGGTACTAGTCAGGAAATCCGCGTAGAGATTAACCCTAAGACAGGAGCATTGAAGGCGTGGACTGTCATGAACGTAGTTGACTCAGTCAGTGATGCTAATTTGGAGATACATATCGAGAAAGCTCGTAAATTAGAAGCAACTGTAGAGGTCGGTGGTGTTATTGAAAAAGAGATTGATCCAGCATTTTTGGGGCGCATTGCTGCGCAGACGGCTCGCCAAGCTATCATGCAACGGATTCGCCAATTTGAGAAAGACCGTATATATGATGATTATAAAGATACTGTAGGTGACATTGTAACTGGTACAGTCCGCCGCCGTGAACGTGGGGATTTAATAATTGATTTAGGTAAAGCAGAAGCAATTCTGCCCCCTCGAGAGCGAGTGCCCGGCGAGGACTATTCTCCAGGGGAAAGTATCCGTTGTTTACTCCTAAGGATTGAACAAACTAGCCGTGGCCCTGATATTATCTTATCTCGCTCGAACATTAATTTTGTCCGCAGGCTCTTTGAATTGGAAGTTACTGAAATTGCTGATGGTACAGTAGGAATAGAGGCTATGGCCCGTGAGGCAGGTTATCGCACAAAGATCGCAGTGACTAGCAGTGACCCTAAAGTAGACCCAGTTGGCGCTTGTGTGGGTGCTCGTGGTGCTCGTGTGAAAACCATCGTGCGTGAACTTGGCGGCGAAAAAATTGACATTATTCGCTTCCACAGTGATCCAATCGAGTTGCTGGAAGAAGCATTAAAGCCTGCAATTCCAAAGAATATTCGTAGCAATGAGGCAGAACGCCGGATTCACTTTGAAGTTGCTGAGGATGATCTATCCATCGCAATTGGTCGCCGTGGTTTTAATGCTAAATTGACATCTCGCTTGCTGGGATGGAAGCTTGATATTGGTAAAGAAGAGCAAGAAGCAGTCGGATTCGACGAGAAAGTGGCGAAGGCCATTAAAGGAATTAATATGATTCCAGGTATAGAACCAGCCATTGCGCAGCGTTTAGTCACTATCGGATTAGTCAGTCCAGAAGCCTTTGAAGGTGTGTCTGAGTCGGATCTAATGGATGCAGGATTTACTGAGGAAGAAGCTAATGATGTCGTGGCTAAAGTAAGTGAATATTTACAACAAGGCGCGTAATTAAAGTTAGTTATAAACCAGTTTTAAGTTTGTAAAAAATATATAATTAATGAGCGTTCGTATACATCAACTTTCTAAAAAAATAGGGATGGATAATAAAGAGCTATTGAAGCTCTTAAGTGAACGTGGGTTTGAAGTGAAGAGCGCTTCTAGTACGATTGATAATATTTCTGCTGAATCTTTAGTTGAGGAATTCGCGCCAAAGTCAGCGGTTGAAGAAACAAAAGAAACTGCGAATGAGCCCAAAAAAGATTTACCAAATAAACCGAGTCCTCCAGTTCTTCCGAATGGCTCTTTCGTAAAGAGCCAAGCGGACATTAATCAGCAGCGTGAGGAGCAAGCGGGCAATACAGCAAAGCCAAGTCCAACAGTGCAGGCTGCGTTAAAAGATAAGACTGTACCTGCTTCGAATAGTCCATTGGCGTCAAAGTCTCCGCCGCCTGCCGCGGTTCGAACGGATAGTTCGAATTTGTCTGCGTCAGCAAAGTCGCCTTTATCGTCTCCCCCGCCAGCGCCTGNNNCCGGGCCTCCCAAGCCGCCCGCAGTTCCAAAAGTTCCGACTACACAAGATATTCCNGATACTCAAGATGCTGCGGATAAATTAAACCAGGAAGACCGCGAAGCTGTTATTCTACACGTCAAGCCTCCAATAGTCGTTCGTGACTTTGCTGTAGAAATAGGCCTCAAGCCGTTTAAGCTTATTTCTGAGCTAATGGAGATGGGAATTTTTGCATCGATGAATCAAACCATCGAAGAGACAACTGCTGTAGCGGTCGCGAAGCAACATGGCTTTAGTTTAGAAATTCATCACCGTGGTGAGCAATCGGAAAGCAGTGCATCTAAGAAAGCGGAGAAAAAAGTTGATGTAGACGACCCTAAATTTTTAAAGGAGCGACCACCGGTTGTCTGTATTTTAGGTCACGTTGATCATGGTAAGACTACTTTATTGGATACGATTCGCCAAGCGAATGTGACTGCGGGTGAGGCGGGTGGCATCACTCAGCATATTGGTGCTTATCAAATTGAGCATAACAGCCAAAAAATTACTTTTATAGATACTCCTGGTCATGCGGCATTTTCAATGATGCGTGCGCGCGGGGCGAATGTAACTGATATTTCTGTACTCGTTATAGCAGCTGACGATGCCTTTAAGCCGCAGACTGAGGAAGCTNTAAAATTTGCGCAGCAAGCGAATAATGCGATTGTAGTAGCTATCAATAAGATTGATGCAAAAGGAGCTAANGTTGATCGTGTGAAGCAACAGATGCAAGAGAAGGGAATCGCCCCAGAGGATTGGGGGGGTGAAACTGTAACGGTAGAAGTTTCTGCAATCAATGGTACTAATATTGACAACTTGCTTGATATGATACTTCTGCAGGCGGAAGTTATGGAGCTAAAAGCTAACCCAGATTGCTCCGCAAGTGGAATTGTTGTAGAATCTCAAATTGAACAAGGTCGCGGTGCTACAGCATCTGTAATCATTGAGAAGGGCACCCTAATGAAGGGTGATGCCCTGCTCTGCGGAGAGGTGTATTGCCGTGTGAAGTCTTTGCTCGATGACAAAGGACAACTACTAAAGTCAGCGCCACCTGGGGCTCCCGTAAAGGTACTTGGTTGGTCAGGTGTACCTGCTTCTGGTGACCATTTTACGACTGAAAAAAATGAGAAGCTAGCGAAGCGTGCTGCTGAAGAAGTTATTTACGAAAGAAAGCGTGAGTTAAATGCTAAGCAAGACGACGAGCAGAGCACGGATGGTGGTGGCCCTACAGTAGATGATTTGTTCGCAGCTATCGAGAAGCAGCAAAAAAAGTGCTTACGTTTGATAGTAAAATCCGATGTTCATGGATCTGCCGAAGCACTTGCTAATGCAATTTCGGATCTCCAGAGCGACAAAATTGACTTGGATATTATTCATGTTGGCGTAGGCAACATCACAAAGAATGATGTGACATTAGCTAGCGCGGGNGATTGCTGTATTATTGGATTTAATGTNCGCCTAGATAATGGGGTACAAAGTGTCGCTAAACATCATGATATTCGTATNATCCAGCACGAAATTATATATGAGCTTTTAGACAAGGTTGAAGAAGAAATGGTTGGCATGCTTGATGCCGAACTTAGCGAAAAGAAAACAGGTGCAGCCGAAGTTCGTCAGGTTTTTCCAATGGGCAAAGGACGGTATGTGGCCGGTTGTATGGTTACCGAAGGCACTATCAACCGATCNCATAAGGCCCGTCTAGTGCGCGCTGGAGAGGTAATCCATGAAAGTAAGGTAGATACGCTGCGCCGCTTTAAAGACGATGTTAAAGAGGTTCGTGCTGGTTACGAGTGCGGTATCAATGTTGACGGNTATGATGATTATCAGGAAGGTGATGTTATCGAGTGTATTTCCGTAGAGGAAATTCGTCCTTCGCTGCGTTAAGTCAGCTCCTGCAATAAGTTGTTGGAAACGACATCCAATCAATACAGAATTGTTTCTATCAATACTTTTGAATTGTTGAACTGTTTATCAAATGTCTAAGCGAATTACACGTGTGAACGAGTTACTTCAAAGAGAAGTTAGCGAGCAGCTTCGACGCCGTTATCGTTCAGATGCTACTCGCATCACAATCAGTAGTGTTGAAACTAGTGCCGATCTTCGTAACGCTAGCATATACTACTCAGTGCTAGGGGAGCAATCCGATATAGAAGCTGCACGATGCCTTTTTCTTAAAGTAGGCAAGGAACTACGCCAGCTCGTAAGCAAGAGAATCGTATTAAAATATTTCCCACAATTTGAGTTTACTTACGATCCATCATTGCAGCGTGGTGCGCACTTGCTTGACGTAATCGATCAGCTAGATGATGGATAATAAAATGAATAAGAAATATTTTTCTGAGCAAAGCTCTCAGTTTGCTAAGATTGTTGAGGCATTTAAGGGTCAGAAGATTGCGGTCATTGGTCATATGCGCCCAGATGGAGACTGTATAGGATCGATTGTGGCGGTGACTCGTTTACTTAATTCAATAGGCATTCAGGCAGTTGGAGTTAATCGTGATCCCGTGCCCCAAAGCTTGCGAGTATTTGTTGGCGATACTCCTTTACTGCTCGCTAGTGAACTTCAGTCGGAGGGTTATCTGGCCGTTACTGTTGACTGTGCTGATTACAAGCGAATCGGAGATCGGTTAATGGAATTATTCCCGGAGATTGAGCTCAATATTGATCATCATATTTCCAATAAGAATTATGCTAGAAATAATATTGTTATTGATAGTGCATGTGCGACTGCAGAGATTTTGGCGGGATTTTACTTAGATAATGAATATAGTTTTGATGCATGTATTGCTCAGAACTTGTATGTTGGAATTGCAACTGATACCGGACAGTTTCGATTCCCNTCGACGACTCAAGCTACTTTTGAAATTGCTCGCCAGTTATGCGAGCATGGAGCTAATCCAGCAAGTGCTGCCTTAGAGCTTTATGAAAATGAAAGCTTCGAAAAAATTAAATTATTGCAGACTTTCTTAGGGTCTTTGCAAATGAAGTTTGATAACCGTGTCTGTATTGGACTTATTAAAAATGGTGTATACGAAGACACTGGTGCTAACGTGGATGATTCTGAGGGCCTTGTTGACTATGCTCGTGCGATCAAGGGAGTTGACATTGGCGTACTTTTAGAGGACCGCAAAGGATTTCTAAAAGGTAGCTTAAGAGCTAAAAACCCATTTTACCGGGTCGACCAAGTAGCTAATTTATTTAATGGTGGTGGACATGCATGTGCGGCCGGTCTAAATGTTGAAAAGAGTTCGATTGATGAGTTCCTGCCAAAGTTATTGGGCGCGATTAAAAATCATTTAGACGCTTTGGGAAATCCTTAGACTTAGCGCCACTTAAATACAAATTGTGTGATGAAGGATGATCCTGAGGGAATTTTATTAGTGGATAAGCCACAGGGCATTACATCTCACGATGTAGTGGATCAAGTCCGCCGTATCTATCGAATGAAGAAAGTCGGTCATGCTGGCACATTGGATCCGATGGCCACAGGTCTGATGCTAATACTTGTTGGAAAAGCGACCAAAGTGTCCCAATATTTAATGAGTATGGATAAGGAGTACGCCGCTACGATGCGACTAGGCCAAGTTACGGATTCTCAGGATGCTGACGGTACAGTCACAAGTGAGCATTCGGTACCAGAATTAATAGAGGATAACATGCGTGAATGGATGNGGGAATTTTTGGGTGATCAATACCAAACTCCACCTATGTTTTCAGCTAAGAAAGTAAATGGACAAGCGTTGTACAAACTAGCTAGAAAAGGTAAAGTTATACCGCGTGAACCTAGAGTTATTCATATTAGTCAGTTCGATTTAACAGATTTTCAGCCACCTGAAATTTCTTTTCTTATTCGCTCTAGTAAAGGTGCGTATATCCGTACAATTGCACATGATTTAGGGGCTAAGGTAGGCTGTGGAGCTCATTTAAATGTGCTTCGCCGTACAGCAGTTGGAAAATTCCGTATCGAAGACGCCACTAAGTTAGGGGAACTCAAAGAAGCATCGCCTACTTTATTAAGAAAGAAATTGATCCCTGTATTACAGGCTGTCCCTAGTCACGCATTATAACTCTGTGAAACTTCCATCAATTGTTGATTCCTTTGATGCCTTAAAGGAACTGGATGCTCCATTGCATTTAGCGATCGGTGTCTTTGATGGTGTGCACTTAGGACATAAAGCNGTGATTGAGCCCGCTGTTCTTACTTCTCAAAAATCGGGTGGGGTGAGCGCTGTGCTAACTTTTGATCCCCACCCAAGCCGTTTATTTAGGCAAGAAGATCCGACACGTTTAATCCTACCAATTTCAGTAAAGACATCCATGCTTCAATCGATTGGTGTCGATATCGTGATCCGCAAGCATTTTGATAGAGCGTACGCATCTACTCCAGCAGCCGATTTTCTTATAGATCTTAAAAAAGCATTACCAACATTGGCAGCAGTTTATGTAGGGTCAAATTTTCGTTTTGGTGAGAACCGAGTGGGTAATGTACAAACCCTAATAGAAAGTGGGCAGCTTTTGGGCTTGGATATCTTTGGTGTAGATCGCATTCATTACGATGGCGTACCGATTAGCAGTACTCGTATACGCAAAGAGCTTGTGCAAGGCTCTATGGCTACCGTTAATTCCTTACTTGGATACAATTATCGTACAACAGGTTCAGTAATTACCGGGGAAGGGTTGGGGAGCCGTATTGGGTTTCCTACACTTAATTTAGACTGGAAGCCAGAGTGTGAACCACGGCATGGTGTCTATTGCGTGCGCTTTCATAGCATGGATTCAGACACTTGGATTTATGGAGTCGCTAATTATGGAGTGCGTCCTACAGTTGCCGATTCTGAAAGCCCATTACTAGAGGTACATGCACTAAAAGGTACCGGTGTAGAAGCAGGAGAAATAATTATTGTTGAGTGGCTTAATTTTTTACGTGCAGAGCAGAAATTTCCATCTTTGAAAGCACTAAGCAAACAGATTGCTAGCGATTGCGCCAAAGCTAGAATATATGCAAAAAATGACTGAGCGTATAATCGAGTGCACGGTAAATAGCGACGTAGGCTCTGTTCGTGCAGACAAGTATTTTGCGTCCAAATTCGATGACGTGAGTCGTTCGAAGTTGCAGTTTGCTTTCGATGCAGGGTTGGTAACATTTGACGATGTTGTTATCGATAAACGTTTTAAATTAACGCAACCTGGTCACTTGCGCGCAGTTTTAGAGGAACCTGATTTAACTACCGGACCTGAAGCTGTAGCAATACCTCTACAGATTATCTATGAGGACGAAGTTATTATAGTCATTAATAAAGCCGCAGGAATGATTACTCATCCCGGAAATGGTACTTCAGACGATACATTAGTTCACGCGTTGTTACACCATACAAGTGGGATGTTGAGTTCTGTTGGCTCGCCAGATAGGCCAGGAATAGTCCATCGATTGGATAAGGAAACCAGTGGTCTAATCGTTGTCGCCAAGACAGATCTAGCGCATCATAAGTTAGCGGCTGCTTTCGCTGATCGCGTGACTTATAAAAGCTATCAAGCACTTGTTTTAGGAATACCCGACAGGCAATTCGGTAGTATCAAAGAGCCAATTGGTCGTCATCGAGTTGTGCGCACACGAATGGCAGTTCAAGTAAATGGGCGTTCAGCACATACGGATTGGCGAGTGGTAGAAAAATATGGTGAGGTAGCCGCATTGGTAAATTGCGTCATTCATACCGGACGAACTCACCAGATACGTGTACATATGTCACATTTACAGCATACTTTGCTTGGCGATAAAAGCTATGGGTACAAGGAGCATTCATTGCAATCTGTGGATGTGCCGCGTGTGATGCTGCACTCTACCGAACTCAAGTTACGACATCCAAGGAGCAATGAGAGGATGCACTTTCAGGCTCCAATACCGGAAGATTTCGATCAGGTTATTAAAAAACTTAAGAATATTTGATTGCTTGTAAAATATCTAAAGCAATTCCGTAGCGTAAATTATACTGTGAGTGGATTAATTGCTTATGCCCCATCAAGTGCATGAGCTGCTCAATAGTAATTAGTGCTGCAGGTAGAATGTCTGCACGGNCAGTCGGTAGACTTTTAATTTTTACGCGCTCAGATAATGGTAGGCTTATCAATTCAGCTTTTAATTCTCTTATCTGTAGTAGAGATATCATNGGGGAGTATTCTTCCAAGGCTGTATTATCACGAGCTGCTAAGATGCCCCGTGTCACTGTAACTGCTCCACCTGTTGCTATTAAGGATCCTAAGTAAGGGGTTTCAAGAAGGCCTTCATTTTTAATCAACTTTGTTACATGGTTTTGTATGGATTTTTCAACTTCTCTTCTTAATGGTTGAGTAGGATCACTAATAAAGTGTTCCGTGATTCGCACAGCACCAAGCGCTAAAGAAGTTGCTTGAACAATCGAATCACAATTAAAAAGGATGCATTCAAGGCTGCCTCCTCCGAGATCTATTTGCATGAATTTTTCGGATGTTTTTATTTGCGGGTCGCACGATAGTCCACGGCCGATTGCTCGTGCTTCTTGTTCCCCTTCTAGAACTTGGACATTCAAACCAGTTGCTAACTCAATTTGTNTATTAAATTCCGAACCATTGACTGCATCTCGTACTGCACTGGTCGCTACAATACGTATTTCTAATGGCTTATAGCAGACTGCCTGGTCACAAAGTTCCCGTACAGACTGTACGCCTGCAGACATTGCAGAATCACTAATTTTAGGCGGATCGAAACTAATACCACTACTAATTCGAGTTTCCAAAGTCTTGGAGTAGAGTGACTCGAGATTGCCGTTTCTTATATTTTTACGAACTACTAATAATTTAATTGAATTACTTCCGACATCAATAATCGCTACATTTACGCTCTTTTGCATCGTTCTAGACTGTATCATCTCCTTTGCAGTTGCAATGCGCATGTTAGCAGATGAAAACGAAGTATGTTTTATGATGAGGTCAAAGTAAGTTTTAAGGCGGGTAAAGGTGGTGATGGCTGTTTCAGCTTTCGGCGTGCCAAATATGAGCCAAAGGGCGGACCTGATGGCGGTAATGGAGGACGAGGTGGCAACGTCTATATTATTGGTGACGAAAATGTAGCAGATTTGACAGATTATCGCTTTAAACCTGGCTGGGCTGCCGACAACGGCGAACCGGGCCGTGGTAGTGATCAGCATGGTGCTGGTGGTGAAGATTTGGTACTACGGTTGCCTGTTGGTACGGTCTTAGTCGACAGAGAGTCAGAAGAGCCCATTGCAGAAGTACTTGCTCATGGAGAGCGCATTTTAATTCTAGAAGGTGGAGTTGGCGGTAAAGGCAATACCGTTTTTAAATCCTCTACCAATCAAGCTCCACGCGAATTTACTTTAGGTAAAGTTGGTGAGGAGGGCGAATTCCGATTAGTGATAAAGACGATTGCTGATGTTGGTTTGATTGGATTCCCAAATGCAGGAAAGTCCACACTTATTAATATGCTGACGAATGCGCATCCTAAAACTGGGGCTTATCCATTTACTACTATTTTCCCAACGGTAGGAGTTATGGAATATCCCGAGCAATATCAGCGGATTACTCTTGCGGATATTCCAGGTTTAATAGAGGGCGCAAGCGAGAATCGTGGTTTAGGTCACCGCTTCCTTAAACATGTGGAGCGCTGTAAAGTTTTATTGATCATGGTCGATATGCAAGGAACAGACGGGCGTGAGCCAATTGGGGATTATAAGTCTCTTCTTGGAGAGTTAAAGCTCTACAAAGCTAGCTTGTCTCGTAAGCCTATATTGGTAGCTGCGAACAAAATGGATGAGCCTGCTGCGGAAGAGAATTTAAAGCAATTTGAAAAAAAATGCTTACATAAGGTTTATCCGATCTCTTGTGTATCAGATGAAGGATTCAAAGCCCTTGGTCAGGCGCTACTAAAAGCTGTGCTCTGCGTTCGTGAAGCAGAGAGCTCAGTGTAAGCCTATGCACTTATAGAGCATTTATTTCTAGCTATAATAAATTAGAATTTAATGCATAGATTACTTACTTTCGCGCTCAACGGGTCCTTTAAAAAGCCACCACACAAATAGCAGGCAGCTCCAATAAGTAATCCCTCCAATAACCTCGTGCATGAAGTGGTAATGATTCATCATTAATGGCGCTAGCATGACAATACTTATGATGCGTAAGATATTAAAGGCAAAGCCGACAATCGCTCCAGTCATTATATTAAGTATGCAGTCTAAGTAGCTCCTTCTTCGAAAAATAACGAGCATAACAGAGATTAGTATACTCGTTAAGATGACTCCAAATCCATTGCACTCGGTTGCCACATGATAGGTGTGCCCATTTACAATCAAAAGTAGCTGTGAAGCACCATTTCCANTTGGATGGAATTGCAGCAGAACACTCTGTTTTGCTAGGCCTAAAAGTGCTGCGCTCCATTGCCCTGTAATGCCTCGCAAGGGCCAATCGAGTGGTTCAAGTAGTGTGCTAAGCAAAAGAAACACACAAAATGTGCCACTTATTGTATAAATTATTCTGTCTAGATGCTTGCCGAATAAGAAAAAAGATACTGAAGCGATAGCTAGGCAATAGGCAGATATATTAATTAGTGCGTTAAACAGCAAAAAGAATGGAGCACTTACATTCGCGAGTTTGAGTATCAATAATTGATTTATATAGCCTGTAAAAAGTAGTGTGTAGGCTGCAATTAATGTAATGCGAGCCCTAGAATTTAGAGTAAATGCAGCAGAAATCTTAACCTTGCTAAAGCGAATCAGAAAACCGGTGGCGAATACGATTACAATGAATGCATGAAGTATGCGGCTTTGTGCTTGAGTCGTATCCGCAAACCATTGCGTGATAGGCCAGAATGCAATACTCAGTAATAAATATAAGACGCAATGATACCAAAATTCGCAGGATTGGTAGTTCTCTTTTAATTGTTTCTTTAGTTGGCTACGAGTATGCATATCGAGTGAATCAATTTAAGCAAAAATTAGCTACTTCTTCGTTTTTCCCATGCTTTGCGATCGTCAATTGCTTGCATAGGAAATGCTTCTACTCGTATACCTGCTACAGTTGGGTGCTGCCTGAGCGCTTTGTAATTCGAGCCATTAATAGCTATTTTAAGAGCATTAGATGAGTTGGTTTCGATGATTTGATTATCGATCAGAAAACTAACTGCAACTTCCGAGCTATGCCCATTGGTATGATCACCATCGCGGCAGTTATTGTACTCCGCGTCAATTACGCCGCGCAAGGTTTGTAAGAATTCTGGCGCAGATGCTTTCGGGTGGAGGATAAAATTGATTCTTTGGATAATCCTGGGAATCGAACTTTCTAGGTCGAAAATGTCGTGAGCGGTAAGGCTAAGTTCGCCATCGCGCCGATTCGTTGTTCCATGGATGAGGGCTAGCTTGCCCTCTTCGATACGTGCTCCATTTTTAGCGTAAGCATCAGGGAACATAATTAACTCATAGGTCTGATTTCTAGTTGCTAGATTAAAGACGGCAAATTGCCGACTACCTTTACGCGTATACTTAGTCTGTACATTACTTATAATGCCTCCGAGTCGGTAGGTCTGTCTATCGCTGAAGTCTCGATTAGCTGCCTCAATATCTGCAAAGCTGTCAATCGCGACATCCAATCCAGCATAAGAATCCATCGGATGTCCGGATATGTAGAAGCCAAGCATTTCCTTCTCATATTGCAGCTTCTCAGTAATTGACATTTTATCTGTTACTAATCGGTTTTCTGCAGAGTTGTCTTCCTCAGCTATTCCACAACCTAAATCAAAGTCTTCGAATAAGGACGGTTGCTTTTTTCTGAGGTCTTCACGCCGAACTGTGGACTCGGCGAGTTCCGCATCTAGATTACTCAAAAGATGTGCACGGTCTTGTCCGAGCGAATCGAAAGCTCCTGTTTTAATAAGCGCCTCCATGACACGTTTGTTGATTGATTTTTCTGAACAGCGAAGCATGAAGTCACTAAAGCTTTCGTAGGCTCCCGAATCTTTCTTTTCGGAGATAATAAGTTCTGCAGCTCCCTCACCGACACCTTTTATTGCAGCCAAACCAAAACGAATGCTTCCTTCATTACTTTCGATTACAGGAGTGAACGTTTTACCAGAAGCATTCACATCTGGGCCAAGAACAGGGACTTTCATATACTTACACTCTTCTAGGAAATTCGCAATTTTATCCGCATTTCCCTGCTCAGAGGTGAGAACTGCTGCCATGAATTCAACCGGATAATTTGCTTTCAGAAATGCGGTCCGGTAACTGAGCATGGCATATGCCGCAGAGTGCGATTTATTAAAACCATATTCAGCAAACTTTTCGAGTAATGCGAAGATTTCTTCAGCTGTTTTTACATCAATTGAATTCCTCTTTTTCGCGCCATCAATGAATACTTGCTTCTGGGCATCCATTACCTTCTGTTCTTTTTTACCCATTGCTCGACGTAGAATATCTGCTCCACCAAGTGTGTAGCCTGCAATAATTTGAGCTGCTTGCATGACTTGTTCTTGATAAACGAGAACGCCATAGGTTTCTTCGACTAAATCTTTTAGAAGTGGATGAGGGATTTTTACCGTACTCGGATCCTTCTTGCCTTGGATAAACTGAGGAATAAATTGCATTGGGCCAGGTCGGTAGAGCGCGATAAGAGCAATAATTTCNTCAAAAGAACCCAATCCAATTTGCCGGCATAGTTGCTGCATTCCACCTGATTCAAGTTGAAATACTCCAACCGTACGACCGCTGTTGAGTAGATCAAAGGTCGCTGAGTCGTTGAGTGGAACTTTTTCGATATCAAATGAAGGAAGAGTTTGTGTTTGTCGTATATTTATTTGTGCATCGTCGAGTACGGTTAAGGTTTTAAGGCCTAAGAAATCCATCTTCAATAATCCTAAGTCCTCTGCTGGACCTTTCGGGTATTGTATGGTTAGATCACCTTCCTGCAGGGTCACCGGTACCAGATTGGTGATATCTTGATCTGCTATAATTACACCGCAGGCATGTTTACCTGTGTTACGCACCATGCCNTCGATAACACGTCCTTGTTTAATAATGGATTGCGCGACCGTATTTTNTCTAAGCTCTTGTTGTAATTCGGGGGATTTTTTTACCGATTCATCGAGTGATATATTAAGTTCATCAGGTATCATCTTTGCTAATTTATTCGCTTCTGAGTACTCGATATTATTCACTCGGGCTAGGTCACGTACCACCATCTTTGCCCCAAAGGTTCCAAATGTTATGATATTGGCAACGCGATCTTCGCCATACTTTTCGCGAACATAGTTCACGACTTCGTCACGGCGCCGCATGCAAAAGTCGACGTCAAAGTCTGGTGGCGATACTCGTTCCAGATTAAGCATGCGTTCAAATAGTAATCCGAAGCTAAGTGGGTCGATATCTGTAATTTTTAAAACATAGGCGACGATACATCCGGCTCCAGAACCACGCCCTGGACCGACAGGTATGAGTTGTTCTCGTGCCCAATTTATGAAATCCCAAACTATTAAGAAGTAATCAACAAAGCCTGTACCTGCTATTATAGCAATTTCGTACTCTAGTTGTTCGCAGTATCGTTGGTCCTTTTTCGTAGCTTGGTCCCAATTAGCCCGGCAAGAATTATAATCCGTGCCGTAACGCTCTTTTAATCCAGCCTTGCACAGTTCGAATAAGTAAAGCCCATTTTCCTTCAACGTATCTCTTTCGGATGAGCTAAGAGTGATGGTTGTTTCGCCATCTCGACTGCGCACTTCATTTTTGGCGGCTACATATAGATCCAAAATTCGCTCGAAATTGACGTTGTCAGCGNNACTTNTAATTTCAATTGAACGTTTATATACTGGATAATGATCGACTCCAAAAGGTAGCTCTACCTCGCACATTTCAGCAACTGCTGAGGTGTTTGTAATCGATTGTGGGACTTCTTTAAATGCTAATTCCATCTCCTCTCGTGATTTGAGATAAAATTGTTGTGCATCATAGCGCATGCGTTTTACGTCATCCACTTTAGCTCCAGTTTGGATGCACAGCAAGGAATCGTGGGGTTCCCAATCAGTATTATCAACGTAATGCACGTCATTTGTAGCAACGACTTTTAACTCAAACTCGGTTGCGATCTTTAGTAAGTCTGGGATGATGCGGCGTTGCTCCTCGATCCCGTGGTCCATGAGCTCAATAATAAAGTATTCTTTACCAAATATTGCGACGAATTGTGCAGCAGCTGCACGCGCCTTATCGAACTCACCTTCGAGTAAATATTGAGGTATAACTGCTGCGAGGCATCCTGAAAATCCGATTAGACCTTCGCTATGTGCTGCTAGGGTATTTAGATCGGTGCGCGGATTTCTGTAGAACCCCTGCGTGTGAGCGATGGAGACAATTTTGCATAGATTCTGGTACCCTGTGAAATTTCGAGCTAATAGACCCATGTGACGCGATTTTTGTTTCTTTCGCTCTTCATTTGTTTCGGCAAGTACTTCTTCAAAGACTAGATAAATCTCACAGCCTAATAGAGGTTTGATCTTATGCTTTTCGGCCTGTTTAAAAAACTTGGTAAGCCCATAGAGGGCGCCATGATCTGTAATGGAAAGAGCCTTCATGCCAAGCTCAGAAGCTCGCTCACAAAGGCGATCTACTCGCGCACATCCGTCTAGCAGNCTATGGTCGGTATGGACATGCAGATGGACAAATTCACGATCTTTAGTTGGCATTATTTCTGTAGAATTATAGCCGAATCGTTTGGATGCAAGGACAAGCTTTACAGATGCCTAAGGCTCCTTGATTTGTGATTAATAATCAGCGTCGTTCCTGCCACTTGTCGCTTTCAAATCGAACGCGCGCTTGCTCAATCAGCGTACTGTTAAAAAAGCTGCGCAAGTCATTACTGTGACCAATAGGTATATCCAGCGCGTGTGACAGTTCCTCTACTAAACCTTGAGAAAAAGTATTAAAATCAAAATCATGCGGAAGAGTTTGACGGTCAATAGAACCTTGTACGAGTAACCCTTGGCGATTTCTTTTTATCGCTGCACCTGCTATTTTTTGCCCATTTTTTGTTATTACGTCATTGGCGACTGCTTGTTGAAAGCAATTAGCAATTTCGGGCATTTCAATTACGGAGCATTTCCGCGGGCATGGAGCTAATGTACATTGTATTGTCTGCTTTGTTAATTCAGCTACCATGCAATTATGTAGTATTAAATAAAGCTCCGATGATTTTTTCAGAACTCCTCCTAGCCCAGTTCCTAGTATTAGTGCATAAGTCCAATCGTTTCGATGGTCTACAATTCCTCCAGCCGTGATGCGCCGGCAAAATACTAAGGAACTTAAAAATTGAGGATGTACCTCTTTCCACTTTTGAGTGTACCCAAAAGTTATGGTTGGTTCCGACCAAGCGTAGTGACGAAAGAGCGCGACTTTTGCTGGGACTGATTGGAGCAGCGCTGCATCAATGGCCATATTTGTAGTGGCATTAGCAAATGAGTTGGGTAATCTGAAAAGTGGCATTTATCAACCTCCCAGTGGAGCACGATAGGTTAGAGAATTAAGCTGATCTTGAAAATCAACAGCCTTTGTCTTTAGCTTACTTACTATCGGGTGTAAGTTGAAACACAAATTTTGTGGACGATTAGCACAATTTTTTTGATCACGTAGCATTGCAGAATCTATTGCATCAACAGGTAAATTAAAATGCTTTAATATTCTTTTACCTATTTCAAAACGACTTAGCTTTTCTGTTCCCGCCCAGTGAAAGATGCCATGCAAGTCTCTGCGCTCAGATAGCTCCACGCAAACATCTGCGACATTTTCTGCCGAACATGGTTGCCTAATTTCATCACAGAAAAGTTTAGGGCGCTCATTATTTTTAATAGCCTCAATTAATTTTTCGTGAATGCTTCGAGAGCCCTTTAGGCTATTACCCATTAGTATAGGGATACGAAGCACTACAGGGTCTTCTGGATTGTGCTCGAGGACTTCGCGCTCAGCCATAAGTTTAGTTTGTCCGTAAAGGTTTGTTGGTTGAGGTATATCCGTTGATCGATACGCAATTTTGCTGCGTCCGTCAAAGACCATATCCGTTGAGATGTGTATTAATCGAGCGCCTAAGTGTGTCCCTACCTGGGCAAGCAGTCTTGGCAGGGCTACGTTAATTTGTTCTGCTAGGGCAGGGCTTGCATCTACTTGTGCTGGACTAGAAATTGCTGCACAATTAACAATAACATCCGGCCATATTTCTAGACAAAGCGATGTAATACTTTCGTGATCTCTGCCGTCAATTAATTCGCTNCGCGCGAGGCCAGGAGCGGTAGCCTTGTAAGCATTGGAAAGTCCTATAACTTCATGCCCGCGACGAACTGCAGCCAAAGCGTATGCATTTCCCAGTAGACCAGATGCACCTGTTAAGAGAATTTTCATAGTTATAAGTAGATAGTTTTTGTTGCAATCGGTTTTCTGCAACGCAAATTAAAAAGTATCTAATGGAATACGCTAAACTTGCGAATGCTGGTGTCTTAGGGCAACCGGTTTATGAACCGGGAAAACCGATCGAATTAGTTGCGCGCGACTATGGGCTTGAAATAAGTGAAGTCGCAAAGCTAGCGTCTAACGAAAACCCTTTCGGCCCATCACCGCTAGCGGTGGCAGCAATGCAGGCAAAAGTGGGGCAACTGCAACTCTATCCTGACGGCGCCTGTGTAGAATTGCGCAGCGCTATTGCTAGCGAGTATAAAATTGTCTCTGAATCGATTGTAGTGGGGAANGGTTCGAATGAACTAATCGAGCTTTTGGGTCATGTTTTTCTCGGGCCAGAAACAGAAGTGGTAATGAGTGCTCAAGCTTTCATCGTATACAAGTTAGTTACAAAGCTATTTGGCGCTACACCGGTCGAAGTTCCCATGGTAAATTTAACNCATGATTTAGAAGCAATGCGAGAGGCTGTGACTGAAAAAACCAGATTGATTTTTGTCGCGAGCCCAAACAATCCAACTGGTACGGCTAATTCTGAATCTGATTTACTGCAGTTTGCTCAATCTTTGCCAAAACATGTTATTTTATGTGTTGATGAAGCNTATGCAGAGTACCTCGAGCGAGCGCCAGATTTACGTCCAACAATTGCTGCAGGTCATAAGGTTATCTGTTTACGAACTTTTTCTAAGATATATGGACTTGGCGGCTTACGCATTGGGTATGGCTATGCAGACCCAGAACTAATTGGTTTACTCCAGCGCGTGAGGCAGCCTTTCAATGTAAATAGTCTAGCGCAAGTTGCTGCTAGTGCNGCCTTAACAGACAAAGATTTTATTAATAAGTGTCGCAGGGAAAATGAATTAGGCCGCAAGAGACTTTGCTCTGGATTGACTCAGCTTGGAATAAAGACATACGGTGGCCATGCTAATTTTGTACTATGTGAAGTTACTGGAGGGGAATTATTCTCAAAAGAGCTTTTAAAAAGAGGTATTATAATTCGTCCTCTGGACGCGTATAATATGCCGAATTATGTTCGAATCAGTATTGGCCGGCCTGATGAGAATGAGAAATTACTGCTAGCTGTTGAAGAATTGCTAGCTACGAAGATTGGGTGATTGATATGTCAGAGAATTTATTCAATTTATTTGCTCTTTTATGGGCGGTTGCATCCGTATTATTTTTACATGCTTGTCTAGTTATGTGCGAAATAGGTTTAGTTAAGATTCGCTATGGAGGCATTACTAATGAGTCATTAGTTTTACTAAAAAAACGTCGNAGATTGGCTGCTTTAATAGATAGCGCTGATCTTACGGGTAGAGTGGTTCGTTTTAGCAANACTATATGTACTGTAGGCCTTGGTTTGTTATTAGTGCCACTTGTTCGTGAGGGATTTAATGTAGCGAATTTCGCCAATACGCCGGATCAGTGGCTTCTGGTACTAATATCTTTTGGTTTAGCTGTATTGACCCACTTTTTCATCGCTGAAATTCTACCAAGAGGATTAGCGATTAAGGACCCAGTTCGTAGTATTATAAGATCTTACCGAGTGTTGGTTGCCTTTAAAGTAATATCATTTCCTGCGCTCTTTTTTTTCAGGCGCTTTAAAGCCCTGCTGTTTCGACACTTTGGCTTAAGTTTAAATGATGAACTTAATCCTTTAGATCTAGATGTGCAGATTCGTGCACTTGGTGAAGATAGTTCAGATTTATCTCCTGTTGCTCGTCGTATAGTAGATCGTGCTATTCAAATGCAGGATCTAACTGTATACGATGTTCTTTTGCCGCGCAACGAAGTCCTTATTTATGATTTAAATGAGGATATTTCTAAAAATTTGGATCGTATGAAACTTGCTGGTCATACGCGGTTCCCAATCTGTAAAAGCGGTTTGGATGAATGTTTAGGAATTATTCATATTAAAGATATTTTTCGTGGGTTTGACAATGACTCTGCTATAAACCCATTGCTTATTAAGCGAAAGACTGCAGTATTTGAAGTTGAGACGCCACTTGAGGAGGCCCTGCAGCGGATGTTGCGAGCAAAGTTTCATATGGCACTTGTTGCTGACCAGTTCGGTGGAGTCTTAGGAGTTGTGACTTTGGAAAGCATATTGGAGCAATTAGTTGGTGATATTCAAGATGAGTTTGATAGCGAGGAGGCTTTAATTGTCGCGCTTCGCACACCGGGCACCTACACTATATCTGGTTCGACTCCTTTGCATGATTTAGAAGCACGGTTGAATTTACGAATCGATAATGACGAGGTATCTACCTTTGGGGGCCTTATAACCTGTGAATTAGGTTGCATCCCTAAGCGGGGGGATCAACTAACCGCGTGCGGTCTAGAGATTAAAATTACAGATGTAGATGATCGTCGTGTTATCTCTACATACGTGCGGCGACTAAAGTCTTAATTGGCAATAGATCAGCCTGTAATAAAATTTCAAACTTGCACCCTTAGTTAAAGCGCTCGCTCACGTAATTCAGCGTTTAGTTCAATAAGTAAATTTTCTCTATTAGGTGTGAAGATAAAACGGTCACTCCCTAACTTTTTATAGGCCTGTGCTATGAGCTTAGCTTCTGGGCGACGCATTGTTAGCAACTGTTTTAGTAGAGTATTAAGATTCTCAGTATTACCAATTTCTAGTTCCACGCTAATAAGCTCTGATAGTACCTTTTGATGATTAATAGATTCTTTATATGCAGCTAATAAGACCGTTCGCGCTTGCTGATGACAGTCAATAATTCTAAATCGATTTGCAACTGCTAGGGATCGTTCGGGGTGATAGTTTTTACTGCTAGAACTTAGAAATTCCTGCAAATAAATTTCNCCTAAGTCGGATCTATTGTTTCCAAACGAGGCAACTGATCGAAGGCTACAAAATGTTGCCCAATGCTTTTCTAGCCAATCGGGTCTTTCGTTTAAGAGTTCTTCTGCGAAGCTCAANGCTCCTTTATAATCTGTAGCGACTAAATGTGCTTCTATTAGTAGCAGAGCAAATGGATCTATTTTGAGTTCATTTTCCAGTGCTTCTTCATAGGTACGTCTAGCTAAGTCAATATTACCTGTGTCTGCTGAAAAATTGGCTAGAGCTAATAAAGCTTTTCGGTCACCTCTAAATTGTTTAAGGATACGTAGAGTTTCTTTTTCTTCTCTGTCTAGGTCGCCAGACTGCTTGTAAATATACAATAATTCAATTTTTGGACCCACACTGAGCGGAGCAGAGGCATTTCTTAAAATTGCGTACCGTCGTGCCTCATCATACTTTTCCATTTCTCTATTATATTTGCATAAAGCCATTAGGAGTGTTTCAGCGTTAGAAAATTTCTCTACAGAAACTTCAAGTTTAGAGATTGCAGACAACTTGTTTCCGCGGGCCCAACTGATTTCTGCAGAGAGTAGCAGTCCATCCAAATCATCCATNAGCTCATAAGAACGTATTAATTCATCCGCTCTATCAAAATTTCCGCGAAGTGTATGAGATTTGGCTGAAGAATAGGCTAATATCTTGTTTCGCCTAGTAAATTCNACTACAGTTGGTAGATGCTCCTCTGCAATAGTCTGTATTGCTTTATCCATCTGGTTATAATGTAAGTTAGATAATGTCACCTTTAGGTAATCTTCATCATCGATACCGTTTCCTTTAGTTAAACCTTTGATTAAAAGATCTGCAGCAATATCGGGTCTTTTGATCCATTTCTCATAAAATACGGCGAGTACCTTGATTCCCTCTAAGTTGCCAGGTGAACGGGTAACTCCAAGTCTGAGTAGACGTAGTGCATCACTATAATTTTCATCTTCCAGTAATTCTAGGCCCTTTTTAACATGGTAGTCTCCCATTTCTTTACGATGTTCTTCCATGCGAAATGGGAGTGTGAGCATTCCGCTAAGGCGAACCGAATCAAATTCCTTGTTATATTTAAACCATAAATATAATCCTCCGCCTACACNACACCAACTTATACAAACCAGCAGCAGTAAGCAAATCAATAAGCGTCCCCAGCGAAACGACACCTGTATGTTACCATCTTGAGTTTTCTTAGTAACCGCAAAACCAAGTAGAGACGATTTTTCACGACTTACTGCATTTTCAGCTTTATCTATTGAGTCCATATGTAANTTTTTTTTACACTTTTATGTATTATTATTAAAAATTAACAATGTGAAAAGAGTTTAAATTTAGTTTGCCCTAAAGTTTGAGTAAAGTGCATTTTATTTAAACAATATCTTGTAAATATTCTTTTATACTGTTTAACTTTCATTTTGTTATATACCTACTTTTTATGAAACTAGCACCATTCTATCTTTCATTGTTACTGCTGCCTTTTTTGGTTTTGCCAGTAGTCACTCAAGCATCCGCTTTTATTTCTATTGGAGATAGTGCTGAAATTTACTTGGATGCAGACGCCTCTGTTCGCAGTAGTTCGAATTTATTTCGTAGCGATTCTAGTAACGAGCAAGAGGATGTAGTCGTCGTGGTTTCACCAGGTTTAGAACTAATCTTAGGAAGAGGTACTGATGTAAGTTTAACAGTAAATGCAAGTTATGCTATTAGTAAGTATCAAGATTTTGATAATCTTGACAATGAGGCCTCACGCTATGCTGCGCTTTTCGCATATACTTCAGACCGCCTTGAATTAGAAGCCCAAGCAAGTTATAGCGAAATTAATTCTACTTTTTTAAATTCTTTCGATACACAAAATANTGCTGGTTCACTAATTAAAAGTGAAGTGGAATCGTTAGGAGTAGAGATGGAGTATGAATTATCGCCCAAGTTTAGTTTTGGCGCAGCAGTTAACGCACGCACTCTTGAATATAAGGGTGTAGCAGCAACCCTTGCTGCCAACAACGACAAGACAAGCATACCGATTGATTTATACTACGAATTAACCCCAAAGCTGGACCTAAGTATTGGTTATACCACTTCAAAGACTGATATTACAAATCGGCCCGNTCTAATTACAATCAACAACAATATTTTAGTAAATACTCCGCGAGCAGATTATGAAAATGATCAAGACTTCTTTAATCTTGGTTTACGCGGTCAGTTGACTGAAAAGCTGAATGGTCTGATTAAGGTAGGATTACGCGAAAATACCAGAATAATTCCAAACAGTTCTAATATTGAAAGTGACATGTTTGGTGCCGAAGGCTCTGTAAAATGGGCTGTATCTCCAAAACTAATCAGCACACTGGGTGGTTCTAAGGATTTTGATGCCGGAGGTGATGGAACGACAACGGAAGTCACGGCTATTTATTTTAGTAATAATTATACTATCAACGCAAATTGGGCGTCTGGAATAAATTTCAAGTACATGGCTCGTGATTATACAGGGGGCAGTGGTCGAGAGGACGAAACGTTTCTATTTGGCTTACGTCTATCCTACGTAATGAATGCAAATTGGATTTTTAATACCGGTTATACTTTTACTGATAATGACACTAATTCTAGTATAAGCACCAATTACTCCGACCATTCATTTGATTTTGGAGTGTCTCTTCGCTATTAGTTGTCGTATCGCTGCTAATTGATAGTAGGGAATGCCTACTTTACCGGCATTATAAAAACTATGAGGCTATCTTTATTATACACTAGTTTTATTGTACTTTGTATTTTATCCGTCAAAGGACAAGATTCGACTGGAAGCGATTCACCTTCGAGTTCTGGTTTAATTGGTTCAGCGCAAAGTTCTTCGAGCGTTTCACCAGGTGTTGGAATGACCGTAGGTCAAAATTATATATTGAAGGCTTCTGATGTTTTGGAAGTTAATGTTTATCAAGAACCAGATCTTCAAAAGCAAGTACGTGTCGAAGCTGACGGAACCGTTGCANTGGCATTGATTGGTAAAGTGAGAGTAGCTGGTATGACCGTTGCGGAATCACAATCTTTGGTCACGGACTTGTATAATCGTGATTATTTAGTCGATCCGCAAATCTCCGTACTTGTTGTTTCTTTTGCGCCTAAATTCGTTCATGTTTTAGGAATGGTTGGAATGCCNGGTAAAATAATGATAGAGCCAGATCAAAATTTGTCATTAATTGATGCAATTGCCCAATGTCGTGGGGTTACGCGACTTGGTAACCCTAAAAAAGTTAGGATAAAGCGCACAGATGGNACCAAGCCATTTGATGTGAATTATGATGAAATTCGCCGTGGTGATGCTTCTGATATATTCTTGAAAGAAGGCGATACGATCACTGTGCCTGAAAGAGTAATTTAAATTAAAGATTTAGAATATGAAGAATGATTATGTAAGAGGCGGGCCTGATCCGAATACAAGTGGAAGATATGGTTATTCGTCTGGCAATTACGGCTACAATGGCAGCAATTATGGTTACGGTTCCTATGGGAGCAACTCCTCAGGATATGGCACGATAGCTCAACGCTCGATTAGTGATTACTTCTTAATGTTGCGTGAAAGGGTATGGTACTTAGTTGTAGCATTCTTTATCATCTTTTCTGGCTCCATTCTTTACACTTTCAACAAGACAAAGGTTTATACTGCCTATGTGAGTGTACAACTGTTGCGTGACGATCCTTCCGCAATGCGCGACGAGACTGAAATGGAGCCGAATCAAATTCTTTCAGCAGAGGATTTGAATACCCAGATTAGTGTATTGGAGAGCCTTTCAATTATACAAGCTGTTGAGCGCCGACTTCAGGATGAGGAGCGGGCACGATTTATGGCGCCCTATGCCGACGCTTTTAGCTTAACGGGCCCACTAACCCCAGTTGAGATGCTAGCGAAAAACCGTAAAATTATCCCTCGTCGGATGAGTTTAATGGTTAATGTAGGCTTTACCCATCCAGATCCAATAATAGCAGCACGTGTAGCTAATTTATTTGCGGATGAATTTATTGCGTATAACTTAACTAAATCGGTAGATGCGTCTATGGATGCAGTTGAAGATCTGCGGATTCGTGCCGATCAGCAGCGTCAAAGAGTTGAAGAACTAGAACTGAAGTTAGCGGAGTACCGTGAGGAGCATAACGCCGTTTCACTTGATCAACAAGAGAATATAGCGAATGAGCAATTAATGACCCTCAATGCAATCAAGTCAGGTAATAAGAACCAATTTGATGCTCAGGAAACTCAGTGGAACTTGATTGAATCGTATCGCCGTGATGGTAGAGATTTATGGGAGCTATCTTTTATAGCGGACCAATCAAGAGTGGCATTTATGCTGCAAGAAGTATCCAAGACAAAGATTGAGATTTCTTCATTGGGTAAGCGCTACAGGTCCAAGCATCCCGTAATGATACAATTATTACAGCGCTTACAAGAGTCGGAGATTGAATTGACCGAGGCAGTAACAAATTCTACCGATAAAATATATGCTGCATACATAGAGGCAAAACGTAATTTTGAAGTGTCNAGTCAGCGATTAGCAGAGAAAGAAAATGAGTTAATTCAGCTCAGCAAGACTCGAGTTGATTACAATACCTTGTACCGAGAATTTGAAGTACAGCAGGGTTTCCTTACAGCTATTGTCTCACGAATGACGATGCAAAAAGCGCAGATAAACTTAAAAAATCCTAATGCAAGAATAGTAGATGAAGCGCTCCCTCCGCTTAGGCACTCTTCTCCTAATTTATTTCTCAATATTGCATTAGGCGCTTTTGGTGGTGTAGTTGNAGGCTTAGGTCTTGTTTTCGGTATAGCTTTTTTAGATGATCGAGTAAAGAGCGCTTTCGATATTGAAGGCACAATTGGTCTGCCNCTAATTGGGATAATCCCACAGATTAAGAAGTTAGATTCCACCACTAAGGCACAGGCTGTTGCATCCAACGTAGACAGGCATGTGACCGAGACTTTCCGCTCGATTCATTCGGCAATACGCCTCAATGAGGAAAGCAAAAATGCGAAAGTATTTTTGACTACCAGCACTGTTCCAAGTGAAGGCAAATCATTTGTGAGCTCTAATTTAGCCCTCACTTTCGCTAATAATGGTGATAAAACGCTTTTATTGGATGGTGATTTACGTCTTCCCAACATTGCTAGGTCCTTACAGGTCAGTAATGATAATGGTTTAATTGATTATATAGATCATGATGTCGATATAAACGCAGTCATTGTTAATGAGGTCTATCCCCATTTAGATGTTCTGCCTGCTGGTGGAAAATCTAAAAACCCTACTCAAATACTCAACAGTGCTAAGTATTCTTCGCTCCTCGGGTCCCTTCGTGAAAAATATGATCGAATCGTAATTGACTCTCCGCCCTTAGCTGCTGTGAGCGATGCACTCAACATATTACCACATGTAGATGGTGTCATTTATGTTATTAAGTTTAATACAGTGAAGCGCAAAACAGCAGTAATGAATGTTCGACGTTTATGGGAATCAAACACTCCCGTATTTGGATCTGTATTAAATAATGTGAGTACTGCTCTTTCTAGTTACTATTATTCGCATTATTCAGATAAGAGTTATCAGGATTATTACATCAATAATGAGGATGATTTTGAAGATCAATTAGTTGAAAGTACTGCTAGTGGCGATGAGGATACTTCTGAAATAGCGCGCGAGACTTAATAAGAGATTAGTATCCAAAATACCCGCCTTCTTGTAAATTCTCTTATAGGCAGTCACTAGATGTCACTGGCAGCGCGCATGAGCCGATCATTTATCGCAATTCCTAGTTTTGAATCGCTCGATTTTTCTACCCACAATTGGTTGAATCCGTACGTATCAACTTTTTGCAATAATGAATANAGTTGNTTGGCGCAGACTTCCGGATTNCCGTCATCTGATAGCCANTAGACATTAACTGCTGGGCCTAANTTTGTTTGCATCTCTTTGCGTTTAGATTGNTAAATAATTGCACACTTTTCTGTCACTTTAATTCTTGGATTACTCNTTGGCTCAAACAGTTTAACACAAGTATTTGGGCTATAGTGCTTAGATAAAAGACCTGGTGAATCCTGTGCCTGGTTTTTATTCGTCCGGTCACTGCGAACAGTTACTTTTACACCCAATGCACTTTCTATGGCGCTTACTTCGACAGGTCCATGGCGTAAAATAGTAGGGTTAGCAGGATTACGCATATCGAGTATAGTTGATTCTAAACCATGGTGGCAGGGACCGTCATCAAGAATAAAACCAAGCTTATCGCCCAATGTATGTTTTACATGCTGCGCGCATGTTGGACTTACATATCCAAATGGGTTTGCGCTAGGTGCCGCTAGCGGAAAGTCTAACTGTTTTAGTAAACTTTTGAAAATAGAGTTGCTAGGTATTCGAATCGCTACGCTATCCAAGCCAGCGGTTACAATATCTGGAATGTTGGACCTCTTTTTAAGGACTAGAGTCAACGGTCCAGGCCAAAATGCCGTAGATAATTGATCNAACTCTNCTGGTGCATAAATGTATTTTCGTGCTTCTTCAGAACTAGAAAAATGAACGATTAGTGGATCAATTAGCGGGCGCCCTTTAATTGAAAAGATCTTTCGTACGCTTTCATATTGCAATGCGTTNCCAGCAAGTCCGTATACAGTTTCGGTGGGCACTCCAATAATGTTCCCTTCGCTCAATTGCCGCACACAAGTACCTAAATTTTTTTCATTGGGCGTTAGTGTTATACATTTCATTTTAGGGACCTTTAAAAAAGGGTATAAAAAATCCCTCCTCGGGAAAGGAAGGATCTATAAATAAGTAAGCACTTTAAGCTACTTCATTGTAAGCATATTACGAGCACGCTTGATTAAGTTCGTAATGCGGCGCTGATGTTTTGCAGATAATCCAGTATCCTTTCGTGGTAAGATTTTTCCAGTCTCGGTCACAAAACGGGAAAGTTGATCCACGTCCATGTAAGTAAAGTCCATAGGGTTGCGTGATCGGTTCGGCTTTTTAGATTCAGTGCTCATAATAGAACGGGCGAAATTAGGTAATTGTGATATGAGTGCAAGTTAAATAATAACTATATGNTTTAAATCCAAACTTGTAGGCATTAAGCTCTTATATAGTGTCAAGATGCTCTGGTCCTCATAGTTTAATGGATAGAACTACTGTTTCCTAAACAGTCGATCTGGGTTCGATTCCCAGTGAGGGCACCATTTTATTATATTTTTCATATACTTTGAATGAAAAATCCTTTTGCAACTATTGGAGTGTATCTTTGTCATAAGTGTAGAATGAGGTTTATTTTTAAGTACTACCATAAACGCTACCAAGCTACTTTCGTCTCTGTTCTAATGGTTGCGGGTATTACTGGTTCTACTTTTGCTCAGGTGCCACTTTTGGGCCACTCGCTTAATGAAACGGATACTCACCGCGATGTCTTATTTGATTGGAAGTTACAATCAGCTGCTCAAGCTCTTGAGGTTGGGTTAGCCAGTATTGCACTAGGATTGTATGATGACTTGTTGTCTATCGAGCCACTTGCAGATGAAACAATAGCGAATCTTATGTTCCTGAAGGCCACCGCATACATCGCNGGTGGGGATTTCTATCAGGCTCGCGAAGCCCTTGAGTCAGTTGCACCTAATGCTAGGGGTTCGCGCTATTGGTTGCACTGGTCGGTGGCAAACTATGGTGATGGCTTAAATATTGATATTGTAGCACTTCGAATGGCCTACGCAAAAGTGGATATAAGTGAGTTGATAGATATCGATCTTGCTTGGTACTACTTATTGGGTGGGCTCTTNGATGAGGCTTCTAATAAAGAAGATGACGTAGTTGAGGCAGCCTGGATACGCGCGCAATCAGCGGCAATTTCAGATACTCAAGCTGCCTTTTTTCATAGTCTGATTTTACGGCAGAAACTATTTGGTCGAGGTTCAAATGACAGTTTAGTTACTGAAATGCGTATTCAGTTAGATCGATTGGAGGGTGTTACTGCTATTACATATGCTAAAGAATACGCAGTTTTATTGCATAAAATGCAGCGTGTGGATGAAGCAGTCGCTGTGATTGATAAAGAATTAGAAGATTCAAGCGCAAATTATGGAGATATTGCTCGGGAGCAACTTCGCCTGCTACGAGCTATGATAATTGGAGAGGACACGCCAGAAGGACAGATTGCCTTAATGGAACTTATTCGAAGTGGTAGAGATAGATTAATTATGGAGGTAGCATTGCAGTTGCTAGCGCGAACAGAGGATACAGAGCGTGATTTCTCTGATTTCCTAAATGAAATGATATCTCGTTCAGAGCCACATTCTCTATTGCCTCAGTTGTATTATTTGCGTTGCCAGTTGGCTTTATTTAATGGCGATTTATCCGTTGCTGAAGCGGATGCTAGTATTTTACTCGAGCAGTTTCCTGGTATGAGCCAAATTGAGAACGTCTACCAATTACTCGCTTATGCGGCACTACAGCGCTCTCCGGCACAATATCGAACTGCTGCTGATTTACTAACTCAGCTACGTGACCAAAGTGATTTGGTAGCACAAACAGACCAACTTAATATGTGGATCGGTGATTGTTATTTCCTTAACAAGGATTACGAGAATGCGGCGGATTTTTATCAAGCTTCTAATCGGTCTGACAGGGCATTATCGAAAGAGCTTTTTTTACGTATTGTTACGGCGGAAGTTCGTTCAGGGGATTTAGAGGCAGCGCTTCGTTTTCTAGACATCACATACACAGAGCCTATTTATTATGACACCCTTGTGCGGTGGCAGGCGGAATGGAATGTTGCCCAGGCCTTGCAATCGCAGGGTAAAGTTCACGTAGCTAGAGACCGTCTTCGTTTGCTATTTGAGAGTGGCACGGACCAAGCAGTGCCCGTAACACTAGATTTAAGGCTTCGTTGGTTGGATGCTAGGTTGCGATTATTATTAGGCGAAACTGATGGCTTAGTGGGTACTGTTGAGGCCTTACTGTTACGTTTGCAGTCTTTACCATCCGGTCTTGTTGCTGGAGATGAGGTCAAAGTACTTATGGCAGAGCTAGTACTTCTTACTGTTGAGGCCTTATTTCACCAAGGCGATACAGTTAGAGCCTCCGAAGAGCTACTGCGCTTACGAGAAGACTATCCACAAAGTGATTGTTCCGAGCGTTCCTACCTAATTGAGGCAGCATACCATGGATCCGTTGGAAATTACTCGTTTGCGCAGCAAACATTACTAACCCTATCTACTCGTTTTCCAGGAAGTCCTTTAGTGGCTCAATCTATATTTGAAGCGGCTCTATATTGTGAGAAGCGAGGGGTTGATTTATATGCAGATGCAGTGCGCCTATATAATGAATTAGTCGAGCGCTTCCCTGAAGATCCCCTCTTATTCACAGCCCAATTAAAGCAGGGGGATCTNCTTCGAAAAATGAATGATTTTGCTGGAGCACAAATTATTTATGAGACATTAATCTACACTTATCCAAATCACCCTCAGCGTTATGCTGCAGAACTAGCCAGAGCGGAATGCTTGTTAGCTATCGCTAAAAATGATGCGACTCAAATTGAGGCGGTGGCTTCAATCTTAGAGCGTTTAATGGATTTACCGAATGTACCAGTCGATTTTATGATGGAGATTGCTTATAAATGGGCTTTCGCATTGAATGCTTCTGGTCGTTCATCCGAAGCGGGTGAAGTATATTTCATGTCTATTGAGCGCTATTTACTTAATGCAATTTCATCGGATCAATTAGGGGTTACTGGTCGTTATTGGGCTAGTCGCGCTTTGCTCGATTTGGGAACATTATTAGAAAAAAATGGCTCTCTACTGGAAGCACGCAANATATACCTNAAGCTGCAGGCTTATAATTTACCAGGGCGAAAATTGGCGGAAACCCGCATCTCGAACTTACCTTCAACTAATTAATTTAGACTTATTTTTATGGAAACACTTCAAACCACATTTATAATTCAAGGTGGTCCGATTATGTATTCACTGCTATTTGTTAGTGCTATCGGATTTATTCTTTTTATCGAGCGTGCTCTTTACTTACACAAAGGACAAATTGGCACCGAAGACTTCTTGAATGGTATTCGTAATTTAGTAACAAAAAAGCGACACATTGAGGCTCTTACCTTATGTGAGGAGACGCCAGGGCCATTAGCTCGAGTAGTAAAATCTGCATTACTTCATTTTGGGGAGTCCCGAGTATCTATTGCTAGTGCCATTGAGTCTGCAGCAATTGTTGAGTTGCCAAGACTTGAGCGGCGTATTGGTACGATTGCCGCCATAGCTCGTATCGCACCATTGCTAGGATTTTTAGGCACTTTAATTGCGGTCTTACAGGCCCTCTACATATTAGAGGCTGTTAACGCAGACAGTGCTCTCTTTAGCCAATTCTTAGCTGAAGCGCTAATTACTTCAGCGACGGGACTAGCAATTGCTATTATGGGTACCTTAGGACATCATTTTTTATTCGGGCGAGTCCGGGCCATCATTCATGATATTGAATGGGTAGGCCACGAAATTTTAGAGTTTTTGACTTCTCATGAGATAGCCCTGAAGGCCAATCTTAGTGAAGAAGATGCAGCCGAAGTAGAACCAAGATGAGGCAGATTCGAAAGTATTTTTCGAGTAGAAGGACTGTTCACCACCGTCCAGTTACAGATTGGCTGGGCTTATCTGGTCGGCAGAAGAGGCCTGATTTTAGGTTGGATCTAATTGCGATTGTAGATCTTTTGGTAATCGCATTACTTGTAAGCTTATTATTTACCCGATTCGTGGTATTTCCAGGTGTTAGAGTCGACCTACCTAGCACAAGTTTTAGAATGTATCATACCTCTGCGAAGGTGTCAGTTTTAACAATCGAAAATGAGGGCATGCTTTTTTATCAAGGGCGGGTCTATGAAATCAGTGCTCTCGAGAGAGCATTTTCTGATTATATCAAACTCCATCCAGCGGGCACTGCGGTCTTACTGATTAAGCCTCAGGCTGGAATGCAATTAGATAGGTTTCTTCATTTATGTGAGATAGCTCAATTAGCTGGATTTGGTCAGGTACAAATAGCAGGTCAGAAGAATTCAAAAGTTACAGACTTAGAAAATAATAGCCTTCAGTTCGAATGAAACGAATAGTATTGAATTTAATACGATCTAAATATTCAGTTCGTAAAAGTNGTGAGCCGAGGATTTTTACCCCACTATTGTGCGTAGCTCTTGTACTCGGACTTATTGTGCATTTAATTGGATTTTTAGGTTTCCGAGTCGCTACTAAATCATTGCCCGAAAGTTACTCGCAAGCTGCCTTCTTGCAATATACTGCAAATAATTCTGTGGCGGCGCTGGGTATGGCCGAAGAGAATGCCCTGTTATTTGATTCCGCTCCACTTTTTATTCCAACAAAATGGAATGCAGCCCAAAATTTGGTCACTAACATAAAGACAACTGGTCGTACATCACTGGGTGAATATGAGCCTGCAATTGATTTATTGACGGATCTTGCTCCAGTAAATTTACCACTTCCCAGAGAGCACTATGTTACTACTCCCATTGATTTACTAGATTCTAGGTATTGGCGTTTCTTTACTGATTTCGGCGTGCTTTCAGAACAAGTCGAACCTTTTGCGGACAGTGATTCAGTTGCCTTGGTTAGGAATGTAAATGAGGTGGGCACTTATGTTTCGCAGCAATTATCAGCGCGTTTGAACTGGGATAAAGAACAAGTCCCTAAGGGGTTTGCGCAGTTTTACCTACTTCAAAGCAGCGCAGGAGTTAACCTTAGCGGTCTTATTCTTGCCCAGTCATCCGGTAGTGTTGCATTTGATCAAGTTGCCCGTGATTGGTTACAAAGCCCAAAAACCATAGCTCAGTTAGTCTCTGGTTACTTGGAAGTATCAGTATACCCATAAATTACTCCAAAACTGATTAGATTTTAGAATTTAATTAACTTGGCAGTTGCGAGTTTTCAGCAGGATGCACTAAATTATTGTAAATGGGTCCAATAAAGAGCCAAAATATAAATGTTTCGAAGAAGACGGTGCCTTCAATGTTAGAGCAGATTGCAGCGATATCGAATGCATGTGAAGAACGCCCTGCCTGGGATAGTTATTTTATGGCCACAGCCATGTTGATAGCAACACGTTCAAGCTGCGAGCGCTTGCAAGTTGGTTGTGTCTTGGTTTCAGGCGGCAATCAGAAAAATCGTATTATTGCAGCAGGTTACAATGGATTTTTGCCTGGATCACCTCATGTCTCTAGAGTGCGCGATGGTCACGAGCAAGCAACTGTTCATGCAGAGCAAAATGCTATTAGTGATGCAGCAAGGCGGGGTATTTCGCTTGAAGGGGCTTCGCTCTATGTTACTCACTATCCTTGTATCAATTGCGCAAAGATTCTTGCCGCTGCTGGAATTACTAAAATTAAGTATTACTACGACTATAGAAATGATCCTATCGTGGAAGCATTACTGCTTGAGAGTAGGGTTGTGATTGAGAAACTTGATTAAAAGAGTGTGATTTTTCGTATGTCCTAGCTGTATTGTTCTAGATATAGCGTAATAGGGGTACTAAATTTTGACTGATCCACGATAAGATTTTTAGTTCTGTAAGATGTACTATTATTTACGCCTTTGCGATTGACAGTGCGCTGTATGCCCCCTTTTTTCTCCAGTTCTATTAATTTCTTTAGCTATGAAAGTTGTTTCATCTATCAAATCTTTGAAAGACCGTCATCCAGACTGTCAAGTCGTTCGTCGTAAAGGGCGTATCTACGTTATCTGCAAAACTAATCCGCGTTTTAAGGCGCGTCAGGGTTAGATTCTAATTTTAATATATTTCCTGTGAAAGCTGATATTCATCCTAAGCTAAACCCAGTTGTTTTTGTCGACGTTTCCACTGGCACTAAATATTTAACGCAATCGACTATGCGTGGTGCTAAAACCGAGCAGATTGATGGGGTAGAGCACCAAGTTGTTATTTGTGATATTACAGCTGATTCGCATCCAGCCTACACTGGAGAAAAGCGTTTTGTGGATACCGCAGGGCGAGTGGAGAAATTCCAAACTAAGTTCCGCCGCCGCCGATAGAAGTATTTCTATAGTTAGTTTTTACAAAAGTCCTGTAATTAATGCAGGGCTTTTTTTGATACATAGCAGTTAAAAACGATCAGAAGTACTAGCAATGTCGAGGAACTCAAACGCAGAAAGATTAACTAATTCTATCTCTTCGATGATGGTAGTAAAATAGTACAGAGAAGTAACAAAAAAGTATACAATAGGACGTCTTTAAAGAGAATCCTTTGGTCTCCACGATCATGCCCGGCACTCCTCTACAAGATAGGATCAACCAATCTATAACCGAAAGGTTTAACCATGCTGCATAATTTATAAAAGCACACACTTCGATCGGTAATAGTATACCCATGAACAAGGAGAGCACTCCAGTGCAAATGACTAGAGCTGCTAAATTAATAATTATTATATTTAGTAAAATTGCTCCGGGGGTAATAAATCCAAAAAGTGCTGCGCTCAAAGGGGCACTAGCTAACCATGCGGCCAAGCTAATACTAAACAGTAGTATTAGGTTATCCATTAACCACACACATATATGATTTCGTAAGCGCCAAGAACTTTTAGGTAGCCAAGTAAATGGCCTTAATTTTTTACTAATCATTGCTTTAAGTGGGAGTCCAAACATTAAGATACTAAGAACCACTGTATAGGAAAGTTGAAAGCCAACATTCCATAACTGCCGAGGTTCATATAATAGTACTAAAACAGCTGAATTGATTAGTGCTGATAAAGAGTTTGGTTGCCGCGATAGGGCGAAGCTCGCCCAAAAAAATGCGACCATTAGAAAGGCACGTACTGCTGAGGATGAACTGCCTGTAATTTCAACATACAAATATAAAATTGGTAGACCGATCCACGGATTTATATTATGAGGTATACGGATCAGATTCAGGAACTGGTATAAAAAGGCAGCAATTACCCCTACATGTAATCCACTTATTGCAAAAAAATGCATAGTTCCTGTTTGTTGGTATCGATCAATCTGGTCTTTATCTAAGTCGGCCTTACGCCCCAAAAGCATCGCTGTATAAATATTGCTAATAGTAGATTCTTTGAGTTTTCCCGCGCGTAAATAATTGAGAAATTGCTTATTCATTCTCTCGCAAAATAAAGCAAAGCTAGGAGGCGCCTTAATTTGTCGCAAAGCAACGGACTTTTCGAAGCGATAATATACTCCATTTCTCAGCAGGTAATTATTAAAGCTCTCTACACTTTCGCTTTTGATAGGACTCAATACTCCTATAGCCTCTAGTTGCATTCCTTCTCGGATCTTTATTTCAAGATTGTTAGCAGTCTGTATACTAAAATAAGTCAATGAATTTGGGGCAATTCGGCTGAACAAAGGAGATCGTACTACACTGGCAACACCACTTGTACTACTATACGTATGATCGGATTTAAAAATACGCTCAATTTTTATAGATATTTTAGCTTCGCGTGGGGGCAAGTGGTGTAAGATTTCGCTACTGTTATGAGATAATCGTATGTTTGCGTACGACCAAAAAGTGCAGACACAAGCGCACAAGAAAATAGGGGACCATATATAATTAAAACCTCTAAAATAAAATGATAATAGAGCTAAAATAACTCCAATGATGGCCAGGAAAATGGGCGAAATTACGGCGGAATTACTGGCTATTACAAATCCCGAGATGAGGCCAAGCAGTAGATACAAAAGCGGAGCCCTAAGCGGTACTTCTTTATCATCATACATCGGTCAATGGTATTTTTATAATAGTGGTGTTCTATCTTGCCAGCGCCTGTCATCCAGAGTATTTTACTCTATGTTGTGTGATGCTCTGTGATTCATACTTTTTTAACCTTTTAGATCTAAAGAAACTATAACAGTTACCTTATTGAGTATGCTCTTTGCAGAATTTTCTAATTTTATTTCAAAGGTAGGTGGATAACAATACTATGAATCATAACGGTCTCTTTAAAACTTGGTTACTCATTCTTATGGGCGTATTATTTGCTTCGAACATTTTGCCCGGGATACATTATCAGAGTCTTCACGCTTTATTGCTAGCAGCCTTACTGTTGAGCCTTTCGAATATTTTTCTCAAGCCGCTGTTAATGCTATTTGCGCTACCATTTATTATCTTAACCTTTGGTTTAGGTATATGGTTTATCAATGCTTGGCTGTTTCTACTAGTTTCCGGTTTAGTCGAAGGTTTCACAGTTAACAGCTTTAGCTCTGCCTTGGTTGGTGCATTTATAGTTAGTCTTACTGGTTGGATGGCTACTATCATTTTTATGCCGAACGAAAAAGGTAGAGTAAGGGTGCATTTTGGGCGCCGCGGCGGAGTAAAGAACAGGCCGATGTCAACAGACCCTAAATCATCTTCGCATAAGCTTGATGGAGACGATGTAATCGACATATAGAAGTATCTATAAGTGTTGACTCAATACACGTTAGATTCTGACTGCATTACGCTAACATCTAAATAAATATTATGGCTACTTCTACTAAATACGATCTCGTTGTCATCGGCGGCGGGCCTGCTGGATATGCTGCGGCTATCCGCGCAGGGCAACTCGGCAAGAAAGTTGCCTGTGTCGAGCAAGAGCGTCCTGGTGGCACTTGTTTAAACTGGGGGTGCATCCCTTCAAAGGCACTGCTAAAAAGTGCAGAGTTGTTTAATAAGATGAGCCATTGCGAAGATTTTGGACTCAGTGTCAGCGGGTTAAGCTATGATTTTAATAAAGTGATTCAGCGGTCCCGCGGTGTTTCCGATACGATGGCAAAGGGCATTGAATTTCTATTTAAGAAAAATAAGGTCGAGTACGTTCGTGGTGTGGGTCAAATTAACGTCGCAGGTATTGTTGAAGTCAGTGATGGCCCAGACGCGGGGACAGTACTTACTGCTGAGAAAATTCTTATCGCTACTGGCTGTAAGCCGCGCACATTACCAGATCTTGAAGTGGACGGTCAGCGTATAATGACATCACGCCAAGCGCTGGAGATGAAGGAGCAACCGAAGTCTATTGTGATCATGGGCGCTGGTGCGATTGGTGCAGAGTTTGCCTATTTTCTAAATGCATTTGGTACCAAAGTTACTTTGGTGGAGATGCAAGATCAGTTGTTGCCGGTTGAAGACCATGAAGTTGCCGCAGTCGTAGCAAAGGAATTTAATAAGCAGGGAATTGATTGCCGAACTTCCACTGCGGTAGAAAACATCAAAGTTTCTAAAAATTCGGTGCAGCTTGATCTGGTCAAATCCGGTAAGACCGAAAGTGTAGAGGTCGATAGCGTATTAATTGCTATTGGCGTAGTTGCGAACACGGAAGGATTATTTTCCTCGCGCATGAAATTAGTCGAGGAGCGTGGCTATGTCCAGGTCGACGCGGATTATCAGTCTTCTGTTAAAGGGGTCTACGCAGCTGGTGATATCATCGGTCCACCTTGGTTAGCGCACGTTGCGACTTATGAGGCGATACAAGCTGTACAAGGAATGTTTGGGCATGGAGCAGCGAAACAAGTTACAGATTTCCCAGGTTGTACCTACTGCTTGCCGCAGGTCGCCTCTATTGGTCAGACAGAGCGTCAACTCAAGGATGCGGGTATTGCCTACAAGGTCGGAAAATTCCCATTCATGGCCTCCGGCAAAGCAGTCGCTTCTGGCGCGCCAGAAGGGTTTGTTAAACTGTTAGTTGATGAGAAGTATGGAGAGATATTAGGCGCGCATATTGTTGGGGGAGATGCGACTGAGATGATTGCTGAGTACTGCTTAGGCAAGAAGCTTGAGGTAACTGCGGAGGAAATTCATAATACAATTCATGCACACCCTACTTTAGCGGAAGCAACAATGGAAGCAGCAGCAGCAGTCTTTGGCGAAGCGATCCATATTTAAGGCGCATTAAAAAGTGCGCCTCTTACTAGCAAGCAGGTTAATTTTCTGCATGTTATAGATATGTTGCAGGTTGTAGATCGGGGCGGACTTTTTTTGCCCAGTTGTGGACTTTGGATGGATGCGCGCAGGCCGAAGCGGTTTGCGGTAGTTTCCCATGCGCACAGTGATCATACTGCCCCGCATCAATCTTTTATCGCGACTGCACCTACGATTGATTTTATGCGCATTCGATTAGGAGATGCTGCAGCTCGCCGTGGCATTGTGTTGCCCTACCGAGAGCCGTACCAACATGGACCTCTAAAGATAGAACTTTTTCCAGCCGGGCATATTCTTGGCTCTGCCATGGTTCATGTTACAACTGAGTCTGGAGAATCTCTTTTGTATACGGGTGACTTCAAGACTCGTTTTGGCCTTGCCGCTGAAAAGATTCAGGTTCCACAGGTAGACACTCTCGTGATGGAATCTACTTTTGGGCGGCCAGACTTTACGTTTCCTCCATCACTGGCTGTACATGAAGCTATTAGAAGTTATTGCCAGCAGTCATTTGCTGATGGCGAGATTCCAATACTACTTGTCTATTCTTTAGGGAAGGCGCAGGAGGTTCTAAAGATTCTTGAAGACGTTCAATTACCCATTATGGCGCACAGGGCTATACGCGCGCTGAATCCTGTTTATCAAAAATATGGATTTTGTCTGCCAGCGACTAGACCTCTTGATTGCGACAATATGGAGGGGCATATTGTCTTAATGCCGCCTTCTGTAAGAAAGAAATTACCCGCTAAAATTCCTCCGCATCGCACCGCAATGGTTAGTGGTTGGGGGATTAAAGAATCTGCCCGGTTCCGATATCGCACCGATAGGGTGTTTCCACTTTCTGACCATGCTGATTACTCGGAACTACTGCAATTTGTTAAGCAGGTCAATCCACGCACTACCTATCTAATGCACGGATCGACTGCTGCGCTTGCGTCTGATTTGAGGCGGCAAGGGCGTGAAGCATGGTCCCTTACCTGTGATGACCAACTCGAGCTATTATAGTTATATTTTGGCTACTGTTGAGCGCTGCATTACTCTCGAGTAATGCTTGCCGAAAGTCTCAAGCTCAGCTCTCTTATTACTATGTACCTTACTACCAAATTTCGTATATGCTTATTCGCTGTTTTACTAATTAGCCTTCCATCTATAAACACCCTAACTGCTAATTCTCACAAGATTGGGGCATTAGTTGCTTATGAGCAACGAGTGCAGGATCTTATGGCGCAGATGACGCTGACGGAGAAAATTGGTCAGATGTGCCAGTATGTAGGACTTAATTATTTATCTGCTTCTTCAGCTGAAATGACCGCAGAGGAAGTACTTAATAGCGACTCACAAGCGGCCTATAAAGAATTTAAAATTAAGGATATTGCGCAGATGGTAGTCGACGCAAAGATTGGTTCTTTTCTGCATGTTTTGACTGCGGAGGAAGCAAACAAGCTTCAAGCATTGGCGCAGCAGTCGAGGCTAGGCATACCGCTACTAATTGGTATTGATGCGATCCATGGCAATGCGATGGTTAATGGCTCTACGGTCTATCCATCACCTATTTCTATTGCAGCAACCTTTAGTGATTCGCTGGCTTACCAGATAGGGCGTGAGACTGCACTAGAAATGCGCGCGACTGGATCGCATTGGGCATTCTCCCCAAATTTGGATGTGTTACGTGACCCCAGATGGGGCCGCGTCGGAGAGACTTTCGGGGAAGATCCCTATTTAGTCGGATCACTTGGCAAAAACATGATACAGGGCTATCAACTTGATGATTTCACAGGTACCAATAAGGTCATCGCTTGCGCGAAACACCTCGTGGCAGGATCCGAGCCTTCGAATGGGCTTAATTTTTCCTCTATGGACCTATCGGATCGTAGTTTACGTGAGATTTATTTAAAGCCCTTTAAAGATGCGGTCGATGCTGGTGTATTTACTATCATGGCGGCTCACAATGAAGTAAACGGTATCCCCGCGCATATGCATAAGCAGATTATGACCGAGATAGTCAGGGATGAATTTGGCTTTGGCGGCTTTTATGTGAGCGATTGGCTAGATATCGAGCGTTTAGAGTTGTTGCACTACGTGGTGGATAACTTCAAAGATGGAGTCGAACTATCCGTAGATGCTGGCATGGATATGCATATGCATGGGCCTTACTTTTTAGAAGCGGTTCGCGACTTAGTCGATGAAGGAAAGCTCGCAGAGTCGAGGGTGGATTTTGCTTGTGCGAAGATATTAGAGGCAAAGTTTAGGCTCGGTCTATTTGAGGATCCTTTTGTCGATTTAGACCAAATTAATGAAAAAATTTTTACGCCTGAGCATCAAGCTACTGCTCTTAGAGCAGCACGAGAATCCATCGTACTACTGAAAAATGATGGGGTCTTACCGTTTGATAATGGTCAAGGTAAGCGCATTTTAGTTACTGGTCCAAATGCAAATAATCATAGCACCCTAGGAGATTGGGCTATGCAGCAACCAGTTGACCAGGTGACAACTATTTTTGAGGGCATTCGCACACTTGGCACTAAGAGAGGCTACCATGTCGACTGGCATGACTCAAATCAGCGCATTGCAAAAATGAGTAGTGCAGACATCCAAGAGACCGTTCAAGCTGCCAAAGGGTATGATTCAGTCGTTCTTGTAGTTGGTGATAATTCTATGCGCTATGAGTGGATGCAGCGAACTGCAGGCGAGAATTTAGCCCGTGCTGATATTAATTTAGCTGGTCGGCAACTGGACTTAGTAAAACAGTTACATGCTACTGGAATCGCAGTCACAGTCGTTTATGTGAGTGGAAAGCCCCTTTGTGAGCCCTGGATTGTTGATAACATTAAAGCGGTCATTGCTGCTTGGGAGCCTGGCAGTTTTGGCGGGCAAGCGGTGGCAGAAATTATTTTTGGCGAGGTTAACCCAAGTGGTAAAACACCACTCACGATGCCCCGTAGCGTTGGGCAGTTACGCATGGTATACAACCACAAGCCCTCGCAGTATTTTAAGGAGTATGCCTTTGAACAGACGTCGCCACTTTTTCCTTTTGGTTTTGGGCTAAGCTACTCTGATTTTGACTATACAAAGCTAGGGGTAGATGCCTTAGATTACTCTTTAGAAGCGCCGATAATTAGAGTTTCCGTGCAGATTCAAAATTTGAGCGAAATCGCAGGCACCGAAGTAGTCCAAGTCTATTTTAGAGACCGGGTTAGTTCCGTGACACGTCCTGTTAAAGAATTAGTCGATTATCGCAGAGTGTCACTCCAAGCAGGGCAGGCGAAACAGGTGGTTTTTGAAATACCGATCGAGCGACTCGCATTCTACGATATTAATATGGAGCGCTGCGTGGAGCCTGGTGAATTTGAATTCATGGTAGGGGGATCCTCTGCAGATGACGATTTGCTCAAGCAAACAATTCAGGTGAAGCGACATCATTCATATTAATAATTCGTGCGATAGTATCCTTTGGCTTTTGCATTGACCCAAACTCTACTCTAAAGACTCTACAGATTGACACGCTCCCGTAGTTCAATGGATAGAGCAGCGGTTTCCGAAGCCGCAAATCCCAGTTCGAATCTGGGCGGGAGTACCACTTTTTACGTGCATTCTGTTACGCTCTTAGAAGTTATTTGGCGTAGTTGGTTTTGCTTTCTTTCTGCATAAAATTGTTCATAAGTAGTTATGATACATGTACTAGAGGAATTCTATATAGTTACTATTACTTATAACATGTCATTTTAATCAATCTTCTAATAATTGGCATGAGCATTGCTTTTACTATTATGAGTTTATGGATTTTTCATGAACAATGCTGGAGGACATCAAGTCGCCCAGTCACAATCCCTATTCATACTAAATAACTAATATATATTAACATGAAGATTAAAAACTTCTTATTAACTCTATTGTTTAGCGGTATCACATTCATGTGCTTATCTGCTAATTTGAACGCTGAGGTCATGCTTGATCCTATGGCATCCGGCGATGAAGACTTCATTGCCATGCTAGAAGCTCAGGGCGAAAGCGCATACGCGTTTAACTTTTTCACAACATCTCAGTTGTGGACAGTTATTGCTGCTGCTCTTGTTTTCCTTATGCACCTAGGCTTTGCGACACTTGAAGCTGGTCTAACGCAGTCTAAAAATACAGTGAACATACTTTTTAAGAATGTTTTTATTATCTGTATTGGACTTCTCACGTACGCCGCCGTTGGCTTTAATACGCATTATCCGTGCGGCAGTTGGATTATTGAAAATATTTTATCACTTAACGGTCCTCTTTCCGCTGGTAACGTTGACGACACTTATGGATATGGTGGAGTTAGTTTGTGTATGACCGGTTACGGTGATTTCATCTTCCAAGCAATGTTTGCTGCAACTGCTGCAACTATTGTTTCTGGTGCAGTTGCTGAGCGCGTCAAGCTTGGTAGTTTCATGATTTTCGCTACATTACTTGTTGCATTAGGTTATCCAATCGTTGGTGCTTGGCACTGGGGTGAGGGTTGGTTAAGTCAGATGGGATTTTATGACTTTGCAGGTTCTAGCGTAGTTCATGCATTTGGTGGCTTTGCAGCTCTTGCTTGTGTGATTATTCTTGGACCGCGCTCGGGTAAATATGTAGACGGCAAAATCAAGCCAATTCTTGGCCACAGCATGCCTTTAGCTACTATTGGTGTATTCTTACTATTTCTTGGTTGGTTTGGATTCAATGGCGGATCCGTACTATCTGCGAATCCAGGACCTGTTGGTTTAGTCTTTACTACAACCGCACTTGCTGCAGCTGCAGGTGGACTTGCATCCATAATTGTATCTATGATATTTTTGAAGAAGCCAGACTTGTCCATGGCCTTGAATGGTATTTTGGCAGGACTTGTTGGTATCACTGCAGGTGCTGATTCAATGGGACCATGGCCTGCTGTTATTGTGGGTGCCATTGCAGGTGTGATCGTTGTTTTCTCAATTCTATTCTTTGATAAGATTCAAATTGATGATCCAGTAGGTGCAATTTCCGTTCACGGTGTTTGTGGTATCTGGGGTACACTTGCTGTAGGTATCTGGGGCGGTGCAAGCTTCGTTACTCAGTTAATTGGTACTGTTTCAGTATCAGCAGCTGCCTTTGTTTTTGCTGGCTTAGTCTTTGTTATCATCAAGGCAATTATGGGCGTACGTGTATCTCCTGAAGAAGAGGCAGAAGGTCTTGACTTGAGCGAGCACGGGCAAGCAGCATATCCTGACTTCGCGCAAAGCTAACGCAAATTCGTATAAGTTATTAACGTACAACTTCTAGAATAATATATTATGAAACTGGTAAAAGCTATCATCAAGCCCTTCAAACTCGAAGAGGTAAAGGAGGCGCTTGCTGACGTAGGTATCG
>PAAN01000034.1 GCA_002699365.1 Coraliomargarita sp. | reverse complement strand
CTATCCAGGAGTCGATACAAATGGCAATAAACTAGTCGATACAAGTGAACGCGCCGCGCAACAAAGAGCACTCGCTGAAGATATTGCGCAGCGCCTTGTTGCAGGTGCGGGAGGCAGCGGAGCTGAACTTTGGTCAGCAATCCGCGGAATAGAGGATCTATTTTCTTTTTATCTTCATCCAGAAAGTGACGTCAAATGGATGTGGACTGGAACTATATTTCCGGCTTTAATTAGTAATGTCGGCGCACTTACCACTGATCCTGTTAGTAGTAGTGGCGAAATTAACCCGTCTTTATACAGCACAAATAATGAAATCTTGGTGCCCTTTACGCGTTCTTTGTGGACACGCTCCTTTAGTAAGGATGAAAATACATCCGCACGAATCACACTTAATTACACGCCCGATTCATCATTTTTACCAGGCAAGCAGCAACTACTCTTCGGCTTAGACTTAGACCGGCGCGAGGCTAGCCAACGTCGAGAAGAGCAGTTCCAAGAAGGGAGTTTGGTCTATGGAAATGGAGTGGCCCTCAATCGCGACACAGCCTATAACTATGCCGTTTTTAGCGAGATACTAAATGCAAATTTTGTGCGGCGTTTTGATATGAATCAAGACGGCTACAATCTACCAGGTGGCGCCGAAAATGCGCTCGTTACACTCCGCAATCTTCCGGTTAACCCTGACAACCAAACAGTTTTTTATGAAACGTACTCGGCGCAAACTTCTGTGGATACCACTGGATTGTGGGCAGCTGCCTCTGGCTCTTATTACGATGGACGCTTGCGTACACTGTTCGGTGGACGTGTAGACACCATCAAAATTGAAAGTAATTTCCAGGATTATAAGATTCGTGAATTACCGCGTGGATTCGAAGAGGGCACTGGTGACTTAAAAACGCCCGAACCAAATACATCCGATATAACAACTGTAAAATACGACGGATGGGATTTTGGATTTCCGCTAACAGAGCGTGACAATGATAGTACGAATGCTTTTTTAACGCCATCACTTGGAGGCTTGTTCTGGATGACCGAAGAGTTAGCTATTTTTGCTAATTATTCGAAGTCGGTTATATCTCCAACTGGTTTTCAGTATGATGTATTTGGTGTGCTGACCCCCCCTGAAACTGGTGAAGGTAGAGAATTTGGACTAAAATATTCATCTGCTGATGGAAAGATTAATGCACAGGTAATGGCATTTAGTATTGATAAGAAAAATGACCAGCGATCCAATTTAAGCTGGGCACAAATGCAGGCTGCCTTTCCAGCAAGTGATCCCGCCAATGCAGCAATTTGGGATATTGAAGTTGTCCGAGATCAGAACGGTTCTCCAATATTTGATACGAATCCAAGTGGAAGTATAATTTACGATGATGATGGACAACCAGTAGTGCGAAGACGTGAAAGTTTTGATCCACTCGGTTCGCGCGTCGCTAACGAAGAAATTAGGAGTCAAGGACTCGAGTTTGATTTCTATTACAATCCTATAAATCAGTTATCGATCTTCTTGGGATACGCCTACTTAGATACAAAAATTCTAAACTCTTCATTACCGGTCCTTGAAGGCCTTGAGTTGCCAGGCACTGCCGCGCACAATGTAAATATGACAGTGCGCTACCAATTTCCATCTAGTGGTAAATTGAAAGGGTGCTTTATAGCTATGAATCAAAAGTTTCGCTCCGGTGCCCTTCTCGATAATTACTTCACGGATCTAGACTATGATGGAGATCAAGATTATTTCCAAGAGATAATCAATGAAGGCGAAGATAACGAGGAAATCCGGCAACCAGAATATTACAGCCTGCGCCTTGAAGACCAAATGATCACCGACCTATCTTTTGGATGGAATGGTCCATTAGGTCCAGGAAGAGACGCCCCACGTGCGCGAGTTCAGCTGACGATAAATAACTTATTCAATGCGCTAGACCTCTATAGCACTGGAACAAATAGAGCGCGCTACACAGATGAGACTACCTATCGGATCTCAGCAGGGCTAACCTTCTAAGCAAACCGTTAGCTAGAGAGCTTATTACATGCCTGCGCGCTTGAAAACTATAGTACGACCACTGCTAGCCTTATTAGTCGTCAGTTCACAGTTACTTGCTAAAGAAATATTGGTCCGTTCATGGGCACAAGAAGGATACCTTCGCCCATCTCTGGAAGATGGAACTAAATTAGAAGAAAGCTATGTCTTCTTCAAGGGGGAGTACTACCCAGGTGGGCACTTAGAAGACCCAGAACAAGGCACTAGCTTTCTCGAAGTATCTACTCTCCTTGAAGAGCAACTAGAGTCTCGTAATTACCGACTGGCTAAACATCCAAGTGCGGCTGATTTCTTATTAGTCATCCACTGGGGGGAACTCACTCCAGAAGCAGACGCCTTCGAAAATGACATTGATGCAAGCTTTGACGATGATTTAGGCGATGATGCTAATGTATTTAATATGAGCGGTGTCGCAGAATCTGCCAAACGAAAGAACGCACAAATCATTGGAACTTCAAGCATGTATGATATGCATGTATACTCAATGAAGCGTCAAAAGCTAGAAGAAGCTGTGCAGATTGATCGCTACTTTATAAATGTCATCGCATTTGCTACCTCTGAAATGAAAGCTCGCGGTGAAGGCGATTCTCTGCCCGAGCCCAAATGGATCACTCAACTAAGCGTGCCTAGCTCACGCCAACTCGAAGATGCGACTGCCTTTGATATTTTAGCAAAGACTGGAGCTGCTTATTTCGGAGAGAATGTAAGCGATCTAGACTTCATGCGTGAAGGAGAAAAACGAGGCATCGTCAAAATTGGCGAACTCGAATTTATTGAAAGCTTGCCATCGGAAGACTCTGAAAATTCGGACTAGTTAGATACTCCACAAGGTGAGTCGACAAAGGCCAGCATACTAGCCTTTGCGTTTCACTCATTGCATTGCATAGAGGCATAAAAAAGGGGCCTCTACGACGAGACCCCTTGCATTAATTAAAAGTACAGATGCTACTTATTGAGCACACTCAAAACAATAATGAGTGTTACAATGCTCGAAAGACTTGCACCACTTCCAATGAAGCTATCAACAAGACCTGTGATGTTACCGATAACACCCATGCCTGCGGCGTCGCCGAAAACAACAGTGACTACGATAAGAAGGCCGATTGCTGCAACGAGTAAACCTGAGATTCCTCCGATAGCTGACCTGATTTGGTTAATTGTATTTTCCATAGTTCTTTTTAGTTGGGGTTTGTTTTGTTTGTTCGGGATTCTGCTATGCGCGGTTACGCAGCAGAGCGAAGATTAGAATGATGGCAACGAGGCCAATGAAACCGTTTTCTCCGCCAATAGCGGTAACGATTCCAGATAGGTTTCCGATTACACTGGCACCAAAAATGGCGCCTTGACCGAAGACGATTTCAGCAATTATACCGAGGGCAATCAGGCCTATTCCGAGTTCGGATATACCTTTGATCACACTAGTTAGCTGTGAGGTTACTTTTTCCATTTATCTCCTTTGTTGGGGTGAACCAGTAGTCGCTAACGATGATTCACATGAACCATCAGCACTACCAGAAAGGCAAAGCAGCGCAGCAATGCGCCAAATTAGGGGAAGATTCAGAAGGCTGAGACTACACTGTCCCGCCGATTTCCAAATTACATGTATGATACACGTCACTGGAAAAAACAAAGTAACGATAAAGTTACGCATGGGAAGTACAATTTAATAAAAATACTATATCAGTAATTTAAATATTAATATAAACTTTATTATGTTATTAATTTAGTCTTTATGATTAAAAAATACTAAATGAATCACAAATTAAATCCATTTGTCTGATAAACCCATAAAAATGCTTCGAGTACAGGATGAAGCAACTAATTTGGGGAAAATATGGGTCTATTTAATAATATAGAGATCCATAACATTGCTAAAAGTTAACGAGGCAAAATATGATACCTATATAAAGTACAAGGATCGTAAATTGATTTTGCTTCAGTTAACGCAAAAACGACCAATCAAAAAATGGAGGCGCGGGTCGGAATCGAACCGACGATAAAGGATTTGCAGTCCTCGGCCTTACCACTTGGCTACCGCGCCTAACTACGATGATCAAAAAGACGGAGCGTGGAGCGAAGATCAAGTGAAAATTAGAAAAAAGTAACGAAAGCACTCACAAGCAATTCAGCAAAGGATACTCATACATAACACATGTCTAGTTTGGCTCAGCTAAAAGCCGCTCTAAATATTTATTATCCTACGGGAACAGGCTTAATTTTCCAAATTTTTTCAGCATACTCACTGATTGTTCTGTCTGAAGAAAACTTACCCATACTTGCTGTATTCAGAATTGCCATCTTGGCCCAACGCTTTGTGTCGCTATAAGCATCGTCCACAGCTTCTTGCGCACGGATGTAGTCCGCATAATCAGCTAAGCAAAGAAATGGATCCCCACCGTCTAGCCAGCTACTGCACAAGGGAGCGAATGCATCACTCTCGCCAGGTGTGAAGTAATCAGATCGGAGCCAATCAATCACCGCTTTTAGTTCCCAATTACTATTATAGTAATCGTACGGATTATAACCACGAGCGCGTAGCACATCGACTTCTTCAACGCTACTGCCAAATATAAAAATGTTTTCTTCTCCAACCTCTTCTTGAATCTCTACATTGGCACCGTCTAAAGTACCAATTGTAAGAGCACCATTCAGTGCTAATTTCATATTGCCGGTACCGGAAGCCTCCTTGCCTGCAGTCGAAATTTGCTCCGACAAATCAGCTGCTGGAATCATGCACTCGGCCATTGTAACTCTATAATTTTCAGGAAAAACAACTTTTAACTTACCCTGAATGCGAGGGTCGCTGTTAATCTTTTCTCCAACTTTGTTGATCGCACGAATGATATTTTTAGCTAGTACATATCCAGGGGCAGCTTTAGCACCAAAAATAAAGACCCGTGGATTCATCTCGTAATCTGGGTCGTTTAGCAGACGTCTATAAAGAGTTAGAATATGGAGTAAATTCAAATGCTGGCGCTTATACTCGTGTAAGCGTTTTATTTGTACATCAAACAAAGCCTCTGGATTAATCTCCATGCCGCAGTTCTCGAGTACGTAAGCAGCAAAAGCTACTTTATTGGCATGTTTTATAGCCATGAACTTCTTTTGAAAAACTGCATCACCCGCATGATTGGCTAATTGAGTCAGTTGCTCTAATTGCTTTGGCCAACTCTTACCGATCGTCTCATTAATTAAAGCGCTTAGCTTTGGATTGCACGCAAGCAACCAGCGGCGAGGAGTTATCCCATTGGTCATATTCACGATTTTGTTCGGATACAGATCATGGAAAGTCGCGAATAGATTTTTCTTGAGCAGCTGTGTATGTAATGCCGCCACACCATTAACCATAGTAGAGCCTATCACTGATAGATAAGCCATACGTATCATTTTGGTTTCCCCTTCTTCAATGATGGATAATTCGGCTTTTTTACAATCGTCACCTGGCCACTTTGCTTCCACTTCGTTTGTAAGAAAACGTTTATTTATTTCATAAATAATCTCCAGATGGCGCGGTACCACTTTTTCAAATAGGGGTACGCTCCACTTTTCTAAAGCTTCTGGTAATAAGGTATGGTTTGTGTAGTTGCAGGTACTTTGAGTGATCTCCCAGGCCGCTTCCCAAGCAAGTTTATATTCATCCACTAGCAGACGCATAAGCTCAACAATAGTAATAGCTGGATGCGTATCGTTTAATTGTATAACATTGTATCTGGAAAAATCGCCCCAATCATCGTGAGCCTTCAGAAAACGGCGAATAATGTCCTGCAAGGAGCAACTCACGAAGAAATACTGCTGTACCAGGCGTAGCTCTTTGCCGTTTTCGGTGGCATCATTCGGATAGAGTACTTTGGAAATCGTTTCACTAATAGCCTTCTCGCGCACTGCCTCCACATAACCACCCTCATTAAATACATTAAAATCAAACTCTTGCGTCGCCTTAGAATCCCATAGCCGAAGAAAATTTACGGTATCACCCCCGTAGCCTATGATGCCAATATCATATGGGACTCCCTCAATTGACTTATAGTCGCGCCAGACTGGATCCAATTGGCCTTTGTCATTGATCTGATGCTCCACACGTCCATACACTTTGACAATTTGTGAATAGTTTGGGCGCATCACTTCCCAAGGGCATCCTTTCTCCTGCCAAGCATCCGGGTGTTCTATTTGATGACCCTCTTTAAATTCCTGGCGAAAAAGACCAAATTCATAGCGAATACCATAACCTACTGCAGGTAAGTCAAGGGTCGCTAAAGAATCCAAGAAACAAGCGGCTAAGCGTCCTAAACCTCCATTACCAAGACCCATATCCGCTTCCTCGCAAACAATAGTATCCAAATCTTGCCCTAATTCTTTTAATGCCGCACGAGTTGCAGAATAGATCCCGCTATTGTGCAAATTGTTAAGCAGTAAGCGACCCATTAGATACTCCAAGCTCAGATAATAAGCTCTACGTACCTTTAACTCATTATGGACACTCTGGGTATGCATAAAGCGGTCTAATAAGCGGTCACGTATCGCGAAACAGGTCGCCGTCCACCACTCATCATCTTTTGCACTTTCTGGGTGTCGCGCCAAAGTAAAGCGCAAGTGATTAAGGATCGATTTCTTTAAAGAATTCGCATCTGAATCGATACTAAATTTAAAACTGTTTTGCCGTAAATCCGGCTCCTTTAAAGACATTTTCTAAGTTCCTTTTTTTAATACTTTTTTTGGCGAATTGGTCTTTGATAACAATCATTAAGCTTTTGGCTCGTTGAAAAATACAAAGCTTATGAGCTGCTAATAGTAGTATTTTGCATACCTTGCTGAAAAACAAAGCAACTGCTAAGCATACCGCAAGAATGTATATGACTTCTAGTTAAATTATCTACCTATTACCTCCCTACATGGTAACAGGGCAGCATCCTTCATTCCATGAATAATCTTCTTATCTGCTGGACATAAAGTCGCTAATACTCCGCGTAAGTGCACCTCTTTTATATCCTCATTTATAAAATAATAGGGGCACAAACGAACACGATGATCCATAGTAATAACTTCACCATTTGTACTATAAATCGGATGCGGCAAAAGCTTAGGCTTTTGGTAAGTCTGTAAAATATACAGTGAGTTCTCTGCCATCGCAATCGAACGATTAATTGCGCCTTCCCACTCTTCCAAGGAACAATCACTTCCTAAGGTAACACTGCGAGCGCCCCATGCAGTCTCATGAAAGCCACTGATCTTTAGAATTAAATTACGTTCTTTCTTCCCCGCCCTAGCGAGTTGATCCCATCGGTGGATTGGTTTCCCCTTCACATAAGGTGCATCCAACATAGCGTTGGGTGGCAATTTAACCGGATCCATCACCCAGGTTTGCGGCACTACTTTATGAAGCATTTGATAGGATTCTTTTGGTAGATTTTCTTTCCAAAAGTCCTCCAAAATTGGATGATGAAAAAGCGCTAAACTAAGTTTTTCTTCTTGGAATGGTCGCATTGGCGGGGTCAAACAAAGTCGAGCCTCATTTCCATCTTCTAATAAAAAATCTGCAATTGATATATTTTTTAAATCAAATAGCTCCCAGAAACGATAGAGTATATCTACTTGCTGAGGGTCACCATCTACATCGACACAAATTGTATCGCCTAATGGCATAACTGAGTCGGGATGAAATACATACACACGGCGTCCACGCTGACGCATCTGTGAGGCCAACCATTCCATCTCTGGGCGGTAGGTCGACGCTTCATCACTAACAATAATAGCAATGTGCGGAGCAGTTAAACTTGGCGCCTTCGAACACAAAGATGCATAAAATGCGTCGATCATGTCAATGCCACTAGCACCTACCAATGCATCACCATGGCAGTTGCCATAGAGGCAATTAAGGAAGGCTGTTAGACCAATGCCACCTGGCACTGAGTCTATTTCGGTGAGTGCGAATCCACTATCAGTAAGAAGTAAATCTGGACGAATTATCAAAGGAGACGAACCTCGCAAGGCCTTAGAGCGGGCATGCTTAACTAATGCAGGAGGCTTGCCTCTATCCAAATACTCCGCAACCCATGGCGCACGTAACTGACGATTACGCAAAAGGTTCTTATCCTCTGCTGAGCGCAAATACAGAACCTCTTGAGCGCGATAGAAGTCGTAACAAGCTGTACCAATAATATGGATTTCCGACACTTGCTGGGCAGTCAATGCGAAGGCTTCGGGCGAATAGCGCCAAGTCTTATTTTCAAACAAACTTTGTTCAGTAAATGCTTTTTGCAAGCTAGCGTAACTGAGCCCACCACTCGTCTTTTTAGAATCATTCATCGCCAAACTCCCGATCACCTGCTGACTTTCTAGAAGTCGGCCCACCCGCACGTAACCATGCATGCACAAAAGGGTCTAATTCTCCGTCCATCACCCCTTGTACATTGCCTTCCTTGATGCCAGTACGCAAGTCAGTGACAAGTTGATAGGGTTGAAAGACATAAGAACGAATCTGGTTACCCCAAGCAATATCCCCCTTTTCTCCATAAAATTTTTCCATCTCACTGCGCTTATCGTCTAACATTTTTTCATAGAGACGAGATTTTAGAGTACGTAGCGCTGTGGCTTTATTTTTTATCTGAGAACGCTCATTCTGGCAAGTGACAACTATGTTACTAGGTATGTGTGTCAAACGAACAGCAGATTCAGTGCGATTAACATGCTGGCCGCCCTTTCCGCTAGCACGATATACATCCGTGCGAATTTCAGCCTCTGGTATGTCCATATCAATATCATCTTCAATCTCAGCAATTACATCGACCGAAGAAAAAGAAGTGTGTCGCCTAGCGTTTGAATCAAATGGGCTAATGCGCACAAGGCGATGCACCCCGCGCTCGGCTTTTGCATAGCCGTAAGCATTCGGCCCTTCGATGCGTATGGTGGCGGAGCTAATGCCTGCTTCTTCACCTGGCATTATATCTTGAATATCTACAGCAAAGCCACTGCGCTCCGCCCAGCGCGAATACATCCGAAGAAGCATATCCGCCCAGTCACAGCTTTCTGTACCACCCGCCCCCGCATGGACAGTCAAAATAGCATTACAAGCATCGTGTGGTCCGGTTAAAAATGATGCTAATTCAAGAGCGTCTAATTTTAACTGTAGAGACTCTACAAGGTCGATGACTTCTTGCTCATAACTTAATCGCTCGGAATTATCGCCGATCTCATTAACCAATTCATACATAGCATTGAGGTCAGCTACTTCCAAATTAAATGCCTTCGAAGGATTTATCGCAGCCTTCATNCGATTAGCAGCACTTATGACTTTTTGCGCGGCCTGTTGATCATCCCAGAAACTAGGTGCNGCCATCTTTTCTTCCAGTGCGGCAATTTTTACTAATTTTTGTTCTCCGTCAAAGATACCTCCATATGTGGCCAGCACGGCGCGAAATATCTTTTATCTGAGAGCGAACTTCGGGTGTTATTAATTGCATATCTTACAAGGTATAAGGGAACGATTAAAATAAAGCAAAAACGTCTAATTATTGTTTATTTTTTTAATGATGATCCCAAGGTAATTGAACGGAGGATGGNATATGATTCCAGACCTCGAATGGCTCAAANATCTTACCTGGGTTAAGGATTCCTTTGGGGTCCAAGGCATNCTTAACTGCCCGCATGGCAGCGATCTCAGCCTGCGTATGTTGCATTGGTAAAAAAGGTGACTTTGCTAATCCAATACCATGCTCGCCAGTAATTACGCCACCAAGATCCACTACTTTTTCAAGCAGCTTTTTAATCCCGATCTTCGCCTTACGCGCCTGATCTTTATTACTGCGGTTGTACATTATATGCACGTGTAAATTTCCGTCTCCAGCATGACCATACGTTGGCGTCGCTAATCCAATCTCTTTTTTAAGTGCCAGAGTGTAGCGGATTAGTTCTGCCTGCTTATTAATGGGCACAACCACGTCTTCATTGAGTTTTGTGTCTGCAATTAAGTACATCGACTGAGAGCAAGTTCGTCGCACTTGCCAGATTTTTTCCGCCTGTTTTGCGGTGGTTGCAACATGCTGAAAAGCAGCACTTTTAGACATAAAATTAAGTAGTGTTTTGCGCTGATTGCGCACTTCACTTGTATGACCATCGAGCTCGATTAAAAGAATCGCGCCACCTGCGCAGCCTGAAAAAATTGGCTCTGCAGTATATTCTTCAGCACAAGTGACCGATTGACGATCGAGAAACTCAAGAATTGATGGTTGAACACCCGCTTTTAACAATCCGACTACAGCGCGTAGGGCAGCAGCCTCTGTCTTAAAAGCAAACATTGCTGTACAAGTCTTAGCCGGCATCGCAATAAGCCGTAATGAAGCTGCAGTAATGACTCCTAGGGTACCCTCAGATCCAATCCATAAATCCCGTAAATTAAGCCCGGAAACATACTTTTTCAGAGCTAACCCCCACTGCACTGGACTGCCATCGGCTAAGAAGCCCTCAAGACCAAGGACATAATCCCTAGTCACCCCATATTTTACACAACGCATACCACCGGCATTGCAGGCGATATTTCCTCCAATTGTAGAGTATTTTTTAGAGGATGGATCTGGCGGAAAAAACAAGCCACGCGCTGCTACTCGCTGCTGTAATTTCTCAGTGACCACTCCCGCCCCAACAGTCGCAATCTTCGCTACTGTATCGATACGAATACTTTTAAGTGCAGATACATCGAGTACCCATCCACCGTTAACCGGAACGGCAGAACCAGTAGTCGAAGATCCCGCACCACGTGGAGTGACTGCAATCCCATAACTATGGGCGACCTTAAGTAAAATACCTACATCCTGGGCCTGCTCTACTTTCACCACCGCATCAGGCAAAAATGAAAGTCGTAGATTATCCAAAGAGGCATCAAAACAGCTACTCTTATCTGTATAAATACGCCCTGGTAACTTACGGCGAAGCATCGTGAGCGCTTTAGAACTAGGACTTTTTTTACGAGTTGGCATACAAATTTTTAACTAATGTACAATTAAGGAACAGAAACTTAGAATTAAGACAAGCCCGAGAAGGCAGATAGGTGCTAACTTAGTAAGTCTAATTTCAGAAATGTAGTGAAGATTTACCATTGCACATACGCGAGTGCACCGCATCTTTTGCCTCTATGCTACAAGCAGGTATAGTCGGTCTTCCAAACGTTGGTAAAAGTACACTCTTCAATGCACTCACACGTACGCGTAAAGCAGAATCAGCAAACTACCCGTTTTGTACTATTGATCCTAATGTTGGCGTCGTTCAGGTGCCAGATGCACGCCTAGAACCGCTGCGAGAAATCGCTAAAACTGATAAAGTTATTCCNGCGGCAATAGAATTTGTAGATATTGCTGGATTAGTTGAGGGCGCCAGTAAAGGCGAGGGATTAGGCAATAAATTCCTCGCCAACATTCGTGAAGTAGATGCCATCGTTCATGTCGTTCGCTGCTTTGTGGACGATGATATTATACACAACATGGGCTCTATTGATCCACTACGGGACATAGAAGTCATTAATACTGAGTTGATTCTAGCCGACATGAGCTCGCTAGAGAATCAAAAAGAAAAAGCAGTTAAAAAAGCACGTGGTGGCGATAAAGAGGCAGCTGAGAATATTGCTTTAATCGACCGATTAATTCCTCATCTTAATTCTAATAAACCTGCGATCACCCTAGATATAAGTGAAGAAGATCAGCCTATTCTCAGGCGCTTATGCTTACTCTCNGCCAAGCGNGTATTGTATGCTTGTAATGTGGCAGANGAGGATCTGGCGGAACCATCAAAGAATGAATTTGTAAAACTAGTGGAGCACTATGCTAAGGAACATCATGGAGCTGCTGGAAACTGTATTATTTCTGCATCGGTAGAAGCGGAATTAATTGATTTTGATACAACTGAAGCGACCGAATATTTGGAATCGCTAGGGGTTAATGATTCTGGTGTCTCACTATTAATTCGCGCTACATATGAGCTACTTGGACTAGCTTCCTACTTTACTGCAGGCGTGCAAGAAGTCCGCGCTTGGACTTTTAAAGAAGGTATGAAGGCGCCAGAATGCGCTGGGGTAATTCATACCGATTTCCAAAGTGGTTTTATTAAGGCAGAAGTTGTCGCCTACACAGATCTGACTGCTGCTGGAAGTACTGCAGGCGCCCGTGAAGCAGGGAAATATCGCCTTGAGGGCAAGGACTACGAGTTTAAGGACGGTGATGTAGCTCTATTTCGCTTTAATAACTAATAGAAGCTGTAGTCTTTAATTGGCTACTTTTGTTGCAGAGTTAAATCCTTTAATTTATACTTTTATATGCTTTTAAGTAAGTCCAATAAACAAAGCACTTTATTAATGTATGCATTGATATTACTACTTCTGTTGAGCGGTTGTAAGGATCCTGTAGTGGTGAGCTATTTAATTCCAAAGAGCTCCTCTCCAACTAACTTACAAGCTATGCCCGACGAAAGGACTGAAAAGCCGGTTTTTAGTCAGGAAAGTAAACTACCTACAGATAAGCTAACCGCCAAAACAGAAATGCCGCTTTTACCGGGCATGCAAGAAAGCGCAGATGCTGGACCGGATATTGTTTTTTCACTCCCAGAAGGCTGGACCGATGCAGGTAGTTCTGGCATTCGTAAAGCTAACTTGCGAGTTAATGATGCTAATGGCAGCGCAGAAGTGACTGCCCTATCCTTTCCGGGTGATGTAGGTGGAAACTTAGCTAACGTTAACAGATGGTGCGGCCAAATTGAGCTCAATACGATGAGCCAAGACCAACTGGAATCTATCAGCGAACCAATCACAATCTCGCATCACGGTGGCACCTACCTCCGCCTTCAAGGTCCGCAGAAATCAATTTTAGTCGGCATACTCCCATTTCATGGAAGTACTTGGTTTTTTAAAATGCTTGGAGATACTGCTACGGTACAAGCGAATGAATTGGCGATGGAAAACTTCCTACAGTCGGTTAATATACACGATTCACATCACTAAATGATNTACCAAATCCTGAAAAATATAGCATCGGTGCGACTCACGGTAGCACTCTTATCACTCTCGATAGTGCTCATTTTTTTTGGTACACTCGATCAAGTAGAATATGGCATATGGCACACACAAAAGCTCTATTTTGAGAGCTTTTTAGTCATTTGGAAATACCCGCAGTCTTGGCCAAGTTACTCCTATCTAGGATGGATTCATATTCCTATGTTAGGCGGTTATGCAGTCGGGGGGTTACTACTAGCTAACTTGCTAGCAGCGTTTTTTTCGCGCTTTAAGTTTTCTGTAACAAAGCTCGGCATTAACGCNATTCACTTGGGGCTTATCTTATTACTAATTAGTGAAATTTTAACCGACTTTTTATCCGTTGAAAGTCAAATGACTATAACGGAAGGAGAACGAAGTAACTACTCACAAACTGTGCGCGAGAATGAACTTGTGATCATTGATCGAAGTGGAGCCTCGCAAGACCTTGTACACAGTATTTCTGCTTCAAAATTAAAGCCTGGGGCAAATATTTCTATTCCTAACAGTGACCTGGAGATAACAGTAATCGCATTTTACAAAAATTCCGTTCTTGGACGCGGCACAGATAAGCAAGTCCAAAGATTAGCGACTCGTGGCGCTGGAGAAAAAATGAATATATTAGCGACTCCGGCACCAATTGATTATGCAGAAGATGCAATTAACACAACTACTGCATATATAGAAGTACAACACAACAAACAGGCATTAGGTACTTGGTTAGTGTCGAATGTTATTGATGNGCGCTTTCCCTCTCAGAGGTTTCAAGCCGGCGGCAAAGATCTGGAAATNGCAATGCGNTACAAGCGCCATTATTATCCGTTTGAAATCGAACTGCTGGACTTTTCCCATGAAAAATACCCTGGGACCGATATACCATTTAACTACTCTAGCAAAGTGATCGCACACCACCAAGAAGCAGGCACAGATCAGCAAGCTCTGATTTATATGAATCATCCATTACGCTACAATGGACTAACTTTCTACCAGGCGTCATTTATGCCGGATGAGACTGCTACTATTTTACAAGTTGTGCGAAATCCTGGCTGGTTATTGCCCTATCTAAGTGTTCTGATGATGGGCGCAGGTATGAGCTTTCAATTCGGCCTACACTTTACAAAATTCTTAAAAAAGAGGACCGCCCGATGAAACGAGCTGTCATCATTATAGCAGCACTATTTGTTTTGATAACTGTAGGGCGTCACTTACGCCCTACTAGTACTAGCGACGGATTTAATATTAACGAATTTTCAGAATTACCTGTACAAGTTGGTGGGCGCATCAAGCCACTAGATACAGTAGCGAGAAATACTTTATTAGTCTTAGCTAGTCGCCAAAAAGTAGTCTCTCCTAGCGGTNAAACANTCTCCCCAATTGAGTGGCTTTTGGATCTAACTATGCGTCCAGAAAAAGCGGATACGTATCGAGTTTTTAAAATTGAATTTCCAGATGATCTTGGACTCCCAGGACTCGCACAAGAAGGGCAGCGCTATTACTCTTTTAATGATCTTCTACCCCATTTTGAAGAGCTGAATAAATTAGCTGAGAATATAGACCCCGAGCATAAGAAAAGAACGCCTTACGAGCAACAGATTTACAGTCTAAATCAAGGACTAACACTGTATCACCAAGTGATGCACTCGCTGCATCCAATTCGTTCTAAAGAAGGCCTCGATCAACTCATTGATGAATACTCTAGCTATAAAAGCTTAGTCCTTCCTGCCATGCAAGAATTGCGCAAGCAACAAGCTGGTGAAGAACATGATACTGCTTTACTTCGCGATTTTATTGCCTACGGAGACGACTACTTGAAACTATCGCAAACAGCTTACCTGCGCATTGTGCCNCCACCACCACCAGCTAACTCGATGGACGACTGGGAAAATATTGGGTTGGACTTATTAGATGTGATTAAAGGAGAGCCAATCAGCGCGTATACAACTGGCTATGCATCCCTAACAATGGCTTATCGAGCTAATGATGTCACCATGTTCAATCAAACTGTAGGGGCACTAAGGGAAAGATTTATTGCAGATTTCCCAAGTGAGATAAAGCGCGTACACTTCGAGCGAGTCTTTAATAAAATACAGCCTTTTGCACTCTCCATGGAGCTCTATGTGCTTGCATTTCTAGCCATCTGTATTTCTTGGTTACGTTGGACAACCACACTGAACAAAGTAGCATTTTGGATACTACTATTTGCGCTACTAATTCATACTGTCGGCCTCATTTCGAGAATGTATATCCAAGGGCGACCTCCAGTGACAAATCTATANTCTTCTGCTGTTTTTGTTGGATGGGGTGCAGTCTTATTAGGCGCATTTTTGGAGAGATTCTACCGTAACGGGATAGGTGCTGCGATGGCGGCAATTGTAGGCTTTTGTACTTTAATAATAGCGCACCATCTTGCCATGGATGGTGACACCTTAGAGATGATGCGAGCAGTACTCGACTCAAATTTTTGGCTAGCCACCCATGTAGTAATTATAACATTTGGTTATTCAGCAATGTTCTTTGCTGGAATGCTGGCAATCGCCTTTATAATTGGAGGTATATTTGTTCGTAGTTTTNCACAAAAATCTGCGCAAAGCCTTAGCGGCATGGTCTACGGGATAACATGCTTTGCNACACTATTTAGTTTGGTAGGAACTATTCTTGGCGGCATATGGGGCGACCAAAGTTGGGGCCGATTCTGGGGGTGGGACCCAAAAGAAAATGGTGCACTAATGATTGTTATNATGGGAGCGATACTCCTACATGCAAGATGGGGTGGTGTCGTGCGAGAACGTGGCATTATGGCGATTGCAGTCTGCGGGAATATAGTCACTGCGTGGTCTTGGTTTGGTACAAACTTNCTAGGTGTTGGCCTTCATAGCTACGGGTTTACCGATAAAGGCTTTAAATGGTTAGCCATTTTCTACCTTAGCCAGCTTGTTTTTATATTATTAGCTAATCTTCCTTGGTCTTTCTGGCGAAGTAATTTCGGAACCATTCAACAATCACGTAAAAAATCACGTGGTATTTAATCATTCAAGCGCGCGGGTGAGCTTGCTTGTGCGCTTCTTTTAACCTCTTTATGGAGACGTGCGTATAGATTTGGGTCGTGGAAAGGTTTGCATGCCCAAGCAACTCCTGAACAGCTCGCAGATCAGCTCCATTATCAAGTAGATGAGTTGCAAAAGAGTGCCGTAACTTATGAGGGGTCATATCCAGCGGTAATTCAGCTGCGCTTAAATGAAGCTTCAAGCGTTTTTGCACTTGGCGAGGGTTCATTCTGCGCCCTGCTCGCAAAGTTAGGACTGGGGAGCTAGGCAAATTTTCGAGAGCAAAGCGCTCAATAAAAGTGCGCAGGCAATCAGCCGCAACCGATCCTACTGGACAAATNCGCTCTTTTTGACCCTTACCCACTACTCGTACTACCCCCTGATCTATATCGACTTGAGAAAAATTAAGACCGCACAATTCGCTGACTCGTAAACCACCGCCATAGAGCAGCTCTAACATTAAACTATCACGCAAGGCTTCAAATTCACTCAATTTTCCTTGTTTCCAAAGCTTTGCAGGAGCTTGCAATAAAAGAATCATCTGCGCTTCGGTTAAAAATTTGGGCAATGGTTTATCCAGTTTAGGTACGCTCAAGCCAGTCAATGGATTCAACTCCACAATTCCTTTAAGGCGTAAGAATCCATAAAAAGCTTTCAACGCAGAGACATGGATATGGAGCGTGCGCCGAGCTAAAATACGACCTAAATCAACTATATAAGAGCGCACATGGATTGGCTGGACTGCTTTTAACGAACTAGATTGTGGCAGGTTTTTGTCTAGCCATCCACTGAAGCGTACGACTGCTTGCCGGTAATTGCGCACAGTATTAGCAGACAGACGCCGCTCCAAGGTTAAATGAGTAATGAAGGCTTCTAATTCAGGACTCTGCATGTAATTTGTGAGAAAAACCGTATCCGCTACTTTTTAAGCTTAAATCGATCCATAATCTCGTCAGCAAAGTAGCGATATGCGTTAGCTCCAGCACCGTGTGGATCATATTCAAAAATCGACTGCCCAAAGCTGGGAGCTTCGCTGATGCGGATCGATCGTGGGATCATTGTACGAAAAACTAGCTCATCAAAATGATTGCGAACCTCACCTACAACTTGATGCGCTAAATTTGTGCGCTGATCAAACATAGTCATAAGAATACCCCCAAGCTTCAGACCCTCATTCACCCCAGCTTCTCTTAATTTTTCCAATACATTGAGGATCTGTCCTAAGCCCTCCATAGCCATATACTCACTTTGTAAGGCAATCAAAAGATAATCCGCAGCTGCGAGACTGTTCATAGAAAGCATTCCAAGCGCTGGGGGACAATCGATAATAATTACATCATAATCGCCACAATTACGAACAGGCTCGAGGCACTCTCGTAACTGCACGAGATAATTATCTCGTTGCACTAGCTCAATCTCAATTGCCGCCATGTCGACTTCAGAGGGAATTATGTATAAACAATTACTCGTTCCAACAGGTTTNATTTTATCGCGCGCTTCACCTTCACCACAAAGTGGCCCATACAAACTACTACCTTCGATCTTCTCTAAGCCAAGGCCACTGGTAGCGTTNGCTTGAGGATCTAGATCGATTAAAATCGTACGCACTCCCTTGGCTGCGAGCGCATAGCTAGTATTGATAGCCGTCGTCGTTTTCCCAACACCACCTTTCTGATTTGCTATAGTAAATACCGTCGCCGCCATAGTGACATGTTTAAGTTAGCCAGCCTGCTCGTCGAGCAGAAAGGCTCAAAAAGAACCCAGGTGCTAAGCAATGGTTGCTTAACCTACAAGAATTCGTCGTATAATTGATATTTAAAGTAATACTTGATGCATTAATTTACGAATAATGTTGAATCTTTCGGTAGAGCTCGATTAACCAATCATTCTGGCATGGAGAAGTGGCTGAGTGGCCGAAAGCGCTTCTTTGCTAAAGAAGTGAACCTCAAAAGGGTTCCGCGGGTTCGAATCCCGCCTTCTCCGCCATTTCAATCATTGNATCATTTCAATGCTCTCGACTATTTAGGTTAAGCACCAAAGTTACGTTTGTGATACATGCATCGAACGATTACCGAGCAGATGGATACATCGATTTTTTGTGCATTACTCTTAAGAATTAAGCCTAATTGAATCTAATGGGTAGCAATTAGCACTGTAGCAATCTAAGAAAATTACAAAAGCCTATCAACGGTGTAGCCTAATCTAAAGAATCTTGCTCCTGTAGAGTGAAAATGTAGTCAAAAAGGCCCTCATTAAATTCCACCTGGGTAATATTCGTTACTTTTGTCAAAGTTCCATCTGAGTAATGCTCGGATTTATGCGCAACATAGCATCCATCAATTTTTTTATGTTCCGAGTAATAAACCTCCGCTACAATTGGCTTGCCTGTAACAGAATCGATCACCTCGTTTAATGTAACTTTAAGTTCCTGATAATGCTCGAGGTCGATCCAAATGGAGCTATATTCTGAGACTAAGCTATCATCTGCTATATCAATACGTACACACGGACGACCTCTAATTGAACCGAACTCAACAACGGTTAAATCGGTCAAGTAATTTTTTAAAGAGTAAAGCAGAGTATTAAATGCACTTGAATCAGAAAGCTTACTTAGGGTTTCACCTTCAATCTCAGTAATTTTTCGTTTTCCATTTTTCTGTAAAATTTGATGCCATCCCTGTTCTCCATTATAAATTACATTACTTCGGATACCACTGGAAGAGAGTTGGACTCTCATTTTGTTGGGACTTTTACGATAAAGTCTAAAGTTACTTTGCACAGAACTATCGCCAGAGTAAGCGACGATATTTCCAGTCACAACTGCAGATTGTAGTAAGCTTAGATTGCGTAGCCCACCATTGTGTGTGGTAAAATTCCTGAACACTTCGTGTACACTCGGTAATTCGTTTAGATCCGAATTGTAGTTAGTGCTCTCCCCTTGTCCATAAGCAGTCGTAAAGACGGATAACAGAAGACCAAGAGGTAGAGAAAAAAATAATAAAAATTTTGGAGGAACCATGGGGCGTGCATAAAATTGCACTAATAATAAATAAACTTAAAGTTAAATATTTACCCTACTTGAGAGAAAAAATCGATAACTGCATTTATTATTGTATCTACATCCGCTAATTTTCCATCGCCCTCATATCCGCAGGCAAGTTGACCGCATTGAGGCTCTATAAAATGATAGCCACGCTCTCGAAGTAGTGAAATATTTGCCTGAGTAGCACTGTGCGCAAGCATTTTACCATTCATTGCAGGTGCAAGCATTGTTGGCGCTTGAGTCGCCAAATGAATAGAAGATAGTAAATCAGGTGAGAACCCTTGGGCGAAATTTGCCAAGCAATGTGCGGTTGCTGGAGCGACCAGCAGAAGATCTGCTTGGTCTGCTAACTCTATATGGCCAGGCTGCCAAGACTGCGCTTCTTGCCACAAATCATAGGATGCTGGGTTACGGGCTAGTGTTTGTAGGGTTAGTGGTTGAATAAACTGGCAGGCCGATTCAGTGAGAACCGGAAAGACATTAGCCCCCAAATCAGTCAAGCGACTGGTAATGTCTGCTGATTTGTAAGCAGCAATAGATCCTGTAACGCCTAGCACTACAGTACGATCGACTAACTTAGATTTTGAAAAACTCACCATTTTTAATAAAAGACAGAGCACAAAAGCATCAAGTGCTAAATAAAGCTCACGGGAAACATTCAGTCATTACGAAATGCACGTACAATCGACGAAAATATATTCCAATAGCAGTAAAAAAAGCGCTTAGCGCATGCCCTAACTTATAAAAAACTATGCATATTTGGATTCAATAATGTGAAATGCACGCTTTATTTCCTTAATAAACATGTTTGTATGTTTTTAGTATCAGTACAATCCATGCAAACAGGAACCATCACAAAATATAATGCTTTTAAGCAAATTGATCTACCGGATCGGACATGGCCGAGCCGAGTGATTGAATGCGCACCAACTTGGGCAAGTGTAGACTTAAGGGACGGCAACCAAGCTCTTGCTATACCGATGACGGTAGATGAAAAAATTGAATTCTTTGAATTATTGGTTGCCCTAGGATTTAAAGAGATAGAAGTTGGATTTCCATCTGCTAGCGATACTGAATTTAATTTTATTAGACGTTTAGTAGATGAACAACGTATTCCTGATGACGTTACTGTACAAGTACTCGTTCAAGCAAGGGAGCACCTTATACGACGTACATTCGAAAGTTTAACTGGCGTAAAAAGTGCAATCATACATTTGTATAATTCGACATCCCCTCTTCAACGAAGGGTCACTTTTAATAAAAGTAAGGATGCTATTAAGGAAATAGCTGTAGAAGGTGCTGGGCTTATTAAAGAATTAGTTACTAGCATCCCTGAAACAAAGATTCGCCTACAATACTCTCCGGAGAGTTTCTCTGATACCGAAGTAGAATACGCCTTAGAAGTGTGCGAAGCGGTCATGGAAATTTGGCAACCTAGTCAAATTAATAAAATAATCCTCAATTTGCCAGCAACTGTGGAGGTCGCAACCCCAAATGTGCATGCCGATCAAATTGAATGGTTCTGTCGCAACATGAAGGAGCGAGATAAAGCAATTATTAGCCTTCATACTCACAACGATAGAGGGACAGGTATTGCTGCTACAGAGTTAGGCTTAATGGCAGGTGCTGACAGAGTCGAAGGCACTTTATTTGGTAACGGTGAGAGAACCGGAAATCTAGACATCGTCACTGTAGCTTTGAACTTATATACGCAGGGCATTGATCCGCTATTGGACCTCTCTAATTTAGCTTCAATTCGTACTAGTTACGAGCGAATCACAGGTATGAACGTTCATGATCGTCACCCTTATGCAGGCGACCTTGTTTTTACCGCATTTTCCGGATCCCATCAAGATGCGATAAAAAAGGGAATGGACATACGTGCTAAAGAGAGTGCCGACGAAGGCGCTCTTTGGCAAGTGCCTTACCTACTCATCGACCCGCAAGACATTGGGCGTGATTACGAAGCTATTATTCGAATTAATAGTCAGAGCGGAAAAGGAGGCGTTGCTTACATTCTTGAGCGAGATTTTGGATTGGACCTTCCTAAACCTATGCATCCGCAAGTCGGCAAAGTAGTCAACGCTGCAGCGGACCAAAATAGTCGCGAATTAAATTCTAAAGAAGTCTATGCGATTTTTAAGAATGCCTACGTAAATATATCAAATCCACTCGAGATGAGTACGATAGAGCGAGAAGATCCTCTTAAGAATGGAGAAGTGCGCGTTGAAGCAAAAATTATTTACCAAGGAAAGCAACACACTGTAACCGGTCAAGGCAATGGTCCTATAAGCGCATTTGTTAATGCCCTAGATCAGTTCGGATTGAAGAGTTTTAAACTTGTCGATTACCGGCAGCACTCCATCGGTTCAGGCTCAAAAACGGAAGCTGCTGCGTATATTCAAATACAAAAAAATGACGGAGGCACCCACTACGGGTGTGGTATAGACCCAAATATAGAAGTTGCTGGATTGAAAGCTCTCATCAGTGCATTTAACCGTATGGAAAAATCTTAACTGCTATGAAGTTTTTTAAATATCATGCATTGGGTAATGACTACCTTGTACTGGACCCAGTCGATGCGAGTACACTTCCAGAAACAGATTCATGCATTCGTATCTGTCATCGAAATTTTGGCCTTGGTTCAGACGGCATTCTGTACGGACCGATCGCTAGCAATAATGCCGACTTCGGATTACGCATTATTAATCCAGACGGTTCGGAAGCTGAAAAAAGCGGTAACGGCCTAAGAATTTTTGCTCGTTATTTATATGACTGCGGTAAAGTCGGCATAGAACCATTTACTATAGATACATTAGGTGGTATTGTAACTTGTAAAATCAACAAAGGCGCTGATTTAATAACTGTAGACATGGGGCGAATCACCTTTGGCAGGGAGGCAACTCATGTGGATTCAAATAAAGATACCGGCCCGTTAATAGGTGAAACTATAGAAATAAATGGCACTAATTATACTGCATACATTGCTGACATAGGTAACCCGCATTGCGTCATTCCTTCACAAGAAATTTCACAACAAATCGCTTGCACAGATGGAGCCTTGATTGAAATCCATCCAAACTTCCCGAATAGGACTAATGTACAATTTCTTAAAATAATCGATCGCGATAATATTCAAATAGAAATTTGGGAGCGTGGAGCTGGCTACACCCTAGCTTCTGGCTCGAGCAGTAGTGCTGCTGCAGCTGTAGCTTACCGCCTAGGGCTCTGCAATGAATCGATTACCGTACATATGCCAGGCGGTGAAATTCGCATTGAGATAAGCTCAAAATATGAAATACGCATGAGCGGTCCAGCAACGCGTGTCGCATTAATTGACTTTGATATTGAAGCATTAAATTTTAATGCAAACCATATATTGTAAAGTACTTATAGTATAATTAATCTATTTTAATAATTATAAGCGCACCCTTATTTTTAATCTATAGTCTGCACTGCTGGTTGATTCAAGCTCATGCAATGTAGGGCGCCTCCTTCTTCAATAAAGATACGGCAATCAAAGCCAATGATCTGTCGACCAGGGAAACAATTAGCTATAATTTTAAGAGCATTCTGATCCGACTTAGCTTGAGCAAAGGTCGGTACCAGTACTGCATTATTGAGGACTAGGAAATTCAAATAGCTTGCAACAAGAGGTTCTCCATTAACTTCGATAGGTGCTGGTAGTGGAATGCTTACTATGTTGAAAGTCCTGCCCTTAGCATCTGACATTTTTTCGAGGCGACTTCTATTTTCCTCCAGTAATCGATAATTCTTAGACTCTTTTGATGCTATAGCTACAAGAATACTATATGGCTTAAAAAAACGTGCTACATTATCAACATGACCATCGGTATCATCTCCAATGAGACCCTCATTGAGCCATAGCACCTTATCGATGGTTAAATCTCGCTTAAATATTAGCTCGATCTCCTCTACTTTTTCTGGGCCTAAACGGTTTGGATTCATTAAAACCGCTTTGGTTGTCAGTAAGGTCCCAGAGCCGTTACAATCGATCGATCCACCTTCAAGAACTAATGATTTCCGGTTCAAGCAACGTATTTTCAATTGATGAGCAATCCATTTAGTGGCGGCATCATCCAGTGATTGTTGCGGAAATTTATTACCCCATGCATTAAAACTCCAATCAATAGAAACTGCATGATTCGCATTCAAACTAAGCATGAAAAGTGGTCCAAAATCACGAATCCAAATATCATCGGTTTGGTAATTATATAGTAGGATATTTTTATCACTTCCTGCTTTCACTAGCAAAGCTCGGAGTGGAGCTTGGTGCCTGCTAGGGCATAAGATCCGCACCTGCTGAAAACGTGCAGCTAAAATATATAAATTTACTAATTGCTCACGTACTTTATCAATTTTTTCGGGCCAAATATCTTCACGAACAGGCCAAGCAAACCATACGGCTTCTTGCGGCTCCCACTGGGCAGGCAAACGGTAACCTAGTGAATTTTCCCCTACAGTTTGCGGTACGCTCATAACAAAACATTCAACCAAGAAGAGTTAGTCTTACCCTTTTTCTTGATCCAACATAAGTTTAGTAATGCCCGAATAGGAAGCTACACGACGATCACGAAAAAATGGCCAGTCTCGACGCGTTTCTTCCAGGCCAATCAAATCACAATCTGCATAAACGATAGCATCTGTATCTGCAGGCGCACGATCCATTACCTGCCCATAAGAATTAGCAATGAACGATTGACCCCAAAATTCAATTTCTGACTCTACACCAACTCGGTTGACTGCAGCCACATAGCACCCATTAGCAACCGCATGGCCGCATTGTATGCTTTCCCATGCATTATGCTGAGCAATCCCAAGGTCGCCTTTTTCATTCTTTAACCATCCAATCGCGCTAGGATAAAAAAGAATTTCTGCACCTCCTAACGCAGCAAGGCGAGCTGCTTCCGGATACCATTGGTCCCAACAAATAAGGACCCCTATCTTTCCAAATGATGTATCCCATACTTTATAACCCAGATCACCTGGGGTGAAGTAGAATTTTTCTTCAAATCCAGGATCTTGAGGGATATGCATTTTGCGATATTTACCTAAATAACTTCCATCAGCATTTAATATAGCAGCAGTGTTATGATAAACCCCAGAACTACGTCGCTCAAATAAAGAGGCGATCAAAACAACCCCTAATTGCTTTGCTAGCATAGCTAGCCTATCAGTTGTAGGGCCAGGTACGGGCTCAGCTAAATCAAAATTTTTCGAGTCTTGAATCGTACAAAAATAAGACAGGTTAAAAAGCTCTTGCGTGCAAATAATCTTTGCTCCGCCCAATGCGGCCTCTCGTATACGAGCGATGGTATAGGCTACATTTGCTTCCTTACTACCTTGGTCGCATCCCTGTAATAAGGCAATTCGTATAGGACTATCCGATACTTCGATCATACTTCTAGATTACATATAGAATTTACTCGAATACGAGTTTGCTCATAAGCGCATACTTACCTCCACTAGCTACAACTATATACTAGTATACTACTTTGTTGAGTGGGTACTCAACAATTCCCTCTGCCCCATGCGCCTTCAGCGCTGGAATAATTTCACGCACAACTTTTTCGTCTAAAATAGTATCGATCGCAACCCAAGACTCATCTGCTAAGCGATTAACCGTAGGATTTCGCAACGCAGGTAAATCCTCCAACAGCTCATCCAACTTTACACGCTCGATATTGAGCTTTAAGCCAACCTTACTTTTCGCCTCAAGGGCGGATTGTAAGAGCATAGCAATACTTTCAATCTTTTTACGTTTCTCAGGGTTTTCCCAAGCTGACTTATTTGCAATGAGTACAGTATTTGTAAACATAAGCGTGTCTACTATACGAAGTTTGTTAGCGATTAGTGAATTACCAGTCTCTGTTAGATCGACTATAGCATCCACTAAATCAGGAACTTTCACTTCTGTCGCGCCCCAGGAGAACTCGACCTCGGCATTCACACTATTTTCCTGCAAGTACTGCTTGGTAATGTTTACAACTTCAGTGGCGATACGCTTGCCTTCTAAATCTTTAACCGTTTCGATCGGCGATTGTTCGGGGACAGCTAAGATCCATTTCGATCGACGATTTGAAGCTCTGCTGTAAACCAAGTCACAAACTTCAACTATCTCTGAGCCATTTTCACGGACCCAGTCCTGTCCGGTGAGCCCACAATCAAAATACCCATGTTCGACATAACGACTGACTTCTTGAGCGCGTACAAAACGCCCATCAAGTTGCTCATCGTCAAAAGCTGGACGGTACGATCGAGAACTTTTGGTGATTTGAAAGCCTGCCTTAGCAAAGAGGTCAATAGTAGCACCCTCTAAACTCCCTTTGGGTAAACCAAGCATAAGTAATGGTAAATTATCCATAATAACCTAAAACGTGCCTCATGAGCTTAAAGTCACAAGATTTAAATTTATCAATTGTTCGTAGAATGTAAAAATTCAAATTGTAAAAAAAACTAGTTTCCCTTCAATAAATATTCGTTATTTATAAATACATAGAAAGTATATAGAAATAACAATTAACGAATTAAATTCCCGACTTATGAGTAATCAATCAAAACCTCTCGTCGTCATAGCTGAAGATGAAAAAGATATGGCATCAATGATTGCCGCTCAACTCGAAGTTGCTGGTATGCAAAGCCAAATATGCCACGAGGCTGCACACGCGCATCGATTTTTAAAAAATAATTTTGCTAACCTATTATTACTAGACCTACACCTACCCGATAGTAGCGGATTTTCATTAATGGAAAAACTTAGAAATAGTGGTATCGAGGTGCCGGTAATATTTCTTACCGGAGATAATACAGAAGTTAAAAAGGTTAAGGGCCTAGAAATGGGAGGCGATGATTACATAACCAAACCATTTGGATTTCCAGAACTTATAGCTCGCATTCATGCCGTATTACGCCGCGCTGAGACCTCTGGCGATGCCCTAATCACCAAGAACGCCTCCACAATGGACGAAGAGTTTAATTTTTGTGGGGCTACCATTAATCCGCATCGCCTTGAAATAGAATTCCCAGATGGGGATTTAGAAAAAATTGGGCGTAAAGAACTTGGCATTTTTGTCTTTCTTCAAGCAAATCCAGATACAATCCTAACACGTAAAAATCTAATTCACTCAGTATGGGGAATGCATGCAGATGTACGGAGTCGTTCCTTGGATCAATACATTGTTAAAATTCGTGATTTATACAAAAGACATGGCTTATCGACAGATGCCTTTCGAACAGTGCACGGTGTCGGCTATATTTACGATGTTCCTTAAATGATATGATGGCCGTGGTATTTCTAAATTTCTGAATTACTTCAATAAAAGCCAAATGTTACCACCAAAAATGATCCTCACAGAACAAGTGCTTGTTTAGGTGTTTTTATTAAAAATTTACTCCTAGATTTTGCTGCTTTAATGAGTCTGCATTCCCTTGTACCTGCTAAATAATATAACTCAGCAGTTCAGTCTCATGGATGCGGCTATTGTAGCTGGATATTTTATAGCTGTACTTAGTATCGGTTACTACCATTCGAAAAAAAGTCGAAATTCCGAAGACTTCATAAATGGCAGTCGTCAATTACCCTGGTTGGCAGTGCTTGGATCGCTGGTGGCTACAGAGGTGAGTGCTTCTACATTTCTTGCGACCCCTGGCGTAGGATTCTCGGAGAACATGAACTATTTACAAATGGGGATCGGTTCGGTGCTCGCACGAGTCTTTATTGCATGGTTTTTTCTAGGGGCATTTTATTCGTTCAATAGCTTAACAATCTACGATTATCTAGGCCAGCGGTTTGGGAATAAGACACGCTACTGTTCCTCAATATTTTTTATTGTAACTCGATTATTAGCTTCCTCAGTAAGATTAATGATTGCTGCAACAGGATTAAGTTTAATCCTCCATTGGCCATTTGTAATATGCCTTACTATATTAACAGTAATCGCAATTATCTACACTGGCAATGGTGGTATTCGTAGCATCATTTGGACAGATGTGCTACAAGCTATTGTCTTTATTGCCTGCGGCCTAGCTGTATTAACCTTTATTGTTAATAGCATAAGTTTCTCTACAATTATCGATCTTGGCACAGCTGAAAATCGTTTTGAAATATTTCGGCTTTCACCACACAGCTCAGTTTCTAATACCGTAGAATGGTTCAATGACCCTACTTTGCTCTACATTGCTGTACTCTTTGGTTTTTTTAGTACTACTGCAGCTTTTGGCACGGATCAGGATTTAACACAGCGCATGCTAACTTGCAAAGATGTCAACCACGCGCGGCGCAGCGTCGTAATAAGCGGACTTATATCTTTACCAATAGCTGCTCTATTTCTAATTATCGGAATCTCTCTTTTTGCCTATTATAAAGTTCACGTCGGCACTGATTTGCCAGTCGGACCAGACAAAGTATTTCCATGGTTTATAGGGAACGAGCTTCCTAGTGGACTGCGGGGACTACTGTTAGTCGGTGTACTAGCTGCGGCAATGTCTAGCCTTGATTCAGCAATCGGTGCACTAAGCTCTTCTGCATTAGTCGACCTATATCGGCCACTCGTAAAAAGTCCGCTTAGTGTGAAAAATGATCTTTGGGTATCACGGGCTTTTATAATAACGTTTGGTGCCATTCTAGCAATCATCGCTTTACTGATTAAAGATGCTGAAGGCTTTTTATGGCTTACATTCAAAATAGGGAGTATTACATATGGATCGCTTTTAGGTATCTTCTTGCTTGGAATCTTAAGTCAAAGTGGTAGCGACTCAGGTAACTGGATAGGTATGCTTAGCGGGGCTATAATCTGCGGGTTTCTTCTTATAATGATAGAAAAAAATCTATTACCACTGGGATGGACTTGGCTTATTCTAATCGGCACTGCTTGGACATTTTTCTTTTCCTATTGCTGGCCACAAAAAAAGCTTCACGAAACTAATCGCAAAGCTTGATGTATATCCTATAGAATAAAATATTAAATAATATATTTATTTAGGGCAGCATGAAGGCGCAATAGCACTTGAATCGTTGGACTCTTTTTTCTTCGCACTTGAATCGGATTGACTATCCGAGCACTCAGAACTTGCAGCAGGCTTGTCGTCGCTTTTGCTACCACAACCTCCACAGCCAGCACTCGCAACAGCAACAACTGCAAACATTAAGAATGGAATAAGTAATAATTTTTTCATAACTAATTTGTGTTTATATTAAGATTAACAAAACAAAATATAGACCATAAGCTGTAATCGTCAAATAATATACACTATTACTGTAAAAATGTAACATTGTCACAAAAAAATCACATCATATGGCCGACTCGATACTACCTTGGTTTAATGGCGGTAAGTTTCCACTTTTTCTAGCCCCAATGGCGCGCTTCACAGATGTAGAATTTCGTCAACTATGCAAGGACCAGGGCGCTGATGTCATGGTAACAGAATTTGTTCAGGCTGATGCAATTATTCGTGGTGATGAGCGACTTTGGGAAACTGTTGACTTTACAGAATCGCAGCGACCAATGGGCATTCAAATATTTGGCTCAAATCCTAATTCGATGGGACAAGCCGCTCGTCTGCTAGTCGATCGTATGCAGCCAGATTTTATTGATATTAATTTTGGATGCCCTGCTGCACGCGTAATTTGTATGGATGCTGGCTCCTCTATGTTACGAAATTTGCCTAAATTAGCTGCAGTAACGCAAGCCGTTATTAAAGCGGTACCTGAAACACCAGTGAGTATTAAAATTCGTATTGGCTGGGACGATACTAGTATAGTCGCACAGGAAGTAGGCAATATCGCACAGGATTTAGGCGCTCAAGCACTCGCAATTCATGGGCGGACAAAAGAGCAAGGCTATCGCGGCGTGGCAAACTGGGAAGTTATTTCTGAGGTTGCTGAAAATCTGACTATTCCAGTAATCGGCAACGGCAATATCACCTCTGCGGCAGAGGTACTTCAACTTCGTAAGACGACTAATTGCGCTGGCTTGATGATTGGTCGAGCTGCTTTGGGATACCCATGGATATTTAGGGATATTAAGCATACACTACAATACGGGAATGTTCCAACTGCGCCCTGTATTGCTGAACGATGGGATACTATTATTAATTATGCTCGAAATATTATGAACCGGCCCTTTCGAGAGCAAAAGCACAAGGACCTGCGTTGGATGCGACCAAAATTCATCGCGCTTACCAAGGCCATGCCGGGCTCACGGAAAATTCGCACTGAACTTGGAGCAGTTGTACAGTTAGCAGATTTACAGCGCGTAGCGACAGAACATATTCGTATTTACGGTTGAGGCACTTAGAAAGACTCTAACTGATAAATATTTTTTAAAAATCAAACTATATTAAATGAAGCGACGAATACTATTTCTTTGTATGGGTAATATCTGCAGATCACCAGCAGCGCAATGCATATTCCAAGAACTTGTCAATTCTGCTGGCTTAAGCGAAAATTACGAAATCGATTCTGCTGGCACCTTGCACTTTCATGAAGGATCACCTCCAGACTCTCGAATGCAAAGTGCACTACGAAAACGAAATATTCCAATAATCGGTCGAGCGCGTCCCATAGTTGAGAAAGATTTAGCCTACTATGATCTAATTCTTGCAATGGATACTAATAACTTAATCGACGCCAAAAAGCTCGATCGTGACGGCACATTTCAAGATAAAATTCAGCTCTTTTGCGACTACTGTAAATCAAGGTCAGAAAAGGAAGTTCCTGATCCATATTACGGCAAAGGTGACGGCTTCGAGCATGTACTCGACATACTCGAAAACGGTTGTACCAATTTGCTTCAGTTAACCAATTCTGTTTAAAAATAGTTCCTATAGTACGTGAACGAATTGCTGCCAGCTTGACAGACGTAGACTGCACTGCCACATGAAGTGCGCTCCTTTTAATTAAAAATTCATCATTATCTAACATGGCATCCCCTACAGAAGTTCGTAAAGGCAAAGTTCTTAATTACCAAGGAGCACCTCATTTAGTACTCGATGTCCAGCATCGCACCCAAGGGCGACAAGCAGGCTTCATGCAAATTACGATGCGTAATTTAAGTACTGGTTCTTCAACTAACACAAAAATTCGAACAACTGACAGCGTTGATATTCTACACACTGAAAGCTTAAAATTGGAGTACAGCTACATCGATAGTGACGGATATCACTTTATGGATCCAGAGAGCTTTGAAGATATAATTCTTTCAGAGAAACTAGTTGTAGAAGCAAAAGATTTCTTAGTCGAAAATCAGAGTTATAGTATTTTACATGTCGACGACGAACCAGTACAAATCGTTCTTCCCGCCTCGATAGAGATGAAAGTCGTCGAATCGCCAGAAGGTATTAAAGGTGATACCGCTTCGAACGTACAAAAACCCGCCACACTTGAAACCGGATTAACTGTTCAAGTTCCCTTATTTATAAAGGAAGGTGAATTAATTAAAGTGAGTACAGTTGAGCGCACCTACCAAGGACGTGCTTAGATAACTGAAGTGAACCGGTTCGAAGAGAATACGGCTAAACATAAGTGCATTTCTGTTACTCTATCCATCATAAATCTCTACCGTAAAGCCCTGACGACAATCAGGACCTTTCGATTCAAAATAAGACAAATCTAAGCAACACGCTCCACAATTAGTTCTGGTGGGTTTGGCCGTTTTGGAGCCAAGCGATAAGCAGTTTTTAGGTATTCAAGCGCCTCTTCCATTTTTGCTTCATCGTTATAATGGATCATCATTAGTGGTTCCCCTTGCTTAACTTGAGTACCTACTTTCTTAATCTCAGATACGCCAACGGCGGGATCATACTTGCCGTTTTTGCGGAGTGCTAATTTCTGAACTCCCTCCGCTATCATACCAGCATTGATGGTATGCACGTAGCCACGCTTCGGTGCTGGCAATTTACGTACATGTTTTGCAGTAGGAAACTTATCAGGGTTATCAATCAATGAAGTATCACCACCTTGAGCGGCCACCATAAGCTTAAACTTCTCCAAAGCAGTACCATCTTTTAAATGGCGCAACACAGTTTGCTTCGCAGATAGAGTGGACCCCGCCACTCCCGCTAATCGGACAATCTCCATACCTAGTTTTAATACAAGCTCTTGGAGGTCCTCCGGACCTCCCCCTTTCAGTATTTCAATAGCCTCCTTAATCTCAAGACCTGTACCAACTGTGTCTCCCAAAGGCTGGTTCATGTCAGTAACGAGAGCCACGCAACGACGCTTCATAGAACGCCCCACTCGAGTTATTGAACGAGCCAATTGCTTCGCTTGCTCTAAATCTTTAATAAAGGATCCATTGCCCCACTTGACATCTATAACAAGTCCTTCTGCCCCCTCGGCTAGCTTGCGACTGAGCACTGAACCAGTTATCAAAGGCAAACTAGGAATTGTTCCAGTCTGCTGACGCATCTTAAATAAGATAGCATCTACAGGGGCAATTTCTTCATCTTGTTGTATGAAGGTACAGCCAACTGATTTAAGCTGAGCCTTAAACCCCTTAAGATCTAAGATGGGATTAAAGTTCGGGATAGATGATAGCTTGTCTAAATTACTAATTACGTGCTCTTCATCGACTCCATTCATGGTCGGCATTACGACTCCACAAGCTGCTGCTAGTGGTGCCAATACTAAAGTCGTCTTGTCGCCAACACCACCGGTTGAATACTTGTCAATTTTTGGGCGCGCAATTCCGGTCAGATCAATTACTTCACCAGAAAGCATCATTTCTTCAGCAAATACTGCAGTCTCCTGTGCCGACATACCCTGAAAATAGACCGCCATCGCCAATGCAGCTTGCTGAAACTCCGGTAAATCTTCGTCTAATATAGAGTCGACTATATATCGAATCTCTTCATCTGTGAACTCACCTCCATCACGTTTTTTTTCTACCAAATAGGTAAAAGATGGCTTAATAAACTTACGAGCGCTAATTATTTTCTTTCTCATTAAAATTTAAATATGAATCGTTAAGATGCCCTCGAAACAGGCACAATCCTTTAGGTTAGTCGATTAAGAGGCGACTTGTCGAGCTTAAAATACTCCTCCTTCAATGCTATATTCTAGATACTAAGAATTATTTTCTCACTAACTATCGTATTGTTATCATATGCGTGCTTGACCAAGACGCCGTAGGTTTTTCTTTTGCACTATGCAGGTTCAATTAAACCCAATTAAAACGATCGAAGTTGCACTTCAAGAAATTGCATCCCAAACAGCTGGATTTGATATAAAGTTTTGTCCTGGTGTACGACTAGCCGACCCAAAATTTGGCGACTATCAAGCAAACGGAGTACTTGGACATGCAAAAATTACGCGGGAAAATCCTCGAAAATTAGCCCAATCGCTCATTGATTCTGCCAATAATTCAGGCCAATTTGACTCTGACATGGTGAATCTCTCACTGGCTGGTCCTGGCTTTATTAATTTTAAACTAACTGCAAAATTTTATTGGCAGTGGCTACAAAAATTCGCGGCCCCCAGTGATTTCGAATTAGGCGCGGGTCGTATAAAGAAGGATCGCCGTATAGTAATTGACTACCCTAGTGCGAATACTGCCAAACAAGCACATATTGGACATCTTCGTCCGATGGTTATAGGAGAAGCGATCGCACGCCTTCTTGATTTTTGTGGAGCAAAGACAACTCGCGATAACCATATAGGTGATTGGGGTACAAATTTTGGCACTTTAATTATGCAAATTAAACGTGAGGGCGTTGAGCTAGATGCATTAGGGGACGATGCTTTAGTTAAGTTAGATCAATTATACAAAGATGGCTCTGCCCTAGAACTAAAACAGCCAGAAATTAGAACCAAATCGCGCAATGAATTAGTTAAACTACAAGCAGGCGATCCCGAGAATGCAGCAATTTGGCAAAAAATAGTGGCTATTTCTAAGGTAGCTTTTGACCAAATATTTAAGCAACTGGGCGTATCTGTAGATGTCTCTTTAGGGGAGTCCTTTTACCAAGATAAGGTTGGGCGTATATACAAAGAATTATCTGAAATAGGCCTAGCGGAGGAAAGTCAGGGAGCACTAGTAGTTTGGCATGACGAGGTGAAGAAATTCTCGCGTAATAATGAACGACCCTATCCTTTCAATATTCGTAAAAAAGATGGAGCCTCTAATTACGCTTCTACGGATCTAGCAACTGTACTCTACCGGGTAGAGACCTATCGTGCCCAAGAAGTGATTTATCTAACCGACTCTCGTCAGCAAGACCATTTTCAGCAACTTTTCTTAACTACAGAAAAATGGTTTTCTCAAAAAAAGTATCCTTTACCTTTAATGCGTCACGTATATTGGGGCACAATTTTAGGAGAAGATAAAAAGCCTTTTAAAACGAAGTCTGGGCAAACAATAAGATTACAGGCCTTGCTGGATGAAGCTAGGGAGCGAGCGTTCCAAGTAGTTACTCAAAAAAATCCGGCACTTAGCGAATCGGAGCGTCGCAGGATTGGAGATATAATTGGCGTTGGCGCTCTAAAATATGCAGACCTCTCATCAAATCGCACCCTAGACTATGAATTTAACTGGGATCGGATGTTAAGCTTTGAAGGAAATACCGCGCCCTATTTACTGTATGCTGTAGCACGAATTAATAGCATCTTTCGTAAAGTTAATGTAGATCCTGAGAATTTACTAATCGAAGCGAGTCCACTAGAAACTGCAACCGAATTTGCCCTAGCTCGAAAATTAATCGAATTTATCCATGCTGTAGAGCTATCCTTAAATGACTTAAGGCCTCATTTTTTATGTACTTATTTATATGAGTTAGCTGGTTGTTATAGTAGTTTCTACAATTCCGATAAAGTGATGGTAGATAGTTCTGCGGTGCGTGCACGGCGCTTGCTGATTTGTGCTCGTACGCGTACAGTCCTCCAAATAGGTTTAAATCTACTTGGAATTTCTACTCTCGAGCGAATGTAATTACCTAAAACACCAACGGTAATGCATCGAAGAGAGTAACTCCCCTCCTTCGGCAGTGACACGTATAACATCTTCAATCCGACAAGCCCCAATCTCAGGATAATATAATCCGGGTTCCACAGTGATCACGTGACCTGTACGCAATCGGTTGGAACTAGCAGAAATGGGTGGATGCTCATGCACATCTAAACCTAGCCCATGGCCTGTTGAATGAATAAATCCAAAATAGTTGTCACCTCTTCGTTCCGTAACAAATCCGCGCTCGGTAAATACTTTGCAAGCGGCTTTATGGACACTAGCCCCACTAACGCCCGCTTTAATTCGTTCACGAGCTGATAATTGAGCCTCTCTAACTGCGTTAACCAAAGCCCTTTGTGCATCATTAGCTACACCCTTTAAGAACGTCCGAGTCATATCTCCATGGTAACCAGTTTGACGTACTCGTGGAAAAACATCTATTATAATTAGCTCATTTGCTCGCAGTGGGCCAAATCCAACCTCATGAGGATCACACGCCTGAAGTCCACCAGCAACAATTGTGTTGCTTGCTATAGCCCCTTTACCAAGACAGGCTTTGTCGATTACTTGACGTAGCGAATCGGAAGTCAAGGTACGTCCCTTATACTTCAGTAGCTTACCTTCAATGCTAGCCATACGAAGAACTTTTTCTGCTGCTCGTATACCCGCAGCACTAGCAGCATTACCAGCCCTAATAGCGTATACTTCGTCGTCGCACTTTATTGCGCGCTGAGGAAAAAATGGGTCCTCGAATATAATTATCTTTACTCCCATTGCCTGCAGCCTTGCATAATAGATAGCTGGAAATGAAGCGGGTACTTCTACGCTTTTACTAAGCTTGTATCTGCTAAGGATGTAAAAAATCAATTCAGCTGGACCTACTGCGCTAACGTCTATTTTAAGTAATTTAGATACCTCTAATTGAAGTGTCTCTAACAAATAAACTGAATCGAGATTAGAGAGCTTTTTTACACGCCGATATTCCAATCGATTAACCACAGCAAAACTGCGACCCCTAATCACACCACAAAGAAAAGGGTCTGGCACAAAAACACCAGTTAGGTAATACGCATCCGCTGATTGCTCCGAGCTAGTATATAAAAAACGAGCTTCTGAGGATTTACTTTTCATATATGAATGTTGTCGTTTGAGTTGTAGCAGGTCACTGTTTATATTTAATTCTTATTAATTGAAATACCTACAAAAATCCATCCGAATGCTACTACCAAAGCTAATTATTTTTGGTTTGTTTTTGAGTGCTTGCAATCCGGTAACTGTTACACCTAAAGCAGATGCCACCAAAGATACTTATTTTCCGATCTCTATAGGGCCACAATTAGCTTATCTTCAATTGGCTCTTAACGATGAAGAGCGCAGTAGAGGCCTTATGTTTAGAGAAAAGTTAAAGCCACACCATGGGATGCTATTTATTTTCGAAACTCCAAGGCAACAGCATTTTTGGATGCGCAACACCGAAATTGCACTCGATCTCGGATATTATGATGCATCGGGCCAGTTAAAAGAGATCTGTAAACTCTATCCTTATGATGAAACTTCTGTCTCTTCTCATAGAGACGATATAAAATTCGCGATAGAGATGAACCAAAACTGGTATGAGTATAATGGTATAGGAATCGATGCTCAAATTGATCGAGAAGCATTACTTGAAGCAATTAGCAAAAGAGGAATAGAGCCTAGCTTATTAAGACTATAAGTACATGAAGAGAATTACAAAAACACGTAATCAGCTACGTAGGCGCAGGACATCCATCCCGAAAAAAGCTGGGGTATGGAGCTATGCCTGTTTATTTGTTATTACAATTACTGGATTCTTCCCGCTGTTACTTTCTCAATCAGTTTGGTCCACACATGATCATGTAGAGCGAAGTACTTACACCTCCGATCAACGATGGCAGGATGCCTGGAAAATTGAAAGTCTTCGAGATAATGATCCAATAAGCCTCACATCTTATTGGATTGAACAAGCAATTCCATTACCGATAAGCATACTTCATTATGGAATTAACATAACCTTACACTTAATAGCTGCGATTCTAATTTTAAAAATACTCCAGAGGCTTGACCTAGATGGAGCGTGGGCGGCGGCTATGGTCTTTGCAATCCACCCGACCACAGTGCAAACGCTATTCTGGCCAGGTTACCGCCATGAGATAGTAGGATTGATTGCAATTTTAACCGCCTTTAGTTGGGGTATCGATAGAGGCGGCAGGAAATACTACATAAAGTATATTTTGTTAACAGTAGTTGCATGCATAATACATCCTGCAGCCTTAGCTATTCCGTTTATTTCAATACTTTGCAACTTCAAGAAGGAATCCAAAATAAGATTAGAGCATATTAATTATTTACTACCAGTGCTCTGCTTATGCCTGTTTATCGGACTATGGATAGCTGGTTCGGCGAGTAATGTATTAGGCAATTCTGGGGATGATGGGCTCCTCCAGACCATGGGACAAAATATGAATTTCTTCTTTAAGCAGGCATTCTTACCGACAAATCCTTCACTTTTTTATGCAACAAATATAGAAGCTACTTACACAACTTCTAAAGATATTTTTCTACTACCTTTTTTATTATTTGTACCCTTCTTTTTATTAGCTATTTTTAATCTCCGGAAGGGATGGGCGCGCGCAATAATATTTGGCCTACTTAGTTACTTGTTACTTTTAATTCCAGGCCTAATTACTAGGGGCGCATTCATAGACGGAACTATAGCTCACGAAGATCATGCTCACTATGTAGCGTTGCCTGCAATCATTTCATTAATTATATGCGGCGCTGCTACTATTGCTCATCGAGTAAAGGCTGGCTCGGTATTGGCATGGCGTATCGGCATGTCTATTTTACTAATTACTGAACTAACATTAACAGCATCGTTTGCTTACTCGGTTAGTAAACCTGAAAGAATGTGGAAACAAATAGTAACAACATGGCCAGAATCTACATTACCTAAAATCGCTTATATCGATACATTAATAGCCAACAACAGTACGGATCTACCGCACGGGGGGCTCCTTACGTTATTAGAGGAAATATTAGAGAAAGAACCTGATAACATAACTATTCGTACCATTTATGCAGGCGCGCTGCGCCAAGGGCGTGAATTTGGAAATGCATACAAACAATACCAACGCGTACTCAGAGAGTCCGAACCGAGCCAAGAATTTATAAAAGAAGCAGTTGATTTTTACGGACAAATCGGCAAACAATGGGAAGCAGATAAAATTAGAAAACTCTTAAAATAAGTAAAAACACGCATAAAAGAGCGATTTTAATGTAAAAAACATAAACCCATGAGCGAAATAAACACACCCAAATTAGCGACTCTCGCTGTACACGCAGGACACGATCCAAATACAACAGCTGGCTCTAGAGCTGTTCCTATTTATCAAACCACTAGTTACATGTTCCGAGATTCAGATCATGCAGCGAAGCTATTTGCATTAGAAGAGTTGGGGTACATCTATACCCGAATTATGAATCCGACGACAGATGTTCTCGAAAAAAGAGTCGCTGCGCTTGAGGGTGGAGTCGCTGGATTAGCTCATGCGAGCGGACAGGCAGCTATAACCAATGCCATCCTAAACATAGTGCAAGCTGGAGATAATATTGTGTCTGCAGCACAACTTTACGGGGGTACCTACACCCTATTTAAATACACACTACCAAAATTAGGTATTGAGGTACGTTTTGCTGACGCGGAAAACCCAGAATCATTTGAACCACTCATTGATGATAAAACCAAAGCTATTTACGGAGATACTGTAGGCAACCCTAAGCTGAACATATTTCCATTTGAAGAAATATCTGCAGTCTGCAAAAAACATCAATTGCCCCTTATCATCGATAACACTGCAGCTTCTCCAGCCGTGTGTCGGCCACTTGAACACGGTGCAAATGTCGTTGTTAATAGTCTAACTAAATACTTAGGGGGACATGGTACTAGTATAGGAGGAATAGTCATCGATGGTGGTAATTTTGATTGGGGCAGTGGTCGTTTCTCAGAATTCACATCGCCTGATCCTAGCTATCATGGATTGGTTCATTGGGATGTATTTAAAGCATTTGAGCCAGCTGGCGGGGCTAACATAGCATACATAATGAAGATGCGGCTACAGTGGTTGCGAGATACTGGTAACTGCGCCTCTCCTTTTAATTCATTCCTTCAAATTCAAGGAATTGAAACTCTTCATCTTAGAATGGAGCGTCATTGCAGTAATACGCTCAAGGTCGCGCAATTTCTTTCACAGCATCCACAAGTTAGTTGGGTGAATTACCCAGGACTATCTGACAGCCCACACAGGCTTGCAGCCGATAAGTATTTTGCCCCGCAAATGTTTGGCGGACTTTTGGGCTTTGGGGTAAAAGGTGGTAAGCAAGCAGGTGCAAAATTCATTGATCATCTCAAAGTATTTAGCCACCTGGCCAATATAGGAGATGCAAAGTCTCTAGCTATTCATCCTGCCACAACTACGCATCAACAACTTAGCGAAGAACAACAACACTCTGCGGGAGTGACCCCTGATTTTGTTCGTCTCTCTGTTGGCATTGAAGCAATTGAAGATATTATAGCCGACCTAGATCAAGCACTGAAAGCTTAAATAGGTTTATTAATGAGGGGCCCAAATAATGGGCTCCTCTCTTTTCAGTGTAACTTAAAATAGAGGAGCATGCATGAATTTGTTAACCAAGCTTATTGCATTAGAGGAAGCACACCTGGGTAAACCCCTACTAGTACAATAGCTACTACAATAATTGCTAGTACTACACTGTCTGCAGTTGAAAATTCTACAGTACGGTTATTTTGGTCGCTACTTTCTACCGAGAAGAAGACCTCTCGTATCCATGCAAAATAATAGTAGATAGATATAACGACTCCACATATAGAAATGAATAGCAGACTGTACAATCCAGCCTCAAAAGCAGCGAATAAGAGAAAAAGTTTAGCAATAAATCCACCAAGTGGAGGTATTCCAGCCAAAGAACCTAGACCAAAAGCGAGCACGCCACCAAGAAATGGCTGTGTGCGCCCGAGATCTCGATAATCATCCAACTGCTGATTAGCATCACAAGAATCAGCTGTAATTGCCATGACCCCAAATACTGCAAATGAAGCGAATAGGTAATTAAAGAGGTAAAATAATACAGCGTAATAGGCCCATGGAACCACAAGTGAAGCAACCACACCCACAAGCAAATAGCCTGCATGCGCAATTCCAGAGAGTCCCATTAGGCGCTTAACATTTCGCTGTGATGTCGCTGCAATATTACCAAATAAAATCGTCGCTCCAGCGATTACTGATAATACAGGTATAAGGATCTCGCTAAGTGGAAGAAACGGCCCATTAACTAAGACTAATAAAACACTAAAACCAGCCGCTTTAGAAGCAACCGCAAGGTAAGCAGTTACAGGCGTAGGAGAACCTTGATATACATCGGGCACCCAGATCTGGAAAGGAAATGCGCCTATCTTAAAAAACAATCCGGCTAAAACCAATAAAGCCCCCAACTGCACTAATAAATTGGATGCATTTAGCTCAATGAATGTAGATAACTGATTATAATTTAAAGAATCCCCAGTAGCACCACTGAGCAATGGATTGCCTGCGACTCCATACAATAAAACAATACCGAAAAGCAAAAGTGCAGAACTCATTGCCCCTAAGATTAAGTATTTAAGACCCGCTTCTAAAGATAGAGAACTTGTACGTCCGTAGGCAACAAGCACATAAAAAGCCACCGTCACAGTCTCCAGAGCGACAAACAGCATTATAAAATGACTACTTTGAACCAAAAGCATCATACCAGCTGCTACTATTAAAACTAAATGATAAAATTCTGTATGGGCTAAAGTATGCTTAGAGAGATAAATTCTTCCTATATAAGTAATAAATAATGCGCTTAATGAGAAGAAGCCCCGCATCCATTGAGAACTGGAGGTTTGCTCAATAAGTCCGCCAAACAAGACATTCGAATCTGGCTGAGTAACTATTGCAAAAGTACTACCAATCAAAACTAGAATAGCGAGTTGCCCAACGATTGATACCCAGTAAATCCAATTGCATTTACCTTTTGGTAAAACAATATCAGCCACCAAGATCACTAGAGCAAGCAAAGCAAGTAGCACTTCTGGCAGTAGCGCAGACCAATCATTTGAGTTAGTGAACCCGCGCAAAAAATCAATCAGTAGATCATTCATTTGTGGGTCTCCTCCAATTGAATTTTATTTATTGGGCTCTCTAGCAGAATTTCTGGGAATCGACTCTCACTTGATAATGAGTACGAAGCAGAAAGTTCATCATTGGCAGCGTCTGAAACTACTCGTGGGAATATACCCAAGACAACTAAAGCAATAATTAAGATTGTTGCTGGTAGCTTTTCATGGAGCTCTAGGTCGCGAATCGTACCAGACTGTAAACGCTCAGTAAATCCACTACTTGGCTGTCCAAAAAATATATTAGCCGAAGCGCGTAAGCCATAAATAGCTGCTATTATAATACCAATGGCGGCAGGAAAAACGACCCACCGAGTTGAGACATCTTCTGCCAATGCAACAAATATAGTAAACTCTCCCCAGAAGTTACCAAAGCCTGGTAAACCAATACTTGCCATGGTGGCGGCGATAAAAAATGCTGCCAACACAGGTGCTTTAGTGGCAAGACCTCCCATCTGCTGCATATCTAAGGTCAAACTACGCTGATAGATACAAGTAGAAAGCAGGAACAGTAAGGCGACCGAAAGCCCGTGAGCGAGTAACAATAGCAAGACTCCGCCAGCACCAACAACGGAAAAAGTGGCAATTCCAAGAAATGCATAACCCATATGCATCACTGAACTATAGCCTACCATTAATTTAAGATCACGCTGCGCAATGGTAATAAGGCCAATTATTAGAATATTGGCAAGAGCAAGCCAAATAATCCAAGGCAACCAATGCACTGCACCTAATGGTAATAGTGGCCATCCCAGTTGCAAAAGCCCATAAAGCCCAAATTTCTTGAGCACTCCAGCATGTAACATGGCAGCTCCAGTTGGAGCTGAGGCATATCCCTTTGGCGCCCAACTATGAAACGGAAATAATGAAACTAAAATTCCAAAACCAAAGAGTAATAAACCATAGACATTATTCTGCACTGTCTGACTCAAAGGATTTGCGGCTAAATAACTACGTAGCTCGGGCAATGAAAATGACTGCGCTCCGCTAGCTATATAGAGTGCAATTAATCCTAATAAAGAAAGCATAGCTCCTAGCGTAAGATAAATCGTCATCTGCAATGCTACACTACGGCGATTAGACCCTCCCCATATTCCAATCATAATAAAAGTCGGGATAAGTGCGAACTCATGGAAAAAATAAAAGAAAAATACATCAACTGAAGCAAATGTACCTAGCAAACCAGAGAGCATAAATAAGAGTAGTGCCAAGTATAAATGCGGTCGGTCTACTTGTGAAAAAATCGCGTATAATCCTGCAGAAAAACCTACAATACCTGCTAATAAGAAAAGTGGCATTGAGACCGCATTGAGACCTAAATGTAAGTAAATACCAATCGATTGAAGCCCTGTCGGCAGACATAGTTCATAATTGTAAGCACCTATATTTTCCTCAAAAAAGCAGGCTAGTAACACGGCCACAGTAAGTGGCCAACCGAAGCCTAAGGCACTTATCCAACATCTAGTTGCTTTATTTAGGAAAGCCCCAAAAAGCAAGAATGCCCCTACTATCAAAGGCAATAGTATAGAGGAAAGTAAAAGCAATGAATCTAGGTCGAAAGTACTCATAATATTTTGGTAGCCAATCGGTTAATTAGAAGAGACCAAAACAAGCAAGCCACAGAAGTAACATTCCTGCTAAGAACCAATAAACATAACTGTGTAAATTCCCAACGTGTACAGATCGAGCAAACATACCCAGCAGACTAATGGCGCCAGCACTACCCCTAATCAATAAGCCCTCAATCAAGAGTAAATCTAGAAAATTAAGAAGACGAGCTACACGTTGCTGCACATTAGCTACGTAAAAGTTATATATCTCATCAAACCAAAGTTTTGCATGCAAGAATTGGAAAATTGGTAGAAAATTTTTCTTTAAACGATCCTCGCTAGCGCCAACTCGATAGAAAAATAGCGCTGCTAAAAGACCTATAATCCATGCAGCAGTCCCAAGCTTGAGGACAAAATAGTGCATCGCATCATACTGCTCTGCATGGTGCAAGTGGTCTACATCATATCGAATCAACCCGCCTAATGAGTCAGGCCATAATTGCAACAATCCTCCTGTAATTGAGAGCATAGCAAGAATGACTAAAGGAAGCAGTAAAGTCAGTGGGCTTTCTTTTGCATGTGATGCCGCTTCAGAATTGGGCGTTCCGAGAAATGCAATCCAGAACAAACGTCCCATGTAGCCAGCAGTTAAAAATGCGCCTATTATAAGTAATACAAATATCGGTGTATTAGTAAGTCCACTAGCTATCAAAATTGCATCTTTAGAGTAGAAACCAGACATTCCATATACTCCACACAGAGCCATAAGTCCGATTGCAAAAGTTATCGAGGTCACAGGCATACGCTTGATCAAACCACCCATCTTGAAAATATTCTGTTCATGGTGACAACCATGAATAACTGAACCAGCCCCTAAAAAAAGTAGCGCTTTAAAAAACGCATGAGTGATTAAATGGAAGAACGCAACTCCTGGGTAACCAAGCCCAAATGCCGTAGCCATGTAACCAAGCTGAGATAGTGTTGAGTAAGCGAGGATCTTCTTAATATCGTGCTGCGCGTATGCACAAAATCCTGCGTAAACAGCTACAGTTGCACCAAGGTAGGAAATAAAATCGAGCACCTCTACTGGAAACAAAAAGACAATCCTGATTAAGAAATAGACCCCCGCAGCAACCATTGTTGCTGCATGAATGAGCGCTGAAACAGGAGTGGGCCCTGCCATGGCATCCGGAAGCCAAACATGCAGTGGGAACTGAGCCGATTTACCAATAAAACCACACATTAAAAAGGCAGCTATTGTTGCATTAATTAAATCAGGCTGCGCAGTAACTAAAGCCTCTAGTTTAGGTAGATTAACGGTACCAAAATGCCAGTAAGCATAAACGATTCCAACCAAGAACCCAAGATCTCCAATACGATTAACTATAAATGCTTTTTTGGATGCTTCTTTGGCCTCTTCGGTATCTAAATAATGGCCGATCAACATATAAGAACTAAATCCAACTAGTTCCCAAAAAACAAAAATCATGATCAAATTATCAGCGAGTATAATACCCAGCATGGAAAACATAAAAATTGATAGCCCACCAAAAAATCGTGCTTTGGCCGTATCCGACTGCATATACCCTAAACTAAAGATATGAATTAAAAAACCCACAAAAGCGACCATCGTGAGCATAGTCGCTGCTATACTATCAAAGAGAAATCCAATCTGCACCTCAAAAGTCCCAAATCGTAACCAATCCCAAGAAACAGCAATTGTAGAACCATCAAAATGCCCAATAGCTAGCACACTAAATATGCAAATAAGTCCTGCAGCAGTTACAGAAAAATATGAGGCTATTGCACCTAATCGGCGCATAAATAATGCTATAAAAGTAGCAGTCACCAACGGCGTTAGCAATAAAGCGATAAGTATCTGTGTGGCAGTCATAATCTTAGCGACTCAAAGCATTAATTTCGTCAACCATAACCGATTGACGACGGCGATACAGAGCAACCACGATTGCAAGGCCAACAGCTACCTCAGCAGCGGCAACAGTAATAATGAAAAAAACAAAAATATTTCCATCCATCGTAGCGTTATAACGAGAGAATGAGACAAGCGCTAAATTAACCGCGTTCAACATAAGCTCTAATGACATATAAATAACCAGCGTATTTTTACGCAAAATAACTCCAAAAATACCAATGGAAAAAAGTAGGCCAGAAACCATTAGAAATGCATTAAGGCCGATTGTCATGAAGCATCCCTTTCCTTCTCTAGCAACGCTTCTGCTTCGAGTTGTTCGGTTGATTTCTTGCTAATGACAATAACTCCAATCATGCCAGATAATAGCAAAAATCCAGTAACCTGAAACGGCAGCATATACTTAGAGAATAAACTGTATCCAAATGATTTAGAAGACGTAGTAAAAGGAATTTTAGAGACTACACTACCATCAGGATTAGCTGCTACCGGAAGTAATTCTGGTTCTGGCAAATATTCTCCTGAGAACGCAGAAATCATCAGACCTGATACAATTATAAAACTTAGTACAGCAAGGAAATTTGAGCGCATACTCTTACGGTTACTCGGCTCTATCTCTTCTACGTTCAAAAGCATAATAATAAAGAGGAATAATACCATTACAGCACCTGCGTAGACTAATACTTGCAGAATTGCCAAAAAGTAGGCCTCTAATAAGATAAATAATGCGGCAGTTCCAACGAAAGCAGCAATCATACACATAGCACCATTTACAGCATTAGGACTCATTACCATGAGCAAAGCTGCAATTAGTGTAAACGCCGATACAATATAAAATAATATGTCGAGCATGAGTAATTAATGGTCTGAGTTGCCTAATGCTTCGGCAGACTTCTTCTTATCCCACTTAAAGTGCTGATCTGGTAGGGTCCCGCCTAATTCATAAAGCTTCTCTTTCTTGTTAATCATTTCATCGCGGCTATAACCAGAAAGCGAAAAAACATCCTGTAAAAAGATTGCTTCCTCAGGGCAAACCTCTTGGCAAAGTCCACAATAAATACAACGCAGCATATTAATATCAAATTCTTTAGGAGCCTTCTCAACGTGAGCGCGTTCCGGTTCATTATCCACGTCAACTTCACCGGGCGTAATTCGAATGGCCTTAGGTGGACAAACAAATTCACATAGTTGGCAGGAAACGCATTTTTCTCGGCCATGAGGATCCTTTACTAGAGTCGGCACTCCTCGATAATCATCAGGAATAACCGGCCTTTCTTCAGGGTACTGCAAAGTGATCGGCTTCTTTAGCATATTAGAGAGCGTCGTTTTCAGTCCTGTTAGAATTTGAGGAAGATACGTCCTTTCCGCCCATGTTAGGGCTTTGCGTTCTATAACTTTAGTTTTAGCCATAAAAATATACGATTAAAAGGTATCAATTATAGCGATTACCAAAGTGTTAAATACCAGATTACCAATCGCTAGTGGCAGCAGAATTTTCCATCCTAGTGCCATCACTTGATCATATCGAAAACGCGGGAGGGTCCAACGTATCCAAATAAAGAAAAAAATCATGAGGCAAACTTTACCCATAAACCATAACATGGAGAGTAAGGCACCCAAATAACCATCAGGCCATGGATCAGCAAATCCAGGAATAAAATGCCACCCACCAGCAAATAATAGTACAAAAATCCCGGAGCCCATTATAATGTGTGCATATTCAGCAACAAAAAATAAACCGAACTTAAATGCTCCGTACTCGGTATGAAATCCGCCAACTAAGTCAGTCTCCGACTCAGCCATATCAAATGGCAAGCGATTGGTCTCTGCAAATAAAGCAACCAGAAAAATGAGTGCGGAAAGTGGTTGCCATATGCCAAGCCACAAGCCCTGTTGCGACTGTACTACTCCAAAAAGACTCATCCCATACTCCGATCCTGGTGCCGCGGACCACATGAAAACCGGCAAGATTGCTAAACCCATAGCTAACTCATATGAAATCATTTGGGCCGAAGAGCGAATAGCCCCTAAAAAAGGATATTTTGAATTTGATGCCCATCCAGCGAGTACAATTCCATAAACGCCCAGTGAAGATATGGCTAAAATAAACAAGAATCCCACATCTATATTTGCCAATGCAAGAGGCTGAATATTACCAGAACTATCCACATATCGCCCAAAAGGCAGTACTACCATTGTTGTCAAAGCTGGGGTGAGCGCTACAATAGGAGCTAAATAATAATAACCAACTTTTACATGCCCAGGAGTGATTTCTTCCTTAAAAAGAAACTTTAATCCATCGGCAGCTGGCTGAAATATACCCAAACCGGTCAGTATATTACCAATGATTGGGATATTGCCTATAAGCGGTAGTCGCGTTCTGTTGGGGCCGACTCTTCGCTGAATCCAGCTACATACTTTACGCTCTGCTAAGACTGAGTAACTACATAAACCCATAAATACAGAAACCATCAGCAGCGCATAAACAACTGGAATGAATAATGGTAAATAATTACTTATTAAGTTCATATCTAACTTTGCTAAGACTCTAACGCAGTACTATTAGCCTCTTTGAATGCTGTCGGGTCGAATTTTAGATTTTTACTCTCTACAAATGGAAGATCTAGAAATGCCCTTGGATTGATTTGTATGCCTTGCTCGTCCCCTATTTTTTGCCAAGTGATTGATTTAAACTCAGCGATCGTATTCGACAATTCCTGCCAAATCATAGTAAGCGTAACAGGCTCGATTGTATCACCTGTCATCTTCTCTACAATCTTAGCAAGCATCAGTACATCACTAATAACACCCTTCGGTCCAGGTATAGCGGGTAAAAATTGCTGCAAAATAAAGTTCTGATTCACTAATGAACCAGACTTTTCAAATACTGTCAGAGTGGGAATAACTACTGTAGCAACTTTACTGGTCTGATTCGCTAAACTGCCAAAATAGATTATCGACACTTTGGCGAGCGATTCTTGCGAAATGCCCAAGCTTGTAAGATCTTCGTTAACGACAAAAAGAGTCTGTATTGCGCCAGATTGAATCTGTGAATCTATCGAATCTGCAGCAGCATTAGGCAGTTCAGTAATAAGCCGGTTTAAAAGTGCTCCGCGAAGATTTGGCGTACGGTCTTCTGATAGCAATATACCATCTCCGTCACCTGTTTTTGCGATAATGTTAGTTGATGCGCTAGCGTACTCGGATATTTTCTTAAGATAAAATTGTTCTTCAACGCTATTGTGAGCAGAACCAACAAGCGCTACTTTTCCTTGCTGTAATAAATCTGCTGCTGTTTGAGCAACAATTTCCATATCTTCGCTTACTCCGTCTATAGTGTAATCATTAATACGATTCTCTGACTCAGTCTCTTTAAAAAGTCCGCGACCTGAATCTGTCATCCAAGTATCATTAGTCGCATCATTTTGTCGTGGGGTAATACGATAAATTTTTCCTTCACGACTCCAGACCGTTGTATTCGAACCAACACTACTTTCTGTGCAGATACTATTAGTGCGCTTCAGAAACCAAACCCGCATCTTAAAGCGAAAATCAGTACTCGTAAGTGCACCTACCGGACAGATGTCTACTGTATTAAGTGAATAATTATTAGCTAACTCTTTGCCGGGATAACAAGTCAGAGTGGAGTATGTACCACGATCTACAAAACCAAGAACATCGTCTTTCGCAACTTCCTGAGAGAATCGTATACAGCGCGAACATAAAATGCAGCGCTCATCATCAAGTGTTACACGAGGACCTAATCGAGTGCGTTTTGGCTTTACATTTTTATCCTCAATAAAGCGACTTACACCACGCCCATGGTCTGCAGAGAACTCTTGTAATCGGCATTCTCCGGCCTGATCACAGATAGGACAATCTAGGGGATGATTAATTAGAAGAAATTCTGTGACCCCGTTACGGGCTTCTTTGACCATAGTAGAATTAGTTCGTAAATGCATTCCTGGAGATACATTGGTGGAACATCCTATCGTCGGCTTAGGCGACCATCCGATCTTCTGCTCACCATTGGTATCCATAACGGGATCTCCAGTAGCCCGATCGCGCATAGGCATTCCCATTTCAATTAAGCACATACGACAGTTGCCAGCGATCGAAAGCTTAGGATGATAACAATAATGCGGGACCTCCTTACCATGCAATTTAGCTGCTTCGATCGCATTAATTCCCTTTGGAACCTGAACATCGACTCCGTCAATATTGATTGCAATCGTTTCAACTGTGTCGGGTATACTCATTACTAGATCAAAGTTGTTTCTATTTTAGTCGGCTTACCATCATTGCGCAGCGCGGCTTGCTCCCGGGCTTTCTGAATAAATTCATCCTTAAATTTCTCAATAAAGCTCTGCACTGGCCATGAGGCCGCCTCACCGAACGCACAAATAGTACGCCCCGCTATCTGATCAGCAATATTCATGAGTAGATCAGCATCTTCTTCGCGTGCTTGTCCCGCACACATGCGAGCTGTAACCTTACGCATCCAAGGTACTCCCTCTCTACAAGGCGTGCATTGCCCGCAACTTTCATGCGCATAGAAATAATTGATGTTCGCTAGAGCTTCAACCATATCGGTTGTGTCATCCATAACGATAACTCCACCAGACCCAGACATCGACCCACAAGCCATCAAACTGTCAAAATCCATAGGAATGTCTTCAACTCCCCAATCAAAATCAGTACCGTCCTTTAGTTTGCCTTTAAATCGCTCGTCAGCTCGTAATACTTTCGCTGAAGACCCTCCTGGAATAACGGCTTTAAGCTTACGCCCAGGCTTCAGGCCGCCACAAACATCAAAAATTAATTGACCTAGGGTAACACCCGCGCAAGGGAACTCGTAATAACCAGGTTTCTGCACATGCCCTGATACGCACCAGATGCGCGTACCGGTATTACCTGGTGTACCAATCTTTGAAAATGCTTCCCCACCCATATGGATGATATGCTTCACATCACATAGAGTCTCTACATTATTTACAATGGTTGGGCATTGATAGGCACCCAAAGCAGCAGGAAAATAAGGAGGTTTAATCCTTGGATTAGCGCGTTTACCCTCCAGTGACTCTATCAGGCCGGTTTCTTCACCGCAAATATAAGCACCTGCCCCGCGGTGCACGATAATATCACAGGAATAACCAGAACCAAGTATATCGTCCCCTAGGAAATTTTTATTTCTAGCCTCCTCAATCGCACGTTCTAGGATTTGATAGCCTTCATAGAACTCACCTCGGATGTAGATAAAAGCCAGTTTAGCCTGAATTGCGTAAGCTGCGCACATCATTCCCTCAATCAATTGATGAGGGTCTTGATGAATAATTTGGCGATCCTTAAATGTTCCTGGTTCGGACTCATCAGCATTGCAAATTAGATAGATTGGCTTACCAGACTTTCGGTCTAAAAACTTCCATTTCATTCCAGCAGGAAACCCTGCTCCTCCACGCCCTCGCACTCCGGAGTCAAGCACCTCTTGGCAAATAGCCTCTGGTTGCATGCCAACAGCTTTCTTTAAATCCTCATAGCCGCCATTTTTAATATAACATTCGATATCGTTACTGTAATCTGGTTGATCGACATGTTTAAAAATAAGCCGGTATTGTTGATGTTCCATAATCGAGCGCTTAAAGGTCTCCATTTTTTATTTTCTTAGCCAGTTCGGTCGCGCGATCTGGGCTAATATCAGTATACTCGTCTTCACCTACCATCACAACTGGAGCTTTGCCGCAGTCCGCATGGCACTCAACGAACTCAAGTGTCACTAAACCATCTTCGCTTGTGTGACCTACAGACACATCCAGTTCTTCTTCCAGTCGCCTACAGGTACTGTAAGCCCCAGCAAGAGCGCATGGCAAAGTACGGCAAACTCTAACATGATATTTTCCTGTCGGCTCAGTCCGCAGCATAGGATAAAAAGTCACAATTTCTTGGATATTGATTGGTTGCAAATCTAGGCGGTTGGCAATCCATTCTATCGCTTCCTTAGACAAATAACCTTGGTCTTCTTGTATCAAATGACAGAGCGGAAGCGCTGCACTACGGATAGTTGGATAGCGTGGTACTAGCTTATCAATTTTATCAATCGTTTGTGATTTTAAATCCATGCGCATAAAAGTTTTAGATCTATCGATCACACTCTCCTAAAACAAAATCTAATGAGCCTAATAATACGGTGATGTCAGCTAAATAGTGCCCTGGAACTACCTTCTCCACGATACTCAATGAGCTAAATGAAGGGCCACGTATCTTCAACTTATATGGGACCCCACCTCCTTTAGAAACAACATAAAATCCGAGAGCACCTTTCGGATTTTCAGCTTCAAAATAAGCTTCACCAGGAGGTATTTGAGGCCCTTCCGTTGTGATCATAAAATTTTGAATTAGTTCTTCCATACTGGTCAGAACTTTAGACTTCTGCGGCGCGACTATCTTTTTAGCATCCTCGCAATAAAATGGTCCATCAGGGATTGTATCTATCACTTGTCTTATAATTTGGACCGATTGGCGCACTTCTTCGGCACGCATTAAATAGCGGTCATAACAATCTCCACTTGTCCCAATTGGTACCTCAAAGTCATATTTTTCATATCCAAGATAAGGCTTATCTTTACGCAAATCGAGATCCACGCCACAGGCACGTAAGTTTGGCCCAGTCAAACCATAAGCAATCGCATCTTCTTTAGAAATAACTCCTATGCCGACCGTACGATCCATAAATATACGATTACGAGTGAGTAACTTATCGACTTCATCGAGTACCCCTAAAACCTCTCTACAAAAATCGCTGACACGGCCTAACCATCCATCTGGCAAATCACGAACCACGCCACCTATACGAGTATAGCTAGTCGTAAGACGAGCGCCGGTCAAATGTTCGAACAATGTATATAGCTTCTCTCGCTCCGTAAAAGTATACATAAATACGGTCCACGCTCCAGCATCCATACCATATACTCCAATTCCTAGTAGGTGAGAAGATATCCGTGCTAATTCACAACAAAGTACACGGATAGATTGGCAGCGCTCAGGAACTTCTAATTGAGCGATCTTTTCAACGGCCATGGCGAAGGCTACATTATTTGCTAATGGTGCTAAGTAATCAAGCCGGTCTGTATAAGGTACAAACTGATTAAAGGTCATGTTCTCAGCAATTTTTTCGGAGCCACGATGTAAGTAACCAATAACGGGCTCACATTTTGTGATCACATCGCCATCTAGCTCTGTCAATAGGCGCAATACTCCGTGTGTAGTCGGGTGTGAGGGCCCTATATTAAGAGACATAGTTTCACCCTTGAGCTCCGTTTCCGCATCCACGGACCGTGAAGCTAGTTCTTGGATTGAAATTTCTTTTGTCGTCGCCATCAGTGTGCCTCCTGTTTTTCGGTCCAGCTTTCATCCTTAGCTACGGGCTCACAATCGCGTAAACTGCCATCTGCGGAGGAGACAAAGGGCCCTCCCATCATTGGCGCGGGAAGAACTTTTGCGTTGGCTGACTCGGCAACATCTGCAGCAGGAAACGGAACCTCTATACCAGCTAATGGGAAATCCTTACGTAGAGGATAGTAAGGATAATCGTCCCACATTAAAATACGCCGCATGTTTGGATGATCGGTATATCGAATACCATAAAGATCATATGTCTCACGTTCATGCCAATCAGCTGCAGGGAAAAGATAACTCAGGGTCGGCAAACTTGGATGTATATCATCCAAGCAATCGACGGCAACGCGTATGTACTGATGCGTGGCTGTAGAAAGTAAGTGATAAATTCCAGTAAAACGAGGGCTCTGAACATCCCAATCAACGGCAGTCACACATGATAATAGGTCATACCCAAAATCATCGCGCAGCGCTAAAAAAAATGCAGAAAAATGCTCGACTGGACAATTCACTGCTAAGTGATCTGAAGAGTCTCTCTCAACAATAAAGTCAAAGCGTTCTTTAAGAAGTGAAAATTTAGTAGTACTCATAACTTAAGCCTCGCTGATCAATCCCGCCTTCTGCTGATCGGGCTTATTACTTTTTGGGATCAAGTTTTTTAAGGACTGTTCGTCGCTAATCTTGTCCTGTAGTTTAATCATCGCATCAAGCAGAGCTTCTGGGCGTGGCGGACATCCACTTACATAAACATCAACGGGGATAATACGGTCAACTCCCTGCAAGGTTGAATAAGAGCGGTACATTCCTCCCGTGCTCGCACAGGCACCCATCGCAACAACCCACTTTGGCTCCGCCATTTGTTCATATATACGTCGCACAGCTTCCGCCATTTTATAAGTAACAGTACCGGAAACAATCATACAATCAGCTTGTCTTGGTGAAAAACGCATCACTTCCATGCCAAATCGCGAAATATCAAATCGTGAAGCACCGACCGCCATAAGCTCAATAGCGCAACAGGCTAACCCCATGGGCATAGGCCAAACAGAGTGCTTACGAATCCAATTAATAACAGCAGAAGCTTGTGTAACAATTACATCGCCCTCAACTTTACTATCATATCCTACGGTTGTTTTTTGTGTGCTCATATAGCCGACCCGCTAGTAACGTAACATGAGAGTAATAACATAAATTACGACCACATTCATGCAAGCTACAATTTAATATTTGTAGCCTATTTTTAGGATATTAATTCAAGTTGCGATGCTAGCTAGTTTAGTGTGTAAAAACTATCTCAATCGAGAGTGAACACTTACAAATTTTATAACATATAGTACATACAAATGCCCACATACCTATACCAAGAGATTTTGCCCGACGGTAGAGATGGCGATTGCTTCGAGATTATCCAAAGGATGTCAGATCCTAGCCTGAAAAATCATCCAAAATCAGGAAACCCGGTTAAGAAAATATTCCATAAACCTAATTTACCTACGCAGTATACTGCGAAGGCTACCAAGAGTAAGCTCAGTGATGCGAACGTAGAAAAACACGGCTTCACTCGCTACGAGAGGGACTCTTTGACTGGTCGTTACCATAAAACTGCTGGCAAAGACGAGCGAGCGCCAGACGTTGTTGATGCGCCAACGCTGAAAGCTATGCAAGAAAAAGGAAAAATTGAATAAAAAAAAGGCGACTGCCCTTAGAGGGTAGTCGCCATTAATAGTTAAGAATCCAGGCCTTAAAGCGCGTCAGAACCAGCTTCTTCAGTACGAATACGTACTGCACTTTCCACTGGAAGTACAAAAACTTTACCATCTCCAATTTTGCCAGTCTTAGCCGCACTTATAATTGCTTCAACAGCATGATCTGCAGCTTCATCCTCAACCACTGCTTCAATCATGGTCTTGGGTAGAAAGTCTACTGTATACTCACTGCCTCGATAGATTTCAGTGTGGCCTTTTTGACGGCCAAACCCCTTACATTCAATTGCAGTAAGACCAGTGACTCCGACTTCTTCAAGCGCCGCCTTAACATCGTCGAGCTTGAAGGGTTTGATAATAGCTTTTATTAGTTTCATAAGTTGTAGGTTTTATTGGAATTTTGTAGTTTATAATTACCAAATTAGAAAAATCAAAACGTTTATTCGAAATGATATGCTCTCTCACCGTGTTCGGTTTGATCGAGGCCTGCAGTCTCTGCTTCTGGAGAGGCGCGCAAACCAGTGATTAATTTACAAATATATATTATGACTACCGTAAAAATTGCCGACCAAGCGACCACAAAGCCGACTGCTTTAAGCTGAATCATCAGTTGTTGTACGGTAGTGTTTTCCAGTCCTGATGCTGCAGTACCTAATCCGAGACCACCAAAAGTAGCTGTCCCTAACACTGCAACAAGAAGCGTTCCCATAATACCTCCGACACCGTGCACAGCAAAAACATCCAAAGTATCGTCCACGCGCAACGACTTTTTGACAATACCGCACATAAAATAGCAAACAAAACCAGCAAGAAAACCAAGGCAAAGAGCTCCCAAAGGACCAACATTTCCAGAGGCAGGGGTTATTGTAGCTAGACCTGCGACCATTCCAGTCACAATTCCAACAAGACCTGGCTTACCAGTCTTGAGCCATTCAATTGTCATCCACGTCAAACTAGCGACTGCTGCAGAAATATGTGTAACTAACATCGTCATGCCTGCAGATTCTCCTGCGGCAAGCTGGCTTCCTGCATTAAAGCCAAACCAACCAACCCAAAGCATGGAAGCGCCAATCATGACCATTCCTGGATTGTGCGGTACATGGAGCTTTTCAGGGAACCCATCGCGAGAACCTAAAAACTTTGCCAATAGTAGAGCTGAAATTCCTGCAGTCGCATGCACAACAATACCACCTGCAAGATCAAGGACACCATATAAATATCCACCTTCACACCATACCATGTGAGTGACTGGAGCATAAACAAGAACGAGCCATAAAGCAGTGAATAGTAAAACCGCGCTAAATTTCATTCGCTCTACAAATGCACCGACAATAAGGGCAGGAGTAATAATTGCGAAAGTCATTTGAAACATGATAAAGACCGTTTCAGGTATGGTGCCACTCATGCTATCCACAGTAACGGCACTTAATCCTAGATTTTGAAGTCCTCCAAAAAATGAATTTCCCTCTGAAAAAGCTATACTGTATAGGCCAACAAACCATAGTAAGGATGCCAAACAAGCAATTGCGAAGCAGTGCATTAAGACAGAAAGTACATTCTGAGAACGTACTAAACCACCATAAAAAAGAGCAAGGCCAGGCAAGGTCATAAATAGAACCAGTACAGTTGCAGTAAGCATCCAAGCGGTATCACCAGAGCTCAAGCCTTCAGCAGCAGCCGCAACAACTTCTTGAGTCGAAAGCGTAACAAGATCCTCATTTGCGAATAGCGATAGAGGCGCTGCAGCAAGAAAAGAGATTAATAGTAAAAGAGATAGTTTTTTCATTTTATACGTATTGAGTTAGGATTTGGGTAGCTTGCGAGGCAATCCTAGCAAACTAATTAACTCAAGCTTTATACGTATATTTACTTAATATTAATTCTCGAGATACAATGTAGCCCTAAATTAACTAATGTCTACTATTACAAAAAAAGCGGCCACCCTAAGGTGACCGCTTGAAAACAATCTAACTACAACCTCTTTTGCCCTAGAGAGCGTCAGGACCAGTCTCGTCGGTTCGAATACGAACAGCGCTTTCGACAGGTAAGATAAAGACCTTACCGTCACCTATTTTACCAGTCTTAGCAGCATTAACGATAGCAGTTGAGGTCTTCTCAGCTTCAGAATCATCTACGACTACTTCCAGCATAACCTTAGGAAGAAAGTCCACAGTGTACTCACTACCGCGGTAGATTTCCGTATGTCCTTTCTGGCGACCAAAGCCTTTGACTTCAGTCACAGTCATTCCCTCGATACCTACGTCAGCAAGCGCCTCCTTTACCTCTTCGAGTTTGAAGGGCTTGATGATAGCTTTTACCAGTTTCATAATTTTTTAATTCTTGAAGTTGTATTACAGTAAATTGTGCAAATTAGCCTTAGCTTTGCGCGAAGTCAGGATATGCTGCTTGTCCGTGCTCGCTCAAGTCAAGACCCTCTGCCTCTTCTTCAGGAGATACACGTACACCCATAATTGTCTTAATGATTCCAAAGACGAGGTACGCAAATGCAAAGGCAGTGAATGATACTGCAAGAGTACCAATTAGCTGAGTTACAAAGTTTGCGCCACCCCAGATACCAACTGCAAGAGTGCCCCAGATGCCACAAACACCATGAACAGAAATTGCACCTACTGGGTCATCAATCTGGATCTTATCGAAGAATAGAATAGAGAAGACAACAATCACACCTGCAATCGCACCAACTGTAACTGCAGCCCAAGCACCCATCGCATCAGCACCTGCAGTAATACCAACAAGGCCTGCTAGTATACCATTAAGAGCCATAGATAGATCTGGTTTCTTCAAAAACAGCATCGAAACTATAATGGAAGCCAAACCACCGGCAGCGGCAGCAAGCGCGGTCGTAACAAATACGAGACCAACTCCAGCTGGATTTGCGGAAAGCACAGAACCACCATTGAAACCAAACCAGCCTAGGAAAAGTAAGAAAACACCTATTGTTGCCAAAGGCATGCTGTGGCCAAGGATTGGCTTGATTTTGCCATCCACATATTTACCAGAGCGAGGTCCAAGAATCATAACACAAGCAAGAGCTGCAAATCCACCAAATGCGTGTACAACTGAAGAACCAGCGAAATCGTAGAATCCACCTTCGAGGCCACCTAGCCAACCTCCGCCCCAGTGCCAAGCTCCTACCATAGGATACGCGATAGCAACTAGAAGAGTAGCAAAAATCATAAAACTACCTAGCTTTACGCGCTCGGCAACTGCACCCGATACAATGGTTGCAGCTGTTGCAGCAAACATAGCTTGGAAAATAAAGTCTCCGTAACCAGTCATCGCTAGTCCAACACCGCCGTACCCGAAGGTATCGTCAGCATTACCAGCTGCAGTGAGTGCGTAACCAAATTCGCCACCAAAAGCTAGCCAGCCATCAATGATCCACCCGTCACCTGGGTAGTGTGTGTTAAAGCCTATGAGAGCGTATGTGAACAATCCAATACAAATTATGAAAACATTCTTAAAAAGAATATTTACCGTATTTTTGGACTGCGTTAATCCAGCTTCAAGTGTAGCGAAGCCAAGATGCATGAGGAAAACAAGCGCAGCAGCGATCACTGTCCACAACATCGATGTTGTGAAAAAGTCGAAAGCGTAAGCGTATTCACCTTGAGCTTCTAGCAAGGCGATATAGTCTTCATCGCCGGATGCCATAGGATCAAGCATGACCTCAGCATTCAAATTAGCAGATAAA
>PAAN01000033.1 GCA_002699365.1 Coraliomargarita sp. | reverse complement strand
AGACGATCGAGCTCCGATTGCTTCTCTCGAACCTCGCCCTCGAGTTTGGAGACGTTGCGGATGAGTGGGATCTTCTCAGTCGCGATACTTCCGCGCGTATTTTTGAGCTCCTCGAGCGCGGTGCTCAGGTCTTGTTTTGCTTGTGCACTGGCAGATTGAAAGGTCTGAGCAGCGGCGGGGCTGAACAAGCTGATCGCAACCACCAAAGTGGTTAAGAGAGATTTGTTTAATGCGTACATGATGATCAAAAAATAGATTAATTGAGACGTGCTGGAACGGAGACAAATTTGATTTCCTGCGTACCTTCGTAAATATCGAGTAGTTGTTTAATTTGCGAGCCAGCCTCTGGGAGCTCTTGCCAAGCCCAACCGCTTGCGTCAGGGGTGCCTATTCCCGCGTATTCGCCAGATTTATCCACAAAGTACGCCATGGCTAAGCCCCAATAGAGGGTTGTGACCTGTACTATTTTGCCATCGGCGATTTCGCGAGACTCATTACTGAGGGTAATCGTTGTGTTGAATTTGTCCGCTTGGCTCAGGATGCCTACGATATTTTGCACGCGCTCTCCAAGTGACAGCTTAGTGTTGTTAGGATCATCGGGCAAGCGTCGCATCAGGGGCTTAATTTTTTCAACCAGTGGCTGTGGCAAGCTGGTAACGAGTGCTTTCATCTTGGTTTCGAGGCCGCCAATATTGGCTTCGACTACAGATGAAGCCGCCTTTAACAGATCTTTTTCCGCCGCTAATTGCGTGCGATCTTCGTCTGCAGCGGTTGCGGATGCTTCAAGGTCTGCGAGTGCCTGGGTGAGTCGGGCTAGTTCGTTGTCGAGCAAACTTTGGCTATCTTTTAGGATAGACTGCTCTAAACGCCAATCAGCGCGTTCTTCTGAAATGATTTGTTTTGTTTCTACCCATTGGTCGAGGACATCACGTGTATCCTGTAGTTTGTTCTCCGCATGGAGAGGTAGGAAGCAAATCGCAGTAGTAATAACTATTTGGGATACAAGTCGATTTATCATGATTAAAATAGAATCAAGTTGGGTCTGTTAATGAAGATTAAAAATATTAAATTTATGTTACAGACTGTAAGAGCGAATTGAGCCTTTCAAGCAAGAGTGAATTTGGAAATTAGTATTAAAATAAGTATTTTTACCTTATACTAAAGTGGTGTCGTGCTTTTTATTGCGATAGGTAATTGTTTCTGCTGCAAGCTTGCTCTAGTTTTAGTCAGTGTCAGCATAGCTCTATGGCAGTCATTTGGAGTCAAGAAATTGAAGGCAATCATTATGAAGTACGCACTGCAGGCGAGACGATGCGCCTGTATCGCAATGGGATTCATCATTCACAGTATAATCCAAATCGACCTCTAGGGGGTGGTATCTGGGATTTGCTTTCGCTACCTGCGTTGTATCGCCCCAAAGGAGCAATCAAGGATGCCCTGATTCTTGGGTTTGGCGCTGGATCTGCAGGACGAGTGTTACAGCAATTAGTAGAACCAAAAAAAATATTGGGTGTAGAGCTGGACCCAATTCACCTGACGATAGCCGATGGTTTCTTCGATTGTAGCCATGGTTGTGAGCTCCTTTCAGCAGATGCAGTGGAGTGGGTGCGCCATGGGGCTGAAAAGAAACAATACGATTACATCTTGGACGATCTGTATGCAGAAGATGCTGGATTACCTGTTCGATGTGCGCCGATGGACATAGCTTGGTACCAGTCTTTAGCCAAATTATTAAGACCGAATGGATTATTAGTTTTAAATATACTTGAACCAGAGAAATTGCCTTACATAGCGCCGCTTCAAGACAGCTCCCTGCGTCATCAGTTTACAAATGCCGAGGTCTTCAAAATAACGGGTTATGAAAATAGAATTCTAGCCTTATCAGCTGTGCCCTTTGATACAGCTCAATTAACGTCTAATCTGTGCGATATTTTCAAGCGCTTTCCACGCTGCCGTGGGGTTACTAAAATCTACCAATCAGAATCTCTCATCCGCTCCTAAATCGGGGTTTTTGTCAGAAGATCCTTATTTCAGATCTCCGAACCCGCCAGGCAGTACATCCAGATGCTTGCGAAGTTGAATTTTCATTGCAGCTAGTTGTTTCGCGTACTTTGGATTGTCTGCGAGGTTGATTTGTTCTTTTGGATCATTACCCAAATAGTAGAGTTGGTCGCGGTCAAAATAGCCAGGATAGGACCCAGTCGAATATTTTTCAGCATCTCCTCCGCCAGGAATTGCAGTCAAATGGCTGAAGGGGCGACTAGGGTCATCGGTGACGATGTTGAGGTGACGCTTGCGGCGCTTTTCATTCCACTCTTCTAATACAGTAGCTCTTTCCTCCAGGCTCATATTCTCAATAGGCTCTGGGTAGCGGATAGCCATGTACTTCCAATTGCCAATTCTAAGTCCTCGAGCATAACCAAGCTCAAAGTAAAGACTTCTATCTCTTGGTGGTTCTTTGCCTTGTAGGTAGGAATGAAAACTTTCTCCATCAAATTGATTCTTTGAATAATCAATCTTAGCAAAGTCCAAAATCGTCGGTGCAAAATCAACATTAGAGACCAATGCATTCGAAGTAGCACCAACAGGAAATCCGCCTTTTCGCCAGACGATACTAGGATTGTGCACGCCACCTTGATAAACGGTGCCTTTCGCAAGTTGGCCGTGATCGTTAAAGAAGAAAATGATCGTGTTGTCGATCTGTCCATTCGCTTCGAGAGCCTGTAGAAGGGCGCCAAGCGCATCATCGAGCCAAAGTATGTTAGCGGTACTGTCGTTTACAGCAAGCCCAGCAGCTTTGATTCGTTTTGGAATACTAGCGCGTGAGGGCTGTACGTTTGGTGCTTGCTCTAAATACCCTAGTGCAGTCAAGCGCGGATCAGCCCTCCACGAGCGCCTTGCAACAGTTGGCCCGTGTGGGACCGTGGTAGCAAAGTAGAGAAAAAAAGGATCCTTATCGGCTTGATTCAAGAAACGCACGCCAGCACTAGTAATCCAATCCATGTTTTGCACGGCGACTTCATGGAGTCCTAAAAAGCTTGGGTTGTTGTGATATACACTATCGGCGAAGTCGAAGCCGATCTCACGCATCGCTTGGCAGGTATGATCATGGTTTGCCTTAAGGAGGGCTTTATTTGCTGGATCCTTAGCACTAGCGTCAAAGTTTTTGAATTTTTTTAGGTGGTGAACCTCGGCGACATGGTTCTTGCCAGCCATCCCAGTGGTGTACCCTGCAGCTTGTAGAATGGCTGGCAAAGTAGTGTCACTCGATAATATATGAGTATTAAATTCAACAATGCTTTGACCATTTTTTTCGGTTATTTGCTTAAACCAGGGATTTTGTGCGCGGCTCCCAAATTTCCCAGTTAGAACGTTGTACCTGCTTGGCGTGCATACCGGAGAGACAACATGTTGCTGGAGCATAATTGTGCCCTCTCTCGCAATTCGATCGAGGTTAGGTGTGAGGTTTTTGCCTTTGCCTTGTGGTAAGCAATTAAAGTGCTGGGGCAGCATATCGTCCGCTATAAAAAATAATATATTGGGGCGTTCCTCTTTATTGGTTTGAGCAAAGCAATGACTACTTAAAAAATTAAAAATAGTAAGCGTGAGAAATATAGATGCTAATCTTTGATTCATTTTAGATGTAATGCTAGGTAAGTGGTGGAGTATTTGCTGCTTATTTTTATAGATATCTAGATTAAAATTTCACTATCTATTCCCTTAAATTTATTTACTTTAAAGCGAGTATAAAAAATTATTTAGTTCAGCACTCAGTTGCTCAATAGTTTCTTTATATTTTAGATCGTTTACAAGATTACGCTGTTCTAGCGGATCCATTTTATAATCGTAAAGCTCTGTTGCATCAATTGGTCGATTTGGTTGTGCCCCTATGCCGCCAGTTTCATACCATGCAATGTAGCGGTAGCGCTCATCTCGCAGCGCATATCCCATCCGAGTCCCTTTAGGAAATTGGCTGATGGCATACAATCGGGGTGGTTCAGACAAGTCATTGCCTTGAATCAGTGGGGCTAAACTAATTCCATCGAGATATTTCGGAACTGTCAGATCAGATAGTTCGCAAAGAGTGGGAAATAAATCGACTAACTCGGTTGGCATAGTCGTCACTTGCTGTATGCCATTTGGGATGGATATAATGAGAGGCACTCTGGTCGCTTGCTCATAATTGGTGTGCTTGCACCATAGTCCGTGATCCCCTAGATGCCATCCGTGGTCACCCCAGAGTACAATAATGGTATTTTCTGCAAGCTTTTGCTTTCTCAGCTCATCGAGAATTTTGCCAATCTGCGCGTCAATATAAGCGACGCAGGCATAGTATCCATGAATTAGAATACGCTGGGTATCAATATCGACTGCACCGCTTGTTGGGATTCCATTATAGGAACGAAGCTCCGAAAAATTGTGCACTGCATATCTGGGAGTGCCAAGAGGCGCTTTTGTCGTACTAGATATTTCAATTTTCTCTGGATCAATTTGATCCCAGTACTTTTTTGGTGCAACAAAGGGCAAGTGTGGTTTTTTAAAGCCCACCGAGAAAAAAAAGGGCTCTTTTCTTTTGGCTAGTTTGGCTAGTTTTTTAACAGCATGTGCTCCAATAGCTCCATCATCATATGCATCATCGGGAACATCAATAGCCTCAACTGCAGGCCAAGCATTATTGGCAAAAAGCTGTTTATTTAAGGCATTCCAATTGTTGTTATTATTTCCTGCAAAACTTCTGCTCTTGGCATTGTGGTAATGTCCGACAGGCTTACCTGTTTTAGAATTATACTTTAGATGCCAATTTTGAGTAAATGGTTCGCTCCATGATCGCGTATCCGCTCCTTTATCTACACTGCGTGGATCAAATATTTTCCCGACGCCGACCGAGTGATATCCATTATTTTTAAAGTACTCAGTGAGTGTAGTGATCTCTGGATGTATCGTTCGGATCTTAGTTTTTAGATCCCAAACTTTGGTAAAGTCAGGATATTTTCCAGTCATAACGCTTGCCCGCGATGGGCCGCAAACAGCCTGCTGGCAGTGTGCATTTAAAAAAGTAGTACCTTTTTCCGCTATGCGATCCATTGCGGGCGTCGCTAGTGCATGACCGTAGGCACCTAGAGTCGGCTTTAAATCATCAATCGCTATAAATAATATGTTCGGCTTATCGCTAGCAAATAAGGAGACACCCCAGCATAGGATGTTGAAGCAAAAAATAGTGGAGGTTTTTTTCATTAGAGTCCTGTGCGAAAAATAAAGCCTAGATCATCTAGATAAATTTCTCCTGTTATCGGAGTATCTGCCTGAATCTGAAAGCGTACAGCATAGAGCTGCGCCATCGCATCGATTAGTTCTGTTTGACTTACAGAAAAGGCGAATTTCTTCCATTTACCTAGAATCGAAGACAGAGGAATCGATCCTATCGGAATCCAGTGATTCGCGTTGCTTTGTAAGATGACATTAACACGTGCGGATGGATCCGCACATTTTAGATTGTGCGAGGTGCGCAATTGACCAACGACTCCACTAGCAGTGCTTAAAGGCATGCTCTGCAGAGGTATTGGCTCAAAATGAAATAACTGGTCTGCATCTCGAACAGGGAGGTCATTATTAAGTTTTGCAGAGGCTACATATTCGTTTGGTTTTACCGAAGATTCTGAACCTAGATTAAAAGTACTCTTTACCTGCCATTCATTGATGGGGTTATCGAAGGTCCAGTTGATGACTGCGCGCTGCTGCAGTGCAACAAGCTCGATCTGCCTACTCGCAGAGCCCACAGTAGAATGTGCTATTAGATTAACGATTCCAGATCCAGTTGGATGAATTGTAAAAGAGGCGGCCCCGTTGTCCAAGATTAGCTTTTGAGTATCTATCTTAGCAGGGCCCTCAATTTTCAAATTTACAGGATCTGTATTTTTTAGGTCGGGTAGGGCATTCTCTGGATTATGTGCTACTAACCATGCTTCAATGGGGCGGTCAGTTGCAGCACGATTGGGTACAAGTAAGTCGAGTTTAACTTTGCTGGCAGCTTTGTGTGAGATTGGATCTTGGGAAATTCCACTTTTTTTTGCGTTAAGCTCTGACCATGGAAGTTCGACTACGTTAACACTAAATTTGGGCAGCTTAATTTCTAATTTATCCGATAAGGACAGAAGCTTTGTACTAGGCTTTTGGCTCCACAAGGGCTTGCATGCATGTGGATCCCAAAAATATTCTGCAGATGAAAACGTATGAAGTTTGGCGTATCGATAAGCTTGCGTACCTTTTATGCTAACGGTGGCATCCTCATTTTCTGAAGTATTTACTAGCATTATTTGTAGGCCACTTTCAGAGCGTGTAACAAAACATTCTAAGCTCTTAGGACCACTCATTTTTGTTTTCACCAGTTCATTTCCCATTAAGTTTGCCCACATCCAAAGTGCCCAATACTGGCTTTTTGGTATCGTAATTCCTGCTGCTTCATCGATGTAAAATGCCCCGTGTCCGCCAGCTTCAACATAGGTGCTAAGGTCCCATTGGTTTGCAAAATCAATACCTTCTTCAAACATAGCACCAACCCATATTGCAGACCATAGACCATTAATTAGGTCAACAGTATCGCGATCTTCATTCACCTTAATGTTCCACTCAGTGATACCGATTTCAATAGGCTCTTTCCTGTCTGGTTGATATAGTTCAATCCATTTATGAATCTTTCTAACAGCGCTACGCATTTGATCAATAGCGGCAAATTTATCGGCAACATTCTTGGTATTCACTCCGACTGGGTAAGCATGCAAGCTAACAAAATCGAGCGCATCACCACCATAACGAATTAACTCTTCTACGAAATCTAGTTCTAAATCTGAACAAGCTGGTCCTCCTAATTTGGCAGTAGGGTCTTGAGCATGCATTGCCTTTGAAAATTCCAGAAAATATTCTGTATAAATTTCGCCAGTCATTGAGGATCCATCCTTTAGGCGATGCCCCAGTTCCCAGTCTCCATTGAGCTCATTACCTATTTCCCAGTAGCGTACGTCGAAGTCATTTTTGTAGTTGGCCCATTTAAGCCATTCGCTAGCAAGTTTTGGAGTGCCAGAACCTACATTGGTTGTTACCATAGTTTTAGAGCCAAGCGCTTGGATCCACTCATGCTGGAGTTTTACATCTAGGTCGCCATGGTAGTGCGAAAGTAATCTTTCTTCGCCATGCACACGAAAGCCTTTTTTATAATCGCTGTAGTCAATATTCCAGCTACAGTCTTCATTGCGCTGGGTTAAATCAAAGTTTTCAGTGCCATGTCCATTGTTAGTGCGCACTCCGTTACCATTCCAATAGTACTCATTAGACCATGAGCCACCTGGTATCCGAATAGTGTCAGGTTGCCAATCGCGAATATCTTTTTGGAATGTGGGATTTTCAATAATATGCTGACGACTCCATAGTGATAAGTTTGTCCCTACCAATCGATGCCTGTCGGCAATTTGTGTGATAGTAGTTGCATCAATCTCAAGTTGCGCGTCTATCTGGTTTCCATAGCTAAAGCAGCTGTATGCAAGCAGAATAGTTAGCTTAATTAGTGCGGATTGAATTGTTCGAGGTAACATTCTATTCTTTTATTTAGTTATAAATTAATAGTTACAGCAACATACTTATCAATTTGAAGGTCATGTTATTGATTACATAATAGCATTGTCGCCAGAATTAAATTCACTCCTACTACTGGAATGTTAGCAACTGATAAACAAAGTTCCAGAGTCTCTGTAGAAGATCGTGTCCCTTTAAAGCAGAAACTCGCTTATGGCTTAGGGGGACCTGTTGATATATTAGCGATCTGGGTTTTTGTTTCGATTGCGTATCCTGTATTTAATATGGAGTTACAGATGTCACCGACTCAGGTGGCGATTATATTGATGGCTCTGCGATTATGGGACGGCATTGCGGATCCTGTTATGGGATGGATTTCAGATAATGCGCGTACTCGTTGGGGGAGGCGCCGTCCCTTTATTTTTGTAGGGGCCATATTAGCCGCTATTACCTACCCATTGATTTGGTGGTTCCCAATGGATTTAACTCATAATCAAGTAATGCTTTGGGTGATAGGATTTGGCATCTTATTTTATACCTGTTTTACTATATGGGCTGTGCCTTTTCAAAGTTTACTCATGGAGATGACTCCAGATTACAACGAGCGCACAAGGGTCACCAGTGTAAGAGGTATTTTTCAGAGTTTAGCAGGACTCTTTAATGGGTTTTGTTGGTGGATATCGCTACTCCCAGTTTTTAGTATCGCCAACGAAGCTGGCGAATTAATTCCAAGTACTATTAATGGCATGCGCTATATTAGCATTTTTATAGCGTTCGCGATTTTGATCTTGGGTGTATTACCAGCACTATTTGTTAAGGAGCGCTATTATTCGAATGGCCTAGTTAAATCGCAAAAACCAGTGAGTCTTTTGAAAGGGTTAAAAGAAACGCTTAGTTGCAAACCATTTTTAGTACTTTGTGGATTCACAGTTCTTTTTCTGTTTGGACAGAGCATTTATGATAATTATGGCCGCTACGTTGGAACCTATTATGTCTTAGGCGGTGATTGGGGCAGGAGCGCGTTTATTAGCGGTCTAGGTACTGCAATATATGCTGGATTTAATTTATTAATGATACCTTGTTTTGTCTATCTTTCTGAGCGTATAGGCAAAAATAAATGCTTAAAGATTTCGTCTGTATGCTTTCTTTTTTCAGCCGTTTTAGCTTGGTATACTTTTAATCCTAGTATGCCGTATTTGATGCTTGTTAATGGTGCAATTCTTGGAATCGCTTACGCTGGTTTATGGACCATGCTTCCAACTATGCAGATTGACGTCGTCGATTATGATGAACTCAAGACTGGTGCTCGCCGCGAAGGAAGTTTTGCTTCGGTGTATTCTTGGGTGCTGAAGCTAAGTTTTTGCACGGGATATTTACTTTCTGGACCATTTTTAGAAATGACTGGATTTGATGCATCGCTTGGTGGAGAGCAGTCCGTTGATACTCTTACTAATTTGCGATTAGGTTATTCAATCATTCCAGTAGTAGCAGTATTAATCGCTTTATTTATTTTAAAATTTTTCCCTATCGATCGTGCTAGTGCGAATGAGATCCGTGCTCGTCTCGAAGATCGACGTGGTAAGGTTTAAACAAACAGTATGATAATTTTTAAAATATAGAATAGCTATGAATTTTTTTAAGCGCGTATGGTTGTTTGCTGTAATCAGTAGTCTAGCAAGTTCTCTTGCTTACTGTGAAAGCATAAAAGCTCCAATGGACTTAAGTTTCCAAGAGATTGTAGAGCAGTATTATGCTGATCAACCAGTCTACATAGGAGGTACTAGTGGCTTAAAAAAGAAATCCTTCACTTCTGGCTTACTAAACAAAGAGTTTAATTATATTACTCCAGAAAATGATTTTAAGCATCAAATGGTGCATCCTATGCCAGGAGTCTGGAAATGGGGCGCTGCAGATGCGTGGATCGAAAATGCAGTGGAGCATAACCAAATAGTGCGCCTGCACGGGCCAATAAGTCCGCAGTGTTCGACTTGGGCAAAGCAAGACGATCGCACTGCACAAGAATTACTTATTAGTATGGTTGATTTTATGACGGCACAGTGCAAGCGCTACAACGATGTACCACAAGTAAGGTGGATGGATGTTGTCAATGAAACGATCGACAAAGGTAGCATGGATTGGTTTGGGCCACGGCCAGGTACGGATCGCTGGGAAAATCCATGGACTAAAATTGGATTTGATAAGACCCATCCATTGGAGCCACCCTTATATATTGGATTCGCATTTCATATAGCCAATCGGTACGCGCCTAATATTGATCTAATTATCAATCAACATGGAAGTGTTAGCCCAAAGCTTTGGGATAAGGTTTTTGCGCTAGTTGATTACTTGCGCCAGCATAAAGGGCTTCGAGTCGACGGTATTGGATGGCAGGCACATGTCGATCTTGCATGGGAAAAAACCGGAGATAATCTAAGAGACTTGGCTGATTTAATCGATCGTGCCCACGCGAAGGATCTGTCTTTTCACGTCACCGAAAATAATGTTTGGCTGAAAGGTAACAAAGATTACGAGGGTCAGGCAGATACATTTGCTGCGATTCTTCGAGTCCTTCTTAGTAAGCGATTCAGCGGCGAGGTCTCTTGGAATGTGTGGAATCTTAGCGATGCAGATAGTTGGGCCACCATGCGGGAATTTGATGGCTGTATTTTTGACTATGACTATCAGCCTAAACCCGCTTATTTTGCACTAAAGAAAGTTTTGATTGAATCCGCCTCTAGCGATTAGATTGATTACTATTGTTAGCTAGGCGCCAAAAAACTATGCTCTAGTGTTGTCCTTCGTGGCGGTAATCGCCCCAGCGGTGCTTAACCGTGCGTTTGAGTGGTATTTGCATGCCATTAGTTGGTTCCAGCCAATCATAGAGCGCGTGAGCCATTGCCTCAATGCGCTCCTGGTGCTCAGTGTCCTCAATTAAATTATTCATTTCATTTGGATCATTCTCGAGGTCGTAGAGCTCGTTACGGTCCCAAATTCCATGGTATCGGATGAATTTGTAACGTGCATCACGCACACCAAAAGTAGTTGGAGTCATTGGGAAATCATATTCCCAGTAGTATTCATAAAAAATATTTTGGCGCCAATTTATGGGTGCTTTTCCATTGAGTACTTGAAGCATTGAATGCCCGACAAATTCTTTTGGAGCGCTTAAATTTGCAGCAGCTAAAATAGTTGGAGCTATATCCGTATTGTTTACTAGTGCGTCGATTTTTTGCTTTGGTTGAATGCCATTAGGGAAGTGCATCAATAAAGGAACCTTTCCTGATTCTTCATAAAAGTGGCGCTTATCAATTAGCCCATGTTCTCCCCAACTAAAGCCATTGTCGCCCATATAAATAACGAGGGTAGAATCGGTTAATCCAGCTTCATCGAGGTATTTCATGATTTGCCCAATACTATCATCGACCCCTAGTAAAGTCTCGCAGTAGTTGTGCACCTGCTCTTGCAAGCTTCGATTTTGGTGGTACATATAGTCCACTCCATGCCAGCTAATGCGCTGCTGCTGTACCCATTCAGGCCATTTTAAGTCACGGTATTCGCCTGTTTTGGTTTGGTCAAAAGTTGCCGGCAAAGTATACGCTTTAGCGCTATAGCGACCTTTGTGCCGCTGCGCCGGAGCAAACTCTGCATGGACAGATTTATGCGATAGATATAAAAAATAGGGTTGGTTTTTCGGTTGCGCCTGCATCCATTCGATTGCGTGCTCAGTGAGCAAATCTGTAGTATACACAGTTTTGTCATATTGAGTATGTGCACCGTTGATATTTAGTAGTGGACCATAGTAGACGCCTTGTCCCTTAAAACTTTCCCAGTGATTAAAGCCTGGTTGCGGGTCATCCGAGTGATCTCCCATATGCCATTTGCCAAAGAAAGCCGTCTGATAACCAGCTTTTTGTAAGTACTCTGGGAAATAGGTCAGTCCGCCAGGATTGGGCGCTTGATTATCGACAATTGTATGCTGGTGAGCGTAAAGACCGGTTAAAATAGTAGCGCGACTTGGAGAGCATAGAGAAGTTGTGACATAGGCATTACTAAAATGAGCGCCATCACTAGCCATGCGGTCCATATTTGGCGTTTNTAGCCAAGGTATTTTCCCTGTGAAGCCCATGAAGTCATGTCTATGGTCGTCGCTAAGAATGAAAATAACTCGCTCGGGCATCAAATCGCTTTTTGCTACAACTGGAGTCATCAGTGTAATTAATGAAGCACTGATAATGGCGAGTAAGCGACCGCTCGCAAATAAGGGTAAGTCGGAGAAATACATAGTGTATAGTTGACCTCACTTAGCAGGCGCGCACAAGAAATAATTACATGCTTAATTGTAGAAATATATAAAATTAATTTACGTCTTGTTGCATGATAATTTATAACTGAATGTATTTTAATGAAGTTTGTACTCAAGCTAGAGAATATACATTTATTCTTACTGCCCTTTTATTTTTATTTATTTTTTGTCCTGTGTGCTGATGCACAATCCAAGCCGAATATCCTCATCCTTGCTATTGATGATTTGAGGCCCGAACTAGCTTGCTATGGTGCTTCACATATTCATAGCCCCAACGTGGATCGACTCGCTGCCACTTCGATGCAGTTTGATCAAGCATATGCGCAGCAGGCTGTCTGTTTACCTTCTCGGATAAGTTTATTCACTGGAATGCGTCCTAATTCCACAGGTGTGCATGATTTGCAGACAAAATTCCGGGATACGATTCCACAAGTAGTAACGCTTCCTCAACACTTTTCGAATAATGGCTATAAGACTATTGGAATGGGAAAGGTCTATCATGACGAGCAGTGGAACGAGTGGTCTGAATGGATAGATGTTAAAAAATATGCTCCATTAAGCACTTATCACTCCAAAGAAAATCGAGAGCTTCAGAAAAAACTTATTAGTGAGGCAAAGCAAAAGGGTCTAAAAGGCAGACCTTATAGGCGCTATGTCAGTGGGCCCGCTTATGAAGGGAGCAGCGCCGCACCGGAGCGCAATTATCACGATGGCGCTATGACCGACCTTGCTATTAAAGCCCTAAAGGAAGCGGATGATCAGCCTTTTTTCATGGTGGTCGGTTACAAAAAGCCGCACCTTCCTTTCGTTGCTCCCAAAAAATACTGGGACCTTTACGACCCTGATAAAATTCAATTACCAGATAATTATTATCCATCAAAAGAGGCTCCTTCTGTTGCGCAGATGACATGGGGAGAGTTACGCGCTTATTCAGGTATTCCTGCCAAAGGGCCTGTCGATTCTTTGACAGCGCGCCGGCTAATTCACGGTTATTATGCTTGTGTCAGCTTTGTGGATGCCTTGATAGGCCGGTTGCTTGAGGCGCTTAAGGAGCAGGGCTTAGACGACAATACGATCGTAGTACTATGGGGAGACCATGGATGGAAACTAGGCGAGCATGCAATGTGGTGTAAGCATACGAATTATGAAATGGACGCGCGTGTCCCCTTAATCATTAAAGCGCCAAACGATCGATACTCAAGCGGACGCAGTAGCGCCCTTGTTGAATTAGTCGACTTGTATCCGACACTTTGTGAGCTTGCTGGGTTAGATACACCCAGCGATTGTGAGGGCACTAGTCTTGTTTCTTTAATCAAGAATCCGGCTGCTGAGTGGACGGAGTATGCGTATAGTCAGTACCCGCGAAGAGGTACTATTATGGGGTATTCGATTAAATCAAAGGAGTGTCGCTACACCGAATGGATCAATGAAATATCTGGAGCAATGGTGGCTCGCGAATATTATGATCATGTGAAGGATCCTAATGAAAATAAAAACGTGGTAAAAGAGGCTTCCTATTTTTCTAATATAAATCGACTATCAGCTCTTCTAAACAAACAACGGAAACAATAATATGGCTTTTAAAGAAGATTTTGCATGGGGTGCTGCAACTGCAGCTTATCAAATTGAGGGAGCTGCGGCATTAGACGGTCGCGGGCCATCTATATGGGATACTTACTGCGATAAGCCTGGAGGAACTAGAGACGGTTTTTCAGGTGCTGTCGCGTGTGACCATTATCATCGCTATGTTGATGATGTTGCCTTGATGCGCGACATCGGACTGAAGGCATATCGCTTCTCTATCTCTTGGTCACGGGTACTTCCTGAGGGAACAGGATCGATCAATGCGAAAGGTCTAGATTTCTACGACCGCTTAGTCGACGAATTACTCGATAAAAATATTAGCCCTTATGCGACGCTCTTTCATTGGGATCTTCCTCAAGCTTTGCATCTGAAGGGTGGTTGGTTGAACCGCGAAAGTGCCGATTGGTTTGCTGAATATTCACAGATCATAGCGCAGAAACTTTCTGACCGAGTAAAGCACTGGTTCACATTAAACGAGCCACAATGCTTTATTGGTCATGGCTTACTAACTGGCATAAAAGCACCCGGTTTAAAAATGAGTCTAAGCGATGTGTTAACGGCCACCCATCATAGCTTGCTAGCGCATGGGCGATCTGTACAAGCGATTCGATCGGTGGATCCATCTGCAGCAATTGGTGCGGCACCTACTGGTTCGGTAGCTTTTCCAAAAAGTGAGTCTCCAGCCGATATACAAGCTGCCTATGATGCAACTTTTTCGGTTCCAGGAGAAGGCGAGCTAAATCCGGAAGGAGCAAATTCATGGATGGTTTCTGGCGAAGCTAGTTGGAACATTGCTTGGTATACCGATCCAATTTTCCTCGGATACTACCCAGAAGAAGGCTTACGTGCTTTTGGTAGTAATGTCCCTAAATACACCGATGCGGACATGAAACTGATTAGTCAACCACTCGATTTTTGTGGTATTAATTTGTACAATGGTTGGCGTGTTGAGGCAAGCCAGCGTGGCAATCGCTGGGAAGAAGTTCCTACAGTACAAGGTGCACCACTGACTGCTTTTAAGTGGCCGGTGACTCCTGAGATTTTATATTGGGGCCCACGCTTTTTTCATGAGCGCTACAAGAAGCCTATATACATAACAGAAAATGGTATGTCTGCTAATGATTGGGTCGAAGTCGATGGCGAGGTTCGAGATTATCAACGTCTCGATTTTGTGAAGCGTTACTTACACCACTATAAGCGAGCTGCAGATGAAGGTATCCCTGTAGATGGTTACTTTTTATGGTCTTTACTAGATAATTTCGAGTGGGCGGAAGGCTACCGTGAACGCTTTGGAATCATTCATGTCGATTATGCCACGCAACAG
>PAAN01000032.1 GCA_002699365.1 Coraliomargarita sp. | reverse complement strand
TCCGCGCTGAATACCTTTTGCTGAAAGTATCTGTGCCACTGCCGAGGCTTCTTGCTCCAGTTGTAAAAAGCTACGCTCGGTGTAGGACACAACACCAACTTTATCGTGGCACTCGGGCGCGCGCACGGCAGGTTTATCTGGATAGAGACTAGCCTGCTTAGCGAGAAAATGAGCGACATTGTGGTGCATCAATGGTACTATGAGGACTTGGTAATCCTGCTCTGCCAAGCCCAAAACCCAATAGATTTAATCTAATTCAGAGAAGACAACTCTCCAGAAATTACTTGGCGAAAAAGTACGATCGACTTTAAGTTTAATATTTTGGCTAGTGACCATAGATGGATCATTTAAAGTAACATATTCTACCTGAGGAGCTATACTCATCCAGTCATTTTCATCAGATAGATTGCTGCAGTGCTGCACTTGCAAGCTAATTAAAGCCTGAGCGCTAAGTACTATTGAAAAAGTGCACTGATGCGCGTCTATTTGATAACTATGCCTAGATACACTAGTTGAAGAATTAGGGTCTGTTCCAGCGACGTACTCTTCAAAATCAGTCTGACCATCTAAATCACTATCAAAGTTGTTATCTGAAGAAAGCTGATGGAGATCCTTCCAACTATCATAGCGTAATCCTACATTCGCATCATTGGCACTAACTATTTTAAAACGCAAAGAAATATCCTGCGCTGGAGCATAGGTCACGCCGTTTAGAGTGCCTCCTGGCTGAGTTGCTCGCACAGTAGCAAAGCCAGTCTGATTACCAGTCTTTAATAAATATGGCGCAAATTCACTCATGCTGGTGCCAGAAGGACTACTATCTAGCGAAATACTCACTGGTAGACCACTACTAGAGATGGCCTGAAGCAATATGTTCTCTGAGTTCACACTGTGATTAGCTACTGGCTGTAAAAAAATATGCTGTAGGTCATCGGCTATTACAAAGCTGCGAGTCACTGGAGTAGCAGCTAAATAAGTGCTATCTCCCTGTTGCGATGCACTCAGGATAACTGTACCTGAGCCGTCAAAAAACAAGCGATTACCATCTATGCTTGCCGGCCCATCGATTACAGCAAACTCAACGGTGAGATCGCTGCTGGATTCTGCCTGAAGTGTTATGAAACTGTCACTAATTAGCTGGCTCGAGATCGGATCAAAATTAATGATCTGGGAAAGCTTACTTTGCACGACCTGGTGTATAACGGCCACGGCATCCAAATCAAACCCAGCGCTACCACTCGTTGGGTATGGTTCATAAATGGCGTAGCCCTCTGCATCGTGAGAGTTGCCATCTCCAACAATATCCACCAAGCGTACATAATTAATCTCAGCTAGATTTAAATAGGGGAAGTTAGCTCTTAGGCTAGTTTCATATTCGTTGGCAAAAGAATCAGTCTCGCGCAACACAGCATCGTAAGCGAACTGTAATTGCTTCAGGTCAAAAGGTGTTCCGTAAGACTGTTTATATTTTCCCGCAAACCCGTGTATATAAGTAGGGTCAACATTACCAAAGCTTCCTACTGGATTAGCAGTATAAGAGAAATTAGGAAAGCGTACAAAATGTAGCCCATCTGTCGATACTTCCACCCAAGCTAACTCTAAAAAGGTGTCACTAAAACTGTTTTCATAAATAGCAAAATCCATACCTGAGCCATCACTTATCGCAGCATCAAAAGTTAGTGTAATTTGACCACCGCGCCCTAGTGAAACTATATCAAAACTATCAGCATTAGGCGATCCGAGTGCTTTCTCTGGCGTTCTCCATAAATCAGATACACCAGTTCCGTATATAATATCTAAATAGCCGCTCGCCCAAGCTAATATACTAGGGTCATTCTTGTAAATTGAGCTGGAGCCATCCGAACCAGCACTAGGGGCAAATGGGTAAGTATCCAACTGCCCAGGATAATTAGCTAATAAGCTAGCCCCACACAATGGCATGGCGGCAACCATTACTTTTATGTATGCTGTAACTCTCATCGGCTAAAAGCTTACTTTCATTCCAGCAAATCCGGTACGTGTTTGCCCTGGATAATATGCCCCATTATAAACGCTCTCTGGATAATGCTTATCCAGGGCATTCTTTAATCCAAAAAATAAGCATATATTTGGAGAAAATTTCCACTCAGAGTTAATCTCTAAGAGGTGGTAATTATCTATATTGCGCGCACTGTTAGTAAAGTCTCCGCCTTGATAGCAATCGCTTACAAATCGGTGGATCAAGCATATCTTCATCCATTCGAATGGCTTCAACCAAAACTGACTAACTGTGCGCCAGTTAGGCACAAGCGGAACTGCTGAACCTTGGTTTTCTCCTGCACGCATGTGAGTACTAATAAATGCACTACGGCTCGAAAATCCCCATTTTTCTTGATGGTAAGCAAAACTTAAGTCGGCGCCGTATCGCTCTACAGCTCCTAAGTTGATATTTAATCCGGCCCCGCCACTACTACCTGTAATATTTGGGGCATACATGATTTCATTGTCCATATGCAGAACAAATCCTGTTAGATAAAATGAGTAGTGCGTACCGATGTACTTGCACCCAAACTCGATATTGTCACCTTGCTCAGCCTCTAAGTTTGTACTTAGATTCTCAGCTAGAGTATAGCCTTGGTAGGAAGCTCGCTCATCAAAAACTGGATAACGATAAACTTTTGCAAGAGCAGCCCATAGGCTCCACTTACGATTAAGTCTATAATTTATGCTAGCTGTGTACGATGATCCATCCTCATATACTACTTCATCAAAAGACCCAGTATCCGCCAAAATCGACATTGCTGAACTTTGTACCCCTGGCCGATTTACCGCCCCGACAACTCTGAACTTGTCGTAGTTCGCTTGATAACGGGCCCAGTCATGCCTCATTCCAGCAGTTAAGGTGAGCTCAGAGTTAAGCCTGTGATCAAATAGAAAATAAGGGCTAATTCGACTCTCCGATAATTCGGCATCACCGAGCATTAGTTTATGCGCCACATCTGAAAACTCAGTAAAATCAAGCTTATCGTACAATAAATCGAGACCTAGGGATAAGCTATTATTACCTCGATTATAACGAATACATGGGCGCAGGCTCATACCTGATTGCTCATTTATTCCATACTTACCAGCGCCTAGACTCCAGTCGGTATCGTTTGAATCGAGACCCGTTGTAATCTGCCAATCCCCCCAAGTCTTTGCCCCCTTTAAGACGGCGCTTAAAGAAGCGAATTTCACCTGGCTGTACTTATCCCCTAAATTACTTGATGCATATGGATCTGCTTTATAAGTAAAATAATCCAATGCACCTGGGTACTGATTCTCGTTCTTTCCCAGTGAAAGATGAAAGTTAAAATCCGTTTTGCTTGGGAAGTTATATCCGATATTCATGTATGCATGCTGCGTATTTGATTCAGAGTTTTGCCGAAAACCATCCTTCTTTTGATAAGATGAGCCCGAACGTAAACGCCACCTATTTTTATAAGTACCCGCATCTACTAAAGTCGATCGATCGCCATAAGATCCAATCCGCTGCTCTAGATTAATGTACTTAGATGCTACCCGACGTGTTTTTATTTTAATAACTCCAGCCAAAGCCTTGTCGCCATACAGGACATTATGACCGCCTCTGAGTACTTCAACCGATTCGATTGAGTTAATTGGAATCTGTTCCCAATTAACTCGGCCCATATCAACTGGATTTAGTGGCTGCCCATCTACTAATACTAAGCTCCTAAGACCACTGCCTTCTCCAAATCCGCGCATAGCAAGATTCGTCTGCCCCCCAATGTTAGTAAAAAGTAGGTTTGCTTCATTCGCCAACAATTCAGGCACGGATGCAGCTAAAGATTGATCAATCTGCTTACGGCTGACTAGTACGACGTCGGCAGGAACATCCAGTATAGGCTGGCCGAAATGCCTAGCTGTAACTTTGTAATCAGGTAACTCGTAAACAGTCTCGGCTGCGCTGAAAACTGAATATGTTAAAACAAAAAATAGGCAGACTAAACTTACTACTAGACGGCGGTAAGACTTGGACTCACGCAGCGGGCAATAAATCATTTATTTAACGTCTCAAAAGTTCCCCTAAAGGTTCTTCTTATAGTCTCCTAGACGTCTGCAAAGTACAAAAGCAATCGCTATAATACACATAAAAAGTCCATAATTTGCAGGCTCAGGAACAGGCACGTTTGCCTCTAGTGCATATCCATAAGTAATACCATCACCAGCTGAGTAACCCTCAGCATTAAGCCAAGCGATATAATTATTTGAACCGTTTGAAAATGTGCCAACTGTGTAGCTTGTGCCAGCATCATTAGAAAATAAACTTCCTGTGGTTTGAGCACTGGGATCATAAACTTGAATTCCGTTTGATTGATATCCACTGGCAAAGATGCGCCCTTCAGAATCAACGGCAATTGATCCCGATACTCCCAAATTAGTTATAAATGTACCATTTTCTATACTTAACTCCGCTCCATTAATCGCGCTCGAAACCTGAGAAGAAGAGAATGAATAAATTCTCNTATCATCATTATCGGCTACATAAAGCNTATCACCACTCCAAGCTATACCTCCTGAGTACGTTGAAACATTACTGACAATTGTAGTATACATTCCAGACCTAGAATAGATCCCAACTTCTGAGACAGAACTCNCCTCACGATCACCATTAATGCCGACAGTTAAAATACTGTCATTTTCGTACGTGGCACCCGTGTAACTCTGGATTGACCCACTATTCGTAAAAGGTGCATTGGAATCACCTGCGTTGAAGCTGTATATAGGAGCCGAACCTCCAAAGCTTCCAACACCAATAAATCCATTGCCTGTAACAAACGAGTACGCTCCTGAAGGAGCGTTAGAAAAAGCTACTGTAGAACTACTGCCAAAAGCACTTTGCCGATAAATATTTCCATCATGCGCATAAAGCAAACGGCCATCGGATAGATGGGACATCGCAGTTGACTCATAGCTGAGTCGATCTGGAAGATCTATGGTAGTCCAAATTGCTTGAGCTGTATGACTGAGCAAGATGACAGCAAAAAAACTGATAAATGACTTTAACATGGTTTAATATATTATTGATTAATACTGTAGGTAATAGGTACCTGTAAGACAATGGAGCAAAATAAATTAACTACTACAAGCCCATATAGTTTATGAGAATCATTCTCATAAAAGCGCATGGTATCTTTTGAGTCGTTTACGATAAAGATCAAGGTTACCGATCCAGTAAAGGAGGACAATACCTACAAAAAAGCCGCCCTTGTTTGGGCGGCTTAGGAGCAAGATAAATAAAGTGGCTTAATAGTCCTTTAGGGTAATCAGGCCCCAAAGAAGTGTTGTTTTGTTACCACTAAAATTCTTACGTTCGGTTAATTCATCACTGCTCACAGCCATCGTAATTGGTCCAGTAGCGGAGTAACTAGCCGCCTCATNCTTTATNATGCCNAGCATATTAAAGCTATTGGANTCTGCCTGCGTGCCATTAGTGACACANCCAGTTAAAAATAAAAAAAGTATCAATGTAGTTAAGGTAAGTATTTTCTTCATTGTTGATTAGCTTGTTTCAAAATCAGATCATTGCAAGAGCTTTAAAGACGAGCTATTACTCTTGCTCATCGAGTAAAGCGCTGTCGGACAATTCCATGTTATGATGCACCGCTTTAACATCTTCAAGCTCGTCAATTTTTTCAACTAAATGTAGAACTTTACGTGCCGTATCCTTGTCATCAACTGGCACAAATACATTCGCTAGATACGCTAACTCCGATGCGACACATTCGATCTTAGCGACATCGAGAGCTTGTGAGACCGAATCATACTCTGAGATTGCACAGACCACCTCAAAGTGATCCCCCTCGTTTTTTATATCTTCAGCACCCGCCTCTAGGACTAAGTCCATCAAGGCCTCCTCGCTAATTTTAGATGCCTCAATTATAAATTGCCCCCTGCGATCAAATTGAAACGCAACAGATCCAACGCCAGCTAGATTGCCACCATTCTTTCCCATTGTACTACGCACCTCTGAGGCAGAACGATTCTTATTATCAGTGGTTACCTCGACNATAATTCCTACTCCACCGGCTCCATANCCCTCATAAAGGTTCTCTTCATAAACGACCCCAGGAAGCTCTCCCGTTCCTTTTTTAATAGCCCGGTCAATATTGTCTGCCGGCATGTTAGCCGCTTTAGCTTTGGCAATACAGGTGCGTAAGCGCGGATTAAATCCAGGGTCTCCTCCGCCACTCCGAGCGGCTAATGTGATGTCCTTACTAAGTACACTAAATAACTTACCACGCTTTGCATCTGCTGCGCCTTTGGCTCGCTTAATAGTTGCCCATTTACTGTGTCCAGACATGTGTAATGAATAATGAGATTAAATGGCTAAGGCNNCTAAGTGTACTAGACGAAACATTAGATACTAGTTTTTATGTGGAGATTTTCCTCTAGCAATTCCGCCCTTAGATTTTGACTTAGTGGCTTTATTTGCCTGATCTCCAGCTAAAGCAGGCAACTCATCTGGGCGGCTATTGGTGATCTTCTGCTGCACAATTGTGAGAATGTTNTGCACNGTCCAATAAAGTACTAGTCCNGAAGAAAAGTTATAGAGAAATACAAGAAAAACAAAGGGTAAAAATTTAAAAATCTTCTGCTGCGCGGGATCCGCACTCGGGTTAATTGGCATCATACTCATTTGCAAGAACATCGTAACTCCCATGATCAACGGAAGTAGATTGATCGGAAACCCCGAGATTTCAAAAATAGTGTCTGCTTGTGAAAGATCTGATACCCATAGAAACGACTCATGGCGAAGCTCTGAAGCAGATCGTAACATATAAAATAACCCTAAGAAAATTGGCATTTGTACAAGCATCGGCAAACAACCTGCAACGGGATTAACTTGATGCTCTTTAAAGAGCTTTAGAGTTTCTTGCTGCATCTTTTGTGGATTGTCCTTAAACTTCTCTTTTAACTCTGCCATTGGTCCTTGAATGCTCGACATGCGCTTCTGCGACTTTGCTGCCTTAGCAGTCAATGGCCAAAAGACAAGTTTGATGCAGATCGTCATAATTACGATAGACATACCCCAACTTGGGACTATGGCGTGAATCGCATACATAAATGACAGTAGTAATTTACTAATGAAGCTGAGGAAGCCAAATTGCATAACGAGGTCTTTTTNATTACCAAGAGCCTGTAAGCGCTTAAACTCTTTAGGCCCAACAAAGTAATCAAAATCGAGTGTCTTTGATGACCCACTTGCAATAGTACCAAATGCATAGCCTACACTGCCGGTAATTCCAACACGACTTGCGCTAGACAAGCTTTGTTCACCATCTACACGGTAAACAATTAAGTCTTCTCCTATTTTCTGATCGGAGGAAAGGACCGCAGCAAAGAACTGATTTTTAACTGAGGACCACTCTATTCGACCCGCATCCTCAATGCGAATCTCCTCGCGTGGAGCGCTTGCTCCTATTCCGAGAAATCCACTGCCTCCAATTAACTTAGTGATTGGCTTAAACTTTGCATCGGCTCCATTGTAATACCCTACGTTAAGATAGCTTTGTTGCATACGCCCATCCGAGATAGACTGCATCGTTCCCAAGTTTAGATAAAGTGTTGAGAATGCTTTCGCCNAGGAGGATCGATTGGTAAAAGTAGTGCTATGATCAATGATATAAGGGTCTTCTGAAGAACCACTTTGNGTTAAAGAGTAGATTCGGCGGATTTGAAGATCTGCTCCTGCTTGCAACAAAAAAGTGATCGAATTAGACGACTTAGCCTCNATTTGATACGGCATATCAAATTCTTGAATACTGCCGTCCTTATTGGGTAAACCTAAGCTAAGGGCTGGCAAGTGTCCCTTGTCATTAAATACGAAATCATCCAACTGCCCNCGCTTTGTTTTTAAAAATTCTACGCGCCGGATAGCACCACCGAAATTAGTGAATTCNACTCTTATATAGTCATTGGATATTGTGACAATTTCTTCCGCATCCGAGACATCTAGTATTTGCGGCTCATCAGTAATCCCAGAAACATCTTTAGCCAACAAATCAAGCATTGCACTTTCTTCGGCTGCAGATTCGGCGCCGCCAGAAAAATCACTATTTGGGCCTGCGCTCGCACTTTCTACCTCACTAGGTTGAGTTAACTTAGCCGCCTCCAGTGCAGTCAATCGCTCTTGCTGTTGCAGCTCTACAGACTGCCAAAACATGTAGCCGATGCCGGATGCGATGAAGAGCAATCCAAAGAATGTATTTTTTTTATCCATTTAATTATTAATAAGGTGTTTTGAAATGCCTTTAACTTTGTTACTTTTCAAGCTTGGAACAGGATCATATCCACCAGCATTCCATGGGTGGCACCTTAAAATTCTACATAGGACCATGTAACTACCACGCAAGAGGCCAAAACGAAGGAGCGCGGTGCGAGCAAAACAGGAGCAAGTAGGCTGAAAGCGGCAGCTACAACTAGTGCCAAAAAAGAATATTTTTAGGGGCGAGAGCAAGCATTGGTAAACGNGCACAAAAAAGACCGCAACGAATGCTCCGATAGAAGGAGCGCTTGTTTCTAAATNTTCTGTTTCATGTAAATGTATACCCATTAAAGATTATTTGTAGTTGTATTTATTTGTGTGCACCCCTTCAGAAAAGCTTGTTCAAGATCAGCGTAAGCGAACTTATCATAACCCTTCCTAAGCACAATTACCAGATCTAGGCTCTGGGGCAAGTTCGCTTCATGGGCACGAAAAATTTCTCGAAGTAGGCGCTTGCCTCGATTACGCTTAACTGCATTGCCAACTCGTCTACTTGCAATNATACCTATGCGAACACCCGGTAACTCGGCACGACTGAACCACTGCAATATAAAAGGCCCAAAAGACATGCGCTTTCCACTGCTGCGAACTTGCTGAAAATCAACTTGCCGACGCAAGCGCTTCAAGGCCGGAACACCCATCGCTCCAAAAATGTAAAACGCTAAGACTGCCTTATGCAGCCAAACGATAGCGTCCTTTAGCCCGGCGTGCCGCCAGAACCTTGCGGCCACCACGGGTCGCATTACGAGCACGAAAGCCGAATTTACGTGCGCGGCGAAGTTTTGAAGGTCTAAATGTAGGTTTCATTGGAAATGGTTCTAGAAGAAGAGCGCAGGAGAAAAACCTTTGCTAGGCATGCTGTCAAGGCATCAAAATATNCAATAGCAACNNAGTGTATACGCTCTACAGATTNCTCAATCAATCACTGAAGACATATNAAGGAAGACTCAAGAGAAAGAAGTGCCTAACTTTTAGGACTTTGGAAACAGAAGGCTTATGATCCTGAAAATTACTTATTGAGTCATCTCTATTCGACTGCTCTGTATAATAAATTATTCATTTATGTTGAGCGAGTCGTTATTATTTATACTTCCGTTTTTTCTGGTTGCTTTANTTTATGCATCGGTAGGGCACGGCGGAGCATCCGGTTATCTTGCGACTATGATCTTATTATCGGTTGAGTCAGATTTGATNCGCCCAACCGCTTTGCTCTTAAATGTTCTGGTATCTTTAGTTGGAACAATTGCATTTTTTAAAGCAGGACATTTCCGTTTAGGTCTATTTCTACCATTATCTGTAGCAGCAATCCCTTTTGCCTACTGGGGTGGTAGTATCGATCTTAACAAAGATTTTTTCAGGCAGATCTTAGCTCTAGCATTGTGCTTCGCTTTGCTACGATTATTTATGACCTTAAAAAAGTCTGATCAGATAAAAAAGCCACATTTGATTATTCTTCTATTAACAGGCGCTTTGATAGGCTTTGTTTCAGGGCTTATTGGAGTCGGTGGTGGTATTTTTCTGACCCCACTAGTTATACTTTTGGCTTGGGCCACACCGAGAACTGCGGCTGCAATTTCAGCTCCTTTTATCTTCTTTAATTCTCTAGCAGGTTTAGCGGGCCTGCGCCCTTCTATCGAAAACTTTCATCCATATACNCTCTTGCTAACTTGCGCGGTGATTATCGCTGGATATTTGGGNGCTAAATGGGGTAGCCAAATCGCTACAGAGCTAACGATAAGAACTGCGTTAGGCTGTGTGCTTTTCTTTGCAGCGCTCAAACTATGTCTGTAAAAAATCGTNAACCCCTACGCCAATATTGGGGAGATTTCTACCTCTCTTAATGATGCGAGCAGGCCGCTGGATCGACGACTAAATTGTTGGGGTCAGCGCAGTCACAGCCGCTGTTATCAATCCATGAGCTACTTCCATCTGCATAATACTCTTTTTTCCATACTGGTAGACGATACTTAATGTTATCGATTATGAACCGGCTTGCGAGAAATGTATCTCCTCTATGATGTGCGGTAACACCAACCCAAACAGCTAACTCACCAACACTAAGCAATCCGATACGGTGCACTGCAGATGCTCCTATTATATTAAATTTTTCCTTGGCTTCTATTAAGACTTTTTGCCCTATAGCAGGAGCCAGTTCTGGGTAAGCGGTATACTGCAATTTCTTAACTAATTTGCCTTCATTTGTATTTCTCACCCAGCCTTCATAACTACAGTAACCACCAGATTTTAGGGATAATAGCTCCTCACGCAATGCGCTAGGAGCTATTGAATGATCCGTTATTTCAAATTTCATTGGAAGCAGAAGATAAGACCTCAATCATCCTCCAGTCATAGGAGGAAGAAAGGCGATGCTATCACCGTCATGAAGTTCTTTTTTGTGAGCGCAGAGTTCATGATTGATCGCCACTTGTAGCTGGAAAAACTTATGCGGAAATTGGTATTCTTGGGCTAGCTGCTTGTAGAGCTCCTTAGCAGTGATACTAGAGAACTCTCGAACTTCCTCAGCTTTTCCAGCAAGATCTGCAAGTTGAGCAAAATAAAGTATTTTTATTCGCATAACTTAGTGCTATTTGCAGCTTCAAATTCTGCGCTCGTATTNATATTATCAAGGCTAGAAGGATCTTCTTGGTCGATCAAAGTTGCTTNATTAATGATGAGCAGTTTTCGAGGACAAAAATTACCTGTTTTGCGTGAGGTATCTAGTAGAACTTTATTAGAACCAATTGGATAGATTGCGCAGAGCGGTTCAGGCAAACCGTCACTGCTACTGCGATAAGCCGTTAGTCGAGGATCACTAGCACGAAAGGATGTAATGATCTTTTCAAGCGTCGAAACCGTTACGAAAGGCAGGTCACAAGCAAGTACTAACCAGTGAGCCTGAGGAAAAGCCTGCATGGCTGACAAAATGCCGCAGAGAGGACCCTTTACCGAAGCTATTGAATCAAACACGACTTCCGCTTTAGAAGGTATTGGAAAAGATTGGTCTTTACGTTGAGAAACAAAAACCATTTGGCAGATTTTTGAAAGTAGGTCTACTGTTCGCTCAAGTTGCGTTGACTCCCCGCTGTAGCACAGCAACGCCTTGTCGCGCCCCATGCGACGACTTTTTCCACCTGCTAGAACTAGTCCATATACTTCCTTTTTCATTGCCTCNAAAAATCGTTTTTTCCTCCCGTCTTTTTAATCAGTCGTGTTGATTCAATGATTATATCTTTAGAAAATGACTTGCACATATCATAAATTGTAAGCGCAGCAACTGAAGTAGCAGTCAGTGCCTCCATCTCAACGCCCGTTTGCTCCTTAACTTTAACCGTGCCCACAATGCTAAGGCGTGCCTCATCCATGCATTCTATATTTATTTTGACTGACTTTAGATTGAGCGGGTGACAAAATGGTATAAGTTCAGATGTCTTTTTAGCTGCCATTGTGCCAGCAATAATAGCGGTGTCGAAAATAGGGCCTTTCTTAGTCGACCAACCATCTGCNGCAAGCTGGTCGAGAACATTTTTTCCAAAATAAACTATCGACTCGGCAATAGCAGTGCGCGTGGAAGCGACCTTCTCAGACACATCTACCATCGTGGGCTTTAGATCTTTATCAATATGTGAAAATTCCATTTTTGAGGGAGTGGAAAGAAATAAACTAGATTAAAAAAACTTAAATACAAAAACTACTATAATATGTATTAAAGCCATGCATAATAATTTACAGGTTCACCACCCTTAACTTCGGTTTTCTTGTTGCTCGGCTGTAGTTCTATGAACCCATCTGCACTAAGAATACTTACAAAATCACCGGAATTTTGCGGGGGTAATGGTAGGGCAAATCCTGAACTTAGAAGCTTAACTGGTAAAAAGCGAGTTAATCGATCCATTGGTGGTATCTCATTAGCTAGTAACACTTTTGAGGGCTTTACCTGGGATTGCCCTTGCGCTACTCGAAGCGCTGGCAGCACATAACGATGAAGGCAGACAAGGGCCGACAATGGATTTCCTGGTAATGCAAAAATTGCAGTGCTTTCACTACTCCAAAAACCAAAAGGCTTGCCTGGCTTTTGGGCGACCCCATGAATTTTTTTTTCTAAGTGCATAGCATCCAAAACGGCAGGCACGTAATCCTTATTGCCCATCGAGATTCCACCGGAGATAATAACAAATTTACTTTGCTGTATGACTCTTGAAAGTTGTGATTGTACAGCCTCTAAGTCGTCGGGCAAATGCACGCTTTCTTGCACATCTAAGTGTGATCGACCAAGCGCAGCCTGAATAGCTAGATCATTAGAGCGGCGGATCTGATGCGCTTGAGGTATTTGTTTTACATCCACTAGCTCGTCACCTGTGCTAACAATTGTGATAGCAGGCATTTTCGAGACTTTTAGATGAACATGTCCACATGTTGCTGCTATTGCTATCTCTCGAGAACCGAGCACCCTACCAGCCTCTAAAAGAAGAGTGCCTTCTGCCTGATCACTGCCCACTGAATGAATGNAGTCCCCGCTATTATGCTGATCAGGNTTTTCTAATATAATTTTGCCATTGTNTAACTTCTTGGTCAACTCATACGGAATGATGCAATCAGAGTCGCTAGGTACGACTGCTCCTGTCATAATTTCTACACAGCTACCAGAAGCATTGCCAATTTCTACTGGAGGAGCGCCTGCAGGTAATTCCGCAATAATGTCAAAGCCAGTTACTGTAGATAGATCCATCGAACGAATGGCATAGCCATCCATCATCGCTCGATTAAAGGGAGGAAAAGGTCGGTCCGCATAAATACTTTCCCGCAATATTCGTCCGGCACAATTTATAAGTGGCAGATCAACAGATTCAACTTTAGGCAGACTCGCAAAAATTAAGTCGTCAGCTTCACATGGATGGATAGATTTCATCTTAATTATTTGAATATGTAGTTAATNGATGTAATTTTAAAGAACTAATGATTAATGACAAAATAGGTCGCCGATTAACAGACTTACGTATCTCACTTACAGACCAGTGCAACTTACGCTGCGCCTATTGTATGCCTAAAGAGATCTTCGGCCCTAATTATCCATTCTTAAAAAGAAACGAATGGCTCCATTTCGAGGAGTTAGATGTTCTTGTTAAAACATTCTTACATTTGGGAGTGAAAAAAATTCGCCTAACTGGCGGCGAACCACTTCTAAGGCCTGGTATCGTCAACTTCGTAGAGCGCTTGAAGGATCATCACAATGTGGAAGAGATCACGCTGACGACTAATGCGCTACGATTAGCTAAAGAGGTGCAAGCCCTAAAAGCCGCAGGGCTGTCTCGAGTCACGGTAAGCTTAGATGCTCTAGATCCAAAAATCTTAGGCGAAATAAATGGACGCGGCAAATCCCCTGATATAGTACTCAATGCAATCGATGCTGCCCTAAACGTAGGGCTAAGCATTAAAGTAAATATGGTTGTTCAAAAAGGGGTAAATGAAGGAGAGGTCCTGCCAATGGCTCGGTACTTTAAAGATCTAGGCGTACCACTTCGCTTTATCGAATACATGGATGTTGGTAATCACAACGGATGGAAAATGGCGAAGGTTTTTAGCGCAGATGAAATTTTAAAAGAGATCCAAGCTGAATTTGAGATCGAACCCATAGACTTAAGTTCAAGCGCTGAAGTTGCTAAAAGATATCGTTACAAAGATCACACGTCTGAATTCGGATTAATCACATCTGTAACGCAGCCTTTTTGCGGTGGCTGTACACGAGCTCGTATATCTGCGGATGGGAAACTCTATACCTGCTTATTTGCTAGCACTGGTCTCGACCTAAGAAAAATACTACGGTCAGAAAAATACCATAAAGACCAACTTTTATCGATACTTTCAAAACATTGGGGACATCGCGATGATCGATACTCCGAGCTCAGAGCCGTTACTAAAAATGCTCAAGAAAAAGTCGAAATGTCTTATATTGGAGGGTAGCTCATATAGGCACTTACAAGCCATTTTCTTTCGTAATCCACGGATTTCTATTATAGTGAATTCACATACATCTTAATCATTTAAGTCATACCTGCATTTTTAGAAGTGTCCTATCTAGAACGAATCGCTAACGCTTATGCTGAAGTAAGCTTTTCTCAAGAAGAACTGGTNTTCTATGCAAGGCATTTATTACTGCCNAGCGTAGGAACCGAAGGACAACAGAAACTNAAANCAGCTAGAGTTCTAGTTGTNGGAGCAGGAGGACTTGGATGTCCAGCTCTGCAGGGACTAGCAGGCGCAGGTGTAGGACACATAAGCATTATAGACGGAGACAATATCGAACTGTCCAACCTAGCTAGACAGTGGTTACATAGCTCTAAGGATCTTGATTGTAATAAAGCTGAGTCTGCAAAGCGCTCCATCATACGACTNAATCCCTATCTGCAGGTAGAAAGTTTTTGCGATATGCTAACGCAGGCCAATGCAGAAACATTAATTGCATCGCATGATCTAGTGTTAGATGCGACCGATGATATGCACGTTCGCTATTTAATTGATGCTGTATGTGCAAAATTTAATCGCCCGTGGATACACGCTGCCTTATATCGAAATAAAGGACAGGTTTGCTCCTTATGGGACTCTCATGGGGCAAGTTTTAAGACCTTATACCCAAATAAAAATGAAGCACCCTCTTGCGTAGAAGCTGGCATTCTTGGCGCTAGTGCAAGCTTGATTGCAAACATTCAAGTACTCGAGGCG